>DATKXU010000049.1:0-44832 GCA_035528905.1 Armatimonadota bacterium
GCTTCGTTCTGCCCCTCATCAGGCACTTTGCCGATGACGCTCGGAAGCTGATGGCTCTGCTGCTCGCGCCGGTGAATAATGCGGCTTCCATCTCGCCTGTCATCGCCGGTGCGATCCTGGGAGCGCTTCACGGAGAGGATGCCTTCCCGCGGGAATGGCGCGCCTGGGCGGAGCCGAGTGCATCCGCATGGTTCCCTATGACGGAGATCGTCCGCAGCCGCATGAACAAGGAAAGGGCCGTCATATCCACAATCGAGCGCCTGGCGGGGAAAGAGGACGGCGAATCACCGCTGTTCGACAGGATACACGGCTGCATCCTCGCCGGCGCCATTGGTAACGCTATGGGCTCCGTTGTCGAGGGGAGGTTCTACTGGGAGATAGACGAGCAGTATCCCGGCGGCATCACCACAATCCTCGACCCACGGCGGCTCGAAGGCGAGGACGACAACCAGTTGGCGATGCTTCTGGTGGAGACGTACCTGGAGCGCGCCGGCCTGCCCGTGATGGCGCGGCATTTCGGCCATACCTGGCGGGAGCGCATGAACCGCGATCACTTCTATCCGCACTGCATGGGCAACTCCTACGATCTGATATGCCGGGGCTGGGATCCGCGAATCACCGGCCACTGGAACGTCGTCACCGGCTCCACGGTCATGTGCATTGAGCCGGTGGGCATTTACCACCTTGCCGACCCGGAGTATGCGATGGTTGACGCAGCCGCGATATCCTACATGTACCAGCGGGGGCTTGACGTGACTGCCGCGTCAATCCTTGCGGGCGCCGTGGCCGAGGCATTCAAGCCCGAAGCGACCGTCGAAAGTGTGTGTGACGCGGCTCTGGCCGCCGCGCCGAACGATAAGCTGAATACATTCGACGAACGCCCATTCAACTCCGTCCGCGACTACATCGAGGCCTGCCTGGAAATCGCCGACAGGTACGACGATGTCCTATCCGTCCGCCCGGAGCTTTACGAGAAGTGCCTCCTCTACCACATGATTGATCCCCTGGAAGTGCTGGGGTTCGCGCTCGCCATGTTCAAGATCGCCGGAGGGGATGTCCGGCAGGCGGCTGTCGGCGGCACGAACATCGGCCGCGACTCGGATACGATCTCAGGCCGGGCCGCTATGCTCGCGGGCACTCTCAATGGAGCCCAATCCGTCCCCAAGGACTGGATTCAGCTATTCAAGCCGGAAGTGCTGGAGAGGATCAGGGCCAACGCCGGACGCCTGGCCGATCTCATTTCCACGAAGAAGGTAGAGCGGCTCAATAACCGCCGGAGGGCGGCAGATGGCTTTACCCGGTGACGTGAAATCGCTCGCGTTTGACCTGGGCTTCCATGCGGTTGGGATCGCGAGCGCGGAGCCGTTCGTCGAGGCTGAACGCGTCCTGCGCGAGCGATACGCGCGCGGCCTGCTCGAAGGTTCGGGCTACGAGCGGGAAGACATGCACGTATACACGAATCCCCGAGAGACGCTGCCCACCGCCCGGTCGGTGATCGCGGTTGCGCTCTCATATCTGACCGACGACATGGAAGAGCCTGCAACCGGCGCAGGGCCTCGCGGCTGGATGGCTCGCTTCTCCAGAGGCTTGGATTACCACAGAGTTCTCCAAGAACGCCTGTTTGCTCTTGCGGACTATATTCAGATAAAACTGGGCCGCCCCACTGCAATCCAGATGTTCGCCGATACCGGTCCGCTCGTTGACCGCTCCGCAGCCATACGCGCGGGGATCGGCTCGCGCGGGAAGAACACCTGCGTCTACGCCGGGGAGTACAAGTCGTGGGTCATCCTCGGAGAGCTGATCACCGACATCAAACTAGAGCCAGATGAACCAGCGCCTCCGGATATATGCGGCGAGTGCAATAAATGCGTGGAGGCATGTCCGACCGGCGCGATCTGCGAGCCTTATGCCGTGGACGTGAGGATTTGCCTCTCCCACATCACGCAGTCGAAGGGCTTTATCCCCCACCGGCTCCGGGAGAAGATGGGGACGCGAATCTACGGCTGCGACACCTGCCAGAGCGCCTGCCCGCTGAACAAAGATGCGAAGCCGGGGAACATCAGAGGCTTCCGACCCTCCGCCGGCTTGGGAAGTAATCCGGAACTTCTGCCGCTGCTCAATATCTCGCCGGAGGAGTTCAAGGCGCAGGTCGAGCCGACCTCTGCTGGGTGGATTGGACGGACGCGGTTCCGGCGGAACGTGGCAATTGCACTGGGGAACATCGGCGACCCTGCGGCGGTTCCCGGCCTGGTGGAAGCGCTCTCGGATCCTGAGCCGGTCGTCCGAGGGCATTCAGCCTGGGCGCTCGGGAGAATCGGCGCGTCCGATGCCCGCCTTGCGCTCGAAAAGGCCATCGCAAGCGAGACCGATGAGCAGGTGATCGGGGAGATTCGAGAGGCGCTGGATCGAGGAGCAAGCCCCTGAGCGATGTCCGGGATACACTCTCCCCTCGGAAGAAGTCATGGCGTGCGCTAACGACCGGCGGCAGTTCACCTATTCCACATCGGTGGGCGCCGCTCCAAGCTTGGCGAAGAGGACGTTCGTCCTGCCCACCCGCCAGACTGTCAGCCTGATGACCTGGCCAACCTTTCCCTTTTTGATGATGCGGATCACATCTTCAGCGCTGCGGACCTTCGTCTTGTCAATCTGAGTGATGACGTCGCCCGGCATGAGACCCGCTTCAACAGCAGGGGAACCTGGTCCGACTTGCTCGATGAACGCACCGCCTTTGCCTTTATAGCCGTTCTGCCCGTACCACTCGGCGCGCTCCCCTGTGAGATCGCTCATGAGAATCCCCAGATACGGGCGTTCCTTTTGTCCGCCCTCGACGACGGGATGGCCTACCGATCCTTTGCTTATCAGGCGCTTCGCGACGTCCTTGGCGCCGTTGATCGGGATTGCGAATCCGAGGCCTATGTTTCCCCGCCAAGGCTCAGTCGAGTAGATAGCGGTGTTGATACCGATGACTTCGCCATCAATGTTCGCAAGCGCGCCGCCGCTGTTTCCCAGGTTGATTGCAGCATCGGTCTGGATAGCCTCCTCGATCACCGTTCCCTCGCTCACCAGCAGGTTTTTGCGTTTCGTCGCGCTGACTACCCCAACAGTCACAGTGTTCCCGAGGCCCAGAGGGTTGCCGATTGCGATCACCCAGTCACCCACTCGGATTGCGTCTGAATTGCCAAGTTCTGCAAACGGGAGATTCCTCGCGTCCACCTTCAAGACGGCAACATCCGACTTGCTGTCCCTGCCGATCAGCCGGCCTTTGAACTTCCGACCGTCGGCCAGGCGAACTTTTATATCCTGCACCCCGGCGACCACGTGGTTGTTCGTGAGAACATAGCCATCCTTGCCGATGATGACGCCCGAGCCCTGGCCCACCAGGATTTGCCTCTGCGGTGGCACACGAAGGCCGAAGAAGTCCTCGAGGCCCCCAAACGGATTCGGCACCCGGCGCTGGGCCACCGTGTCTATGTTTACCACTGCCGGTCCGATTCTGGCGGCGGCGTCGGCTATCGGGTTCTGGCCCTTCTTGACGACGGCCGGCGCAGGCTTCCCACTCAAGGCCCGCATAACTGACTCCTTGCCGCCTGGCGTGTAGCCTGTGCGACTGAGGATGTAGGCGCAGGCGCCGAAACCCAGCACGAAAACAAGCACATACAATATGAGTTTCTTCATCGGGTGTCTTCCTTCTTGTTCTGAATTGAGCTGCCGCTCAGAGGGCAATGATCAGTAACGAGCAAGGAGTAAGGAGTAAGGTTCAGCCTCACTTATCACTCGTCACTCGTCACGTATCACGCATTACTTATTCCCCGATCTCGCGCAATAGATTGGCCATCTCGATGGCAGCCTCGGCCGCGTCGAACCCTTTGTTCCCGACCTTCGTTCCCGCTCGCTCGATCGCCTGCTCTATGGTGTCGGCGGTTATCACGCCGAAAATCGTCGGAACGCCTGTTGCAAGCCCGACCTGCGCGATCCCCTTTGTCACCTCAGCCGCGATGTACTCGAAGTGCGGAGTCGCACCCCGGATCAGCGCACCCAGGCATATCACGGCATCGTACTTCCCCGACGAAGCCATCTTCTGTGCGATCGGCGGCACCTCGAACGTTCCGGGAACCCGGACGACGGCGATGTCCTCCTCTTTTGCTCCGTGGCGGCCCAGAGCATCCAACGCCCCCTCGAGCAGCCTCTTGGTCACGAAATCGTTGAACCGGCTCACTACTATGCCGAACTTAAGCCCCTCGGCGAGCAGCTTGCCCTCATACACCCTTGCCATGTTTGTGTCCCCCTTGTGCGGATGCGTGAGAAGCCTCCCCTCACACATCACGTATCACGCATCACGTATCACGTATCGAGCAAATGGCCCAATCTATCGCGCTTCGTCTGCAAGTAGCGACGGCTGGCGCTGTTCGGCTCTACTACGAGCGGCACTCGCTCGACAATCTCAAGATCGTAACCCTCCAGCCCCGCCAGCTTCGACGGGCTGTTGGTCATGTACCTTATCTTCCGAACTCCCAGGTCAATCAGCACCTGCGCCCCGATGCCATAGTCCCTGACATCGGCAGGATAACCAAGGCGCTCGTTTGCTTCAACGGTGTCGAACCCCTCATCCTGGAGCTCGTAGGCTTTCAGTTTGTTTAAGAGGCCGATGCCGCGCCCTTCCTGGTATATGTAGAGGAGCACTCCGCGGCCCTCTTCGGCGATCATCGCCATCGCCCGCTCGAGCTGCCCGCCGCAGTCACATCTGAGGGAATGTAGAACGTCGCCGGTCACACAACTGGAGTGTATGCGCACCAGAACCGGCTCACCGTTTGCCACATCGCCCATTGTGAGGGCAATGTACGGCTTATCCTCCACGGCCGTCTCATAGGCAAACAGGCGGAAGTCACCGAATTTGGTCGGCAGGTGTGTCTTCGCCACGCAGCGGACGAGTTTCTCCGTACGCCTGCGGTACTTTATCAGATCGGCGATGGTGGCTATCTTCAGCCCGAATTTCTTCGCCAACTCTTGAAGCTCCGGCAGGCGGGCCATCGTCCCATCTTCGCTCATGATCTCGCACAGGACACCGCTCGGACAAAGCCCCGCAAGGCGCACGAGGTCAACCAAGGCCTCCGTGTGGCCGGCTCGCTTCAGGACGCCGCCGTCCTGCGCGGCGAGCGGAAAAACGTGCCCCGGCCTTGCGAGATCGGATGGCTTCGTCGCCGGGTCGAGGAAAACCTTGATGGTGTGCGCACGGTCGAATGCGGATATGCCGGTCGTCGTGCCTCGCAGGGCGTCAACGCTGACCGCGAACGGAGTGCCCATCTTGGCCGTGTTTCTGTCCACCATCGGGCCCAAGCCGAGTTCCTCGAGGCGCTTCTGGGTAGTGGCGAGGCAGATCAGTCCACGTCCGTGCTTTGCCATGAAGTTGATGTCTTCCGGAGTGACCTTCTCGGCGGCAATGATGAAGTCGCCTTCGTTCTCCCGGTCCTCATCGTCCACGACGATGAGCATCTTCCCTTCGCGCATATCCTGTATGGCTTCTTCGATTGAGCAGAACTGAACTCCCAAGGCATTACTCCGATCACCATCGCCGATGGGGTATTGGACTGCTGGAGTCTTGGAGTATTGGAAACAAAGACGACCCAGTACTCCATTACTCCATGAACCCGCCTTCTGATAGCTTGTCTAGGAACCGCTTGTCCGACGCCGCTGCGGCCCTATCAACAAATTTGAATACGTACTTTCCTATTATATCAGTTTCCAGGTTGACGGTGCTACCCGCTGCCGCATCGCCCAGCGTGGTGCTGACGAGCGTATGCGGGATCACGGCCACACTGAACCAGTCCGGTCCAAGCTCTGCGACGGTCAGGCTGATCCCGTCAACGGCTAAGGAGCCCTTCTGCACGACGTACTTCATGATCTCCACCGGAGCCTCGAAGCGGAAGATCATCTCCCCGCCGGATTTCCGGATCTCCCTGACGGCGCCGATGCCGTCCACATGGCCGAGAACCATGTGCCCGCCAAGTCTATCGCCCGCGCGCAGAGGCCGTTCGAGGTTGACGGCATCGCCCGGCCTCAGACGTCCCAGGGTGGAGCGCTCGACCGTCTCTCGCACGATGTCGAATGTCAGCATCGGCCGCGAGACCTCAACCGCGGTCAGGCAGGCGCCGTTCACGGCAACGCTGTCGCCGAGCTTGACATCGCGCGAGACTTCCGGCGCTTCGACCGTGAGCCTCATACCGCCCGGCCCAGGCTCCGCCCGTATGACCTTTCCTTTTTCCTCGATTAGACCAGTGAACATAGTACCTCTTGTCAAGAGTCAGGCATGGGACACTTGCCCGTCGCCGTCTGGAGACGCCTCCCACATCTGGGGCTGGCCGCACTATGATTTCACATCGAATTCAAGTCCGATATCTTCGCCGAAGCGCCGGATGCGAGGCTTAGAGACGCCCAGGGCCCGGCTCATCAGCTCGATGCCCTCGCCCTCGACAGGGGTTCTTGCACTCCGTCCTCCTACTATCTTCGGCGCGATGAAGATTAAACCCTTGTCAACCAGGCCCATCTCGAGCATCGAGGCGGCGAGTTCGCCTCCGCCCTCGAGGAGCACGCCGTTCAGGCCCTGGTTGGACAGCTCGCTCATCAGAGCACGGAGATCAACCTGTCCACCCGCCCAGGCAGGCAGGACGAGCACCCTTGCCCCTGCGTTCCGGAGAGCTTCGACCTTCTCTTCAGGGGCATTCCCGGTGACTGCAACCAGCGTCTGCGCCTCGGAATCCAGCACTCGCGCGTCCAACGGCAGAGAGGCGCGGCTATCTACCACAACCCTGAGTGGGTTCACTGCGCCGCGAATCCCGCGCACCGTTAGTTCCGGGTCGTCAGCAAGCACGGTTCCGATTCCTACAAGCACCGCATCGTACCTGCTGCGAAGCCTGTGAACTTCCTTTCGCGCCCGCTCGCCTGTGATCCAGCGCGAATCGCCCGTCCTGGTCGCAATCTTGCCATCCAGCGTCATGGCGGCTTTCCACAAGACGAACGGCAACCCGGTAGTGACCCGCTTGATGTAAGCCTCGTTGAGCCTCCTCGCTTGCGGCTCCAGGAGGCCGACCTGGACCTCTATGCCGGCCGAGCGCAGAATCTCGATCCCCTTGCCGCTGACCGTCGGGCCTGGGTCTATCATCGCAGCAAAGACCCGGCGCACGCCCGAGCGGATAATCGCGTCCGTGCATGGAGGCGTTCTTCCGTGGTGGCAGCACGGCTCCAAGGTAACGTAGAGATCCGCGCCGTTTGCCAGCGGACCCGCCCGCTCGAGCGCGAAGACTTCGGCGTGCGGCTCGCCGGCCCTCGGGTGGCAGCCCTCGCCGACGATTTGACCATCACGGACGACGACAGCCCCGACCATCGGGTTGGGGCTGGTGCGTCCGCGCCTTGCGAGCGTCAGCGCCCGCTTCATGTAAACGCTATTCGCCATGTGTGTTTTCTTCTCTCGGCTTCGCGATGCTTCTCAGAATCTTCTTCCTATCCCGGCCGTAACTCAGGCCCACTTCCTTCAAGTCCAGCAGGGCCAGGACGACCAAGCCAAGTGTGAGTCCGAAGCAGAGGGCCCAGTATGCCATCGCCGCGAGCGGCCCGCAGCACGCCTTCACCCAGCGATCGCCGACCAGCACCATCGCCATTATGGTGACAAGCAGCACCGCCGACGCCACGCGCAGGGCTTTCTGCCTGCGGGCGACGCGCCTCGTATCCCTGCGCCAGGCCCGAACCTCCAAGGCCAGGAGCGCGACCACCAGAACGATTCCGATTGCGAGCACTATGCGCAGCATTGTCAGATTCCGACAGGCGCCGGGCTAAACCCCGGCGCTAAGCTCACGAACCCCGCTGAAGCGGGCCTGCCTGAGACTCAGTCCGCTGTTCCTCAGCCATCTTCAGATGGCTTCGTCCAATTAGCGTGTGGATTCACCCACACGCGCTATGCCCTCAAATTCCGCAGCACTTCTCGCGGAGATTGCGCATCGCGTCCTCGACGCCGTTCTCAAATAAGAACGACCCTGTCACCAGGACATTTGCCCCGGCGGAGATGACCAGGGCGCATGTCTCCAGGTTGATCCCGCCGTCCACAGCGATGTCTATCTCCCTACCGGAGCGATTGACCATGCCTCGGGCCGCGGCGATCTTGGGGAGCATGGAATGGATGAACTCCTGCCCGCCGAATCCGGGGTTCACCGTCATGATGAGCACCTCATCAACGCTATCCAGGACACCATCCACTGCATGAAGAGGAGTAGACGGATTCAGAGCGACCCCCGCCGCTGCACCAAGCTCCTTGACCTGCCGGATCGTCCTGTGCAGGTGGGCGCACGCCTCAGCATGCACCACGATGGCATCGCACCCGGCCGCGGCGAACTCGCGGACCAGCGACTCAGGATTCTCGATCATCAAGTGCCCGATGAGCGGCAGATCCGTCTTGTCCCTGATGCTGGCAACAACGGCCGGGCCGAACGTGATATTCGGGACGAACCGGCCATCCATGACGTCGAGGTGGATGCTGTCGGCTCCTGCGCCTGTTACTCGGCGCACTTCCCGCTCCAGATTGCTGAAGTCCGAGGACAACAGGGAGGGGGAAATCTTTACCGCCATTTCGGCTCCTCGCTGACCAGCTTGCCGTCAATGTAAATGCGTATCGTAACCTTATCCCCTGTCCCCTGAACCGTCTGCTGTATGCGGTCGCCGGGATGTCCAACGCCGGAATAGGCAATGCTCTCGCCGTAATCATCCCTGACGACTATCTGCACCCTCTGGTCCTCGGCGCCCTCCGGCACTGTGAATCTCACGTCGAACGATCGAGTCTCGCCCGAGGGGCCGTAATTCTCTGTATCCAACGATACCTTCTCCGGCTCGGGACCCAGGCTGCAAACTAGGTCCACCAACTGATCGCGCTCCAAGCGCGTTCCCGCAGAAGGCGATTGGCCTATGATGCTGTCTGCCGGCACCGTATCGCTGTACGCCTGCGTAACCTCACCCGCATTCAAACCGGCATTACGGATTCGCTCTACGGCTTCTTCCCGCGTAACCTTCACCACGTTCGGTGTGACCGCGAACTTCGACCCCTTACTGACCCACACATCAACTGTCTTCCCGACTTTGATGAACCTGTCAGGAGACGGACTCATGAAGTAGATTGTGCCAGCCGGATATTCCTCGTTGAACTGCTCGGACCTTACGGCCAGTTGGATCTTCTTGTCAGCAGCGATCATCTGCGCCTGACTCAGCGCCTTCCCAATCAGGTCCGGAACCCTCACATCGGCGGGTCTCCTGATCATGTAGCCGACCATTACCGCAAGCAGAACGACGATTATGAGCACAACGGCCAGGAGCGTCCTGCGCAAGGCGGACAGAAACACCGGCTCTGTATAGTCCACTCCGGCGACGCGCTCTTCCGGTTCCGGGGGCGGCCCGGCCGCCTTTTTCCCAGCGGGCTGCGACCACGCAACCGGCCTGGAGAGGTGCAGGGCGTCACGCACAGACTTCAATTCGTTCAGCATGGCCTTCGCCGAGCGATGCCTGTCCTGCGGGGCCT
Organism: Armatimonadota bacterium; assembly: GCA_035528905.1. GTDB lineage: Bacteria > Armatimonadota > UBA5829 > DTJY01 > DTJY01 > DATKXU01. The sequence goes on from DATKXU010000049.1 coordinate 9,554, forward strand.
TCTGCAGAGCTTTCACGACAACCGCTTCCAGATTCTTTGGTATGCCTGGATTCAGCGCCCGAAGGGATGGCACCGGCTCGCGCGCGTGCTTCAAGGCGATCGCAATCGGCGTATCGCCGTCGAACGGGATCGCGCCCGTAAGGAGCTCGAAAAGTACGACGCCCAGGGAGTAGACGTCGGCCGCCGGGGTCGCAGGCTTCCCTTCCGCGACTTCAGGCGCCATGTAGTGGATGGACCGCATCATCGCGCTTGTGCGTATTGACTGCGATGAGGCCACTCCACTGCCGACCCAGAAATCGGTGAGCTTGATCTGGCCTTCAGGTGTGACCAGTACGTTTCCCGGGCGCAGATCGCCGTGGACAAAACCGCGGCGGTGGGCGAAATCGAGCACATCGCAGATCGCCAGACCCACATCCACCGCAGTTGAGAGTGAGAATTGAGCACTCCGCCGTATGCGCTCCTTCAAATCCACGCCGCGGACGTACTCCATTATTACGTAGTAGCTGCCATCCTGTTCGCCGCTGTCGTAGACCTCCACGATGCCAGGGTGCGAAACGCCCGCCATGGCCTGGGCCTCGACCAGTATTCGCTCGGCGAACATGCGGTTTGCGGCATATTGCGGAAGCAGCACCTTTGCTGCGACCGGCCGGTTATCTATCTTGTCATCGCACTTATAGACGGTGAACAGGTTGCCTTCACCGATCTTTTCCAGCACCTCATAGCGGTGCTTCAGCACCGTACCGACCAACGTACCAATGCCCATGAGCTGTTACCCGCGTCTGCCAGCGCAGAATCGAATAGCCCTGTAGAGACCGATCCCGACGACCAGACAGAGCATCACGATGTATGCGAATGTGAAATCGAGCTCCCCACGCGCGGGGATAATGTAACGGCTGAGGTAGCTGAGGTATTGGAGCGCCACGATAACCAGCCAAACCGCCCCTATGACCTCAACAGCGTATTTCGTCAGAGTGTCCATCGTTGTTCGAACCAGTTCCAAGTTGCAGGTTCCAAGTTCCAGGTTCAGACGGGCTTAGCCTGAAACCTGGGACTTGGAACCCGAGACCTACAGTCCGGCCTGCACACCCAGCGCCTTCAGCCACATTTCAGGCGTGAGGTCGTCTGCCACGAACGCAGAACCGATCGTGTTCACCAAGGCCACGTGGAGCCGCCCGTGAGCAACCTTCTTGTCCAGTCCGGTTGCCGCGACGATCTCCTGGTGGCTGATCCCCGAAGGCGGCTTGTACGGTAGTCCGGCTGCCTTCAGTATGCCCACAATCCGGTTCACGAGGCCGGACTCCGCCGAGCCCATTTCCCGGGCCGCGAGCGCCGCAGTCACCATCCCGATCGCAACCGCTTCGCCGTGCTTGTACTTCCGATAGGCCGTAAGCGATTCAATTGCGTGGCCGATGGTGTGGCCGTAATTGAGAATCCGGCGCAGGCCCGACTCCCGCTCGTCCTGACGCACCACGTCCGCCTTGATCTCACACGACCGCAAGACTGTGCGTTCCAGTACCGCCGGATCCAAGCGCCTGATCGCGCTCAGATTCTGCTCGACAAACGCAAAGTATTCGCTGTCCCGAATTATGCCGTGCTTGATGAGCTCGGCCAGCCCGCACCGGAACTCCCGGCTGGGCAGCGTCCTCAGCACCGACACGTCAATCAGCACCAACCTGGGCTGGTGGAAGGCGCCAACCAGGTTCTTGCCCCGCGAGAGGTTCACGCCGGTCTTGCCGCCCACGCTGGCATCAACCTGCGCCAGAAGGGAGGTCGGCGCCTGCACGAGGTCAACGCCGCGCAGGTACGTCGCCGCAGCGAATCCGGCAATGTCGCCCACAACGCCGCCGCCGAGGCCGATGACCATGCCGCCGCGGTCCAGGCGCTGGTCGAGAAACCTTTCGTAGAGAAACGCAACCGTCCTCAGGGTCTTGTATCTCTCGCCAGTGGGGATAATCGTCACGTAGCCGGAGACCCCCGCACCCTCAAGACTTTTGACGAGACGCCCGGCATACAGTTCCCCGATCCGGCGGTTCGTCACGATCGCGGCCGACTTGCCGTTGCAGACGGCGGAGATCAGCTCGCCTGCCTGGTCCAGCAAGCCCGGCCCAACGTGTATATCGTACCCTCTCTCACCTAGTTCTATACGCAGTTTACTCATGAATGGTTGCCTCGCGTTCCCGGCGGCATGCGGTCCCGCCAACGGAACCGCTTCCACACAGCATCATAAGTATAAGCCATCACCGCGATACTGTCCACTGTGAACAGGCGACGCACATAGCAGCGGCGCTTAACGGAGGCCTCGGAGGGTATAAGACTTGTGTCGAAAATAGCCAACCATACGCAGGAATGTCGCATATGCGCGTGGAATTGCTATCCGGTTGGCAGCGAACTTCTGAGGGAGGATTTCCGATGGCGGAAGATCAAGTATCCCGGCTGTCTGAAGAAGTTGACCGACTGAGAGCGCGCGTTGCGGCGCTGGAACAGGTTGTCCGGCAGTATGCAGTCGCTCCACAGGCCGAGGAACTTCGCGCTCCTCCGGAGGCTCCCCGTCCCCCTGCTGCCCCTGAAGCACCGCCTCAGCCCGCTGCGCCACCTACACCAGCTCCCCCGCCATCCGCACCCCCTGCCGAGTCAAGGCTCGAAGCCGAATTCGGTGGAAACTGGCTGAACAAGATCGGCGCAATTGCCCTGGTCTTGGGCATGGCCTTCTTCCTCAAGTACGCTATCGAGAACCGCTGGATTGATGAGACCGGCAGGATCATCATCGGCGTCGTGGTGGGCCTTGCCTGCGTCTACGGCGGGGAATACTTCCGGAAAAGGAACTTGCCGCTGTACGCGCAGGGGATTTCCGGCGCCGGGATCGCCATCCTCTATTTCACGATATACGCGGCCTTTGCGTTCTACCAACTGGTTCCGCAGCTTGCCGCGTTTGGGTTTATGATCGTGGTGACCATTACCGCGATCGCCGTCTCCGTCAGATACGACGCGGTCGCCATCGCAGTCCTGGGCATCATCGGGGCTTTCGCCACCCCGGCGCTGCTTCAAGGTCCTGGTGGAGGAGATGTCGAGATCCAGTTGTTCACGTATATAGCGATTCTCGACCTGGGCATTCTCGGCATCACGCGCTATAAAGGCTGGCGCAGCCTGAATATCTTGAGCCTGATCGGCACTGTGCTGATATTCCAGGGATGGGCTTGGGAGAATTACTCACCCGAGAATCTCGGCGTGACGATGCTGTTTCTCACGATCTTCTTCGCGATCTTCGCCGCACAGTCGTTCGTCCAGAACGTCACAGCCCGGCGGAGCCTGAACACCGCCGACATATTCATGGCGATTGTCACGCCGATACTGTACTTCGCCGTGAGTTACTCGCTCCTCGTGGATGCGTATCGGGTATACCTTGGGGTGTTTTCGGCGGTCATGGCGGCGCTTTACCTCGCATTTGCACAGAACGTCCGCATAATCCGGTTCGAGGACAGGAGGGTTCGGCTTATCTTTCTCGGCGTCGCAACAGCCTTCCTGACGCTCGCCATCCCGATTCAGCTCAGGGGCCACTGGATAACGATCGGCTGGTCGGTCGAGGCGGCGGTGCTGGCCGCGATAGGATTCAACCTGAATAGCGTGCGGACCAGAGAGGTGGCCTTGGTTTTACTTGGGCTGGTGCTTTGGCGTCTGCTTTTCAGAGATGCCCCCGCGGAGGTGCGCCTTCCATTCCTGAACGACCGCTTCCCGACGTTCCTGGTCGCTGTAGCGATAAATGCGCTCATCGCCTGGATGTACGGCCGATACCGCGACTCGCTGGTTCCCAGAGAAAAGTCGGTTCCGGCCGTGCTGATTCTGGGGTGCAACTTCCTGATGCTGTGGGCGCTGAGTCTGGAAGCGATCGAATGGGTTTGGCTTGCCCAGCCATTCGCGCCTTGGAGCGCCAGATCGCTCGTTCTATCGGCGGTCTGGATGGTTTACGGCACGCTCATGCTGGCCGGCGGGATTATCCTGGGCTACCGGCCGGTGCGTATCATGGCGCTGATATTGATCTGCCTGGTGATACTGAAGTCTTTCCTTATTGATGTCTGGTGGCTCGAAAGGCTCCATCGGATAATCGCGTTTATCTCGCTCGGAGTTGTGCTTTTCGCGGCATCCTATATATATCAAGCTCGCCGCAGGAGAATGCGCGTGTAGAACAAAGGTGGGTGAGGGATTATGTCCAGCGCTTTACAGAAACGCAAGCTGAGCGTTTTGCTCCTGGTGATTTCGTGTCAGGTCGGTATGCTGTGCAGCCCGGGCCGGGCCGACTTCAACCGCTCGAAATGGCGGTATTACAGCGAACTCAAGCTGAAAGCGGCGGTTTCCGCCAAGTATGCGGAATTCACGGTTGACCCGGCGATCTTCCGCAATGCGCAGGACGACCTGGCCGACCTCCGCATCGTTGATAGCGCTGGAAAAGAGGCGCCGTTCAATCTTCTGGAGGACCGAGGAGGGACAGTGGAGGCATCGTATAAGGCCACGTATAAAGCCGCCTTGCTGAACAAGTCCGTCGTGGCGGGCAAGTATACCACCTTCATGCTCGACCTCAGAAAGCCCGGGAGGATAAACAACCGTGTCGAGATCAAGACCCCATCTAGCAATTTCATGCGAAAGGTGGAAATCGAGGGCGGCTGGGACGGGCTGCACTGGGCGACCCTGAAGGCCGACGGCTACATCTTCGATTTCTCCCGCGAGTATTACGCCGAAAGCACCGCCGTCAGCTACCCTGACAGCACATACCGGTATATTCGAGTGAAGATATGGGACCTCGCCGAGAAGCCGCTTGCAATCGAGGGGGCGACCGTTTACTGGCGAAAGATCGAGCCCGCCAAGGAGGTACTTCTGCTCGAAGGTGGTTCCACCACGCAGAATCGAAGGGAACGGAGCACGGACATATTGATGGATCTGGGCGCAAGCATGCCCAGCAGTCGCGCGGTTATCAAGTCGCCTGATACGAACTACGACCGCCAGGTCGAAATCGCCGGCAGCAAGACCGGCAGGGAATGGGAGTATTCAGGGTATGAGTACATCTTCAAATACGACTTGCCGGGGGTCAAGGCGAAGCAGTTAAGCGTCGAGTACCTGGAAGCGAGTTACAGGTACATCCGGCTGCGGGTCCACAACTACGACGATCCGCCGATCAGAATATCAAAAGTGCAGCTCTACCAGATCAGGCGGCGCGTCGTATTCCCATACGACCCGAATGTCCACTACCGATTGTATTACGGAAACATCGAGGCGCAGCGGCCTGTTTATGACTTCCAGCGCACGTATAAATATGTAGCGTCGCAGCAGCGCGCCGGGCTCGGGCTTGGCCCGCGGATCGAGAATCCTGACTTCAGGGCGCTCATAGGAACGAAGCCCTGGCTGCAGGCAAATCCGTGGGTGATCTGGGTCGTGCTGGGCGTCGCCGTGGTTTTGCTTGGGCTGCTCGCCCTGCGCATGGTTCGGGAAACCAAGGCTTCACCGCCGGGCGAGTCCTCCTGAGAGGGCGACCACAGGGGGTCGCCCCTACATTCAGATTCACGCTATCCCCCTGGAACCCTGGATCCCTCGACCCCCTTGTCCTCCGAAGTCCCGAGCTTGCCGAGGGACGAAGGCGGATGGATCCCTCTATTTCCACTTATGCTCGAACTTCTGGAGGCTGTCGTAGCCGCGCCACATCATCAGGTGGTCTACTATCGTCATCGCCGTCATTGCCTCCGCAACGGCGACGATCCTGGCTGCAATGGTCGGATCGCGCCGGGTGATCGCGCCCAGGGTCGCCTCTTCCACCTTCGCCATGTCGACGGTCTGCTGGGGGATGGAGACGGTCGCGGTCGGCTTCACGGCGATTCGCAGCACAAGGTCCTCGCCGTTCGTGATGCCGCCGAGGAACCCGCCGGCCCTGTTGGTTTTGAACCGCACCCTCCCGTTTTCGAGATATGGGATGTCGTTGCACTCGGAGCCTTTCATCCTGGCGGCGGCGAATCCCACGCCGATCTCGACGCCTTTGACCGCGCCGATGCTCATCAGGCCGTGAGCGAGGCACGCGCTCAGCTTGTCAAACACCGGCTCGCCGAGTCCGGCGGGCACCCCATGCGCGATGACCTCCACGATGCCGCCGGCAGTGTCGCCTTCATCCTTGATTTCGAGCACGCGGGCGATCATCCTCTCAGCCGCCTCCAGATCGGGGCAGTTGATAATGTTCTTGCCCAGATTGGCCTCGATCTCCTCGAAGCTCATCTCCCTTGCGGCGACGCCGGCGCACTCCTTGACGTAGCCAAGCACCTTGATGTTCTCCGTCGCCAGGATTTTCTTGGCAAGGGCGCCGGCCGCCACGCGCATGCAGGTCTCGCGGCCGCTCGCACGGCCAGCGCCGCACCAATCGGCGTACTCGCCGTATTTGACGAAGAAGGTGTACTCCGCATGGCCCGGGCGGATCAGGTCCTTCACCCGGCGGTATTGCTCCACGTGGGTGTCCTGGCGGTCAACGTTATAAACGATCATGCCCACGGGCGCGCCGGTGGTCTTCCCGTCCATCACGCCCGCGACGATCTTGACCTGGTCGGTCTCCTGGCGGGGCGAGTCTATCGGCGACGTTCCCGGGCGGCGGCGATCGAGCTCCGCCTGGATGTCGGCGTCGCACAGGTCCATACCCGCCGGCACGCCGTCAACAATGACCATAAGCGCGTCGCCGTACGACTCGCCGCACGCGGTGACTCTGAATACTCTTCCGAATGTGTTGCCTAACAAGTGCTTCCTCCGTTTCGAATTACAAATTGCAGATTGCAGATTTGGGCCCCGATCTGCAATCTGTCATTTGCAACCTGCGATCTCCATTGCCGCTCCCACGCCCTGCATCAGTTCCACAAAGCTTGGGAACGTGACATTCACCGCCTCTGCGGTGTCAACTTCCGTCCGTCCATCGCATGCCAAACCCGCAATAGCCAGCGCCATCACCACCCGGTGGTCTCCATGACCACTCACTTTCGCCGAATGAAGCGGGCTGCCGGTGATCACCAGGCCGTCCGGGAGTTCCTCGACCTTTCCGCCCATCTTGGAAAGCTCCTCGCGCATCACGCGAATGCGGTCGGTCTCCTTAAGGCGCGCCTGCGGCACGTTCACCAGCCGCGTGACACCTTCGGCGAAGCAGCCGACCACGGCCATCGCCGGAAGCGCGTCCGGCGTGCCGCCCAGGTCGAATTCGCCTGCGGTGAGCTTGTCACTGGTGATTCGGATGCCGTCGGAAAGCTGATCCACTCGCGCACCCATCGCCCGAAGCATGCCCACCACGGCCTTGTCGCCCTGGGAATCGTCCATGTCCAGCCCGAGAAGCGTCAACTCCGATCCGGTGATCGCCGCCGCGCAGAGAAAGAACGTCGCCGACGAGAAGTCGCCCGGGATGCTCTTGTCGAACGGCCGGTAGCTCTGGCCGCCGGGCACGCAGAACCGCTCGAAGCCCTCGCGCTCATACCGGATACCCTGCTCCCTCAGCCAGCCGAGCGTCATTTCTATAAACGGCTTCTCAACCGCATCGCTCACCAGGATTTCAGCGTCTCCGCCGGCAAGCCCCGCCGTCGGTGGGGCAAGCGGGCAGTTGATAAGCAGGCTCGTCAGGTACTGCGAAGTCTTGCTCCCGTCCAAATGCGTTCGGCCGCCGCGCATCGGGCCGCGAATCGCCAATGGAGGCCTGCCGTCCCCGCGAGTCGAGAATGCCTTCGCTCCCAGATCATTCAATGCGTCCAGGAGCGGGCCGGCCGGGCGGCTCCTGATCTGGTCGTCGCCGGTGAAGACGCTCCAGCCGTCAACGAGCGCGGCTGTCCCCATCGCTATATAGAGCGAGGTGCCGGAGTTGCCCGCGTCGAGGACATCGTCCGGAACCGCCGGTGCGCCGCCAGTGCCCTCGATTGCCCAGTCTTCGCCGACTGTGATGGATGCGCCGAACTTGCGGTAGATGCCGACCGCCGAAAGCGTATCGGAAGAGCTGAGAGGACTTACAACGCGGGACAGGCCGGACGCCAGCGAGCCGATAGCCACCGCGCGTATGGTGTGCGATTTCGAGCCGGGTATACGCACCCGCCCGGACAATTGAGATTTCTCGACCGCCAGAATCACGTCGCCTCAGCTCCTAAGACTATATGAATGACCTCTCTTAGCGTAGACACAGTTTAGCGAAATGGGTGCGGAGTGTCAAATCAGACGGCTTGATCGCGGTTTGACACCGCGAGAACCCAATTGCTAGAATTGCCTGGTTTTCCCACTACGGATACGAGAGAGGTCGCCTGAGCAGATGACCACTAATGATAAGAAGTTCGTCGAGGAGCTAACAGACCAGACGGATAGCTTCTCCCGGTGGTACACGGAGGTCATTCTGAAGGCGGAATTGGCCGATTACGCCCCTGTGAAGGGATGCATGGTCATGCGCCCTTACGGATACGCGCTCTGGGAGAACATGATGGACCTCCTGGATGCGCGGATCAAGGCCACTGGCCACCGGAACGCGTTATTTCCCGCTCCTTGTTCCCGAAAGCCTGCTCGCCAAGGAAGCCGCTCATGTGGAAGGGTTTGCCCCGCAGGTGGCTTGGGTCACCCAGGCCGGCAAGGATCAGCTCGAGGAGCGACTGGCGATCCGACCGACCTCGGAGGCGATCATCGGCACCATGTACGCGAAATGGATACAGTCCTGGCGCGACCTGCCCGTTCTGATCAACCAGTGGGCGAACGTCATGCGCTGGGAGATGGTCACCAGGCTTTTCCTCAGGACCACGGAGTTTCTGTGGCAGGAAGGACACACCGCTCATCGCACGGAGGAAGAGGCCCAGGAAGAGACCCTGAGGATGCTCGAGGTGTACCGCGACTTCATCGAGACAGAGCTGGCTATCCCCATCATCAAGGGCCAGAAGACCGAGCGGGAGAAATTCGCAGGCGCGGAGAAGACCTATTCTGTGGAAGCCCTGATGCGCGACGGACGTGGGCTCCAGGCAGGCACGTCGCACAATCTCGGCCAACATTTCTCGGAAGTTTTCGGGATCGATTTCCAGGATATTGATGGCAAGCGGCGTTACGTATGGCAGACGAGTTGGGGCGTCTCAACCAGGCTCATCGGCGCGGTCATTATGGTCCACGGCGATGATGCGGGACTGATTCTGCCGCCGAATGTCGCCCCGATCCAGACGATCATAGTCCCTATCTGGAAGAGTGAGGCCGAGCAGGAGGTCGTCCAGCAGGCTGTTGGGGAGGTCCAAGACACGCTTCCCAAGCACCTTCGGATCGAGGCCGACATGCGCGCGGAGTATACACCAGGATGGAAGTTCAACGAGTGGGAGCTTCGCGGCGTGCCCGTTCGGATGGAGATCGGCCCGAAGGACGTGCAGAAGAAGCAGGTCGTCCTCGCGCGGCGCGATAACCGGAAGAAAGAGTTCATCCCCGCCGAAGAACTCTCCGCCCGACTACCGGCCCTGCTCCAGGAGATCCAGCGCGACCTGTTCCAGCGTGCCCTCGCCTTCCGCGAGGAGAATACGCGGCAGGCATCCAGCTTCGAGGAGCTGGGCTCCATCATCTCGGAGAAGCGAGGGTACGTGGAGGCATTCTGGTGTGGTGACGCCAAGTGCGAGGAGGAAATCCAGGCGAAGACTGGCGCCACCATCCGATGTATCCCCTTCGACGCTCGCGAGAAGGGCCGCAGCCACTGTATCCTCTGCGGCACAGAATCGGGCCTCAAGGTAGTCTTCGCAAAGGCATACTAGGGAAACCACCTGGTGCTGCGGGAAGCCTCGACCCACAGACGCGTCTGTGGCCTTACCTCAGGGTGTAGTGGAGCACCAGGAACACGAGGAAGCCAAAGAGGAAGCTCCAGGTCGCCGCCAGCTCGTACCCGTGGCTGTGACTTTCTGGGAGCAGGTCGTGCGAGACTGCGTAAAGCATCGCACCAGCCGCCAGTCCGAATGCGAAAGGCAGAACGCCCGCCACGTATCGAACGAGAGCGAAGCCGGCGACGGCAGCTATCGGCTCCATCAAACCGGAGGCCGTCGCCAGGAGCACGCTTCGCCTCCGACGGACGCCGCCTGCTATCAGCGGAGCCGCTACCGCCGTGCCCTCGGGGATGTTCTGCAGAGCGATGGCCACCGCGAGAATGAGTCCGAGACCGGGTTTCCCTGACGCATAGCCCGTCCCGACCGCGAAACCCTCGGGGATATTGTGCAAGGCTATCGTGCCCGCCATAAGAAAGCCCTGGTGAACGAACCGGCTCGGCGGAGGCTGACCAGCCTTGCGGAACAGCTCCGGCAAGTGCATGTCGAACGCGAATACGACCAGCGCGCCAACCAGGAACCCGATGACCACGCGCCAGAGGCCGCCAGCGTCGATTCCGGGGATTATCAGGGCCAAGATAGAGGCCGAAGCCATAATCCCGGCGGCAAACCCGATCATGGAGTCGAACATCCGCATGGATACGCGCCTGAACAAGAGCAGCGCGGCCGCACCCAATCCGGTTGCTAGACCTGCTATGAGACTAGCCGTGAACGCTTCAAGCATTCGCTGTCCGTGCTATCAACCTGCCTCCCCACAGTAACACTCTGGAAACATTTCCGCGGAGCCGTCAGTTCCGGCGTTAGTCCCCTGCCTGCGCAGACTTGAGCGGCTGGCCGGCTTGATCGGTCAGGCGCAGGCACGCCGCCCATTGGCCGCCGCCCTGGTTAACTTTCAGAAGGAACTTGTTGACGCCGGCCTTGAGCCGAGCCGCTGCTGTGTCCTGGTCAACAAAGAACTTGCGGCCGCCTGGGGAGGCGTGCACCACTTCGCCGTTGAGCCAGACTTTCATGCCGTCGTCGCTGCCCATCTTGAGCACGACATCCTGAGCCTCGGGGACAGTGACCTCCGCGTAGAGGTATGCCGTGACGTTCTCGTTCGGCCTCATCAACTGACGCAGGTCCAACGCGCATTCGTCGCTTATGCTCAGCTGATGATAATAGACCCAGTGAATCTCTTTGCCGTCCGTCTGGACCGGCGCGGCTGTGTCAACGCACTGTTCCGGCGGCCAGACCTTATCAATGTCGTTGCCGGACAGCGGGCCGCAAAGCCACCACTGGGTCACGAACCCCTTCTCATGAGCCAGATCGAAGTCAACGCCCAGTTTCCACAATTGCTGGACCGCGGCATCCCGGACCTCGCGCTGCGGATCGAGGGAGATAACCGTCCGAAGCATCTCAATCGCTCGTTCGCTGTTCGCGGTCTCGGCCAACGCAAGCCTTAGGTACGTGGACAGCGCAGCCGGGCGGGCGAGATCCGACCCCTCACGGGCAACTTGAAGGAGCGTGGACTCCATCTCCGGGGATGCCTTGATTTGCTTCTGCAGATCCCAGGCGGCGACTCGCACCTCCGGATTCGAATCCTTGGCAGCAGCAGCAACGAGCGCAACGGCCTTCGCATCTCTTCGCCCTCTTAGTGTGCGAAGCAGGACGATTCTATCGGGCCCCTGCGCCGTCTTAACGGCACGCTGGACCGCGTCCGAGACGTCCTTATCGGGCATCTTCGCGATGCTCTCAGAGGCCGCGGCGCGGAGTTTTGCATCGGGGTCGCTGAGATACGGCAGGAGCAGGGCGACCGCCCCCGCGCCGGGTGCATTTCCCAGTCCGACCAGCGCATCACACCGAAAAACAGGGTCCGGAGTTGTGTTCAGCACGCGGGCATAAATTCGGACAGCCCCATGCATTAGGCCGCTTCCGCTTACGGCCTGCGCCGTCAGTCGGTCCGCTAACTGTAAGTAGGCAGCAAGGGCGGCTCGCCGGGCAAAGGCCGACCCCTTGTTGAGAGCGGCAGCCACGACAGGCTCACCCCGCGGGTCGCCAATCGAACCCAGCGCCTCAACCGCGGCCGCTCGAATTGCTTCGTCATCGCTCTTGGCCTCGTTGACGAGGGCTGACACTGACTTCGCATCCCGGAGCTGCGCGAGCGCCTGAATGACACCAACCCGAAGCGCCGCCTTCGCCTTCGGGAGCGCGTCGCGCAGGGCCTTGACCGCCGCACCACTTCGATTGGCAATCAAGGCCTGTCGGGCCGGCTCGGCAAGCTCATCGTTCGCGAGGCATTCGGCAAGCGCCGCGACCGACTCAGTTCCACCGGTGACCTGAAGCTGGCTGATGAGGAAGCGCTTGACCTCAGTTGCCCGATCGGTCTTGAGCTGGGCACAAAGTGCCCGGTTGAAAGCGCGCCGCTGAGAAGCCGCGCCGGGCCGTGCGACATAGACCGCCAGCCCGTGGAGGACCCGGCGGACCTGGGCATCATCGCCCTTACCGGGCTCGACCAGCATATCCGTTAGCTGTTTGACGGCTTCAGGACCAGCACTTGCCAACTGCTGGATAGCTTGTCTGCTCGCTTCGACGTTGTCACTCGCGGCCTGCGCGAGTGATTGTGGTATATCAACCTCCGCGGTTTGAGCGATGGGCTGTATCAACATCGCTGCGGCGAGGAAGGCTGCAAGGGCAAATCGGTTTACCTGACGCATGTGTGTCTCCTTTCAGTATCACAAACTTCTATCTGGTCCCCTTACAGACGCCACGGCGCCCGCAGGGGGATGTTCACGAAACGATTCGCCTCGTCGTCGCCGATGAAGCGCTCCTTGACCGGATCCCACCGCAGCTTGCGGCCAAGGCGGATCGCCAGGTTGCCGAGATGAAGGATCGTCGCTACGCGGTGCCCGACCTCGGCGTTTCCTCCGGTCTGCTCGCGCGTCCGCAGAGCAGTGTCGAAGTCAACCAGCGGCGGCGGATCGGGAAACTTCGAAAGCTCTTCGAAGAGCCCGGGCGGCTCGGCCGTGTCGTTGTCGTACACCTTGCCCTTGGGTCCCTCGATGAACGGCGCGCCTTCGGGTTCGTTCTCATCGCCCCACTCGCCGCTCGTGCATCGGACTATCGTGCCGTTGGCGAACTTGTAAGTGATAGATCCCCAGAGGCCGATGGCGTCCGGGTGCGCGGGCCACGGCGCCTTCGCCTCGACCTCGACCGGGCCGGTGTCGTCCGCCCCGATTATATACTGGACGGGATCGAAGTAGTGGGCGCCCATGTCGGTGAATCCACCGCCGTCGTAGTCCCAGTAGCCTCGGAAGCTGCCGTGGCAGCGTTGTTTGTGAAAGGGCTTCCAGGGCGCCGGGCCGAGCCACATATCCCAGTCCAGGTTCTCAGGCGGCGTCTGCGGCTCGAGGTCCGTCCGGCCGCTCCACATCTTGACTTTCCAGTCGTATTTCGGGCGGGACATGCGCACGAGAAGAGGAGAGCCCAGCAGGCCGCTCATCACGAGCTTGCGCAGCTTCTGGGCGCTGTATCGCCCGAAAGTGCCGATCTGGAACACCCGCCCATAGCGCTCAGCCGCATCCGCGACGGCGCGGCCCTCGTGGATGAACTTGGTCATGGGCTTTTCGCAGTATACGTCCTTGCCGGCCTGCATTGCGTGGATCGCGATAAGCGCGTGCCAGTGAGGCGGCGTAGCGATGTACACCACGTCAATGTCCTTGCGATCCAGGATGTGCCTGTAGTCGGTGTAACCCTTGCATCCCGGGCCGGCGGTCGCAATGGCCTTATCCAAGTGCTTGCTGTCCACGTCGCAAACGGCCAGCGCCGGCGTCGGACGCTTCGCCTGATTTATCCCCACGAAGCCCATTCCCCGGCTGCCGGTTCCGATGACCGCCCGATTTATGACCTCACTCGGCGGAATCCGCCCGGGGCCGCCTAGCACATTGCGTGGCAAAACCAGCGGAAAAGCGAGGCTCCCGGCGACGCCGATTGACCCACGGATGAACTGACGTCGAGAGATCCCTTTCTTCTCGGACATAATGTACCTCCTACTTGGCCGGTAGGCTGGAGAAGCGCGCACGGTCACTCAGCCTTCCGGTTAACGAAGTTTATTTCAACTGTCGGGGCTTGACGATGCGCTTGCCCCATGGCGCTTCCAAGGCCCTATTCTAACCCGGCCGCTTGCCGCACGTCAACTAGGAGAAGCAAGGGACACGGATGAGGCTACGTGAACGAGTGCACGCATGATGAGCACATTTCCTTAGTCCGCAGGCCCAGGCATTTTCTCGGAAAGGGCTTTCAGGAAGCCTGGATGCGGATTGCCGCCGTACTTCCGACACAGGCGCACCTCCTTCCACGCCTCAGCATAGTCCCCCTTGAGGTAGAGGGATACTGCCAGATTGTTGTGCGCGGAAGCAAGGTCGGGCTTAATGCGTATGGCCTCCCGATATTCCCGTATCGCTTCGTCAATCCTGCCTTGGTTCTTCAGCGCGAGTCCCAGGTTGACGTGCGCTTCGACAAAATCGCGGTTGATGCGGACAGCCTCGCGGTATTCCCGAACGGCTGCATCGAGCTTGCCCTCGCCCTCAAGCACGACACCGCGGTTGTAGTGCATCTCTGCGAGATTCGGCGTGCAGCGGGCGGCCGCCTCGCGCTCGCGTTTCGCCTCAGCCGCCCTGCCCATCTTCTCGAGGGCTGCGGCCAGGCCGACGTGCGCCTCCGCAACGTCCGGGTTAAGGCGAAGAGCCTTGCGGAACTCCGATACCGCCTCCTGCAACCTGCCATTCCTTAGCAGCATAGCTCCCAGGTTATTATGCGCCGGCGCACAGTCCGGATCGGCCCTCAACGCCTGCGAATAACGCTCGATGGCCTCATCAATCTTCCCCTGGTGCACCAGGATATCCCCGATGACGAGATGTGCGTACGCAAAGTTGGGATCGATAGCCAGCGACTCCTCCAGCGCGGCCATCGCTTCGACGGTCCTCCCGGCGGCGAGGTAGCTTGTACCCAGATTCGCCGGGCCTTCGGCGGTCACCGGCGGTATGGGATACGGCACGAGCGAGAAAAGCGAGACCAGTGCGATGCAAGCCGCCACTGCGCCGACCGCACGGAGGTTTCGCCGACGCACGGAGTCCACCGCCTGCACAAGCCCGAAGCCGGCGAAGACAGCCAGAGCAGGAACTGCGGACACACGATACCGAGACGTCACCGAAAAGATGAGCAGGCCGAGAAGGATCGAGAGGATATAAAGCGCGAGCACATCGGATTCCCTTGCGGCTCTCCGCCCGCATACAAAACCGAAGAGAGCCAGTCCCGCCAGGAGTGCGTACGGCAATGGTAGATAGCGCAAAACAGGGACCAGCCTCCTCTCAAGGTAAACGTTATAATTGCAGGGCGCTTCTCTGTTATGCAGCGTCCAGATCAGCTTGCGCCCGAGTAGTTGCGTGTACCTGCCGGGATGCTCCCGGATGAACCCAAATCCCCTTTTGAGCCAGTAGGCCGAGGACTCGGAGGGTTTCACGGGGTGGCCGAGGGCTTTCTGAGCGATGGACATCTCCTCCTCCTGCTGGGACGCCAGGAGACCGCTGAAGTCGGGAAGCGCAGTGGAGGTGCCGTCGGATGACGGATAGCTGCCCTGTGCGAAAACAATGCCGAAGTTCGTCGTGATGAGCGCGAAATCCCGCCCGACGAGATAGTTCCGCGCCGTGACGGGCAGAATGGCAAGCATGATCCCCAGAATCAGCATTCCCAGATGCCGGAAGCCGGCTCCGCTCCGACGAGGCGATCTGGCGCCGAACAGGAACCAAACCAAAATGAGCGCTACGGTGAGCAACGCAGTCGGCCGGCAGACGGCGCTCAAACCCAGCGCTATCCCAGCGGATAGATACCTGAAAAGCGTGGGCCGATCCAGGGCGCGCATAAGCAGGAGTATGGAGCCGAGATTCAACGCCACCGCCAGGGTTTCCGTGAGAATCTTGGATTCCAGGTACATCAGCGGCGCGTACAGAAGCACAAACACCATGGCCGCCAAGCCGGACCAGTGACCGAACAGCCTTCTCCCAAGCAGATAGACAAGGAAGAGATTGCATACACCCAGAGCCGCCTGGAGGACGTATACCAGGGGGAGATTATGCCCGGAGATCGCGTAGATGGCCGCCAACACATATGGATAGAGCGGAGCCATGTAGAATGGCATAGGTCCGTATCCCACACCATGTGCCACCCTCTGCGCCCACGCATCGTAGTACGCTGAGTCCAGGACGAGATGGGAGTAGTAGGGGATGTGCTCCCTGTACTGCCACAGGTAAATCGCCCGCAGAACGGTTGCCGCAAGCAGGACGAGCGCCACGCTGAGGATTTCACGACGGCGGGCGGCGCTTATTCTCCCGGTTCCGGCATCTTTTGCGAGAGGGCCTGCAGAAACCCCGGATGCGGATTGAGGCCGTACTTCCCGCACAGGCGCACCTCCTTCCAAGCCTCGGCGTATCTTCCTTTGAGGTAGAGAGATATTGCCAGATTGTTGTGCGCGCTGCGGAGGTCCGGCTTCAGGCGGATGGCTTCTCGATATTCTCGTATGGCCTCATCGTATCTGCCCTGGTTTCCCAGCGCGAGGCCGAGGTTATTGTGCGCCTGAGGCAGGTTAGGATCGAGGCGTATGGATTAGCTTGCCCATATGTCCCACAGCGCCTTTCGGGAGCCGTTCATGCTAATAGAAGACCCTTCGCTTAGGATGACATGGGTCGTCTTCCCCAAACATAAGCTTAGCAAAATAAGCCTCTGGATGCAACTGCTCGGATATAAACGCTAAACTCTCTTCTCAACCGGTTGCGAAAGATTGAAACTTTTCCCAGGGAGAACTGTTTGAATAACCGTAGTTCGATTGTCGAGAGATGTGCGGGGAGACCCTGCATCCGTTCACGAAGCTCTATTTTGGAGGTATTACATGCACCGTGGGGAAGAACTTGAGACTTCGAGGCGCAAGTTTCTCGCCGGATCGCTGGCGGGCATGGCGGCGGTTGGCCTGCCAAGCTGGTTTGCGAAGTCGGCGGAAGCAGCCGAGAAGGAGCACATCGCCGGCTCACCCAAGAAGATCGGCCCGAACGATACAATTCAGCTAGCCGTAATCGGTCCGGGAGGCAGCAAGGGCGGGTACAGTATGGGACTCGGTGATGCCAAGGCAGCAGCGCGACACGAAGGCTGCAAGGTCGTGGCTGCTTGCGACGTAGATGCCAAGCACTTGGACGAGGCGGTGAAAGCATTTGGCCCGGACTGCAAGGGGTATAGGGACTTTCGTGAGCTCCTGGAGCGTAAGGACATTGACGCAGTCATCATAGGAACGCCCGATCACTGGCATACTCTCATCTCCATTGCAGCGATGAAGTCCGGCAAGGACGTATACTGTGAGAAGCCCCTGACTCTGACGATTGGTGAGGGGAAGAAGCTGGTCAGGGCCTGGAAAGAAACCAAGCGCGTATTCCAGGTGGGGAGCCAGCAGCGCTCGGATGCAAAGTTCCGGCTGGCATGTGAGCTTGTGCTGAACGAGCGCATAGGCAGGATCAAGAAGGTTGAAACACACCTTCCAATCGGGGGTGCTGGTGGGCCGTTCGAGGTACAGCCCGTTCCGCCGGACCTGGATTGGGATATGTGGCTGGGGCCGTCGTTCTATACGGACTACGTGCCTCAACGAGCACACGGGAACTTCCGATGGTGGCTGGAGTACTCCGGGGGTAATTTGACAGACTGGGGCGCCCACCACAACGACATCGCCCAGTGGGGATTGGGGATGGACCGCTCAGGCCCTCTGCAAGTAGAGGCAAGCGGAAAGGCCCCAAATCCCTGCCGCAACTCTTACAACGTCTTCCCGGAGTTCGATATCCGGTACGTCTATCCTGGCGGCGTCAGGCTACTGTGCACGACCAAGGGCAAGAACGGCGTCCTTTTCGAAGGCGACGAGGGCTGGATATTCGTGAGCCGTGGACGCCTGAACGCGAGCGACCAGCGCCTGCTGGACGAGCCGTTGCCGCCAAACGCGATCAGGCTCTATGACTCGAACGATCACGTGGGGAACTTCATAGATTGCATTCGCAGCCGCAAGCAGGCTGTTTGCGATCCGGAGATCGGCCACCGTTCTGCGACCGTCTGCCACCTGGCGAACATCTCGCTGAGGCTGGGCGGGCGCAGGCTTGAGTGGGATCCGAAGAAGGAGGAGTTCCCGAATGATCCCGAGGCGAATATATTCGTGAGCCGGCCTATGCGCCCGCCGTGGAAGATGTAGGGTGCGGGCCCTACTCTAAGGTGCGAGGGAAGGCAAAAGCTGTTTCCCCTACCGGGCCGGTCTGCGCTCCGCAATTCATCATGTGCGAACCTCGTTGCTCGCGCAATCCCACGCCTTCGGTAGACATTGCTGAAACTTTTCGCTCGCGCAACTGTCTGAATAAGGGTAGTTCAGTCGTGCAAGGGGTAACGGAAGTAAGCCCTCTTGTTTGCTGCAGCATTCACTATCCCTGAACTCTCATCCACGGTCAACTGTCACGCAGTGCATCGGCGAATCGGCAGCAGGCCGTATGTTGGCTCTTGGAGGTACTTTATGGAGGATGGAAGACGCCTTGAGGTTTCGAGACGAAGGTTCCTGACCGGATCGCTGGCAGGGGTGGCGGCCGTCGGGCTGCCAAGTTGGTTTGCGAAGTCGGCGGAAGCCGCGGAGAAGGAGCGCATCGCCGGCTCGCCCAAGAAGATCGGCCCGAACGACACGATCCAGGTCGGCGTCATCGGATGCGGCCAGGGCTTGGGTGACGGGATCATGGCCGCCATGCACAAAGGGTGCAAGGTGATAGCGGCTTGCGACGTTGACGACAAGCACCTTTACGCCGCGCGGAAGGCTTACGGCCGGAACTGCGAGCTGTACAGGGATTTCCGCGAACTCCTAGAGCGCAAGGATATTGACGCGGTGATAATCGCGCCGCCCGACCACTGGCACACCCTGATGGCAATCGCCGCTATGAAGGCCGGCAAAGACGTGTACTGCGAGAAACCCCTTACCCTGACCATTGATGAAGGGAAGAAGCTGGTCAGGGCCTGGAAAGAAACCAATTGCATCTTCCAGGTGGGAAGCCAGCAGCGCTCGGATGCAAAGTTCCGGCTGGCGTGCGAGCTGGTGCGCAACGGGCGCATAGGAAGGATCAAGCGAGTTGAAGTGGGCCTTCCGGGTGCACCCGTCGGCGGGCCGTTCGAGGTTAAGCCTGTTCCAACGATCCTCGATTGGGATATGTGGCTGGGACCGGCATTCTATACGGACTACGTGCCTCAACGAGCACACGGGAACTTCCGATGGTGGCTGGAGTACTCCGGGGGCATACTGACGGACTGGGGCGCCCACCACAACGACATCGCGCAGTGGGGATTGGGAATGGACCGATCAGGCCCACTGCAAGTAGAGGCAAGCGGAAAAGCCCCGAATATCGGGCGCAATTGCTTCAACACATTCGCGGAGTTCGACGTCCATTACCTCTATCCGGGCGGCGTCAGGCTACTGTGCACCACCAAGGGCCGCGGCGGTGTCCTTTTCGAAGGCGATGAAGGCTCGATCTTCGTGACCAGGGGGTTTATCGAAGCCAGCGACCAACGCCTGCTTGAGGAGCCACTGCCCGCGAATGCTACCAGGCTCTACGAGTCGAACGATCACATGGGGAACTTCCTGGACTGTGCCCGCAGCCGCAAGCAGCCGATCTGCGACGTGGAGATCGGCCACCGTTCTGCGACCGTCTGCCACCTGGCGAACATCTCGCTGAGGCTGGGCGGGCGCAGGCTTGAGTGGGATCCGAAGAAGGAGGAGTTCCCGAATGATCCCGAGGCGAATATGTTCGTGAGCCGGCCTATGCGCCCGCCGTGGAAGATGTAGGGTGCCGGCCTTACTCTAAGGTGCGAGGGAAGGCAAAAGCTGCTTCGCCGGCCGGGGAGGCTTCCTCCGACGAGAAGGATTTCGAAGGCCCCGCGCAGAAGTAATAACTGAGTTTTGCGGCATCTCTTAGATCTCATAATTCGGCATATGGGGTAACGAACATATGGGCGGGCGCTCCCGAATTCCGGACATGAGGAGGCAAACGATATGCCTGCTGAAGATGCCATTATGACTCGCCTGGTACAGCGCGAGATCGGCCGGCGATACATTGACGCCAGCAGGCTGGATGTAAAAGCAATCCGCGGAGTCGTCTACCTGCGCGGCAGCATCAAACGGCTGCGCGGCCACGATGTTGACCTGGCACACGAGCTGGAGGTCATCAACCGCGTGCTCCGCGGTAAGCCCGGAATCAGGGAAGTCATAATGGAAGTTGAGCTCAAGGCCTAGGCGCGACGAATATCGTTCTCTCGTTTTGATAAAGCGCCTTCCCCGGAGATGAACCCTTCGGCTTCCGCACGAACTTCCTGAGCGTGTAGTCCACCGGCACGAGCGACGAGTGCTTTGAATCGCTGTGCTGAGCCGCGAGTTCGGCAGCCGCATGGAGTACGGATTTGGGCACCGCATCCGGTTTGCCGTTCGTCCGGATGATGACGTGCGCGCTCGGCGATGCCTTCACGTGCAGCCAGAAGTCGGTCGGCCTCGCCACCTTCGCGAGAAGGTAATCGTTCGCCTCGCTGTTCTGCCCCACGAGTATCTCCCAGCCGTTCGAGACAACCCTGGCTACTTTGTGCCCATGGAACTCCGCCTTTCGCTTCTCAACGGCCGCCTTCTCCTGCCTGCGAACCTCGATGCCGTGCGACGCAAGCACTTCGGTAAGCGCCTGAATCTGCCCCTGTAAGGTGATCGAACCGGCTGAGTCCAGCACCTTCTGCAGCAGCTTGATCCCCACATTCGTTCCCGTAAGCCTGTCCCGAAGCGCCTCCGCTCCTGAGACCGCTTTCCGGTATTTCCTGAAGTAGGCTTCGGCGTTTTCCGGGCCTCCGAGCCGCGGATCCAGTTTCACTGTGATCGCTGCGCCGCTCGGATCGTAGTAGTCCACGAGCTCCACTGAGTCCGCTCCTTCGGGTATCGAGGCTACTTGGGACAAGATAAGCTCGCCGATCTGCTTGAATCTCTCCGCCTCGTTGCATTCGGCGATCCCCTGCTGGATCGACTCCCTGGTGTGCTGGCGCGCTTCGAGCTGCTTTCGGATGCGGCCGATGAAATCTTCCTTCGCCTGCTCGAATGCCTGCCTCGGCAGTGTGCTCGCGTAATACATATCCGCAACTGTGCTGATCGAGGCGCGCTCGTGCTGATTCGAGGCCGGATGCTGGAAGGTCGGGAATGGGTAGAAGCCGACGCTCCGGCCAACGTCGTCCGTTATCAAAACGGGCGAGAACTTGTCTGAGCGAACGTCCTCGAAGAGCTTCTCGAATTCGTCACCCAGCCGGTGGAGCTCGCCCTCGCTCCGGGCGGCGAGCTCGCGCGCGGCAAAGGGACTCACGCCGGTGAATGTCTTGGTCAGCCACGACGCTATCTCGCCAGCCTCAAGGCCCTCTATAGCGGAGAAGGTGTCGGCAAGCAGGTTGTCGAATTCGTTCCTGGTGACATCCAGAGGGCTAAGTCTGTTCTGAGACGGCGGAGATATGTACTGCCTGCCGGGCAGAACCTCGCGGTAGCGGCTCTTCTGGCGTCCGATCGGCTTGACAGCGCCCAGGATGCGATTAACGTTGTTGATCAGGATGATATTGCTGTGTTTGCCCATGATCTCGACGACGAGACTAAGCCGCTCTCCGTCGTAGGCGGCAAAGTTCAGATGAAGGATCCGGTCGAAGTCCACCTGCTCGGCGCCGGCGAACGTGGATCCCCCCAAGTGCTTGCGCAGGAGCATGCAGAAGTTCGGTGGTGTTTTCGGATTCGGGCGCTTGATTGAGGTGAGGTGAATCCTAGGCGACCGCGCGTCCGCGGAGACCAGGAGCATGTGGTTTGCGCCCTTGTTCCTGATGGCCAGGACGACGTCGAGCGGCAACGGCTGGTGGATTCCGTCCATCCTGCCGCCGACGAGCTTGCTATTCAATTCTGCCGCTACCGCGGCAAGTACGATGCTGTCGAAGGTCATGGTGGTGATGAGTGACGAGTGACTCATCACTCGTCACTCCTTGATTATATCACAGTCGTACCGAGGCGCACGGCCATCCGAATGTCCTGCCATAGAGGAACGGAGCTGGGCACTCGATAGATTTCATAGAAAGGTGAATCGCATATGTTTCCTTACGGCGCGCAGTATTACCGAACTCCGAATCCCCCTGAGAGCGAGTGGGGGAAGGACTTCAAAACCATGGCGGATCACGGTTTCACAATCGCCAAGATCTGGGCCATGTGGAATTGGATGAACTATGAGGAGGACAAATACGATTTCAGCCACTTCGACCGGCTCTTCGAGATCGCAGAGAAGAACGGAATCAAGCTGGTGATAAACACCATTCTGGAGAACGCTCCGTACTGGCTCATCCAGGGGCATCGCGAAGCACTGTACACCGCATCCGACGGACAGCTATTCGAGCCGATCTCGCGGCCGAATACTCCCGGCGGCGGATGGCCGGGCCTCTGCCTCGACAACGAGCCTGTAAGAGCACAGGCCGCGAAGTTCCTGAAGGCCATCGCGTCGCGATATGCCAATAGCTCGACGCTGTGGGGCTACGACGTTTGGAACGAGACGTTCTTCGAGCCGTGGGGATATGAGGGCTTCGAGGGGAAGTACTTCTGCTACTGCAAGGGCACAAAGGCCGGATTCATCGAGTGGCTCAAGAGGCGATATGGGACAATCGAGGAGCTGAACAAGGCATGGTATCGCCGGTATACCGACTGGGGCGAGGTCTACCCGCCACGGTACCTGGGCGGGTACCCGGATTGGCTCGACTGGCTCAGATACCGCTTGGAGAACCACCGCGATCTCATGCGCTGGCGAATCGAGACTCTGCGATCCGGCGATCCCAACCATCCCATGAGCAGCCACGGACTTGCCTCTACGCTCCGAGCCATGCCCACGCACCTCACGAACGATTTCGACATCGCCCCGGAAGTTGACCAATGTGGGCTTTCGACTTTCCCTCTGTGTGGGAATCAGCACGCAGGCGACTACTTCGGGATGCTCGATCTGGTCCGCTCCGCATCGTCCATGTATGGAAAGAAGTTCTGGCACACCGAGCTTCAGGGTGGTCAGGGCGGAAATGGCCTGGCGAGGAGCCGAACCCCCAGAGGCGAGGATACAGGATTCTGGAACTGGATGTCCTTCATGAGCGGGGCGAAGGGGCTGATGTACTGGCAGTGGCGGGCGGAATTGCTCGGCCCCGAGTCGCCAGGCTACGGCCTCTGCCGGGTTGACGGGACGCCGACCGACCGAACCGAGGCCGCCGGGTGGTTCGCGAGATTCATGAACGCGCATCCGGAGCTGGCGGAGGCGGAGCCGGTCAAAGGCGAGGCGGCCATCGTGGTCATCCCGGAATCCCAGCTCTGGGCCTATGTGGCGGACGGGAAGACCGAAGCCTACTACCACTCAGCGCAGGGCATCTATCGGGCTCTGTGGAAGGTGAATGTGCAGGTGGACTTCTGCACGCTGGAGAATATCGGCGATTACCCGCTCGTCTTCCTTCCCTTCCCGCTCATGCTCGAGCAGTGGCAGGCGGACAAGCTCAAGGAGTATGTGGCGAACGGCGGCGTCCTGATTTCCGACGCAGCGCCCGGCCACTTCAAGGAGCACGGGTACACCTCCTTCAAAGTCCCCGGCCTCGGCCTGGACGAGCTTTTCGGCGCTGTGGAAGACGAGATGGAGTACGTCCCCACTCTCACGCTGGGGAATGTGCCGCCGCCGGCCATTGTATGGAACAGCATGAGGATATACTGCTCCGTCTACCAGGAGAAGCTCATCCCGCAGGGCGGAACTCCCGTCGCCGAGTATGCCGACGGCGGAATCGCCGTGGTGGACAACAAGTACGGCAAGGGAAAGACGCGGCTGATCGGCACGTTCCCCGGGGCCACGTATATCCAGACGCTCGACCACGAGCCGGAGCTGTTCATCCGCGACGCGCTTCGTTATGCGGGCGTCGGCCCAGGCATAGAGCCGCTGGACACGACAATCAAGGCGCGTTTGCACAAAGGCCCCGCGGGCGATTTCCTCTGGGTGGTAAACACGGAGTATGACAGTGTGGCTTCCGAGATCACGCTGCTCCCCAAGGTGGGCAGCTACTCGAAGGCGGAGGACCTTGTGACCGGCGAGGTTCACCCAATCAAGCAGCGGGCTTTGAAAGTCACACTCGGCCCGCTCAAGGGCACGGTGCTGAGGATATACTAATTCATAGCAGGGGCCGAGCGAGCGTAGCCTATAGAGTTTTACCTAAACCTGAACTTCACGGCCCGGCAGGGCAGAGCGCTCGGTTGACCGATATCGCTTCAGTTTCACGCGCGTCATGGTATAATAGACCGCGCAGGTGCGCAGGACCGAAGGGAGATGATCTGATGGTACCGATGATATCAACATTTGTGCTGGCAATAGTTTTGGGAATCGTGGCCGTATTCCTGTTCTGGATCGTGTATCTGTACAATCGGATGGTGACCCTCCGGAACAGGATAAACAACGCGTGGTCGCAGATAGATGTCCAGATACGGCGGCGATACGACCTGATCCCGAATCTGGTCGAAACCGTAAAAGGCTATGCCGCGCACGAGAAACAAGTTTTCCAGAAGGTGACGGAAGCGCGGGCGTCCATGGCAGCGGCAACGACCGTCGCCGAGCAGGCGCAGGCGCAGAACCAGATTACTCAGGCGTTGAAGAGCCTCTTCGCGGTGGCGGAAGCATACCCCCAATTGAAGGCGAACGAGAACTTCATGATGCTCCAGGAGGAGCTGTCGGGCACTGAGAGCAAGATCGCCTACGCCCGGCAGTTCTACAACGACACCGTGATGGCCTTCAACACGCTGATTCAGTCGTTCCCGGCGAGGATGCTGGCGCCCGCGTTTGGCTTCACGGAGCGAGACTACTTCCCCATGGACGAAGCCGCCCGCGAACCGGTGAAAGTACAGTTCTAGGAGACAGCAGAGTGCAGACTGCAGACAGCAGCTCACGGACCACTGCAGTCTGCGGTCTGCGGTCAGCAGTCTGACCGTCCAATGTACAACCAAATCAGTTCAAATGTCTGGAGATCGCGAGGGCTTATCGCCTTCTTTCTTGCCCTCATCATAGGGCTGGGGTATCTGTTCGCCCAGGTTACCGATTATCCTGAGGTACTGCCGATAGCGGTTGTGTTCGCGATCCTCAGCAGCATCGGCAGCTACTACTACAGCGACCGAATCGTCCTCGCGATGTCGCGCGCCCGGCCTGCGACTCGAGACGAGCACGCGCACCTGGTAAACTCCGTGGAAGGGCTCGCGCTGGCCGCTGGAATCCCCGCTCCCCGGATCTACGTGATTGACGATTCGGCCCCGAATGCCTTCGCGACCGGCCGCGACCCGGAGCGCGCGGTGATCTGCGTGACAACCGGCTTGATGGATAAGCTCAATCGGGTAGAGCTTGAGGGGGTCATCGGCCATGAGATGGCTCACATCAGGGACTACGACATCCGCCTGGTTACGCTGGCCGCAGTGCTGGCAGGGACGGTCGTGCTGATCTCGGACTGGCTTCTCCGCAGCATGTGGTGGGGCCAAGGCGTCAGCCGGCGCAGGAGAGCGCAAGGCAGTGTCGTAGTCCTGCCGGTCGTCCTGGCGGCTGCTATCCTCGCGCCGCTTGTGGCGACTTTGATCCAGCTCGCCATCTCCCGCAGCCGCGAGTATCTCGCCGACGCTCAGGGAGCGATGCTGACCCGGTTTCCCGACGGCCTGGCTGACGCCCTGGAGAAAATCGCCGCCGACACTGAGCCGCTCGAGGTGGCAAACAAGGCCACGGCCCACATGTACATCGCGAACCCTCTCAAAGACATCGGCGGCCCGCTGAATGCGCTGTTCAGTACCCATCCTCCCGTCGAGGAACGCGTTCGCCGCCTGCGGACTATGTAGGCTTCACGAAGCACTCCAACATCGAACGTTGAACTCTCCCCTTCGCCCAGGATTGGGAGAAGGGGCCGGGGGATGAGGGCCACTTTCGACTGGCGACGGCGGGCTGACGACTATCTCGGCGTCGCGTCGGGGAGGCCGCCGTCAACGGGAATAG
This sequence comes from Armatimonadota bacterium, assembly GCA_035528905.1. GTDB lineage: Bacteria > Armatimonadota > UBA5829 > DTJY01 > DTJY01 > DATKXU01. The sequence continues at coordinate 35,484 of DATKXU010000049.1, forward strand.
TTGCCCCGGTCGTCGGCGTTTGACGCGATACGAAGAAGAGCACCGCGTTTGCCACGTGGTCGGGGGTTATTCTAGCCTTCAGCAGATTGCGGTTCCGGTAGTATTCCTCGAGGCCCTTCTCGTCCAGCCCCCTGGACTTCATGCGCTCAGGGCCGATTTCCTGCCAGAGACCCGATTTGCGGGCACCGTCCGAGAAGACTGCATCCGGCGCGACCATGTTCACGCGGACTCCGATCTCCGCCAGTTCGAGGCTCGCGATGCGCCCAAGTTGATGCGCAGCCGCCTTTGTGGCGCTGTAGGCTCCGAACTTCGCGCCGGGAGCAAAGACATTCTTGGTCGAGACTATTATGATGTCGCCGCCCGTGCCCTGCGCCTCGAAGTACCTCGCCATCTCGCGGAGGACGAGCAGCGTCCCCTCAACATTGACCCGCTCCAATCTCCGGAAGGCTTCCAGGTCCATGTCCCGAAGGGAGGAGACCATGGCAACACCGGCGTTGATCACCGCGATGTCTATGCGCCCCCAGGTCTGCTTGATCGCGGCAACTCCGCGGGAGACCGAGTCTGGGTCGGTGACATCAATCGCCATGCCGATGACGCGGTCCCCAAAGCCGGCCTTCAATTCGTCCGCCATGCCGTCGAGATTCGGGCCTGGCAGATCGGTGACCGCCACGCGACATTGCGCCTTCAGCAGCCCGCGGCAGATGCCCGAACCGATGGCTCCAGCCGCGCCCGTTACCAGCGCGACTTTACCGTGCAGGTTGTATGTGCATGTAGCCTCTTCGTTTTCCATCTTCCCTGCCCTTACAAGGCACGAACTCTATTCAGCATGAATCCCGCGTTCTCTACGGGAGCCTTGCCGTCGAAGACGGCGCTGCCGGTTACTACTATGTCCGCACCCATCTGCGCGACGTGACCGATGTTGTCCCGCGTGATGCCGCCATCAACTCCGATGAGGATGTCCCGTCCCGCGGACGCGATCATCTCCCTCGCCTTCGCGAGTCTGAGCTGCGTGGAATCTATGAAATTCTGTCCGCCCCAGCCTGGGTTTATCGCCAGGAGCAGGACCATGTCCACCTCATCGAGCACATGCTGGACAGATTCCAGCGGCGTCCCCGGATTCAGTGCCACTCCCCTGATCAATCCCCGCTCGGGATCGTTGGCATTTGTCATTCTCCCGATCTCCTGGAGCACGCGGTGAAGGTGCACGCAGGACTCCACGTGGACGGTGAGCACATCCGCCCCTGCCGCGACGTAATCCGCCAGCTTCGGGAGCGGATCCTGTATCATCAAGTGGACGTCCTTCAGCAGTCTCGTCCTCACGGCCTTGATGAACAGCGGTCCCACCGTCATCATCGGGCAGAAGACGCCATCCATGACGTCGAAGTGCATCAGCCCGACATCCGTTCCCTCGAGCAGGGATATCTGGGATCCCAGCGACAGGAGATCGGCGGCGAGTATACCGACGCTTATGGTGGGGCATAGCCTCTTCACGGTCTCGAAGCCGGAGCGACTTGCCATTCCTTCACCTGGCTTTCAAATCGGCCTTCGCTGCAAGATAGAACTCGTATGCCTCTTCCGGCTTGGCGCCTTCGTGGACGACCTTCCTGACCGCCCGGATCATGGCAACCGGCGACTCCGCCTGGAAGATGTTCCTGCCCATGTCAACGCCCGCGGCGCCCTGCCGAATCGCGTTGTGCGCCAACTCCAGCGCATCGAGCTCCGGGAGCTTCTTGCCGCCGGCGATGACGATCGGCACCGGGCAGGAAGCCGTAACGGTTTCAAAACCGTCGGGAACGTAGTAGGTCTTGACGTAAGTTGCCCCCAGCTCGGCACAGATGCGCGTCGCCAGGCGGATGTACTTCGCGTCACGCACCATCTCCTTGCCGACCGCCGTGACCGCCAGGGTCGCGATTCCATAGCGGTTGCCCATATCCACCAAGCGTGTCATGTTGTGGACCGACTGCGTCTCGAATTCGCCGCCGATGAACACCTGGACCGCCACAGCCGCCGCGTTCAGGCGAATGGCATCCTCTATGTCCATCGCGATCTGCTCGTTCGAGAGCTCCTTCAGGATGCTCGGTCCACCGCTAGCCCTAAGGACGATGCCCCTGGTATACGTGGGCGGGATGACGGAGCGCAGTATCCCGCGCGTCAGCATCAGCGTGTCGGCATATGGCAGCAGCGGAAGGATATTGACATCCACCCGCTCCAATCCCGTTGTCGGCCCCTGGAAGTAGCCGTGGTCTATCGCCAGCATGACCGTCTTGCCGGTCTCAGGGCTGAAGATATTGGACAGCCGGTTCTTCATTCCCCAGTCGAGGTTATTCGATCCCCTCAGGAAGAAGGGCTCGGATTTCATAGGGATATCGAGGTAGAAGTTCTTTTCATCTTTCGCGCTCTCAACGTCTGGCATGACTCGGTCCTCCCTCAAGAAACGTGCGGACAACCTCCCCCGCTAACGGTATCCAGTATAATACCGTCGGCCAAGTTTGTCTAACCCCGTGTTATCCGGCGCTTGTACGGGCTTCCCCAGCCGTCTGCAGCGATTCCTCAGCTTTGGGGTCGGCAGATCGTGGCTCTATTGCAGGAATCTCTGTCTGAGTCTCGAAATATGGGTGATAACAGCAATCACCTATCTATTGGCAGGAGCACATCAATGGAGAGGCGAGTGATGTTCAGAATCATGTGGATCACCTGAAGCCTCGAACCTGAAGCCCAACTCCTCACTCACCACTTGACAGTGCGTGCTGATGCCTTCAAATCCCAACCAGGTTAGAGTTTTCCACAGTTCCACGCAGGAATCTGAAGGCAACAGTCGAACATGCACACAGATACGCTGCGGCCCGTGCCTCCAGGAGGTGCATGCGTGAAAGACCCGGCGATATTTAGAAAGCTGCTCATCTTCGGAATCGTGGCAAACGTGGGCGCCATCCTCCTTCTTGTGTACGGGAAGAACGAGGCGGCTCAGAATGTTTCCTGGCAGCCGTATACCTCGAAGTCCCTCGGTTTCTCACTGACCTATCCGAGCCGGTGGACGGTAACGGAGTTTGAGGAGCCCGACGTAGAGACCGAGACAAAGTTCGTATGCAGCGAGGAGACCTACTTCTCCGCGCTCACCTCCGTCAAGGCCAACATCAAGGCCAACCTCTTCAGAAACAAGCCGGAAAGATTGGGGAAGCCGCTGATTGTAGCCTGCCATGAGACAGTTCTGGCTGACATGCCAAGGAAGCTCAAGAGTTTCACGCAATTGAACACCACTGAGATGAAGGTCGGATCGCCACAGGAACCGCAGGAGGCGGTAGGCACGTACTTCGAGTTCAGCATGCGCAGAGGGTTGATGATGAGGAAAATGAAGGGGATGATAGTGTCCACCTGGAATGGCAACAAGCACATTGCGCTTGCGTTTGTCTGTCCCGACCGCGAATACGAGAATACGCTCCCCCTCTTTGAGACCTTTCTAGAGAGCTACAAGCCCGGCCGGATTCTAGAACGTCAGTCGGGAGAACGGATGGGGGACATTCTGCGCTAGCGGGGGATTCCTAATGTACTGCAAATGGTGTGGGATGGAAAGCGACGACGACGGGCAGTGCACTTGGTGCGGGAGGCTGCTTTCCGCTGACGAACCCGCCGCTATGGAAAAACCACCGCCTACAGCCGCGGAGGACGCGGAAGGCTCCGCCAGCGGCCTTCTGGTAGGCGAGGCCACTTACGAGGAACCTCAGGCCCCTGCCGAGCCTGCAGCCGAGACGAAAAGAGTTGAAGAGCCAGAGCTGCCGCCGTTCGGTGTGCGCTTCGAGAAATACCTCAGCATCATGCTTATCCTGCTGGCCGGGGGAATGCTGGTGGTTCACTACTACCAGGATGCGTGGCTCAGTCAGTTCTTCCCGCTGCTCTTCATTTCCGGCCTGCTCCTTGGGATCTTCAAAGTCATCCCTGACTACGATGAAAAGAGTCTTCCGGATGTGTACACCGTGCTCGCGATCGCTGTGCTGATCGGACCCGTCTATGCCGCAGTGCTCTACTGGTTCTTCAGCTCCATCAGGCAGAAGGTGAACTCCTCTGTATTTGGTCTGATAGCCTCGTATCTGGTCATCAGGATTGCGATCGGCTCCGCGGCGCACGGTTTCTCAGACACGGTCACCTATCTGCTGCTCCCGAACCTGTCTCTCTACATCGTATCGCACGTCGCCGAGGCATTCCCGCTGGCCGTGCTGGGCGGTGGATGGGTGCTGTCGAGCTTCGCGCAGCCGGTCCTCGACGAGCTGGGAGAGAGTTAAGGACACCGGCCGTCCAGCCGTGGGAAGGCGCCGATGGCCCCGACATCAGTTCCCCATCGAGTTCCCGCCGAATACCCGGAGGTACGTACATGCCCGTCAGCAACATCCGCAGCCTGATTCGGACCGTCGAATCGTTCCCGGACGGCCACCAGGACGCGTACCTGGGGAACGGGGTTATCGGCTTGAGAGTGAGGCCGGACCCGTTTGCCAGTTGGAAGGCGATCGCTTCCGGCTTCGTGAAGGAGCACGAGGAAGGACGCTTCGAGGCCCTCGCCAATGCTCCATATGCGTTCGGCATGGATTTCAAGTTGGGCGACACGCCGTCTATGCTGGAGAACGCCGGCAGGGCGAGGGTAAGGAAGCAGAGCCTCGATATGTCATGCGGCGAGCTCACGACCGAATTGGAATTCCCTCTCGGCGGCGGCATGGCAAGGGCGCAGGTGCTCCAGTTCGTGTCGCGGACTTGCCCCGTGGCCGCCTGCCAGGAAGTGCGGCTGACGGCTCCCCAGAGCGGCGACCTGAAGGTCACCATGAGCGTGCTTCCCGGGCCGGACAATGAGATATATGCCGGCGCAGCACCGGGTGGCGAGAGGTGGACCGATCTGACGCTCGGCTGCACGGCCAACGGGCGGATCAGCAAATGCGGCTTATCGGTCAAGGCTGACTTCGGCGGCGCAGAGGTATCGCGCGAGGATTCCGAGAAGGACAAGCCGCAGACATCAAGAGCCTTTCGACTCAAAGTCGAGGCGGGGCGGCAGATCGCGATCCGATCAATCGCGGCGACGGTGACCTCCGCGTATCATCCCGAGCCGGAGCTCGAATCGTGCAGGCTCGCGAACTGGGCCGCGTCTATCGGGTTCGACAGTCTGCGCTCGCAGAACAGGGCGGCATGGCGCGAGATATGGAAGTCGCGCGTGCTCGTCACCGGCGACGAGAAGGCCCAGGACTACCTGGACTGCGCGCTGTTCTATCTCTATTCGAGCGCACATCCTTCCTGCCGCACGAGCGTTCCTCCATTCGGCATGTCCCAGGCCGACTACTACCACGGACACGTGTTCTGGGACACCGATATCTTCATGACGCCGGTGCTGCTCCTCACTTCGCCCGAGACCGCCAGGATGACCATCGCCTACCGCCTGCGGACACTCGAAGCGGCGAAGAAGCGGGCGGAATGCTACGGGTATAAGGGCGCGATGTATCCGTGGGAGTCCGATACCCGCGGCTTCGAGTCCACCCCGTCGGATTCCAAAACGGGCTGGCTCGAACAGCACGTCAATATGTGCGTCGCATTCGCGGCGTGGCAGTATCAGAAAGCCGCAGGAGACAAGGCATGGGCCGGCGAATGCACCTGGCCGATCCTGAAGGCGGTCGCGGAATGGATAGAGAGCCGGGTGGAGAAAACCAAGAGGGGCTGCGAGATCTGGAACGTCATGTCTACCGACGAGAGCCGCGCGGTGAACAACAGCTCCTATGTCAACGCCCTCAGCGCGCAAGTGCTTCGAAACGCCTGTGAGTGCGCAAAGCTCGTGGGTCAGCCTCCGATGGAGAAGTGGCGGGAGATCGCGGAGAGCATGTTCATCCCAATCGGTCCTGCGCCTCAGCAATCCGGCGTGCGGGGAGACATCATTTACAAGCACGATGGCGGCTGGGAGAAAGACTGCTCAACCGACCTGTTCATCATCGGCTTTCCGCTGGACTTGCCGTTCGACCGCAGCCTGCTCAGAAACACGTATGACGCTCACATGACCCTGCGAAAAGAGAGTTTCTCGATGGGATATTCGTTCGTCGTCGGCGAAGCCGCGTTCGTCGGAGACCGAAATGGGGCGAGGGAAAGCTTCCACCGCTTGGCCGAGGAAGTGTTCGAGCCGACATGGGGAATGGGCACCGAGTGCCCCGGCGCGGCGACGACGTGCTTCCTGACAACGATGGCGGGCGTGCTCCAAGCCGCAATGATGGCATTCACCGGCATCCGCTTCGAGCCGGGCAACTGGGCGAAGTACGAGGCATGCCTTCCCGACGGTTGGAAGAGAATCGAGATCGAGAGAATCTACCTCGGCGGGCAGGCATACAGCCTCGAGGCAGAGCACGGAAGGAAGGCAAGGCTGGCCCCGATTGAATAGCGCCCGGCCCTGTCGACTTTTGCGATACACTCTTGAGGGCCGGGGCTGCTGTCCCGCTGCCGGGTATATTTATGATAAGATGAATGCCGAGGTGCGCCGGATATGATTGACCTGATAAGCGATACCGTCACGCTGCCCACGCCGGAGATGAGAAAGGCGATGGCGAAGGCGGAGGTCGGCGATTCCCAACACGGCGAGGATCCTACCGTTAACCGCCTACAGGACGCCGTCTGCGCGCTGCTCGGCAAGGATTCGTCGCTGTTCCTGCCTTCCGCGACGATGGCGAACGAGATCGCGTTCAAGGTTCACACCCGGCCGGGCGATGAGATAATCATGGACTGGCTGTCGCACGCGCTTCACTTCGAGGGCGGCGCGCCGGCATTGCTTTCGGGCGCGACGATTTACCCCATTCACGGGGAGCGAGGTGTCTTTACTGAGGAAGATGTCCTGGCGGCGATCCGGCCGGATGATCCACATTTCCCTCGCACGCGCCTCGTTTCGGTGGAGAATACGCATAACCTGGGCGGAGGAACGATCTGGCCGCTGGGCAAGCTCATGGCCGTTTCGGATATCGCCCGGCGCTTCGGGCTTGGCGTGCACATGGACGGCTCGCGGCTGATGAACGCGGCCGTGGCCAGTGGAATCTCCGCAAGGGAGTATTCTTACCCGGTGGACTCGGTGACGCTTTGCTTCTCGAAGGGCCTTGGCGCTCCAGTCGGCGCTGTGCTCGCGGGGAACAAGGAATTCGTCAAGGAGGCCAGGCGATGCCAGCAGGTCTTCGGCGGGGCGATGCGGCAGGCAGGGATAATCGCGGCCGGCGCGCTCTACGCCCTGCAGCATAACGTGGATCGGCTGGCAGAAGACCACGCGAATGCCCGGCTCCTGGCCGAGCGCCTTGCGGACGAGGAAGGCATTGATGTAAACCCGGCCGACGTCGAGACGAACATGGTCTTTTTCCACGTTGATGGAACCGGCATGACGGCGCAGGAGTTCACCGATCGCTTGAAGGACTACGGGGTGCGAATGGGCTATTACAGTGGCGAGCGGGTCCGCGCCGTCACGCATCTCGATGTCAGCCGGGCGGATATCCTCGAAGCCGCCCGCGCGGTGCACCAGATGCTCGTGGACGCACGCCTGGGCTCCCGCGCGTGATGCACAAAACCCGAGCATTGCTGTCTTCAGTCCCCAAAAGCCTATGATTCCGCGCAATCAACCGTTCGAGCCCTCCGCAAGCTTCCGAGCGCGTTCGGCTAGATCTTCGACAAGCGATGATAGCGGAGTCCCGAAATCCCCGTCTCCCAGACGCTCGCGCACGTGTTCCAAGACTTCCCGCAGATCTGCTCGCCGATGGGCATCGAGCGGCGGGAAGCCTGCTATCTCGGCCACGATCACAGCGGCTTTCGGAGTGGCGAGCATGGACCGGATCAGGTCGGACACGGCAACCATGCCCTCTTTATGCTCAGCGGCCTCCGGGTCTAGTCGAAGATGCTCTATGGTGCTCAGCACGCGCTCATCCGCGACTCCCAGCGTGACCAACGTGTCACACGCGGCCAGTCTGACGTGCCATTCGCTGTCTTCGAGCAGCTCCATGATGCGATCCACGGCGCGCCGGTCCTTATTCTGAGCAAAAGCCGAGCAGGCCACATTCCTGACACGCGGATCAGAATCCTTCATGGCAGGGATTAGTCCGTCCAGCGCCGCATCTCCCCCAATCAAGCTCAGCGCAGCGGCGGACATCGCTCTGACACGAGCGGACTGGTCATTTGCAAGATGATCGAGAAGAGGCGTAACCGCCTCCTGGGGTTGGTAGTGGCCTAACGCCAGGGCCGCTTTCGCGCGCACACGCGATGAACAATCCTCTAAGGCGCGCAGAAGCGGCTCGACCGCGCCGGCATCATCCAGCAACATCAGCCTGGTCGTCGCCGATGCGCGCACCTCCGCATCCGCATCGGAAAGCTTCTGTACCAAATCGCCAAACGTATCCGAGGCTCCAGACATAGGGTTCCTCCTTACAACACGCCCATGTGCCTAAGGCGGGTCCGCAGGTGATTCGATAGCTCGTACCTATCTAACTCCTCGATCGGCACCCAGCGGGCATCTTCGGCATCGTCGCCAGGGGTGAGAATGCCCCCTGTCCGATGGGCGAAGTAGTCAACGACGATATAGTGATGAGTGATGAGTGATGAGTGATGCGTGACGGGCGGTTCGGTGATGATGAGGTCGAATACTCCGGCGAGTTTCTCGACCTCGATCTCAAGGCCGGTTTCCTCGTGGACTTCGCGCTTCAGCGCATCCACAAGGGACTCGCCCCATTCCACGCTGCCGCCGGGAACGGACCATTTGCCCTTCGAGGGCTCCGCCGCACGTTTGACGAGCAGAATCCTGCCGTCCTCGACGATTACGGCGGCCACCGCGGGAACAGGCCAGGCAGGCTTCTCGTCAGCATTCAACTCGCTGAGTCCTCCGCACTTTCGGTCCCGGCGATGCGCCAGTAGAACTCCCACACGGCCACCGCCATGAACGCCGCCAGCAACGCGGAGATCAGGGCGCCAGCCGCGCCGGTGAGCATCGTGAGCGGCGATAGCTTGTTCAGCCAGACGCTCGCTGCGGCCCAGACCGCATCCCTGAGCATCAGAAGAACCGATACGAAAGTGATGCCAAGCGCTACAAAGGAGATCACGTCGCCCGCGTGCGAGATCCAGTCTCGAAACCCCGCGCGGATGCTCCCCCATGCGCCTGTTCCTCTAACTATCACCGCGTAGGGAGCAAACATGAGGAGCAGTATACCCAGCGTCGAAATCAGCGCTATAAACCCCAGACTGGGGTACAGCCACTCCTGCAAGAAGTGGCTGCGCACCTCGGACAACCAGACAGTACCGAAGCGAACCGTGAAAAACCAGTAAAGCAGAAACACTCCCACCAGCGGCTTGAAAAACCGCGCGCCGTCCGTCA
>DATKXU010000050.1:0-12111 GCA_035528905.1 Armatimonadota bacterium
TCCGCCAGCCCAACCTGCGCCAGCACATGCGTGATCGCAGATGTCAGCATCGTCTTCCCGTGGTCAACGTGTCCTATCGTCCCCACGTTTACATGCGGCTTCGTCCTCTCAAACCGCTGCTTCCCCATCTCTTGTGCCTCCTTAGATCGCAAATCATCTTTGCAGGATGACGGTTTTGGAAGACCCGGCGGCCGCTCTTGCCGCACGGGTCCTCGCCATCCTTCGCCTATCGGACTCGAACGCGGCGGCCCTGGGCCTTCATGACAATCTCGCTGGCGAGCGCCTCGGGCATCTCCTGGTAGCGCGATGGCTCCATGGAGTACGAGGCTCTGCCCTGCGTCATGGACCTCAGCACCGTCGCGTAGCCAAACATCTCCGCGAGGGGCACTTCCGCCTTGGCGACCTGTGTGCCGCCGAATCCGGGCTCCAGCCCTTGGATTTGGCCTCTCCGCGCGTTGAGATCACCCGCAACATCTCCCACAAAACTCTCGGGAGTCACTACTTCGACGGCCATTATCGGCTCTTTCAGGACGGGCGATGCTTTCTGCATGGCCGACTTCACGGCCAGAGAGCCTGCTATCTTGAAAGCCATTTCGGAAGAATCAACCTCATGGTACGAACCGTCCACCAGAGTCACTTTGACATCCACAACGGGGTATCCGGCTACGACTCCCGACTCCATATCTTCCCGCACGCCTGCCTCGACGGCCGGGATGAACTCCTTCGGAATCGCGCCGCCAGCAATCTTGTTTACGAATTGGAACCCCTGACCCGGCTCGGCGGGATCCACCTCGACCACGCAGTGGCCGTACTGCCCACGTCCACCTGACTGGCGCACGTAGCGCCCGGTCGCCTTGGCATGCTTCGTGATGGTTTCCTTGTACGCGACCTGGGGCCTGCCATGATTCGCCTCTACCTTAAACTCCCTGAAGAGCCTGTCCATGATGATCTCCAGATGGAGTTCGCCCATGCCGGAGATGATCGTCTGGCCGGTTTCTTCGTCCGTGTGCAGCTTGAATGTGGGGTCTTCGGTAGAGAGCCTGGAGAGTGCCAGCGCCATCTTGTCCTGGTCTGCCTTGGTCTTCGGTTCGATAGCGACGGAGATGACTGGTTCGGGGAACTGAATTGCTTCCAAAATGATTGGGTGGTTGACTTCGCAGAGGGTATCGCCTGTTACCGTCTCCTGCAAGCCGACGACGCCTACGATGTCTCCCGCGAAAATCTCGGAGACATCCTCGCGGTGGTTCGCGTGCATGCGGAGGATGCGCCCGACCCGCTCGCGTATGCCCTTATTTGCGTTGAACACGAACGAGCCCTTCTTGAGCCGTCCAGAATAGGCTCTCAGGAAAGTCAGCTTACCCACATACGCGTCGCTCATGATCTTGAAGGCCAAAGCGGCAAAGGGCTCAGCGTCAGAAGGGTCTCTGGTCGCTGCCTCGCCGGTCTTCGGGTTGATTCCGGCTACAGCGCCGACATCGAGCGGCGACGGCAAGAAATCCGCTATCGCATCCATCAAGAGCTGGACGCCTTTGTTCTTCAATGCAGCGCCGCAGAGCACGGGCACCACCTGGCCGGAGAGCGTCCCTCTCCTGATCACGGCGATCATCTCTCCCGCCGTGACCTTCCCGCCTTCGAGGTACTGTTCCATGAAGTGCTCATCCACGTCGGCCAGGGCTTCGAGCATCGCCTCGCGGTATTCAAGCGCCTGGTTAAGCATATCGGCTGGGATTTCGACTTCCTCGCTCTGGGCACCCAGGTCGTCCGGGCACTTGATGGCCTTCATTCTGAGCAGGTCAACCGCGCCCATGAACGAACTCTCCGAACCGATGGGAAGCTGAATGGGAATAGCATTTGCGCCGAGGCGCTCGCGCATCCTATCCACAACACGATAGAAGTCGGCGCCAAGCCGATCCATCTTGTTTATGAAAGCGACGCGCGGGACTCGGTACTTGTCAGCCTGACGCCAGACGGTCTCCGACTGAGGCTGTACGCCGCCGACGGCGCAGAAAATGGCCACCATACCGTCGAGGACTCTGAGGGACCTTTCCACCTCGACAGTGAAGTCCACGTGTCCCGGCGTATCAATAATGTTTATCCTGTGGTCCTTCCAGAAGCAGGTTGTAGCTGCGGAGGTGATGGTGATGCCTCGCTCCTGCTCCTGCTCCATCCAGTCCATCGTGGCAGCGCCGTCGTCCACCTCGCCCATCCGGTGGATTCTACCGGAATAGAAGAGAATGCGCTCGGTAGTGGTAGTCTTACCGGCGTCTATGTGGGCGGCGATCCCCATATTCCTAGTTTTTTCTAAACCGAACTCTCTGATCACTTACATACCTCTATTGAGCAATCTCAGGCGGGCGCAGCGTTTGCGCCCGGCGGACGCCCAATTGGCGATTACCACCTGTAGTGCGCGAACGCCTTGTTCGCCTCGGCCATCCTGTGCATATCTTCTTTTCGCTTCATGGAAGCACCGGTCCCCGATGCGGCGTCCATCAGCTCTCCTGCCAGCCGTTCGACCATCGTGTTCCCCGACCGCTTGCGCGCGAAGCCGATTATCCAGCGGATCGCAAGGGCGAGTCGTCGGTCCGGCCTCACTTCCACCGGGACCTGGTAGGTGGCTCCGCCAACCCGCCTTGGCTTTACCTCGACAATGGGCATCACGTTGTTGACAGCGCGCTCAAAAACTTCCAAGCCGCGCTTGCCGGTCTTTTCTTGAATGACGTCAATCGCCTGGTAGAAAATCTTCTCTCCGACGCTCTTCTTCCCTCGGTTGAATAAACGGTTGATGAACCTTGCCGCGAGTTCGCTCTGATAAACGGGGTCGGGTATTATCAGTCGTTTGCGAACCGGTCCTTTTCTCGGCATATCTGATCCTCCGTATTACTTGGGTTGCTTTGTGCCGTACTTGGAACGGCTGGACTTGCGATCCTTCGTGCCAGCGGCATCCAGCGTCCCACGGATGACGTGATAGCGCACTCCAGGCAGATCCCTCACCTTGCCACCGCGAATGAGCACTACGGAGTGCTCCTGGAGGTTATGTCCGATCCCAGGGATGTATGCAGTCACTTCCATCCCGTTTGTCAAGCGAACTCTCGCGATCTTCCTCAGCGCAGAGTTGGGCTTCTTGGGCGCGATGGTCCGCACCACAAGGCACACTCCCCTTTTCTGGGGGGTGCCCTTCAGCGCAGGGGCCTTAGTCTTCTTCTTGACTCGCTGGCGCCCCTTCCGGACTAGCTGGCTGATTGTCGGCATAGCATTCCTTCCTTTACATATTGTGCAAGCGCTGAGAAATTGCCGCGCCTGGTTCAATTATTAGCAAGCAAAAAGCCCTTCGGCACACTCGAAGGGCAATGACACACACCTGTTCCCAAGTTAACTTTTGAACAGAATCCGTGAGGAGGTAATCTCCCTCTCATCGCCCCCTTATATGTTATGCGCTAAAGCACCCGCTACGCCCAAGGGGCCTCGCGGGCGAGTGCTGTTACCACCTGAAGATTTTCGGTCGAACCCATATAGTATACTAGACCCGCCCCGCTTTGTCAACAGGCTGAACCGTGTCATTTTTGTGATATTTCGGCCACACCCCCGCCACATAAGCACCTAGATTGCGTTCTCGGAGGCAGCATCGGCCGCCACCGCAGCCTCATCTTCCACCAACTGGGGCGATTCGGCGCCCTCGGCAGAGGCTAGTGCGGCAATTGGAAGCAGCTCCCCGGCCTCATATGCTTCGCGCACGACCGAAGGCTGCTGAAGTTGGCCGCCGATGGCTTCCACCTCGACCGCGCGGTACACTGGGAGGCCTGTGCCAGCCGGGATCAAGCGGCCGATGATCACGTTCTCCTTCAATCCGACCAGATTATCGCGCTTGCCTCTCACGGCAGCTTCGGTCAACACCTTGGTGGTCTTCTGGAAGGACGCTGCCGACAGGAAGCTCTCGGTAGCGAGCGATGCCTCGGTGATCCCGAGCAGCACCCAGTCCGCACTAGCCTCCGTGCCGGGCGGATCTATCTCCCTTACGCGGACGTTCTCGTCCTCGAACTCGAATCTATCTGCGATCTGCCCAGGAAGGAACTTGGTGTCGCCGACAGTCCTTATCCTGCGCCTCTTCAGCATCTGCCGGACAATGACCTCGATGTGCTTATCGTTGATAGAGACGCCTTGTGATTTATAGACGCTCTGAATTTCTCGGACCAGGTAATCCATGACTCCGCGCACACCTCGGAGCTCGAGAACCTTATGTGGATCGAGCGGGCCTTCGGTCAACCTGTCGCCGGCCTCCACATCATCTCCGACATTGACCTCCAGGTTCCCGCGGTAGGGCACCAAATGCGTCTTGCGGAGGGTAACCTCCTGCACGCCCGTGTCTCGGATCTTCCTGCCTATCTTCTCGTTGATGGTGGTGCCCGCGCGGAAGGCGACCTCGCCATCCTGGGCCAGGATATCCTCGGCGAGGTCTCCGCCGACTAGTTCCGCTATCTGGCTGGTGGCGTGCTTGTTGTGGATAACCACTCGCTTCAGACCCTTGGTTTCAATGTCTACGACATTGCCGGCTACCTCGGTTATGATAGCCTGGCCCTTCGGCCTTCGCGCCTCAAACAGTTCCACGACGCGCAGGAGGCCGCGCACCTGATCCTCCAGCACCTTGAGGACCGCCTGGACGGCTCGCACGCGTTCCCGCTCCATGCCCTCGACATCCTCTTCCAAGGACACGAGGCCGCGTCTGATATCATCGTGAAGCTCGCGCAGGGACTCCTGCTTCTTCTTCTTGACCTCTGCCACACCGGTAAGGTACTTCCCTGCGACGCCGCCGGTGTGGAACGTCCGCATGGTTATCTGAGTTCCGGGCTCGCCGATAGACTGCGCTGCGATGATTCCGACAGCCACACCGGTTTCGACGAGTTTTCCGACCGCCATGTCGCGCCCGTAGCAGCGGCTGCAGATCCCCTGCCGCAGCTCGCACGTGAGAGGCGACCGTATCCCGACACGCTTGATCCCAAGCTCTTCGATTTTCGCGGCCATATCGTCGGAGATTTCCTCATTCGCCTCCACGAGGATCTCGCCAGTGTTCGGATCAACGACCGGCTCGAGGGCGCACCTGCCCCGTATCCTCTCGAATGGGGTCTCGACTACATCGCCTTCCTCGATGATCTCGCTGACGTAGATGCCTTGGGTAGTTCCGCAGTCTTCAGCTCTAACAATCACATCCTGCGCGACGTCAACCAGGCGCCGGGTCAGGTACCCAGCATCTGCAGTTCGGAGAGCGGTATCAGCCAGACCCTTGCGAGCACCGTGAGTCGAAATGAAGTACTCCAACACCGACAGCCCTTCGTGGAAGTTCGACTTGATCGGAAGATCCTCGATCAGGTTGCCGAACGGATCCGACATAAGGCCGCGCATGCCGGAGAGCTGGGTTATCTGTTTCTGGCTCCCTCTGGCACCGGAATCCGTGATCATGAATATAGGATTGAACGGGTCAATGTTCTCCAGAATGGCTTCGGCGATACTCTCGGAGGCTTCGGTCCAGAGCTCGAGAACCTTCTGCTTGCGCTCGCCCTGGGTTATGAGGCCCCTTCGGTATTGCTGGTTTGTTCTTTCAACGGCCTGCTCTGTTTGTGCGATTACCTCTTCGCGCTTGGCGGGGATATCCATATCGGTCATGGATACTGTCACGCCCGCCAGACTTGCGTATCGGAATCCGATGTCCTTCAGATCATCGAGCACTCGGATGGTTTCCGCTTCGCCGTGGAGGCGGTGGCACTCAGCCACCAGATCCGAGATCGCCTTCTTGTTCAGCACCTGGTCAACCGGACGCATGTCTTCCGGCAAGATCCTACTGACGATGAGCCGTCCGGGCGTGATCTCCCGGATCTCAGCCTTGCCATCGGAATCCCTCCAGCGCACCCTGATGGGCGCGTGCAGGTCCACTAGCCCGAACTCATATGCGAGTATGGCCTCCTCCGGCGCAGCGAAGACTTCAGGGAACAGCTTGCCTTCCTTTTTCTGCGTCAAGTAGTAGCATCCGAGGACTATGTCCTGGATTGGGGCTACGATGGGATGGCCGTCAGCAGGCGAGAACAGGTTATGAGATGAGAGCATCAGGATGCGGGCCTCCGCCTGAGCAGAAATCGACAGCGGCACGTGAACGGCCATCTGGTCGCCGTCGAAGTCCGCATTGAACGCGTGGCAGACGAGAGGATGGATCTGGATCGCCTTTCCATCCACCAGCACAGGCTCGAACGCCTGGATACCCAGTCTATGCAGGGTGGGAGCGCGGTTCAGCATGACGGGGTGCTCGCTAATAACCTCTTCGAGGGCGTCCCAGACCTCCGGCCTCATCCTGTCTATCATTCTCTTCGCCGTCTTGATATTGGAGGTGTAGTTCTTCTCCACCAATGTCTTCATCACGAACGGCTTGAAGAGCTCTAGGGCCATTTCCTTCGGCAGGCCGCACTGATGAAGCTTCAGCTCAGGCCCGACGACGATCACCGAGCGGCCGGAGTAGTCCACCCTCTTTCCAAGCAGGTTCTTCCGGAATCGCCCTTCTTTGCCTTTCAGCATGTCGGACAGCGACTTGAGCGGTCTGTTGTTCGATCCGACGACAGGGCGAGCCCGGCGGCCGTTATCAATCAGGGCATCCACGGCCTCCTGCAGAAGCCTCTTCTCATGGTTAACGATGGACTCCGGCGCGCGGATTTCCATGATCTTCTTCAGGCGGTTATTCCTGTTTATGATGCGACGGTACAGGTCGTTCAGGTCGGATGTTGCGAACCGGCCGCCGTCGAGCTGCACCATCGGTCGAAGCTCGGGCGAGATGACCGGAACCGCTTCCAATATCATCCATTCCGGGCGGCTCTTGGAATTGATAAACGCCTCGACGACTTCCAGTCTCTTGACGGCGCGAGCACGCTTCGGCCCCTGGGTGTTGCTGATCTCCTGCCGCAACTCACGAGCCAAGCGGTCAAGATCAACCTCCTGAACCAGCTCTTTGATCCCCGCGGCGCCGAGGCCGACCTTCACCAGGCCGGCCATGTCTCTCTCGAGCCTGGTAGAGAGCATCTCCATGAGACGCTCGAGAGATCTGAACTGGTCCTCTGTGACCAACTGCCGCTTCTCTATGATCTCCAGTAGCTTGAGTGCCTGGGACACCTCCTCGATTCGATCAGCGGCACCGCGCTCTTCCACCTTTATGCGGTCGGCGAGCTGCTTCTTCACCTCCGCCGATGTCTCCTCGGCCTCATCAACCTCTTTTAGCTCCTTGGTCGCGCTGCGGCGAGCACCGGCTATGGCGGACTCCTTCGCCTCCTCGATTCCAGCTATCTCGGCGCTGACTGCTCCTCGGATGTCCTCCAGCTCGCTGTTGATCCGCGCTCTGTCGACACCGGTAACGATGGAGGAAGCGAAGTAAATGACCTTCTCCAATGGCTTTGGAGAGATGTCCAGGATCAGGCTCAGCGGGCTCGGGACACCCTTGAGATACCAAATATGGCACACAGGCGCCGCCAGCTCGATGTGGCCCATCCTCTCGCGGCGCACTTTCGACCTCGTGACCTCAACGCCGCAGCGATCGCAGACTATGCCCTTGAACTTCACCTTCTTGTACCGACCGCAGTGGCATTCCCAGTCCTTCACAGGGCCGAATATCCGCTCGCAGAACAAGCCATCACGCTCCGGCTTGAACGTGCGGTAGTTGATCGTCTCCGGCTTCCTTACTTCGCCGCACGACCAGGCTCGTATCTGCTCCGGCGATGCAATCCCTATGCGAATTCTGTCAAAAGTACTCGCATCCGTCATATCGCGTCCTCCCTGATCTCTCCAGTCGACTCGACCAGTTGTCTGCGTCTTCGAATGAGCGCCTGGCGCGAGTCGCTCTCGGAGGACTCTTCTTCCTTATCTTTCAAGTCTATCTCTCTGTCTCTATCGTCCTCGACCGTCACCTTAAGGCTGAGGCTTTGCATCTCGTTCACCAGAATCTTGAAGGACTCTGGAACGCCGGGCTCAAGCATGCTGTCGCCTTTCACGATGGATTCGTAGGTCTTCACGCGCCCAAGGACGTCGTCCGATTTGACGGTGAGTATCTCCTGGAGCGTGTAGGCCGCGCCGTAGGCTTCCAGCGCCCAGACTTCCATCTCGCCGAACCGCTGGCCGCCGAACTGAGCCTTCCCGCCCAGCGGCTGCTGCGTGACGAGTGAGTACGGACCCGTGGAGCGCGCGTGTATCTTATCGTCCACCAGGTGGGCCAGCTTCATCATATACATGTAACCCACCGTGACCGGCTGGTTATAGAATCCACCGCTCATGCCGTCTACCAGCCGACACTTCCCGGTGTTCTCATCTATGCCTGCGCGGCTCCAGACGATCCCTCGAATTCGATCAGTTATTTGGTTCAGCTTATAGCGCTTCGAAGCAGGCTTCAGCTTGACATCTTCGCCACTCTCCTCCGCCTCCTGGATACGGCCGACCTCCGCATCGTACCCCTCCGGATCCATCACCGGCGGTGCATTCACAATCCGGCTGACGTCCTCAAGCTCCTTGGCCGACAGCTCAGAGAGCTTCGACTGAATCTTGCCGATCATCGAATCCACATCCTCACCCGGCTCGAAGGACAGGTCGAGCTTCAGCTCCGTGTTGACGTAGTCTCGGAGCCTGTCGTCCCTAACCTTCTTGGCGAGCTTGTCGAGCTCCACTAGTATGTCGGCCTCTTTCGCGCCCTGGAAGATCGGGTTAATGTATGCCCCGCCGAGATTGCCGGCAACGAGGCCGAGATGGGTTTCGAGAATCTGGCCGATATTCATTCGCGACGGAACGCCGAGCGGATTCAGAACCATGTCCACCGGAGTCCCGTCGGGCAGGAACGGCATGTCCTCCTCGGGAACGATCTTCGAGATGACCCCTTTATTTCCGTGCCGGCCTGCGAGCTTGTCGCCCTCCATCACTTTCCGCTTCTGGGCTATATAGACTCTGACGAGCTGATTGACGCCGGCCATGAGCTCGTCGCCGGGGAGGCGTTCGAGTTCGCCGTCGCACCGGTCGCAGATCGTCCTGTCCGGACGCCTGCTGAAGTTGAAAATCGTCTCGCACCGGGAGCACTTGTACTTGAATCTGGAGAAGACCTTGGTGTCTATGACCTTCCCCTTTTCTCCGTGGGGGACGCGGAGCGATACATCGCGCGTTTCCTCGGCCTTCTTGCCAAAGATGGCGATAATCAGTCTCTCTTCGGCGGTCAACTCGCCCTGCCCTTTTGGAGCAACCTTGCCGACAAGTATATCCTCCGGAACGACTTCGGCGCCGATGCGGATGATGCCATTCTCGTCTAGATCCTTCAGCACATCCTCGCCGACGTTAGGGATGTCGCGGGTGACCTCTTCCGGACCGAGCTTTGTATCGCGGGCCTCCACCTCGTACTTCTCGATATGTATGGAGGTGAAAATGTCATCCTTGGCCAGACGCGAGCTGATGACGATGGCATCTTCGTAGTTGTAGCCGTTCCAGGGAACGAAGGCGACGACGACATTCTGCCCCAGCGCCAACTCGCCTCCGGAGGTGCAGGGACCGTCCGCGATCACGTCGCCCACCCGCACACGCTGGCCAAGCTTGGCTAGCGGCTTCTGTGTGATGCATGTTGCCTGGTTCGAGCGAACCATGTTCATAAGGCGGTATTCGTCGGTGCCGCCGTCGCGCCTCAGGACGGTTATCTGCTCAGCGGTGACACGTTTCACAATACCATCCCGCTTTGCAGTAACCACACCGCCGGAGTCTATGGCCGCTCTGCGCTCGACGCCGGTCTTCACCATAGGCGCGCAGCTCCGAAGCAGCGGAACCGCCTGCCTCTGCATGTTCGACCCCATGAGGGCCCGGTTGGCATCGTCATTTTCCAGGAACGGGATCAGGGCGGCCGCCACGCTGAAAACCTGCATCGGCGAGACATCCATGTAGTCCACTACGTTCGCCGGCACAGTGGGGTACGTGCCGCCGTGACGGACTGTGACGTGCGCCTCGGTGATGTGTCCATCCTCGCCGACGGGGGTATTGGCAGGAGCGATATGGTAATGATCCTCCTCATCCGCGATCAAGTGGTGGATTTCGCCTGTCACCCGGCCGTTAATCACCCGCCTATAGGGCGTCCTGATGAACCCAAATTCGTCCACTCCGGCTTGGATTGCGAGATAGCCGATCAGGCCGATATTGGGGCCTTCCGGCGTCTCAATAGGGCAAATCCTGCCGTAGTGCGAATGGTGAACGTCCCTGACTTCCAGCTTAGCGCTCTGCCTGCTGAGACCGCCCGGGCCAAGCGCGCTGAGCCGCCGCTTATGCGTCAGCTCGGCCAGCGGGTTCGTCTGGTCCATGAACTGCGAGAGCTGGCTGCTGCCAAAGAAGCTCCTAATACTGGCGGAAATGGGCTTCACCGAAAGCACGACTTGCGGAATAATGTTCTCAGACTCCAGGCTGGTCATGCGCTCTTTGGCTACCTTCTCCATTCGCAGGAAGCCCATCCGGAGCTGGCTCTGCAGCAGCTCGCCAACCGAGCGGACCCTCTTGTTTTCGAGGTGGTCAATATCATCGGTTGAGCCAACGCCGCTGCTGAGAGCGATGATGTAGCGGATAATGCTGATGAGATCCTCTTTGGTAATCGTGCGGACACTCAGCGGTAGGCGCAGGCCAAGCTTCTTGTTCAACTTATGGCGGCCAACTTTGGCAAGATCATAGCGGCGCGCGTCGAAGAAGATCGAGGTCATCAGGCTTTTGGCGCTCTCGATGGTTGCCGGATCGCCCGGCCTGATCTTGCGGTAGATATCGAGCAGCGCCTCTTCTTTCGAGTGCGTCGGGTCCTGGCTTAGAGTGCTCTCCACATACTTGTTGACGCTGAAGACTTCTATCTCGGCCAGCCCCATGTTCTCGATCTTCCTGGCTACCTCTTTTTCGATCCCTCCATACGCTTTAAGGATAGGCTTCCCTGTCTTGGGATCAACCATGTCCTCGACGACCCGCATCCCCAGGAGTTCATCCCTCGTGGGATTCTGGATGACCCGGCGCTCGCCGAACAACTCAACTATGTCGCCGGTGGTATCCGCAGGGGTGGACGCCCTATGCGCAGCAACGCCCTCTGTGGAGAGAGTCGCCTTGCCGATCTTCTTCATCATGGAGGCATCCACCGTACGCCCGGCGTCGGCCAGAACTTCTCCCGTCGCCACGTCCACCAATGGGGCGGCGACAGTGCGTCCTTCGGCCTCGCTCGTGGGAACCATCTCCACCTCTGGGCAAGCCGCTTGAAACATGCTCAACGCACGGAGCAGGGTAGTCAACGGGAACTTCTTGGCTTGGTGGATGCGAACCGTAATGACGTCGTTCGCATCTGTTTCGATGTCAAGCCATGCTCCGTCATTCGGGATAATGGTGGCGAAATACAGCACTCTGCCGCTGAAGTCCAGAGTATCCCTGAAGTACACTCCGGGCGAACGGGCCAGTTGGCTGACGACGACACGTTCTGCGCCATTGATGACGAATGTTCCTTTCTCCGTCATCAATGGGAGGTCGCCAAGGTAGACTTCGGATTCCATAACCTCCCTGCCGGCCTCAGTGAGGCGGACTTTCGCCTTGATGGGCGCCTCGTAGGTCATGTCGCGATCGCGGCAATCTTCTATGCTGTACTTGGGCTCGCCCAGTGTATAGTCGAGCAGCTCGAGCGAGATACTGCCTGTGAAGTCGTAGATAGGCGAGAAGCTGTGAAACAGCTCGCGAAGACCTTCTCGCAGAAACCACCCATAGGAACTGAGCTGGATATCGACGAGATTGGGAACGGGGAACTCCGCCAGAGCCGTGGGGGTACGGCTGTAAGAATGTTGAAACGCTTTCATGCAGCCCTCCTCAATCCGACACGAAATATTATTCTAGCAGGCACCCGCACGTTTGTCAACGAAAATTTGCGGCGAATTTTGCGAAACCGCCGAAAAATTCACAGAGGCGGACTTCCAGACCGCGGGTAGTGTCAACCCTTTTGTGTAAAATGGCGAATTGGTTTCAGCTCCCAACGCTTGTTGAACGAATCGAATACGGCGAAGATGACCCGATCGCAGCTGGCCTTGTTTGCAAAGCAACTCATCGGTCGGGTCCTGCGCC
>DATKXU010000051.1:0-75809 GCA_035528905.1 Armatimonadota bacterium
CAGTATATCAAAGACCAGTTCAACCGCTACCTTGGAGAATCCAACCGCCAGCCGCTGATGGCCCATGGGTGGCGCTCCGCATCCCAGATGCTCCGTCATTACCAGGAGGTGGTGTAACACATGTTTGACAAACCTACAATCTGAGTTCCAGGTTTCAAGTGCCAGGTTCCAAGTTTCAGGTCCCACGTTGTGGCTACGGCGGATTGGAAGTTCGACGTTACGCACCATGCGGGTTGCGCTGTCAACGTCTCATTCTTCACATGCCCTGGCCTTTCACCCAAGAGCGTTGACCGGCTGAATGCTTCCGCTCAGGATATCGGTAGGGATCGGCGGAAAGCCCTTCGTTCCTATGATCGGTTGTAAGGGGCCAAACCTTCCTTGCTATAACCGATATACCCCGCTGGCCGGACCTCTCTATTTTGCCCTCGATGATGAGGCCAGGGCTGTTAAAGATTACCGGGCCATACTTCTCATACACCTTGGGAAATATGACCGTGTCCACCAGTCCAGTTTCATCCTCCAGCGTAACAAAGACTACGATGACGCCCGACCTGGTGGGCGGACGCATGCACGTCACCACTACGCCCGCTACTTTAACAACCGCATGGCTAGGCATTTCTCCCAGCCTGCTGCTCCTCACCGCCCCCATCTTCATGAGCGTCTGCCTGTAGAAAACCATCGGATGGCAGAGCGGCGAGATCCCGAGTATCTCGTAATCCATCCTCACCCGAATATGCGGCGGCGGCTCAGGCACATCGGGCAGGCAGGCCACCTGCTCATCCAGATCAGTGGCAGAGAGACCCTCGAACAATTGCGGATTTCGGATTGGGGATTGACCCCTCACATGAAGCACCTCGCCAAGCAGCCAGAGGAGCTTGCCCCTCGAATGGCCGAATCGGTCGAATGCCCCGCAGTTGATCAGGTTCTCAATAACCGGTCGGTCTATCCGGGTTCGGAGGCAGAAATCGCTGAACGAGCTGAACTCCTGCGTCTTCCTCGCTTCCAATATGGATTCGATCTCCGCATCGCTGATACCCTTCACCTGCATCAGCCCTATCCTGATCTTTCCATCCTCCACGCTGAACTTCTTTCGGCTTCTATTCACGTCCACGCCGAGGATGCCGATGCCCAGGCGGCGCGCCTCCTCCAGGACTACGTTCGCCGGGTAGAAGCCCATCGGCTCGTTGCAGAGTATGCCAGCCAGGAACTCCGCCGGGTAATGCGCCTTCAGATAGGCGGTCTGGTAGGCGATCTTGGCGAACGAAGCGGCGTGCGCCTTGCAGAATCCATACGCCGCAAAAGCCCTGAGCTGCGAAAAGACCTTTTCGGCAATCCCCTGCTCCACTCCATTCTTCACCGCACATTGGATGAAAGTATCCTTTATCTTCTCCATCTCGTCCTGAGAGCGGTCGGTAGTCATGGCACGGCGCAGGGAATCAGCCTGGCCCGGTGTGAATCCCGCGAGCGCGCTCGATATCCTGAGCACCTGCTCTTGGTAGAGTACGACGCCGTAGGTTTCCTTGAGAATCGGCTTGAGCTTGGGATGGAGATAAACTTCCGGCTCCTCACCATGTCGGCGCTTGATGAATGGGTTTATCATGTCCGCCTGCATCGGACCGGGACGGAAGAGCGCTATATTCGCGGTGAGGTCGTCGAATCGGGTCGGCTGGAGCCTGCCGAGAAGCCCTCGCATACCAGGCGATTCCACCTGGAAGAGGCCAACCGTCTTAGTGGAGCGGAGCATTTCATAGACCTTCGGATCGTCGAGCGGGAGATTGTCAATGTCCAGCTCGATGCCGTGGTTTTCCTTTATCATCGCCAGGGCATCCTCGATGGCCGAGAGGTTCCTCAGGCCGAGGATGTCTATCTTCACCAGGCCGAGCGCCTCGATGTCGTCCTTGTCGAACTGGGATACGATCACGCCCTTCGTGGCCCATTCCAGCGGCACCAGGTCGGTAAGAAGCCCCCGGCTGATGACCAATCCCCCCAAATGCACGCTCAAATGCCGGGGAAAGCCGTCAACTTTCTCGCAGATGTCTACCAAGGCATCCATCTTGCTGAGAGAGATACCGCCGTTCCGAAGCTCGGGAAGTTTCTCGACCGCCTCGCGGATGCGCTTCGCCCCTGTATGCGGCAGCGCCGACGCAAGCCGGTCTATCTCTTCTGGAGGGAAGTTCATGGCTTTCCCGATGTCCCGCACTGACGACTTCGCGCATAGAGTGCTCACCGTGCAAACCATGGCAACCTTGTCCTCGCCACAGCGCTTGTATATGTAATCTATGACCTCATCTCTCCTCGCGGCATCGAAGTCTATGTCAATATCGGGCATCCCTTTGCGCTCCGGGTTCAGGAACCTCTCGAAGAGCAGATCGTGCTCGACGGGATCAACGATCGTGATTCCCAGGCAGTAAGCCACCATAGAGTCGGCAGCCGAGCCTCTGCCGGAGCATCGAATTCCCTGCCCCCTGGCATAACGGACTATGTCCCAGACCACCAGGAAGTACTCGGCGAAACCCAGGTCGTGGATGATCGAGAGCTCGTGCCGGAGCCGCTTTGTGGCCTTACGGGTGATGGGTTTGTATAACCTTGATAAGCCTTCGAAGCATAACTTGCACAGGTAGCTGTACGCCGTTTCGCCCTCGGGAACAGGGAAACCCGGAAACCGGTACGTTCCAAAGCCAAGATCCAGATTGCACTGAGCGGCGATTTTCGCCGTGGCCGCTAGCGCCTTCGGATAATCTATGAACAGCCTGGCCATCGCCTGTGGAGACTTCAGGTAGTACTCGCAGTTCTGCTTGCGCAGCGGGCTTCGCTCATCCACCGTGGTGAGCGTCAGCACGCACGTGAGGACATCTTGAACCTTGAAATCCTCCTTCCGGGCGTAGTGGAGGTTGTTCGTCGCCACCACGCCGAGCTTGAGCTTCTCTGCAAGGGAATAGAGCTGCGAGTTCAGCAGGGCAGTGCCGGGAAGCAGGTGGTTCTGCATCTCGATGAAAAAGTGCTTTCCGCCGAATAGCTCGGCATACCGGGCGGCCGCCTCCCCCGCAGCGGCGGCCTTGCCTTTGAGGAGCAGCGCTGCGACTTCGCCGTTCCTGCATCCCGACAGGCAGAACAGGTTCTCCCTGCACCGGTCCAGCAACTCCAGGCTGGCGGCGGCGCGGCCCTTCTCATGCGAAAGCTGGGCGCGGGTGACGATCCTGCACAGGTTCGAGTATCCATCGAGGTTCTTCGCAAGCAGGACGACGTGATGGCCGTTCTCCAGAGTCATTTCCGCGCCGATTATCGGCTTGATCCCGGCCTCCCGGGCGTATTTGTAGAACCTGACAGCGCCGTACAGGCCATCGTGATCCGTGACGGCCAGAGAGTCGCAGCCGACCTCCTTCGCCCGATCAATCAGCGCCTCGACCGAGCTTCCGGCATCGAGGAGAGAGAAATTCGAATGTACGTGCAGGTGTGCGAACATAGCAGTCGGCTTTAGGAACCTATAGTTCGACGTTCAACGTTGGAAGTTCGATGTTGGACGTTCCTTCATTCCGTCCCCGGATTCAGTCCTCGACCCGTTCGAGCAGCCAGATTTGCCTTCGGTGGTCGTAGCAAAGCTCGAAGACGCCGCCGTTCTCGGCCAGCACGCGGAAGAACGTTCGCTCGCCTTCGCCATCCCACCATGCGCCGACAAGACGCCAGCACTCCTGGACGGCGGCGATGCGATACAGCCTCCCCCGCCAGCGAAACGCCGACGGCGCATGCCTCCTGTCATCAAGAGAGATCTGTATCTGAGAAGGTATTGGCTTGCTCATTTGTCACTCAAGTAGGCAGAATGGAGTATTGGAGTGATGGAGTACTGGGATCCAGATGCAATCGCATGTTCGCCGAAGCGGGCGCGTATGCTCTCCAGCACCGCGTCAAGCTTCATCCTGCGCCCGGTGTCGCCTATGAAGCTGAGCTGGAGCCCTTCGCCGGATTCTAGGCCGCTCAGGGTCAACTTTATCGCCCTGATCCGCGCTCCCTGCATCTCCGAGCTGAGGATTCGCCTGGCGCCGGTATATATGCCGTGGGCCGTGGAGACAGGAGTTTTCAAGGTATATGAGCGACTGATTTCAGGAAACCCCTCGAATTCCAAACCGATCGCAACTACGCTTGCCTGCTGACTCCGCTTCCTGAGCTTCATCGCCAGCCGGTCACACATCCAAAGCAAATATGGCTCGACAAGCCCCGGCTCACAGAGATTTTCTCCGACATGTTCGAACGTATGTTCGATGCTAACCATCGCGGGTGGGTACAGCGCCATCACAGGACTATAGTCAATCCCAAGCGAAAGCCTGTGCAACCTGCTTCCGAGAGCGCCGAACTGCCTCATCAGCAGCCTCTCCGGAATTGCCGCCAACTCGCCGATCGTCCGCACGCCGAGATTCAGCAGCCTTTTCTCGATTTTCGGCCCTACTCCCCAGAGGCAACCAACCGGAAGCGGCTTCAGGAATTCGACCTCCGATCCGGGCCTGACCTCCAGACATCCATCAGGCTTGGCGGCCGACGATGCCGCACTCGACACGAGCTTGCTCCGAGCTATGCCGACGGAAACCCGCACACCGACTTCCTTCGCCACCCTTCGCCTGATCTCCGCCGCCATTGATCTCGGCGAGCCGAAGAGCGAGAAGCAGCCGGTGACATCCATATACGCCCCATCGAGCGACTGAGGCTCAAGGAGTGGTGAGAAATTCGAGAGTATATCCATCACCGTATCCGATGCTTCCCTGTACATAGCCCAGTTCGCCGGGAGAAATATCGCGTCGGGGCAGTAGCGTCCGGCGTGGCGGGCGGTTATGGATTCGCGCACGCCTTCAGCCGCCGCCTCTCTGGAGGCGGAAACGACGAACTCCCCTCGGCCGGAGCTGTGCGTCACCACCACCGGTTTCCCGGCAAGCTCCGGCCTCCTGAGCCGCTCGAGCGATGCATGGAACGACTCCGCGTAGAAATGCATTATCGAACGCATGTTCTATTCTAATCTCCAAATGCGAAGACGAATAATGTGTGATACGTGGGGACTTGTCGCGCATCGCAGGTCCCACATGGCTCGCTCTCTCTTTGCAACCAGCCCCAATTGAGATTATAGGCATCGAACATTTGTTTGTCAAGATGTTTTTTGGCCTGGCTAGCCGCCGGTTTCAGGCGAGTACACCTGCAACCTCCCATCACCGAGGTGGAAAAACGGGTTCGCCGATAGGAATTCCCCGCCTGCTCCACTGCCCGGCATCACCTTGATCGCGAAATCATACACGGCATCGTCATCCTCCACCACGCGCATACCCCATTTGAGCTTATACCTGAGCACTCCGTCGCCCAGAAACGCCCTCGAATGCCCGAAATTGATCGCCTTGCAACCCTGGGAGTAGGCCCATTGAATCCCATACCAATAGAAGGCTGCGGATCCGCCGTGTCTTGCCGATCCGAAGTCATCCTCGACCGCGCCCATATATGGACACCTCAGCGTCGGCCCGTCGGGTATCATAAGGAGACCCACTACTGGAACATCATCCCTTTTCACGATCAGCAGGCAGCCCTGCTCGAAGAGTCGTCTGATACGCGCCCGCGGTTGAACGACCGCCAGGCTTCCATAGCGGGACTGCGCATATGGAAGATACATACTGTCGTAGAATCGCGTCAGCCAGCGATCGTCCTTCGTGACCTCGTAGGTGAAACCCCTAGACCGTACCTTGCGCACGTCTTCCCTTACCGAGCCTCCCAGTTGTCGGAGCAGTTCCTCGGGAGGGATGGAGAGGTCAATAAACAGCCGCACCCATACTGGAACGATATGGAAACCAGCCCGCACAAAGGACCTGCTGAGCAGGCGGTTTGCGGTCGCAACCACCATATCGCAGTCCATGTCGAGCTTATGTGCCTGCAGCGCCGATATCCTCCCAAGGCATGACTGCGTGACCTGGGGTGCGCCAAGAAGGTGTTCGATAAAAGGCACGGCCCGGTGATCGTCTGCCACGACAAGTCTGAGCGGCTGTCCGGAGGGCAGCTCCCCCTCCAAGACGTGGAGAGCCAGCGTCCTGTGCCGCAGGAGCGAGAGAAACCTCCGCGCCAGGTTGACTGTCTCGGATTCGCGAGGCCGCACGAGTTCCGCATCAAACCCTATCCGCGACCCCGCAAGCTCTACCCAGTTCCGACTTGACCACTTTGAACTTTCCTGATTCTTCTCTGTGGATATCATCTACCGGCCTCACGTCAACTTGCATCGTCGGACCGACTACCCTTTCAATCCGAGCCGCCAGCAGTGGGACGATCTCCTCCGGATCACATGCGGGCACGAAGTCCACTCGCAGCCTGGAAGAGTCGTCCTGGACTATTTGAAATCGTTTGACGCCGGGCACATTCTCAATGGCGCACGTAAGCACATAGGGAGAGATCATCTCGCCGCTCGGAAGGACTACCCGATCCACCATACGTCCGCGGATTGACGAGATCAGCGGAAGCCCTCGTCCGCACTTACACGAGCCAGTGGACAGCGTACCGACATCCCCCGTCGCATACCGGATTAAGGGCGCCGCGAAGGAGTAGAGATTGGTAATTACGAGTTCGCCTTCTTCCCCACGCACAGCCGGACGCCCATCCTTCACGCACTCAACTATTAGGCAGTCGGAGTTCATGTGATACCCGGCGCGCTCAGGGCATTCCCAGGCTATCCAGCCCAACTCCATCGAGCCGTAGAAGTCCGTAGGAGCCACGCCAAACGCCTTTTCGATGCTCCGCCGTGCGACCGGCTCGAGCAGTTCCGCCGAAGTGATGACCAGGCGCATCGGTGGAGTTCCGGTCTGCGACCCCACAAGTATGTCAGCCAGGATACGCAGTTCCGAGGTGTAACCGTAGAGGGCCTGAGCCTTCCAACTCCTGATCCAGACAAGCTGTTCCGCGGGGCTGCAGAATATCGAAAGGCACTTTCGTCTGAGCAGCCCCAGCTTCTGGAACCAGGCGTTGTGCTCCACCACACAGCGGGGTTCGACTATGAGAATCATGCGATCGGTCAATCGAAAGCCGTTTGCGATCAGCGCACGTATTTCCTTCAGAACGCGGCGAGCTTTGTCTAGCTTCGTGAAAGGGAGGCTGAGGGCCGACCCGTCCGAGCCGCTCGTCTTCAACCAAACACATCCTGATAGGTCTACATTTTGCGCGAACGCACTGCGGCCTGCGCGCTGAATATCCGCCTTGCTCACGATGGGCAGCCGGCTTAGATCGCTGACACTGCTGACCTGCACAGGCGACAATCCGGCAGAATCGAACAGGGATTTGTAGAGAGGGACGCTGCTGTACGCATGCGCTATGACTTGGCGGAGCTTGCGCGCTTGAATCCGTTCCAGCTCAGGCCCGGCGAGCCACTGCGTCTTCTGCAGGCCGACTAATTCCGCGATCAATGAAACCATCCCCGCTCACTTCCCGTCTGCGTCCCAGTTTTCCCAGATGCGCTTGAGGCATTCCCTTCCGCTTCGCCGCATCATCCAACACCCGCCGTTGCAACTCTTCAAGTATCCGCACCGCAGACATTCCTCGCTCAAGATAGGCTGTCTGAACTCGCGGAATCCGTCTCTCCATATCTCTCTCAGCGGCCTTTCCCTGACATTTCCCTGGGCGAGTTTGCTGTCGTAAGGCAGCTGGCAGCCGACCACAGAGCCGTCCGGCAGAATGGCACACAACTTGATGCCGGCACGGCAGACGAACGGAGTGTACCTCGTCGCACGCTCCCAGCAGCCGAGATACCCCGCGCCCTCGGTCAATTCAACCCTGAAGCGCCGTCGGGCTCCCGCCACAAACGCCATTAACTCCTTGAGCTGGCCATCATTCAGGAAGAGCGACTGGTCGTCCTCGGCGCGTCCAACGGGCAGGCAGGGTCCGAGGCGCCATAGAGTCGCCCCCGAATCGGCAATGAACTCGCCGAGCCGATCAAGCTCGGTTAGCGTTTCCGGGCGCACCACGGTTATCGCTATCCTGAGAGGAACCCTAATCTCTCTGAAGAATGCCAGAGCTTCCATGGCTCGCTCGAACGCACCCGGCATGCCCCTGTATGAATCGCAGCTCTCCTCAGTACCGTCAATGCTCGTGAAGGCCCAGGCAAGCTTGCACTTTCGGAACTCGTTCCGAAAGTGCCCTACGAGATAGCCGTTAGTTCCCAGCCCGACATTCAGCCCGAGATCGTTCGCGAGATGGATGACGTCGAAGAGGTCTTCTCTCAGCAGCGGCTCGCCGCCGCCAAGCTCCAGCGTCCTGACGCCCATTCGGGACATCTCGTGAGCCAGCGAGTGCATCTCCGCAGTGGTCAGCTCGTCTGTGCGCGCCACTCCGGCCTTCGCCTCACACCCCTTGCAGGAGAAGTTGCAGCGAAATGTCGTCACCCAGTGGACCGCGCGCAGAGTGGGAAGGCCCAGCCGCCGTCGAGCAGCATAGTATCGGCGGACGAGCCAGTTGTAGTTGGCCTGATACCATGCCCCCAGAATCGGTACGTTCGTCAGCCTCATGACTCTCACCACTCAGAGAGAATGCTCTCAGTCTCAGATCAAGCGGTTTCTCTCGGATACCCAGCACCATCCAGCAGCTCGGCGATGATCTCCAGGTTCCTCGCGCACAATGCGCGCATCCGACCCGTGGACTGCGCCAAGTCAGACTTCATCTCTTCCCTCTCGGCCCAGGCACGTTCGACCATCGAAAAGAGAGCCTTCACCGAAAGCTGCGGGAGGTCCAGGACATATTTCTCCTGGCCCGCCAGGGACATTATGCCCCGGGCCTTCGGCCCATATGCAACAGCGATTGTCGGCACGTTCATCGAAAGCGCAGCGATATTCGAGTGCATCCTCAGCCCAATGAAAAGAGCCATTTGACCTATGATCCCCTTGAGCTCTGAAGGAGAATAGTCGCCCTCGATAACGTGGACTGAGTCTCCACGGCGGCACATCAGGTGGACAGCTTTCGCGACCTCCCGATCGTCGCGCCTGACCCCAGGGCCGGTAGCATGAGAGATGAGGACTACATCCGCATTCAATTTCTCGACTATGAGGTCTGCCATGCCTGCTACGGTTGATTCGAACTCGCGAGGGCCGAAGCACTTCCGGCCCAGCTCCAGGACATGGCCCGGCAGGCGGGCCACTGACATCCCCACAAGGGGGCGCGCAACATCAATACCCTCCGACACCAGCAGATCCCTCGCATGATCCGCTGCGCACGGCTCGAGCAGAAACGCCATATCCCCAGCCAGATATAGCTTCGGTCTCGTTATCCCAGATCGCTGAATGGTGGTCAGCGACAGCCTCTCGCGGACGGATATTGCCGTCACCCTGTTCAGAACACTCCTGGCCAGGACGCTGGTTTTCCTGAAAGGCCCTATTGTCTGCGCACATAGGAAGACGGGCTTGCCCAAGATCAACCCGATCACTATCGGCACAAGATGCGATAGGGTGCACTTTGTCCCATACTCCTCAGTCAGCCCGTCTCCACTCAAGTCCACAATGAGATCCGCGTCCATGTAGGAACGAATCTCATCCGTATTCGCCAGTCGCCGGAGATCCGATCTCAGCGTGCGACAAGCGAGAGACCAGAGCAATACGCGCGTTAGGACGCCGATGGCTTTCCTGGGTTCACGCCTGCTGCAGTGTACGATCCGGCTGCCATCGTAGACGGACCTGTCTATTTCGGGATACGGGGTAAGGATGGTAACGCAGGCGTCCGGCAGCGACTTCTTGATAGCCCTAACCGCAGCGATCCTCATGGCTGCATCCCCTTTGTTCTTGGAGCAGTAGGCCCCGGTCAAGACTATGCGCTTCATCCCCACCATCCAGCCAATCTGTGGCAAGTTTGCCGGAGCGATCTGAAAGCCTACGCTGCGCGCCTTCTGCCAGACCGCTGGTCACCTAAGGTCTTCCCCCCAGAGCTTGTGTCTAAACGTGGAGGTCTTCGCGGGGACATGTGCGGCAGGCTGGAGATCGGCGCTGGGTTGGGGAAAGCCTGCATCCGAGGCTCGATACGAGGCTGGAGATGCCGCTAGAGACTGTCTTTGGAGCCGCACTTCTCCATCTGGCTGTGCCACAGCTCGAGACGCGCGGGGAGCTGATCGGGAGCCGCTGCACCGGTCACGCCTAGCTGCTGAATGGTGACAGACGCAGCGAGATTTGCGACGAGGGCTGCCTCCACGGACGTACTCCCGCTTGCGAGAGCCAACGCCGCCGCAGCGGACGCCGTGTCCCCCACCCCAGTGGGATCAATGGGTCCCTCGACGTAAACAG
Source organism: Armatimonadota bacterium (assembly GCA_035528905.1). Classification (GTDB taxonomy): domain Bacteria; phylum Armatimonadota; class UBA5829; order DTJY01; family DTJY01; genus DATKXU01. The sequence continues at coordinate 10,269 of DATKXU010000051.1, forward strand.
CCGGAACCTCCTGCCATCCATCATCGTCGAACAGTACGATACCACGCGCGCTACGGGTCAGGAATACCGGCTTGCCCGTCCTAACCCTGAGCACACGCCCGGCGCTGAGAATCGTGTCGAGGTCGCTCTCAACCTCATGACCAAGGAATGCAGCCTTCACAGCTTCTTCTTGGTTAGGCTTGATGACGATGCCGTGGAATGACCCTGCCCTGCGCCTGCTGTCCGCCCAGAAGGTTACCTCCGGAAACTCCTTCGCCAATCTCGACAGTGTGTCTCTAACTACAGCCGAGATCACGCCGCAATCCGGCTCATCAACCTGGTCGGCGATTACAAAGGCATCCACCTGATGGACCAATGCCTCCAGTATGTCCACCAGAGCATCCTCTACCTCCGCCGGAAGGAGCTCCCGGTTCTTGATGTCGAACCGCTCAGACTCGCCGTCCAACTCAGGCACGCGACAATCTCTGGGCTTGAGATAGGTAGGGGTGCGCCTCTCGGGAACCTGGAGCAAGTATCCGGTGTTGCAGCCGAGGTCGCGCAGGTCCTTGCGCAGATCGAAGCCCTCGCCGTCCTCTCCTGTGAACCCTATCGGTATGACCTCGCCGGCCCCCAAAGCCACGAGATTGCTTACAACATTGCCGGCCGCTCCAGGGCTGTGCCGCACGCTCACCACCTGGTTCGCGAGCTTTACCGTCTCAAGCGAAATCTCCGCCAGCGTCGGGTCGAACTCCAGGTACTTGTCGAGGAAGTAATCACCGACAACAGCAACGCGCCTGGACGCGAATCTCTCAAGCAGTTCGCTCAACCGCTCTGCAGTCATCATGGCTGGTTATCCGCACCATCAAGGAGGTGATAGAGCGCCGGCAGCGTCTCGCGGTGGTCACCCTTGACGTAGAAACTCTCGCCGCCATCCGCCACTGTGCGCACAAGGATGGTCTTGTAAGGCCGGAAATAGTAGCGCGGGTCGTCCTTCGGCGCTTCGTGGCTCGTGTCCTCGCCGAGTTCCACCAGATCGAATACTGCAGTGGTGAAGTTCCGGATCGAAGCGCCTTTCTGGTGCGCCAAATTCCTCGCCATAGTGAGCGCCTTCAGGTAGACCTCCGGCCCCATAACCGCCGTGCCGATGTTCAGGAATGCACCGCCATCCAAGCGGGTGACACTCTCCGCAAGGATGAGGAAATCCGTGTATGACGCTTGCCCGAAAGCCGCGCCGTCATGGTTCGCGTGCTCATGGATGATGTCCTGGCCGATAGCAACGTGCACCGTCACCGGGATTTGCAGGCGATATCCCGCCGCCAGTATGCTGATGCCACGATGCGGAAATGCTTCCTGCTCGATCATCCGGCCAATCGCCTCGCCGAGCCCGATGCCATCTCGCTGCGCAATGACCGCAGCATCGTTGATCCGGCCGGTCTCCTTCCAAAGCCCGAACTCCCCGGTCTGAACATACCTGGCGACGCTCTCGCTCGTTTGTCCGATAAGGGCAAACTCGAAGTCATGGATCGCGCCGGCCCCGTTCATTGCAACGTGCGTGACCAGGCCGCGGCGCATCAGATCAATCACCAGGGGACTGAGCCCACACTTGACGACGTGCGCGCCCATCATCAGGATGACGGCGCTGCCTCGATCACGCGCAAGCCGGATCCGATCGGCCAGAACCGGCAGCGCAGGATGCTCGAACGGCTGGACGCGCGTGTCCGGATGGATCATGATTGACAGATCTGCATCATGCTCGCGCTCCGAGAGCGACTTAATGAGCAGCCTGGATCGGTCAAACTTCGGGAAGGGCATGGAGTTCCTCTCCTTGAGGTAACGATTCGACGGCAAGCCGACGGCCTCCTTCGTATGGCGCTGAAAAGGGGATATGCAATCGTCACCATATTGACGCGGGCTGGGCGATTTGCTATACTCCCCTCGGCGCACTCCCGCAGAATGTGTTCTCCGGAACGGCCGACTCCGAGGAGAAGTGCCTTTGAAGAAAGCCATCTCGCATACTATCTACGCTCTGATTCTGCTCGCCTTGACCCTCGCAGCCTCCGCCACGGCTCATGCGGCCCCCGCAGACAAGGACAAGGGCGTTGTGATTCTGCACCTATGGGGCGGTCACTGGGGAATCCCGGCTAAGGATTCGGTTGACCCCTGGGACCGCGCGCGCCGGGCTGTCTTCGAGCGCTTCCAGGAGCTCCATCCGAACATCAGGATCATCAGCGCCAGCGGTTTGCAGGTTCAAGGCCCGGCAGCCGAATCCGGCTTCCTGATGGCAATGGCAGGCGGCACCGCTCCTGATGTCTTCTACGTCAATTTCCGAAAGCTCGACAGCTTCATAAGCCAGAACTTCCTCTATCCGCTGAATGAGTACCTCGAGAAGGACCCTGAGGTCATGCAGCGGATACATCCCACGATCCGCAACGTGATCAACGTTGACGGCAAGGTATACTGCATCCCCTGGTATCAGTGCGTGATGGCACTCTACTACCGCAAGGACCTTTACAAGCAAGCCGGCCTCGATCCGAATAGGCCGCCGCGGAACTGGCACGAGTTCTACGAATACTGCAAGAAGCTCACAATCCCGGAGAAGGGCCAATCCGGCTTCGGGTTTGCCGCCTGGCCCCAGGGAACATCCTATCATTGGACGAACTTCCTCTGGGAGGCCGGCGGTGACGTTGTCGCAAGGAACAAGAAGGGCGAATGGCGAGCGGTGTTCGACACGCCGGCAGGTGTGACAGCCCTCAAGTTCTACCGGAAGCTGGTCACCGAAGAGTGGATTCGGCCTTCCGACGGCAAGCGCATCAAAGGCGTGGCATCCCGCACGAATTCGTACACCCAGGACATCCAGGAAGGCAAGATCGCACAATGGTTCGCGTACTCGACTGACATAGTCACGAACAAATCCAATCTGAACCCGAGCCTCCTGGGAATCGCTGCGCTCCCCGCCGGCCCGGCCGGGCGCGCGAACGAAATCAATGCGGGTATGTGGGGCATGAACTCCCAGCTTAGGGACAGGCGCGTCCGGGACGCCGCCTGGGAGTATATCAAGTTCATGGCAAGCGAGGAAGCGGATCGGGTGCGCACCAAGGCATACGTGGAATCGGGCCTCGGCAAGCTCGTCAACCCCGACAAGCTGGAGAAGTATGGCTACACCGAGTACCTGCGCGGCATTCCGAAGAGCTGGGTTGAGGCAAACAAAGAGGCGTTCAAACACGGACGGCCCGAGCCGTATGGCAAGAACTGCGAGATGATTTACACCGAACTGGACGAGCCGCTGGAGAGGATCACGCTGAACCCGACATTGGATCCGAAGAAGCTCCTGGATGACTGCGCGAGAAAGATAAACACCAAGCTGCTCGGCTATACCCCGCCCGGCGTCATGGAGAAGAAGCGCAAGATCGCCTGGACGAGCTTTGCGTTCCTCCTTGCCCTTACCGGCTCGATAGGCGCGATCCAGGTAAAGAGATTGGCGAGGAGCCACGCGGACGATACAGCGGACACGCGGGTAGTCCGCAGGAGCAGGACGGTGCACATCGTCGCCTGGCTCTTCATGCTCCCTGCTGTGTTGTCCATCCTCGTGTGGGCGTATTATCCGCTGCTGCGCGGCATGGTGATGGCATTTCAGGATTATCGCATCCTTGGGGGAAACAGATTCATCGGGCTGGACAACTTCATCGAGGCCGTCGGGCAGGAGACCTTCTGGCGAGGCATCCTGAATAGTCTGCTCTACGCCGGGATGACGATCGGCCTGGGGTTCTTCGTGCCGATCTTCCTTGCGCTGATGCTCCACGAGGTACCGCGGGGAAAGATATTCTTCCGCACGCTCTACTATCTGCCGGCGGCCACGAGCGTCCTGGTCATAATGTTCCTGTGGAAGTGGTTCTACGATCCCTCGCCGCAGGGGCTGTTCAACACAATAATCGGCTACTACAACCAGATTGCCATCGGTCTGGCCCAACATATCCATCCGGTCCTGGCACACCTTCAAATTTCCCAGCAGACCTGGCTCCAGGACCCTAAGTTGGCGATGCTGTGCGTGATCCTTCCGGGCATCTGGGCCGGAGCAGGTCCCGGAAGTATCATCTATCTGGCGGCGATGAAGAGCATCCCGGACGAGATGTACGAGGCAGCGGACCTTGACGGCGCCGGGGTCTGGAGCAAGATTCGGCGGATCACGATTCCCGCCCTGATGCCACTCATCATTATTAACTTCGTAGGCGCGTCCATCGGCGCATTCAAGGCGATGGAGACCGTGTTTGTCATGACGGGCGGCGGCCCGTTGAACGCGACTCACACCATCGGCCTGGAAATCTGGTACAACGCCTTCATGTACCTGAAATTCGGCTATGCCACGGCGGCTGCTTGGATCATGGGCAGCATGCTGATAGGCTTTACCATATACCAGCTCAGAATCCTGAGGAATGTGCGGTTTGCGGCGGCAGGGGAGTAGACCGTAGACTGCAGTCTAATACCCGGAGGCTGACCTGTGTCCCTGATTCCCACTGTTGGTCGGAAATCCTGGTCAATGCGAATACTGATCGGCGGGCTGTACATCCTGCTCTCGCTCGGCGCGGTCACGATGGTCTATCCGTTCCTTATCATGCTGGCTACGTCGGTCACGAGCAGCGTGGATGTCAACGACCACAGCGTCATTCCCACGTATCTATACAATGACGCTGCGCTCTTCGCCAAGTACAGCGAAATCAAGTACGCCGGAGACATTGAGGTGATCAATGGCTGCTATCGCTCAGATTTCGCCAGGGCGGAGAACATCTCCGCTCCCCAGACAGGACCGCTCAGCCCTGAGCAAATGCGGTTGGTGCGCGATTGGAACGATTTCTGCGCATCCCTGCCGATCAAGTACAAGCAGGCTAATTACGGACCCGTCGGCTTCGCTCCGAGCAAGCTGCTGAACCGATATAGAGAGTTCCTGAGAAGGCGCTTCAATGGCGACATCTTTGCGCTGAACCGCCTCTACCGCGAGGAGAACACCGCCTTCGAGCAGGCATTCGTCCCCTTTGAGCGCCCTACAAAGCGGGAATGGCAGCCGGAAAAGAACCCCAAGATGCAGGAGTGGCTGAAATTTGAGGAGACGCTTCCAGCGGACTACCTGCGCGTTGTCGGAGGTGATCCACTCTTCGCCTCGTTTCTGGAGGTAGATAAGTACGACGGCGATATTGCCAAGCTGAACGCTGCGTACCGCACGGACTACAAGTCATTCGCCGAGGTGCACCTGTCCCCTACTCTTCCTGCAAATCCAAGGGCGCGAGCCGATTGGGAGGAGTTTGCCCGGAATATGCTGCCGTTCCGCTATTTGGAGCTCTCGGAGTCGGCGGCGCCGGTGTATCGCGCGTTTCTATCGAAGCGGTACTCCGGCAACATCCGCGAGGTCAATCGGATTTACGGCACGGCCTACACATCCTTCCAGCAGATCGGCCTTCCACCAAATCCGCCTGCCGAGGGCACGCCGCTCATAGACTGGATGGACTTCATCGCCAAGGTCGTCCCTGCAAAGAGCATCCGGGCAGTGAACGCAGAGAGCCTCTTCCGAGAGCAAGTGCTCCAGAAATACGGGAGACTGGAGGCCGTGAACCGCGCCTATGGCATCAGGATCACGAGCATCCAGCAGTTCTCGCCGCCATATCATCTCGCCGACTGGTCTTACGCGTTGTCGCACAAGAAGGCTCTCCGCAAGTACTTCGTGACGTGCAACTATGCCATGGTGCTGAACTATATCCTGCTCCACGGGCGCGCGGTGCTCAATACAGCCGTGTTCTGCCTGGCGGCGATCTTGACGCACCTGATCGTGAACCCCCTCTGTGCGTATGCGCTCTCCAGGTACAACCTGTCATACGCGTACAAGGTCTTGTTGTTCCTTCTCGCCACTATGGCGTTTCCGGCGGAGGTGGCGATGATACCGAACTTCCTGCTGCTGAAGCAGTTGAACCTGCTGAACACGTATTGGGCATTGATCCTGCCCGGCATGGCCAGCGGGTTTGCGATATTCCTGCTGAAGGGGTTCTTCGACAGCCTCCCCAAGGAGCTTTACGAAGCGGGGATCATAGATGGAGCTTCGGAGGCGAGGATGTTCTGGCAGATCACCGTGCCGCTTTCGAAGCCGATCTTTGCTGTGATCGCGCTCCAGTCGTTCACAGCCGCATACGGGGCGTTTATGTTCGCATTCCTCGTGTGCCAGAACCCGAAGATGTGGACGATGATGGTCTGGCTCTACGAGCTCCAGATCAGCGCCCCGAAGTTCGTGACAATGGCGGCGCTCTCCGTCGCGGCGCTGCCGACCCTGCTGGTCTTCATCTTCGCCCAGAACGTGATTATGCGGGGAATTATCCTGCCGAGCTTCAAATAGAAAAGGGGTCCAGGCGTGGAGCGCGCATTTCCGATGCTTCGGAAGCAGAGACCTCCAGGTCGCGTTATGTGTTTCGATGCTTCGGGGGCAATCTAAGATTATGTAGAAAGAACATGAGAGCAGTGGATAGCGTCTGGGAATCTGGGAGTCTAATGCGTGCTTGCCATGACTTCTGATTCTTCGCATAGAACCCCAGTTTGAGCCACCTACCGATGCTAAATAGTACATTCCGCCAGCATATCGACATTCGCTCTTTCCGCGATCCGAACTGGATATTCTTGACTCTGTAGCCGGCGCAGTAAATGGAAAGCGCTGCGCGCTGTTCACGAAGGTTCTCTAGGGAACACAGGAATTGGATAGTACTGCTGTCCATCTCGTAGGAACGCCAGCCAAACTTGACTACCAGTCCTGTGGCGACATTGTCGGCAGTATCCGTTGAGTGTTCAGATAGGATGTCTATCGCACGAAGGCGACATAAGAAGTACCCACAGTTCTTACCGTAGAAACCGAGTACAACTGACATTTTTGGGAACGGAAGGCCAAGATTCTTGATGTAAAGTTCGAAATAGTGAAATCCGTTGGGATGGGTAATTGACTGCTCCTCGGCGCTAGACACCTGCGTAATCGTGAATATGTGCTGCGTGGTTTTGCACCGTAGATCCCAGGCGATGCATAAGGCTACAATCGCGATAACCATGGGTGCAAACGCCGCCACCAAGCTGCAGAGACTGATGCCATCAGCCATTGTCATGCACTCCTCCATTTTCGATGTTTCGGAAGACTTGCTCCCGAAACCGGGAAGCTACATCCGCCCACTACATCCCCAACTCCCCCTGCTCACCTTCCCGGACCAGCTTCTTGCCGCCGCCGGACTTGAGGGAGTAGCCTTTCGGGAAGTCGAACTCGTTACCCTCAAGAAGTTCCTTTATCGTGCGTACCTGAAGCTTGGCAATCTTCCTCCCGCTTGGAGAATCGAAGAAGCCCAGTTCGTCCGCTTCGCGGCACATCCCTTTCGTGGGAGTTTCGAGGCAGATGAAAAAGCCCATCGCCGCTTTTTCCCGCTCGATCACGTGTGCGAAATCACGGATGACGCTCGGCGTGAGGTGGCCGCCCTTCACCTGGCATACCGCCCATTGGAGCTTTCCTTGCAGGTCCATGAAATAGACCTTGCCGTCAATCCCCTTGTCTCCGCTCTTGTCCGGTTGGGGTACGCCCGCCACTAAGCCGACCGCCCATATCTCGAACTGCTTCGGGCTTTCCTCAAAGAGCTTATGGGCGGAATATGCGTCCTTCGGATCGCCGATGACATCGTAGTCCTGCCCGCGCTTGAGGCCGAAGTTCTCCGCCAGGCGGCTGATCATCAAGTCCAGGGCGATGTAGGTGATGTCTATGCCGATCCATTTCCGCCCGAGCTTCTCGGCGGCGACAACCGCCGTTCCGCACCCGCAGAACGGGTCCAGCACCAGATCGCCGGGGTTCGACGAGGCGCTGACGATACGCTCAAGGAGGGCCAGGGGCTTTTGGGTGGGATAGCCCATGCGCTCCTGCGCCTGAGCACCGATGGGAGGGATGTCCGTGATGAGGGAAGAGATACGCGTGCCCCTCTGCTCATGCAGGTACCGCTTCAGGTACGGGCGACCTGTTCCGCTCCACTCGATCCTGCCCTCCGCATCGAGCTTCTCGAGCTTCTCGCGCACCACGCGCCATCCGTACGGCGGCGTGTAGCCTTTGTACTCGTAGGTGAGGTTGGGCCGGAGGCCCATGGTAGCGGATCGGATTACATGGTCCAGCCTATACACACCGCGCTCGTCCTCGTGTCGGTAGAACTCGTGCACGTACGCGGGGTCGTGTCCGAGGAATTGAGGATTCCACACCCTTTCCCGACCTTTGCAGTAGTAGAAGATGGTATCGGCGACCGCCATCCACTTCATGCTGTCGTTGTGGCTGCTGGTGCGCTTCCACGTGATCTCGTTCACGAAGCGTTGAGGCCCGAAGGCGACGTCCAGCAAGATCTTCAGGTAGTGGCTCGCAACGGGATCGCAGTGGAGGTAAAGGCTCCCCGTACGCTTGAGGACGCGGTGGAGTTCAAGGACGCGGGGGGCCATCATGAGCAGATAGGCCATCATCTCGCTTTGACCCAGGATGCGGTACAGAGACTCCATCAGATCGAACAGGCGGGCGTTTCGTGGATCCTCGAAGAATTCCTCGTATCGGCGCTTGCTCCATTGCCATGTATCGGTGAACGCGGTTATCTGCGCCTGGTTCTCGTCCTTCTTCGCCTGCTTGAAGAGGACGTTGTAGTCGCGGGCGGAGTTGAACGGCGGATCAAGGTAGACCAGGTCAACCGACTCGTCTGCGATGTGCTCCCGCATTATAGGAAGGTTGTCACCGTAGTAAAGGGTATTTCTCATGCCTTTAGTATTTTACAGAAAGCGAAGGTTTTCCTACATGGGGGCAGCCTGCCATCACCCCCGTCCCCTCTCCCAAAGTGAGAGGGAGAAATCCATAGCCCTTCCCTGGACCCCTTTCCTACTTCAGCGAGGCCAGGAAGCTTTTCACGTTATCAAACATGTAGTTGTATACCGCATCCATCTTGGCCTCGATACCCTCCAGGCCCGTGAACGGTTCAGGATGCTGAACGTCCAGCTCGACGTATAGCTGCGAGGGATCGTTGAAGAAAGGCTCGATTCTCAACTCATGAATGCCGTCCTGATGCAGCACAATGCGCAGACCGGTGCCTTTGCGTCCCGGACCGAGCGGCTCCCATTGTTCCGGTCGGATTGCAATTGCACGGGACTCCAGGAACTCGGCTGCAGCTCCCGGTTCGGACAACGGCAGGAAAGCCGTCAGTTTGACGCCGAATGTCAGGAATTGCTGGATCTTGGCCCTGCTCTGGACTAGGTTGAAGATGTCCAGGCACTTCTCCTTGCTCGCCTGGAAGTACATGACTTCCTCGTTCACCTGAATGCGGCCCTGCTGGACGAAGCAGTCGTTATTCGGGTTCGCCATGCGAACGCCGTCGGGCAGATGCTGCAGCGTCTGATACGGATAGCGTTCGGTGATCAGCGCATACAAGCGGTTCAGATCCACCGTTTGGAGCGACAGCGGCGGATACAGTAGACCGGCGGTCAATCGTCGGCAGGTGAGAAGCTCAGGGTTCATAAGGGTATCTCCTGCGCCAAGCGGCGCATCCTCGGCTGAGACGCGTCAATTGTAACACGGGCAGGAACCCGGGTCAAGGCAAAAGCCCACAATCACAGCAGAGCTAGGATGTTCTCCACATCTCCTGCGGCAGCCGAACGCGGATTGCTCTTGGTCGAGCCGGATGCAAGACTTTGCTCGACGACAGCCGGCCAAGTCTCGCGGCCGACCCGAAGCTCGGACCGACGCTCCTCTATGCCCATCTCCGCATTCAAGCGCTCAGTGGCACCAACCAGGGCCGCTCCCGCCTCATCATCAGGCATGCAAGAGTCGCAGATCCCTGCCGACCTCGCAAGCCGCGCGTATTTCGCCCCTGAAACAGGCATATTGAATCGAATGACGTGCGGCAGCAGAAGAGCGCACACCAGCCCGTGCGGCAGGCCGGTGATTACGCCCAGCGGGTGAGCCATCCCGTGCACCAGCCCAAGGCGTGCGTTCGCGAAGGCCATTCCCCCCATCAGGCTCCCGAGCGCCACCTCTGTTCTGAGATTCAAGTTCCCACCATCCCTATACGCCGGGAGCAGGTTCGAGATAAGACGCACCACCGCGTCTTCCGCCAGAGCGTCGGTCAAGGGAGTAGACCCGCGCGACACAAAGGCCTCCATCGCCTGGGAGAACGCATCCATACCGGACTGGGCGGTGACCTCAGGCGGCAGAGTGAGTGTCAGCTCCGGATCCACGATGACCACATCCGCAAGCATGTGCGGGCTTCTAATGCTCGCCTTCACACCGTGCACTTCGTCTATCAGTACAGCGTTCGGCGTAACTTCCGCGCCGCTTCCGGCCGTGGTAGGCGCCGCCACAAACGGGAAACCTCTCCGCTCCAACCGGCGTCCCCGGAAATATTCCCGTACACTGCCAGGGGCCGTCGCCAGAGCGGCGACAGCTTTTCCGACGTCAATCGCACTGCCTCCGCCAACCGCCACAACGACATTACACCCGCGTGCGCGGAACTCGGCGACACCTGCTTCGACAATGTGGAGCGTCGGCTCCGCCGGCGCCTGCTCGAACACGACCACTCCCACAGACTCATGCTTGAGGCACTGCTCGATCTCAGCAAGGCGCCCGGTTTGCCGCAGAAAGCTCCTACCCGTGACTACCAGCGCCCGCGAGCCGAGGGCAGCCGCATGTTTCCCGATCTCGCGCAAGCGCCCGGGACCGAACACGATCCTGCTGGCGGTGTAGAAGGAAAAATCAACCATGGCTCTCACTTAGACTTTTGCCATTCCCAGAGTTTTCCCTGCTAGCCGAGGGGCGCTTCCCGACATTCCGCAAAGCTGCGGCTTATGGGATACCAGGCCGCCGCTTGCGTGGCATGCGCACGGCCGCTGAAATTCCCAAGAGTTGCAGAAAAAAAGCGGCAGAATCGGGTATTTTTGCGTGAAATTTGGGTACAAGCTACCGTGAACCAAGGCAAACCCACAACCAGCGGGTACTTCTCCTAGGCGAATAACTGGACGTCCCATTGGAGCAAAGGGTACGAGCCGTGAGTAGCCAAGGGATCAACGTATCGAACGCTGGCGTGGAGGCCAAAGGTGCATTTCAGCAATCCGAAGGGGGTGACAGGAATGACAAAGCCTCAATTGATAAACGCGGTCGCGGAACGGACGGGTATGAAGAAAAAGGATGTCGTCCGAACGATGGAGGCTGCCCTGGGCATAATCGCAGATACCATTGGCAGGAAGCAGCCGGTAGCATTAGTGGGCTTCGGGACATTCGACGTAAGAAAGCGTGCCGAGAGAATGGGGAGGAACCCCAGAACAGGGCAGCAGATCAGGATATCCGCCAGCACCGTGTGTGTTTTCAGGCCGGGGCGCAGGCTGCGTGAGGCTGCGGGACGCTGATTCGAGGACTGACGGCTTGCTACACAGATCAGGGAGGTCAACCGGCCTCCCTTCTGCATTAACTACTCGCGGAAGATAACGCCGTGCTCCGGACATATCATGGCGGTGCCTGTGCGCACGCTTGTCACCAGGATCCTCAATTCCTTCTCGCAGTTCTCGCGAGGACATGTGATCTGATTGTCGCCCTGGCGCATTGCCTCCACCACTTTCCAGACCTCTCTGGCGTAGGTGTCCCTGGTCATCCTCATTGATGGTGCTCCTTTCAGACCACAATGCAGAAGACAAGAACAGAGCGCAACACACAATCTACATCCGACCGCGTTGGCGCGGCACCGGTTGAGATTATATCACTTTACGGTCCGCCTTGCAAGGGAAAAGTTGATTGCCTACGCGGAGTCACTATCTGCAGCGTCCACACAGTGCTGTTCGCGAGCGCTTAGAGCATAATGTTCTTACCCGGAATGAGCCCGCTGCCCACCTGCATTCGAGAATCTGGAGCCGCCTTGTTTGACCCCCACACGCGCCTCTGATATACTGACGGTGCGGGACTGTGATACCGCTAATTCGATCCACCGGACAGCCTTTAACGCGACCAACCGGCCGTGTCGCGAGTCGCCTGCGCCATGCCCGACAGCCCTGCGGCTTCGACAGGTATGAAACCGATGCAAAGAGTAAACGTTCTGACGCAGTTGCGTGAGCTGCCCGCGCTCGTCTTCCTCCTCCTGGCTGTGTCGGCCTTGTGGCGCCACGAGCCGAACTTCGGCACCGCGATCAACCTACTAACGATCGCGCGAGAGACTGCAATCGTTGGCATAATGGCCGTCGGCATGACGATGGTGATGCTGACGGCGGGGATTGACCTGTCCGTGGCCTCGGTCCTGGCATTCTCCGCCGCTGTCATGGCCGCCATGATCGTAGGTGGAGCGAGTATCTGGCTTGCGGTAGCCGCTGCGCTCGGTGTCGGAATGGCTTGTGGGGCTGGGAACGCCCTGCTCATCACTCGCTTCAGGATTCCGCCGATAATCGCCACGCTGGGCTCGATGGGCATACTGCGCGCCGGCGTCACCCTCTACACACACGCCAAGTGGATAGGGCCCCTGCCCGTGGGCTTCTACTTCGTGGGCACAGGATACACTCCCGTCATACTGCTCGCGGTTGTGGCGACAACGAGCAGCATCTTCCTGATCCGAACGAAGATAGGCCGCTACGTCTACGCCGCCGGCGGAAACGAGGAAGCGGTGAGGCTGTCGGGCCTCAACGTGGACAGGATCAAACTCGTCGTGTATGCCGTCAACGGCCTCCTGGCATCCATCGCAGGACTTATCATGGCCTCGTCAATGGCCTCTGCGCAGTCGAACATGGCGACAGGTTACGAGCTGCATGTCATTGCAGCGGTGGTCATAGGCGGCACGAGCATTAACGGCGGCCAGGGCTCGGTCCTCGGGACTGTCATTGGGGCGGCAATCATGGCGGTGCTCTACAGCTCCCTGATACTGCTGGGGGCGCCGATCTACTGGCATAAGGTAATCACCGGCGCGATCATACTGATAGCGGTTCTGGTTGACAAGATCAGGTTCTTCAGAGGCGATGAAAGCTATTCTAAGATCTAAAGAATCGGCGGTTTTCGCCCTATTCATCATTGTGTTCGCCATATTCGCGGCACAGAGCGATCGCTTCGCCGCGCCGGACAACCTCTTCAATGTGGCCCGGCAGTACTCGGAGCTGACGGTGGTCTCGGTCGGCCTCACAATGGTGATAATCACCGGTGGAATTGACATATCCGTCGGCTCGGTAGTCGGCCTCTCATCCATTCTGGTCGGCGTGGTCGCTGGACGAATGGGCTTGAACATCTGGCTGGCATGCGCGGCCGGCCTGCTGGCAGGTCTGACCTGCGGCGCGATCAACGGCCTGGTGATCACAAAGCTGAAGGTACAGCCCATCGTCACTACGCTGGCCATGTTGAGCGCAGCACGCGGCCTCGCCTTCGTCCTCAGCGAAGCGCGCTCCCTCTCCGGCTTTCCCGACTCGTTCGTTGCGCTCGGCCAGACAGCGATCGGCCCGATCCCGGGCCTGGGATATGTCCCGCTGGCGGTGGCCGCTGCGTTCCTGCTTGTCGTCTTCGGAATCATCTTGCTCCGCGGAACCGCCTTCGGAAGGGGAATCTATGCTGTCGGCTCGAGCGAGGAGGCCGCGCGTCTATCGGGGATCAACGTTTTCCGGGTGAAGATGTTTGCGTACTCGTTCACAGGACTTCTTGGCGGGCTGGGCGGCGTCATGATGGCCGCGCGACTGGCTTCCTCGATTCCGGATGCCGGCACCGGGTTTGAATTCGAGGCCATTACCGCCGTAGTGATGGGAGGAAGCAGCCTGAAAGGCGGCGAAGGTAGCATTGTCGGAACAATAATCGGCGTGGCCGTCATGGGCATCCTCAGGAACGGACTGAACCTGATCGGCGTACCTAATACATGGCAGGTTCTGTTCCTGGGAGTCATGCTGATACTCGCGGTACTGGCGGACAACTTGAGGAACGCACTTCGCTCCAAGCGAGAATTGCGCTATTCAGTCAGTAAGGCGTCAGGAGGCGGAGATTGACCGCCCGGCGCCGCTGCGTAAGGGAGGATCTGAACTTTGAGAGTTATTAGAAGCTATCTCATAACGCTGGCACTTGTTGTGCTGTCGGCATCGGTCCTCGGGCTGGGCGGATGCACACGCCGCGCCGAGAGGCCCGAGACCACACGAATTAGGACCGAGCACCCAAAGAAAGCCCAGCGACAAATCGCCTTTGTCATGAAGCTCGTGGGCATCCCGTATACGAACGCATGCGAGCGAGGCATGAAACAAGCCGCCAAGGAGCTGGGGATTGACGCAGTCTTCCTCGGGCCTCCAACCGGCGGCGACACCGCCCAGCAGATAGCCATTATCGAAGATCAGATATCGCGCGGTGTGGATGCCATCATCATTTCCCCGAACGACGACCAGGCCGTCAAGCCCGTCATCAAGAGGGGGATAAGTAAGGGCATCAAGGTTTTCACCTGGGACTCGGACGCGCCGGAGAGCGACCGAATCTTCTATGTAGCGGCTGCAGATGACGTCGGCATAGGCGTAGAGGTGATTGATCGCGTCGCTAAGGACATCGGCGGCAAGGGCAAGGTCGCGGTGATGACCGGCAGCCCGAACGCGCTGAACCTCAAGCTGCACGTGGACGGCGTCGAAAAGGGCGCGAAGAAGTACCCGGGGATACAGCTGGTGAAGCCGTACATCTACAACGACGACGACCGGCATAAAGCGACACAGGGAGCTATTACGCTTCTGCAGGCGCACCCCGACCTGGCTGCCTTTGCCTGCGTGAACGCGCCCGGCGTCCCAGGTGCGGCCATGGCCCTTATACAGACCGGCAAGGAAGACAAGGTCGTAATCTGGGGGCTCTCCCTGCCAAGCGAAAACCGTGACTATATCAAGAAGGGGATCGTCAACGGCCTCACGCTGTGGGACCCCGCCAAGCTGACATATGTCACCACGAAGCTTGTCAACGACTATCTCGACGGCAAGAAGCCCGTGGATGGGATGGAAGTTCCAGGGATCGGAAAGCTCAAGGTGAGCAAGGACGGCGTCATCATCATGCCAGGCGCCACAATAACGAAGGAGAACATAGATCGGTTCGACTTCTAGCCCGGTGTACCTTCTGACCAAAGCAGTTCGAGTTTAGGCAGCGCTGTTCGCGGGAATGTCTGCTTCGATGCCGGATCGGATTGCCGGGTCGGGCGAAGGAGTGGATTCCATGCCAATGCGCGAGGATCGGTGGGACCCGTCCTGGGATGAGGATTGGCAGGCGGCCGTAGGGAGAGTGGAAGAGCAGATCGAGGAAGAACACCCGCTCAACCCTGAGGAGGCTGTCGAGTATTACCGGTACGGCTTCATCGCCGCCCGCAAGCACCCGATGCACGAATGGCCGGATATCGAGAGCGAGCTTTACCAGGACTACATGAGCGGCGCACCGGAAC
This sequence comes from Armatimonadota bacterium, assembly GCA_035528905.1. Taxonomy (GTDB): domain Bacteria; phylum Armatimonadota; class UBA5829; order DTJY01; family DTJY01; genus DATKXU01. The sequence continues at coordinate 25,667 of DATKXU010000051.1, forward strand.
CCGGCGAGCAGCAAGGCGAACCAGAGGACTGGGAGCGCGCACGCGAGTGGGCCCGCCGTGGATGGGAATTAGCACATAGCTAGGCCAGGCCTCGGGTTTCAAGTCTCAAGTTCCAAGTTGCAGATCGTACCTGCGCCCGCGACAAACGTGTAACCTGGAACCCGAAACCTGCAACCTGGAACTTGTAACACGTTCTTGCAGATGACAGCAAACCTAACCGATGAAGCCCTTCACCTACAAAGCCGCAGTCCTAGTGTCTCCGGGGAAGATTCAGCTTGAGGAACGACGCGTTGATGCTCTCTCGCCCGGTGAGGCACTCGTTCGCGTCCGGCATGCCGGCATTTGCGGAACCGATCTCGCGCTCTACAGCGGCTCGTACCCCGCCTCTTTGCCTATGGTTCCGGGCCATGAGTTCGCGGGCGAGGTGCTGGACGTTGGTGACTCAGAACATTCCGGCTGGATCGGCGCTAGGGTAACCGCGGAGATCAATAACACCTGCCTATCGTGGAAGAGAGCCGACCCGTGTGCGGCGTGTCACGCGGGGATTCCGAATCACTGCCAGAAGCGCACAGTACTGGGCATAGACGGCTGCGATGGCACATTCGCCGAGATGGTCCGAGTTCCTGCAGGCAATCTCCACGCTCTCCCGGAGGAAATGCCTTTTCACTACGGCCCGTTCGTGGAGCCCCTGGCCGCTGCTATACAGACTTTCGAACTGAACCCAATCTCCGCTGGCGAGGTCGTAGTAGTTCTCGGAGCAGGACGGCTCGGTGTATTGGTGTGCAAGGTCGCGGCCCTGAAGGGTGCGAGAGTCATCGCTGTATGCCGCTCGCCTTACAAGCTGCAGTTAGCGAAGAAGTTCGGGGCGCACATACTTCTGGACGCCAGCGAGGCAGACGCCCGGCAGGAGGTTTTGGCGCTGACGAACGGCCTGGGAGCCGATGTCGTAGTCGAAGCGACGGGCGCACCGGATGGGCTGAACGCAGCCCTCGACCTCGTAAGGCCCCGAGGTACAGTGTGCCTGAAGAGCACACCGGGCCGGGGAACACCGGAGTTTCCCCTAACGCGTGCAGTAGTGAAGGAGATACGCATCCAATGTTCTCGCTGCGGGCCGTTCGGGAAGGCAATCAGGTTGATGATGCGGCACCGGCTAAACTTTGATGCCTTAGTATCCCAGGTTTATCCGCTCTCCGAGATTGCCGCGGCTCTTGAGGCCGCTCGAACCAAGTACAAGGTTCTTGTGAGCCTCCAGCAGACGAAGGAAAAGGCCGCCGACTGAGAACCACCGGCGGCCTTTCGCATCTCCATGTTCGTTCTCTACTTCGCTTCTTCGATCTCTTCGACGTGGGCAGCCGTCCCAAGCATCCCGCCACCAGCAGCAGCGGCCCATGCCACGATCGCTCCAATAACGAACATCCACGCTCCCCTTGCGGTCGTCGCAGCGAGCGCACGGGCTCCCTCGCCGGTAACGCCCGCCCCGGGGATCAGCCCACGGACATCCATTGCGAGGCCGAGCAATCCTACGACCCCGACGGTGCTGAGCACCATGCCTCCCACCAGTGCGAGCGCCCAGACCATGGAACCTTGCACGAGGCCGTTCCTCAATCCCAGAACTGCAGCCATCCGTCCGGCGGCAAATCCACCTATGAAGAGCGCAATCAAAGCGCTGATAACCGTCCAGATGCTCAGCATGCTTGTCACTCGCTCGGCGAAATTGGGTGCAGACGGATCGTAGGCACCGAACGCTACAGCTAGGCCGATGGTCCCCAGCACGACTTGGATGGCGAGCGCCAGGAGCAATCCAGCCCAGATCGGACCCCAGCGGACTAGGTCCCTAGTCCAGAAGGCCACTGCCGCACGTTCCTGCGGATAGGGAATCCCAGCGGCGACGGCGGCGGCCCCACCCTTTCGGCCTGCTTCCTCTACAGTCTCCTCGCGCACCTCACCCTCCTCCGCTTCTCTTCTCTCTTCCTCCATACGTCTCCCTCCTTTGCAACGCGGCTGCGCCGAACTTGCCCGCAGCGATCTCGCTCGTCTTTTCCCCACAAAGACGCAGCATTAAAACATGTGTGGGAGCAGCGAAAACACGCAATCCTAACAGCACACAGTTGCTGCTGGCATGGCATAATCCCAGTGTAGAAAAACTGAATAGCACAAAACCGAGAAAGGCAAAACCCGAGAAATCGGGCGACGCAAAGCCATGGATCTAACCCAGTAGGAAGCGGAAGCAGGCCGGGCAAAGCCTCGAAAATCATGTGACCGAGGAGCCGGTCGCGGAAAGCCGAATACTGGCACGACAGCCAGGCTGCCGAAGCAAAGTCACGTCTCTTGCGCCTGCATGGCGTCGAGAGCGGCGTCCACCAAAGCGGACGCATGACGGAGTTTACTTTGGCAGCCTGGCCTTTTTTTCGGCAGGCAACAAGAGAGCGGGCTAGACGAGGGGGAGCAGAGATGACAATACCAGAAGCCAAGGCATATGTAGGCAGAAGCTGCTGGATTAGCTGGACTGACAGGCTGGGTCGGGAACACAGCAAGGTACTGCAGGTCGAAAACCTCCAGTTCGTACCCCTCTATGGCGCGTACTTGATCGGCGATACCGAGGAAGTCCGGCTGGATAAGGTCACACAAATCCGACCCATTGACTAGGAGAACGTGAGATTCGCGGGCGAAGCAGACGAGCTTCGCCATTAGGTGATTGAGAGGTTTGAACCAGAAAGGAGGTTCCGTCAAGTTACCTGCAAACCGGTCTGAGACGACCGCCCCTTCTGTCCCTAACGTGAACCGCCAGTCTCAGATCGGGCTAGTACTTCCGGTGAAGTCCTGCCGGAGGTAAGGTACACCGGGGTGGGTAGCAGTGCCCCCTACCCACCCCATCCTCATTTATCGGGAGACTGCGAAAGTTTGCCCAAGAGCTCCGTACCAGAACCACACCGCCATTTCCCAAGTCTGAGGGAGAACTCACGGACGCGAGAAAGGGCGTGGATCCCGCATTCCCCGAACCCACAAACGCTGAGCTGCGAGACCTCACGCCCTCAGCCCAGTTAGACGGACAAACCCGCGCTTTGTTCACCGCTTCGTCATCAAAGTGGTTGTTCCAGCTCCGCTACTACCCTTTCTGCAGCCGCACGCCGGTCATCGGCCGCGGTGATCGCACGCCCGACAACGATGTAATCAGCTCCGTCGCGGACGGCCTGCGATGGGGTCATAACGCGCTTCTGGTCGTTGGCAGCGGCCCATGTCGGGCGGACACCAGGAGTAACAACAAGGAACTGAGGCCCACATGCGGCCTTCACAGGAAGGATTTCATGTGGAGAGGCGACAACGCCGTCCAGCCCGGAGTTCTGGGATAGCTGCGCGAGATGAGTAACCTGGTTCTCCACCAGAACAGGAACCGACAACTCGTCGTGCAGCATCTCTTGGCTGATGCTCGTCAGCACGCTGACCCCCAGGATCAAAGGGACTTCAACGCCGAGCCGATGTGCCTCATCGTCCGCCGCATCAGCGGCGGCGCGCATCATGGCTGACCCGCCGGAAGCGTGGACGTTGAGCATCCAGACTCCCATACGCACGGCCGCCCTGACAGCGCGAGCGACGGTGTTCGGTATATCGTGGAACTTGCAGTCGTAGAAGATCCTGTCCGCTCCAGCGCGTCTCAGGGATTCGAAGATTCTCGGCGTCGTGGAATTGAACAGTTCCAGGCCAACCTTGAATGCCCCAACGCAGTCCCCTAATTCCTTCACAAGATCAACTGCTTCTCGCTCGCCGCCGACATCGAGCGCGAGGATAATCTTGTCCTTTGCGGCCATATCAATCTCCTTTGCCCTTGCCCACCGGACTTCTCGCCGCCCCAACGATCTCGCTGATGTGCCCGAAGCCATGCCTGTCCAGGTAAGCGTCAAGACCACCGATGATATCCAATGCCGCAGTAGGATTCACGAAGTTCGCCGTACCCACCTGGATCGCATCGGCGCCTGCAAGAAAGAACTCGATCGCGTCCTCGGCGGTCATTATCCCACCGATGCCGATCACTGGAACATCCACAGCCTGCGCGACCTCCCAAACCATCCGGAGCGCAACCGGCTTTATCGCCGGGCCGGATAAACCGCCGGTTATGTTCGCGAGCTTGAAGACTCTGGTCTCAGCGTCAATTGCCATACCAAGCAGAGTATTGATAAGGGAAATCGCGTCCGCGCCAGCATCCACGCAGACCCGCGCCATTTGAGCGATGTCGGTCACGTTCGGCGACAGCTTCGGAATCACCGGCAGCCGCGTAGCCTTCCTCACTGCGCCGACTACCTTCGCCGCCATCGCCGGATCGGTCCCGAAGGCTATGCCCGCCTCCTTCACATTCGGACAAGAGATATTGACCTCGACCCCGGCAACACCCTCAACGCCCTCCAGCCGCCGGGCGACTTCCGCATATTCGTCAACCGTCTTCCCGACGATGTTCACAATCACCGGCACATCGAACCGGCGGAGCCACGGAATCTTCTCGCTAATCAGGCGGTCCACACCGTCGTTCTGGAGGCCGATCGCATTGAGCATGCCCGCCGGCGTCTCGGCAACCCGGTCCGGCGGATTGCCCACCCAAGGCTCGAGCGACGTGCCCTTGGTCACGATTGCGCCGAGCATATGCAGGTCAATCAGGTCGCTGTACTCCCTGCCGAAGCCGAACGTCCCGGAAGCAACCATGACCGGGTTCTTCATCTGGATACCTGCGATTTCGACGGCTAGCCTGCTCGTCACCAGATCACCTCGTCCGCATCGAATGCCGGGCCTTCCTTGCAGCACCGCACGTATCGGGAGGAATCCCCGAAACGCACCTCGATGACGCAGCTCATGCACGCGCCGATGCCGCACGCCATCTTCGCCTCGGTCGAGACCTGGCATTTCAAACCGTGGGCCTTCGCGATCTCGGCCACTGCTTTGAGCATCGGCATCGGCCCGCAAGCGTAGACAAGCGGCTTAGCTGCGCCCATTTCCTCAACGCACTGCTCAAGGAGGCCGCTCGCGAGGCCGTGGTAACCCGCGCTCCCGTCATCGGTCGCCAGCCGGACGTCCTGCCCGAGCTGGGAGAACTTGTCAAGGCAAACCAGCAGGGACTGGGTTCGCGCGCCGATAACGAACGTGGTCCGCCTGCATCCAATAGTGTCAGCAATCCTGCGCCCCAGGAAATAGATAGGAGCCACGGCGATTCCACCGGCAGTGAGAATCAGCGGTTGTGATTCCGATTCCGGCAGCGTGAAGCCCTGCCCAAGTGGGCCGAGGACATCCAGCGTCTCGCCAGGAAGCCTCCCGGCCAGTACCCCTGTCCCGCGTCCGCGAATCTCGTAGAGCAGAGAAACACGGCCTGAGGTGGGATCGGCATCGTGGATGCTGAATGGCCGGCGAAGGAGCGGATCGAGCGCCGCGGGGCTCCCGCAGAGCACGTGCACGAATTGCCCAGGGGAGCTGCTCTGCGCCAGTTCAGGCGCATACAACACCAGCTCCCGCGCGTGAGCAGCAACCTCTAGGTGCTCGATTATGGGCAGCTTCATCCGCCGGGGCGGACGACTTGCCGGCTCCGAAACGCTCAAAACCCTGGCCCTCTCTTCGGATGGAGGTTCAACTGTAGGGGCGGGGTCACCCCGCCCCTACATTCGCCCATTCCCCCATTCTCCCTTTCTCTACTTACCCTTGACTATCTTAATGTCCCGGTGGTATTCCTGGAGTGACTTGACGATGCTGGACTGCTCCCGCGCGGCTTTGATGCCTTCCGCGGCAGCACCAGCGGCGGCGGCCGTCGTCACGTACGGAACCCTATACTTGATCGCCGCCTTCCGAATGTAACTGTCGTCGTAGAAGCTCTCCTTGCCCGCCGGCGTATTGATGAGCAATTGAATCTCGCCATTGTGCAGAGCGTCCACGATATTCGGCCGTCCCTCGTGAAGCTTCTTGATGGGCGTAGCATGGATGCCGTGCTCCGCCAGCAGCGCCGCAGTGCCCGCCGTGGCGATGATCTTGAAGCCCATCTCGGCCAGCTTCTTAACCGTGTGCAGGACATTCTCCTTGTCGCGGTTTGCCACGGTCACGAGCACCGCTCCGTGAGTCGGCAGAGTGAGCCCGACAGCCGCCTGCGCCTTGTAGAAGGCGAGCCCGAAGGAATCCGCCATGCCGAGCACCTCTCCCGTCGAGCGCATCTCCGGGCCAAGCAGCGGATCCACCTCCGGGAACATGTTGAACGGGAAGACCGCTTCCTTCACGCCATAGTGCGCGTACTCGCGCGGATAGAGATCGAGATCGCGCAGCTTCGCGCCGAGCATGACCTGAGTAGCGATGCGCGCCATAGAAACGCCCGTGACTTTCGACACCAGCGGCACGGTCCGCGAGGCGCGGGGATTGGCCTCCAGCACGTACACCTTATCATCTGCAATGGCGTATTGGATGTTCATCAACCCAACAACATCCAACTCGACCGCGATTCGACTCGTGTACTCGACCATGGTGTCGAGATGCTTCTGCGGGATAGTGATTGGCGGAATGGCGCAGGCGCTGTCGCCCGAATGGATGCCCGCCAACTCGATGTGCTCCATTATCGAGGGAACGAAAGCCTCCTCGCCGTCGGAGATGGCATCAGCCTCAGCCTCGATGGCATTCTCCAGGAACTTGTCTATCAGGATGGGCCGTTCGGGAGAGACCTCCACCGCGGCCCTCCCGTACCTGGTCAACATTTCCTCATCGTAGACCACTTCCATGCCTCGGCCGCCGAGCACGTACGACGGGCGCACCATCAGCGGATAGCCGACTCGCACGGCGACCTCCAAGGCCTCCTCCAAGGAGCTAGCCATCCCGTGATCGGGCTGCGGTACGCCGACTTTCTTCATCATCTGGGCGAAGCGCTCGCGGTCCTCGGCGAGGTCTATGCTCTCCGGCGACGTTCCGAGGATTCTCACGCCGGCCGCGTCCAGCTCCGACGCGATGTTCAGCGGAGTCTGGCCGCCGAACTGGACAATCACGCCTTCGGGCTGCTCCTTCTCGTAGATGCTGAGCACATCCTCGACAGTGATAGGCTCGAAATAGAGTTTGTCAGACGTATCGTAGTCCGTGGAGACGGTCTCCGGATTGCAATTAACCATGATGGACTCATAGCCCAGGTCCCGCAGGGAGAAGGCCGCATGAACGCAGGTGTAGTCGAACTCGATTCCCTGGCCGATCCGATTCGGGCCGCCGCCGATGATCATTACCTTCTTATTCGGGGAGACAGGTACGGTGTCCGGCGCGTTATACGTGGAGAAATAGTATGCGGCGTCCGCCCCGCTCACGGGAACGGCTTCCCATGCTTGCTTCAATCCAAGCTCCAGGCGCCGCGCTCGCATTTGCAATTCCGGTATGCCAAGAATCTGCCCCAGGTACTTGTCCGAAAAGCCGTCCTTCTTGGCGCGCACGAGCAGGTCATCAGGCAGGTGGCCGCCTTTGTGCTTCAGTATCTCCTCTTCCAGCTCGACAAGCTCCTTCATCTGCTCGATGAACCATCTCCCGATATACGTCAGGTCGTACAGCTCCTCAACCGTCATCCCCTTGCGGAGAGCCTCGTACATGACGAACTGCCGCTCCGAGGACGGCTCCGCGAGCAGTTTCCGCAGCTCCTCCAAGGGTAGGCTGTTGTAATTCTTTGCGAATCCGAGGCCGTAGCGCTTGATCTCCAGGGAGCGGATGGCTTTCTGAAGGGCTTCCTTGTACGTCTTACCGATGCTCATGACCTCGCCGACGGCCTTCATCTGCGTGCCGATCCTGTCCTGCGCACCGGGAAACTTCTCGAAGGCCCAGCGAGCGAACTTGACGACGACATACTCGCCGGATGGCGTATACTTCTCCAGGCTGCCTTCCCGCCAATACGGGATTTCGTCCAGTGTAATCCCGGCCGCCAGCTTGCTGGATATTAAAGCGATCGGGAATCCGGTGGCCTTCGAAGCCAGCGCGGACGAGCGAGACGTGCGCGGGTTGATCTCGATCACGACAACCCGGCCGGTCTTCGGGTCATGCGCGAACTGGACGTTCGTTCCTCCGATCACGCCTATGGACTCCACGATCCGGTATGACATCTCCTGCAGGCGCTCCTGAAGCCCCTTGGAAACTGTGAGCATGGGAGCGACGCAGTAGCTGTCCCCGGTATGAACGCCCATCGGGTCAACGTTTTCAATGAAGCAGACCGTGATCTTCTGATTCTTCGCGTCGCGCACGACTTCCAGCTCGAGCTCCTCCCAGCCGAGCACCGACTCCTCAATGAGCACCTGGCCCACGAGGCTTGCAGCAATCCCGCGAGCGGCTATCGTGCGCAGCTCCTCGACGTTCCAGGCAACGCCGCCGCCAGTGCCGCCCAGCGTATACGCAGGGCGAATGACCACCGGGTAGCCGAGCTTCTTCGCGGTCTTCTCGGCCTCTTCAACGCTGAATGCCGGCTCGCTGCGAGGCATGTCTATCCCCAGCTCGCTCATCGTCTCCTTGAACGCGATACGGTCCTCGCCCCGCTCGATGGCGTCGGCTTGCACGCCGATGACCCGCACTCCATACTTATCCAGTATGCCCTTTCGATACAGCTCTGCGGTGAGGTTCAGTCCGGTCTGGCCGCCCAGATTCGGCAGCACGGCATCCGGCCGTTCCTTCGCGATGATCTGCTCCAGGCTCTCGACAGTTAGAGGCTCCACATAAGTGCTGTCGGCCATCCCCGGATCGGTCATGATCGTGGCAGGGTTGGAATTGACCAGCACGATCTCATATCCGGCCTCGCGCAGCGCCTTGCATGCCTGAGTGCCCGAATAGTCGAACTCACATGCCTGGCCGATTACGATCGGACCAGATCCGATAATGAGAACCTTGCGAATGTCGTTTCGTCGTGGCATGTACTACCCTACCTCCCAAGTTCATAGATTGACTCACAACTACACTGTCCGAACCGACATCGCTGTCTGTTGCGCCTTCATTGGTCGCCTCGCCTTCGATGATGAGATGGCCGCCACGGAAGGTCGGCCACTACCTGAACCCTTCTAAACCTGCACAGCCTTCCCAGTACGCGCGGACTGAATAGCCCCCTCCAGCACGGCGACTGCCGCACGCCCTTCAGCGCCGCCGGTCTCGGGACGCCTGCCGGTGAGAACGCACTCGCCGAACTCGCGAAACTCATCCGCCAGCGCATCGAGCGATCCTACCGGTACGTCTTCCGGCTTGCTGTCAATATCGAAATGCGTTAACCGGCCGCGCACGAAATCAACCTCGAGCCAGCCGGTCGTGCCGTAGATTGACATGAACACCTTGTTGGGCGACACGTAAGTCGAACTGACACAGCCCAATACATCGCTCTTGAACCGGATGATGACCGCTGTGATCTCGTCCGGCTCGTACTCGCGGAACTTCTTGGTCATAATGCTGGTGACCTCGGCGCTCGGCCCGGCTATGTAGTGCATGGCGTCAATCTGATGGGTGCCGAGCACGTTCAACGGCCCGCCTGGGCATTTGTCGTTGTACCAGCGCCACATCTCGGGAGTCAGCGTCCAACCGCCTCTGTGCGACTGGTGCCCCTCAAGCATCACGAGATCGCCGATCTTGCCGTCCTCGATCATCTTCTTCGCAAGGCGTATTACCGGGCTGCGGCGAAGACTGTGCCCGACCTGGAGAACGACACCTGCATCCTCGCACGCCTGGATCATCGTATCCGCCTCGGCAAGTGTATTCGCAATCGGCTTCTCGACCCAGACGTGCTTGCCCCAGCCAGCCGCCTCAATCGCAAGTTGCGCATGGACGTGGTTCGGAACGACGAGTATCACCCCTTCCACCGCGGGATTCTCCAGCACTTCCTGGAACGAGCCTGCCGGCGGGACCTGTATCTGACCCCGGTAGCGCTCAATCACCTGCTGGTCGGCATCAAACCAGGTGACCAGCTCCAGGTTTCGCGAGTTGGCAATCGCCGGGAGGCTCCAAGAGCCGCCCCAACCGCCCAGACCTATTAGTGCAACGCCGACTTTCCTCACGCGACCACCTCACCGGCTCTCGCTACTATTCGCCCATTGACCAGGACAAGCACCGGCACGCCGGTCAGCTTCCTCCCGGCAAGCGGGGTGTTCTTCGAGCGCGAATGGAATCTCGAGGGATCCACGACAAACTCCGCGGCCGGATCAACGACGGTCACATCGGCAGCCTTCCCGACCTGCAAGGTTCCACTGTCCAGGCCCAGGATTCGAGCCGGAGCCGAGGACATCTTCTCGAATGCGTCAGACAGCGAGAGCATGCCCGGCTTCACAAGCTCTGTGACCACCAGGCCCACAGCCGTCTCCAGGCCGACCATGCCGCTTGCCGCAGCCGCGAACTCGGTTTCCTTCTCCTCAATCGCATGAGGCGCATGATCGGTCGCGATGACGTCTATCGTGCCGTCCGCCAGGCCTTCCTTGACGGCCGCGACATCATCCGCTGTCCGCAGCGGCGGATTCATCTTAGCATTCGTGTCATATCCCTTGACGGCTTCCTCGGTCAGGCTGAAGTACTGCGGACACGTCTCGCAGGTGATCTGCAGCCCGGCTTCCTTCGCGCGGCGTATAAACTCCACCGAGCCCCTTGTGCTCACGTGCGCCACGTGCATGCGGCATCCCGTCAATCGGGCCAGCATTATGTTTCGGGCCACAGCGATCTCCTCCGCCTCAGCAGGGATGCCTCTCAAGCCGAGTATGGTCGCCGTCAGCCCCTCATTCATCAATCCCTCGTCGCTGAGCGACTTGTCCTCACAGTGGAGGATCACGGGCACGCCGAACATGGCGCAGTAGTCCATCACCCGCCGCATGAGGCTGGAATTCTGGATAGGAAACGCGTCGTCGCTGAAGGCTGCCGCGCCTCCCTCTATCATGTCGCCTATCTCCGCCATCTCCTCGCCCTTCAGCTCCTTCGTAAGGGCTCCAATCGGATGGATCTTGGTAAGGTTGACCTCCTGTGCCCGGCACAGGATGAACTCAACGACCGACCGAGAATCCGTCACCGGGTTGGTGTTCGGCATCGTGGCAACCGCGGTAAATCCGCCTGCCGCGGCAGCCTTGGAGCCCGTCGTGATGTCCTCCTTGTACTCGAAGCCAGGCTCCCGGAAGTGGACGTGCATGTCTATCAGGCCCGGCAGAACCAGTTTGCCGCTGATGTCCTCGACCTGCCCGGGCTTCAGATTGGCGGCCTTCGGGTCGATATCACCTATCTCCGCGATCCTGCCAGACTCGACGAGGACGTCTGCGACCTTGTCCAGGCTCTGGGACGGGTCAACTACCCTTCCACCTTTAAGCAGCAACGGCATCTTCTGCACCTCCCATCAGCAGGTAAAGCAGAGCCATCCTGACCGCCACGCCGTTCGTGACCTGTGTAGTGACCATCGAGATGTCGGAATCAGCGACGTCCGGCATGATCTCGACGCCCCGGTTCATCGGGCCGGGGTGCATGACGATCACGTCCTCCTTCGCCAATTTCAGCCGGTCCCTGGTGATTCCGTAGAGCTTCGAGTACTCGCGGATGCTGGGGAAGAGGCCCGTCTTCATGCGCTCGAGCTGGATGCGGAGAACATTCACGACATCCGCGCCCTTGATGCCTTCCTCCACGTTCGTGTACACCTCGACCGGGAGACGATTCGCCTCAGGAGGAATCAATGTCTTCGGGCCGACGAGCCGCACCTTCGCGCCCAGCTTCGTCAGCCCCCACATGTTCGACCGCGCCACGCGGCTGTGCAGGATGTCCCCGACGATTGCCACCGTCAGCCCGCTGAACCGCTCTTTCTTTTCGTAGATCGTCATCATGTCGAGCAGGCCCTGAGTCGGATGCTCGTGCATCCCGTCGCCCGCGTTTATCACCGATTCGGGGATCAGGCCGGCGACGAAATGCGGCGCCCCCGACGCCGAATGCCGCATGATGAAAACATCAGGTTTCATGGAGCGAAGGGTAAGGATTGTATCCTTCAGCGACTCTCCCTTCACGACGCTGCTGGTAGACGGCGCGATGCTCGAGACATCCGCGCTCATGATCTTCGCCGCCACTTCGAACGAAGTTCGCGTCCGGGTGCTCGGCTCGTAGAATAGCGTCACTATCGAGCGCCCCCGGAGCGTCGGCACCTTCTTGATCTGGCGCCCGAGTATCTCCTTGAAGGAGATAGCCGTCTGCAGAATCAGCTCGATCTCCTCAGCCGTGATCTCCTCCAGACCGAGGATGTCTTTCCTTTTCAAACGCATCTGCTCGCCCCCTATCAGCCGCCAGCCACTAACTGCGCTGTCCGCGCTGCTTCACTATGTACACCTTGTCCTCGCCTTCGATCTCCTTGAGGTGAACATCAACCGCTTCCCTGCGCGAGGTCGGCAGGTTCTTGCCCACGTAGTCCGGCCGGACGGGAAGTTCTCGATGCCCCCGGTCGACGAGGACGGCCAGTTGAATGGCCGCGGGTCGTCCCATATCCATCAAAGCATCGAGCGCGCATCGGACTGTGCGCCCCGTATAGACGACCTCGTCCACGAGGACTATCCTGCGCCCGTTGACATCGAATGGAATCTCCGTCTGGCCTACCACGGGCTGCCTGGTGAGGATGTCGTCGCGGTACAGGGCAATGTCCAGCGCGCCCACCGGAATCCTGGTTCCCTCGATGTCGCCGATCAGCTTTGCGAGTCGTTCGGCAAGCGGCACGCCCTTCCTCCTGATGCCGACGACCGCCAGATTCTCCGCGCCCTTGTTCTTCTCGATTATCTCGTGCGCGATGCGCGTCAAGGCGCGGCGAATTTCATCCGCATCCATGACCTGCGAGTCTTGCTCAGCCATGCCTGCGAGCCTCCCTTCCTCCACGTACAAAAAAGCCCCCCTGCTGAGGTTAGCAAGGAGGCGTGAATTGCCGTCGGTAACCCTTTGTAATCACACGCACCCTTGTCGGCCTCACAGGACCAACTTAAAGGCGTCCAGTCCAATTTTCGGAAGTATACCAGACCGGCAACACCTTGTCAAGCAAAAATTTTCGTGATTTGACAAACGCGAGAACGGGGTATACCCCTTACGCCCGCTAAGCAAGGTGCCTTTGGAAAAAACGCTGAAGGAGGGACGATTATGGCAGTATTGGTAGGCAAGCCCGCTCCGGACTTTGAAGCCAGAGCCTTCGTAGACGGCGGTTTCAAGGACATCAAGCTGTCCGATTACCAGGGCAAATGGGCGATGCTCTGTTTCTACCCGGGAGATTTCACATTCGTCTGACCGACCGAACTGGCGGCAGTTGCCGTCAAATTTCCCGAACTCAACGAGCTCGGCGTCGAGGTGCTCTCGATAAGCGTGGACAGCGCCTTCTGCCATAAGGTCTGGCAGGAGACAGAGCTTTCCAAGATGGTCGAGGGAGGCGTGCCCTTCCCTATGCTTTCGGATCCAGGCGGAAAGGTAGGGACGCTCTACGGCGTATACGATGAGGAGGCCGGGGTCAATATTCGAGGCCGTGTCATCATAGACCCGGATGGGATCATCCAAGCGATGGAGGTTCTGACGCCGCCGGTCGGCAGAAACGTGGCCGAGCTGCTGCGGCAGGTGAAGGCATTCCAGCACGTGCGGGCCACAGGCGAAGTCACTCCGTCCGGCTGGCAGCCCGGAAAGCCGACTCTCAAGCCCAGCCCGGACCTGGTTGGCAAGGTCTGGACCGTCTGGAAGCCGGACATGGCGTTCTAGCAGCCAACCGACAAAGTCTTGTCCTTTCCGATTCAGGTTTTGGGCTGGGTTCCACTGCTTCGTTCCCGGAAATAGGGATTCGCTTCACGGTTCTCTAGCCAGGAACTCCGCACAAGCACCCGTGGACGATTAGAACGCCGGCCCAGCAAGCGCGATTTGACATCCAGCATACTTTGTGTTAGATTAATGCGAACCAGCGGGCATCGGCGCAGACTGGTTCGTTTTTGTATGTTGACCGGGGAGCGCCGGTGCGTGGAGCAGACACCATGATGCGTTTTGGCACCCAGACTGTGAACTCAAAAGGTCATCTCGAGATCGGCGGATGTGACGCCGTCGAACTGGCGGAGCGTTTCGGCACGCCCCTGTACGTGATGGACGAGAAGCTCATCCGGCAGAACTGCCGGGACTACTTGAACGGCTTCAGGTCCAGGTACGCGAGAACCGACATCGCATTCGCGGGAAAGGCGTTTCTCACGGCGGCGACCTGCCGCATAATGGACCAGGAAGGTCTCGGCCTCGATGTAGTTTCGGCGGGTGAAGTGTATACCGCGCTCAAAGCAGACTTTCCGATGGACCGCCTGTACTTTCACGGGAATTACAAGTCCGAGGCCGAGATTCGGATGGCTCTGGACAAGGGCGTCGGCCGGATTGTCGTTGATAGCGTCTACGAGCTCGAGGTTCTGAACTCGCTGGCTCTCGAGACGGGCAGGAAGGCCGATATCCTGCTCAGGTTGACGCCCGGAATAGACCCGCACACGCATCGCCTGATCCGGCTTGGCCAGGCCGATACGAAGTTCGGGTTGAACGTAAAGGACGGCTCGGCCATGTCCGCCGTCAAGCGCGCCTTAGAGCTGCCTGGGATCAGCCTGCGCGGAATCCACTGCCACATAGGCTCGCAGCTCCTCGACACGCAGGCCCATACCGCGGCAGTGCAAATCATGGTCGAATTCGCCAGGCAGGTTCTGGACGAGACGGGACTCGCAATCGAGGAAATCAACACCGGCGGGGGCCTCGGCATACGCTACTTCGAAGGCCAGCAGCCGCCTACGATTGATCAGTTCGCCGCCGACGTGACCGGCGCATTCATCCAGTCGCTTAAGGAGTTCGCCCTGCCTCATCAGCCGAAGCTCGTGCAGGAGCCGGGCAGATCTATCGTCGGGACGGCCGGCACCACGCTGTACACGGTGGGGCCGATCAAGCGGGTGCCCATCACCGAGGAGCCTGAGTATCGGGTCTACGTCGCCGTTGACGGCGGATTGAGCGACAACCCGCGGCCGCTGCTCTACGACGCGGTCTATCAGGCACTCGTGGCGAACAAGGCCGACGGAGAACCCTCGCAGGTGGTCACAATCTCAGGAAAGCACTGCGAGGCGGACACTCTCATCCAGGACGCAAGAATTGCGGAAGTCGCGCCCGGTGATATACTGGCGGTTTACTGCACTGGGGCGTATAACTATTCGATGGCGAGCAACTACAACAGGCTGCCGCGTCCAGCGGCGGTCCTGGTCGCCGACGGCGAGGCGGATGTCATAGTTGAGCGGGAAACGCTGGACGACCTCGTTCGGCACGATGTGATCCCGGCGCGGCTCAACCGATAGGCGAGGATCCGCCCACTGAGAGAAAGCGTATGTTTACAAACATGCCGGACATTCAGACCATGGCCATGTACGTGCTGGCCTTCCTGATGGCCATAACCGTCCATGAGTGCGCGCACGCGCGCGCGGCGCTCGCAGCAGGCGATGACACGGCCAAGCGCATGGGCAGAATTTCACTGAACCCACTAGATCACCTTGACCCTATTGGGACACTGATGTTCGTGGCGACCATGCTGAGCGGGTTCGGACTGGCATGGGGCAAGCCTGTCCCGGTGAACCCGTACTACTTCAGAAGCCCAAGGTGGGACTCACTGAAGGTCTCGCTTTGGGGACCGCTGTCGAACGTGATAGCTGCGGTTGTCCTCGCTTTGCTGCTGAGGTTCGTGGTCGTTCCATGGCTGCCACTGTATATTCCCTTGGTGGTGGTATGCATCATGTTCAATCTGGTGCTCGCCTTCTTCAATATGATACCGATCCCGCCTTTGGACGGATCGAAGGTCCTATCAAGCTTGCTTCCGATGGAGCTGGCGCGTCGTTACGATTTCACAATGGGGCGCTATGGATTAATCGTACTGCTGGTTGTACTTATCACCGGTATCGCCGGGCTTGTCATCGGACCGCCGGTGCGATTCTTCTTGAGTCTGCTCGTCGGCCTGGCGACTTAACCACTTCGAGTGCAATGTGCGGCGGCTTCGGGTCACGAGGTGTACAATGGCGAAGAAGGGCCGGATCGTCAGCGGCATGCAGCCAACGGGGATGCTTCACCTCGGCAACCTGGAAGGCGCGCTCTGCAACTGGGTGAGGCTGCAGGATGACTACGAGACCTTTGTCTTCGTCGCGGATTGGCACGCGCTCACAACGTTCTACGAGCGGCCGGATGAGATAGCGAAGTACACCCCGGAAGTGGCCATGGATTTCATCGCCGCAGGAATGGATCCCGAAAAGGCCGTGATCTTCAGACAGTCGGACGTCAAGGAGCACGCCGAGCTGCATCTTCTGCTCTCTATGGTGACGCCTGTTCCCTGGCTGGAGCGCGTGCCAACGTACAAAGAGAAGCGGGACGAGCTGGCAGGCGAGGGCGCCTCATACGGATTGCTCGGATACCCTGTTCTGCAGGCGGCGGATATCCTGATATACAAGGCTGACGCCGTCCCAGTCGGCCAAGACCAGCTCCCCCACCTCGAACTGACACGCGAGATTGCCCGAAGATTCAACCACCTATACGGGCACGTGTTCCCCGAACCCAAGCCACTGCTCACGGAAAGTCCAGTCGTGCTCGGACTTGACGGGCGGAAGATGAGCAAGTCGTATAGCAACACAATCCTGATCTCCGATTCGCCCGATGCGATCGAAGCAAAGGTCATGACGATGTACACCGACCCGTTGAAGATATACAAGACCGATCCCGGCCATCCGGAAGCCTGCCCGGTATATGCGCTTCACCTCATTTACAACAAGGAGGAAGCTGCCAGGGTAGAGCGCGAATGTAGATTAGGAGCGCTTGGCTGCGTGCAGGACAAGCGAGACCTGGCTCAGGCAATCATCCAGGCACTTGCGCCGATCCATGCTCGCAGGCGTGAACTCGAACGCCAGCCTGAAGAGGTAGAGCGCATTCTCAAGCAGGGGGCAGAGCGCGCCAGGGCTGCCGCCGCGGAGACGATGGATCAGGTGCGCGCGGCGGTTAAGCTAGACGACAGCTAAGAGAGGCAACCCTAAGCGTCCTTTCCATTTGTGAGAGAGAAGTTCCCCCTTCCCGTTTCGGGAAGGGGGTCAGGGGGTTAGGTTAACCTCACCCCGGCCTTTGGCCACCCCTCTCCCACAGAGTGAGGGGCTACCGGTGCCATCGCCGAAAGCAAAATACATTGCTGAGGTTTCGCACAAAGAGCGAAGCACATGTCCATTGAACTAGCCGCACAATCTGGGTACACGATCAAGCTCCCGGTGTTCGAGGGGCCCCTGGACCTCCTGCTGCACCTCATCCGCGAGCACAAGCTCGACATTTACGACATCCCGATCGCGGAGGTGACAGACCAGTATCTGCACTACCTGTCGCTGATGGAATCGCTCGATCTGAACATCGCAGGCGACTTCTTCGTGATGGCCGCCACTCTGCTGGAGATAAAGTCGCGGATGCTGCTGCCTTCCCCGCCCGCCGAGGAGGATGAAGAAGCAATCGACCCGCGGGCGGAGCTGGTCGAGCGACTCCTGGAGTATGACCGCTTCAAGAGCGCAGCAGAATCGTTCCACAGACTGGAGGACGACCGCCACGAGGTATTCTGGCGAGCGGCAAACGATCTTGGGGACTACGATGCACCGGTCATCCCGCTCAGCCTGCAGGCGATGGACCTTCTTCATGCCCTGCAGAAGATGCTTGAGGAAGTCGGCGAAGGCGAGGAAGAGGTAACAAGCGTCGAGCGGCAGAAAATAACTCTCAGGATGAAGATGAGCGAGGTCTGGCGCAAGATTCGGTCGGCGTCCGCAAACGGCATAGGCTTTCTGGACCTCATTGGAGGGCCCAGAACGAGATTCGAGATCGTGATGACATTTCTGGCGCTGCTCGAATTGCTCAGGCTGGGCAAGATCCGCATAAAGCAGCGGACGGCGCTCGGCGACATATTGATTCGGGCAGCGGAAGAATCATAAACCATGGATCAGCACGAACGAGCACTCTCCGACGGAAAACTCAAACTGGCATTGGAATGCATACTGTTCGTTTCGCCGAGGCCGCTCTCGGTGCAGCACGTCGCCAAATCGCTCAATCTGGACGAGCTTGACGTGGAGCGCGCCATGCGTGAGCTGTGCCTGGAGTTTGCAGACCGGGGCCTGCAGATCGTCCGAATCGCGGGCGGGTATCAGATGTGCACCCGGCCGGAGTACGCCGAGTTCATCTCAGTCCTGTTGACGCCCGAACGCGCTCGCCTCTCCCGCGCAGCTCTCGAAACGGCCGCGATCATCGCCTACAGGCAGCCCATCACCCAGCCGGAGATTGATGCGATACGCGGAGTCAACTCGGACACAGTGTTGAAGACGCTGCTCGATCGGCATCTCATCAGGCAGGCAGGACGAAGGGAGACAGTGGGCCGCCCGATACTCTACGCCACCACGGACGAGTTTCTCAATTACTTCGGCTTGAACGAGCTCTCCGAGCTGCCGGAACTCGCAGACACGGCAACCGCACCGATAGAGCGCCCAGAAATATATACAACCGAGCAAGGAGCCCAGTCATAGCATGAAGAAGTTCGTCTCAATCTGCCTGTGCGCATTCGGACTATGTCTCGCGGCTCTGTCATCTGTGAGAGCCGAGCCCGCTCCGCCGATCGTATCTGCGGAGTCCGCGATACTGGTTGACGCGGTGACAGGCAAGGTACTCTATGAAAAGCGGTGCCGTGTGCGGCGGCCGCCGGCGAGTACAACCAAGATGATGACTGCAATCCTTGCACTGGAAAACGGCGAACTCAAAGACACGGTTTGCGCCTCCAAGGATGCCTGTGACATGCAATTCAGCTCGCTCCATCTCAAGCCTGGTGAGAAGATGACGCTGAGTGACTTGCTCTACGGGCTGCTTCTCCGATCAGGAAATGATGCGGCCGTCTGCGTCGCCGAGCACATCGGCGGCAGCGAGACGAAGTTCGTCGAGATGATGAATGAAAAGGCCACAGAGATCGGCGCAAAGGATACACATTTCGTGAACCCTCACGGACTCCATCACGCCAAGCATTACTCGACGGCATACGACCTGGCGCTCATTGCCAGATATGCCATCAAGACGCCCATCTTCAACGACATTGTCCAGACCAAGACAGCACGGATCGAGCGATCCATGAACCCGAAGGATGCGTACCTGAAGAACACAGCCCGATTCCTATGGAGATTCGACGGCGCCGATGGAATCAAGACGGGGTACACAAAGGAGGCCGGCCACTGCTTCGTCGGTTCGGCCACGCGCGGAGCGTGGAGATTGATCGCCGTTGCCCTCAAAAGCGAGGAGGCAGGAGCGGATACGGAAGCGCTGCTGAATTATGGCTTCAAGCATTTCAAGCAGGTGTGCTTCGCCCGGACAAACGAAGTATTAACTACCGCGGCGGTATCCGGCGGCGTGACGGACAAAGTCGGCCTGGTGCCGGAGAAAGACCTGTCTCTAGTTCTCAAGCAATCCGCGAAGGCCGAGACGAAGACGGATATTGCGGCCGGGGAAGTCCATGCGCCCGTCACCAAGGGCGAGAAGCTGGGGACCCTCACCGGATACCTGAACGGAGAGAAGATCGGCTGCGTAGACTTGCTGGCGGCCCAATCGGTGGACCGAACCCTGGTCGCCACCGTCTGGTTCTGGGCTCGCCCGACGCTCATAACTTGCATGGCCTTCCTCGTGGGGTTTATTTCATATGGAACAGCGGTTGCAAAAGCTGCTCGCCGCCGCAGGCGTAGCCTCGCGTCGAGATGCTGAAAAGCTCATAACCTCCGGCCGTGTGACAGTGGACGGCAAGCCGGTCATGGAGCTAGGCGCAAAGGCGGATCCCGACCGGTCCACAATCGCCGTGGACGGCAAGCCGATCAATCTTCATCCGCCGAAGGTCTATGTGCTGCTAAACAAGCCTCGAGGCTACGCAAGCACGCGCCGCGACCCTCACGCGCCGCGAGTCGTGACTGACCTGGTCAAAGAAGTGAGGGCGGAGCTCTTCCCGGTGGGCCGACTCGATATTGATACCGAAGGGCTTCTCGTACTCACGAATGATGGGGATTTCGCGTTCAGGATGACGCATCCACGCCACCGCGTGCCGAAGACCTATCGAGCGGAGGTGAGAGGTCTAGTCGCGCACGAAACGCTCCAGCAGCTCGCAAGCGGCGTCCTGTTGGAGGACGGATTTACCTTGCCGGCGAAAGTAACTCTCGTGGGGGTGCACACTGCACGCCACAGCAGCATGATTGAGATAGTAATAACTGAAGGTCGGAAGCGCCAGGTGCGCCGGATGTTCGACGCAGTCGGCCATCCCGTCATGCGGCTGGCCCGCACGAAGATCGGCAGCCTCGAACTTGGGAAGCTAAAGTCGGGCGAATGGCGCTTCCTAACGCCGCAGGAGGTGGAAAGCCTCCTGGCGATCGCGTCGTAAAGTATGCTGAGAACAATTGCACTGGTCACAAGCTTCCTTCTTATGCCCAACGTCGCTGGGGCGACGAAGTATCCTCTGACCATCAAGGACTGCCGCGGGAAGGCGATCACCATTCCGCGGGAGCCGAAGCGCATCATCTCCCTGGCGCCCAACAATACAGAGATTCTCTTCGCCCTGGGGCTTCATTCGCGGATCGTCGGCGTTACCAGATACTGCGACTATCCGGCCGCGGCGAAAAAGAAGCCGAAAGTCGGCGACCGGACTATCAGCGCCGAGAAGATCATCTCGCTCAAACCCGACCTTGTCCTGGCACATGGCACCCTGAACGACGACGCGATTCGCGCGATTGAGAGCCACGGCTTGAAAGTCATCGCAATTGACCCCAAGACGATCGGCCAGGTGGTCAAGGACATCCTGCTGGTCGCCAAGATTACCAATCGAGAGAAGGAGGCCGCTCGCGTCGTCGGCCGCATCTCTTCGGCAAAGGCGCTAGTCAAGCGCAAGACGGCACGCCTCAGAACTAAGCCCAAGGTCCTTGTCGCGGTTCAGGCAAGTCCTCTATGGGTGGCCGGACCGCAGACATTCGTGGACGAGATGATCGCTCTCGCGGGCGGAATCAACCTAGCCTCGGATGCTAAACCGGGGTTCAATCAGTTCTCTGCAGAGACGGCCGTTTGGCGGAATCCCGATGTCATGATAGGAACCGCCAAGGGAGATAAGCAGGTATTCACCAAGGGCCTCTGGAAAGATACAAGGGCCGCCCGCAGAGGAAGGGTCTATGAGGCCAACGCCGATCTTCTCGTCCGCCCAGGACCCAGGCTGGCAGACGGCATACTGACCATCGCCAGATTGGTGCATCCCAATGTCTTCGGCAAGTCCTGACAGCCGCACAGCATCCATCACGCAGGCGCCGCAGATGAGCTTGAATCTGACGACGAGGCTGATTCGCGCGTCCGGCATCCTCCTGATCGCGCTCGCCGCAGCTGTGGTGCTCGGCGCCAGCGTGGGAGCAGTCATGGTGCCGCCTGCAGAGGTGGCGAAAGTCATCGGTAACCACATTCTGCAAACCAGCTTCGCGGTACCCGAAACAGTTGACCGCATAGTATGGCAAATCCACATCCCGCGCATGCTGCTGGGCGCTCTTGTGGGGATGTGCCTCGCAATGGCGGGCGCGGCTTTACAGGGGCTGCTCCTCAATCCACTAGCGGACCCGTACATAATCGGCGTGTCTTCAGGCGCGGCACTCGGCGCAGGAATCGCGGTGCTCCTGGGCCTTTCCGGGCTTCTGATGGGCTTCGGAGTCCCGCTCTTCGCATTCCTCTCGGCGCTGCTGGCGGCTGCAGCGGTATACGCCCTGGCACGGCGTGGGGCAACGGTATCAATGCTCTCCTTTATACTGGCCGGGGTCGTGGTCGGCTCATTCATGTGGGCCGTCCTCACGTTCGTCATCAGCATCGCCGGCCAGGACCTCGAGAAGATCGTCTTCTGGACGATGGGCAGCCTGGCGGGGTCGGATCCATGGTCGAGAGTACTTGTCGTGGCGCCGTTCGCGCTGCTGGGGTTCTTCGCACTCTACGCCTTCTCCCGGGACCTGAACATTTTCGCGCTGGGCGAGGAGTCTGCGAGGTATCTGGGATTGGAAGTCGAGTCGCTCAAGCGGATCGTCATCGGAACCGCGGCGCTGGTGACGGCCGCAGCGGTATCGGTGAGCGGGACGATCGGCTTCATCGGGCTGATGGTTCCACATATTTGCAGAAGGCTCGTAGGCCCGGATCACCGAATCCTCATCCCCTGCTCCGCCTTGTTCGGAGCGACTTTCACAATAGCGGCGGACGCAATCGCGCGCACGGTAATGGCGCCTGGCGAAGTTCCCATCGGGGTGATTACCGCGCTCCTCGGCGCACCGTTCTTCCTGTACCTACTCAGAAGAGCAGGCTAAAGAATCCGCCAACTGTGGGTAGTTCAAAGGTGGTTGGTGACAGACAGCGAATGAAGCGAGCACTCACAATCATAGTCTCGATTCTCGTCCTTGCGGGGGTCATCTACCTGCTGATACCCCGCCCGCCGGTTATTGATGCCGCGAAAGTCGTCAGGGGCGACCTCGACGCCGAGCTGTCCACAACCGGCATCGTGGAGTCCGATCTATCCGACGTAGCGCCGAAGATAGTCTCGCCGGTCGCCGAGCTTCTCGTGCAGGAAGGCCAGACTGTTCGGCAGGGAGAGGTCCTTGCGCTACTTGACAGATCCGAACTCCTGGCACAGGTGGACGAAGCGAGGGCAATGCTTTCCACAGCGCAGGAGGATTTGAGCCGCGCGGAAGAGGCGGTCGCAGTCCAGTCCAAGCAAAGCTCCGCCTCCATCGCGCGTGCGGCGGCGACCGCACGTGCGGCCCAAGCTCGCCTCGCCGATCTGGAGAAGGGAGCTCGCCCTCAGGAGATCGAGCAGGCCAGGAATGCCGTCGAGCAGGCCGAATCGGAAGCGGATCAGGCCAAAGCCGATCTCAGGCGTGCAGAACAGCTTTACAATCGGGGAGCGATCCCGGCCCAGCAGCTCGACACCGCCAAAACAGCCGCCAACGTTGCTGACGCCCGTCTGCGGGCGTCTAAGGAACAACTGGATCTCCTAAAAGCAGGGGCCCGGCCGGACGAAGTCAGGGCTGCGCACGCAGAGGTTGCAGCAGCGAAGGCGGCTCTTGCGGAAGCGCGCACGTCTGCCGGAGTGGTTAACATAAGGAGACGAGAGGCTGCCGCGGCACGGTCGCAGGTCGAGCGCGCCCAAGCAGCGCTTCAAGCGGCTAAGGCTCGCTTGGACTATGCCGTCATTCGCAGCCCGTTCGCTGGAGTGGTTGCACGAAAGCACCTGGAAAAGGGCGAGGTCGCCGGCCCGCAATCGCCGGTCTATACCCTAGCGAACCTCAAGCGCACCTGGGTTATTGCTGAGGTTGACGAGGAAGACCTATCCGCACTGGCGCTGGGACAGAGCGTGGAGATAACGACCGACGCGTACCCGGGCAGAAAAGCCCGTGGCTCCGTGGTTCGCATTTCCCCGATTGCCGAACCGAAGGCGGTCGGGCGCGTGCGGGCAAAGATCGTCCGTGCGAAGATAGAAGTGAAATCCTCCGAGCTCCCGCTGAAGCCGGGCATGGAGGTGGACATCACCGGCCGGGTTCCGGTCGGGAAGAACCTGATCCTGGTTCCGAACGATGCGCTGATCCAGATCGGGGACAGATACCGGGTATTCATCGTCTGGGGACGGCGCGTTTATCCAAGATTCGTGACCACCGGATTGTCAAACTACGATTTCACCGAGATCGTGCGAGGGATCAAGCCCGGCGACCTGGTAGCTACCTCGATGCTCGACCAGTTGCAGTCCGGCCGGAAAGTGCGTGTCCGGAGGCAAGCCGGTGACACAGATTGAATCTCCTCCGCTGATCGAACTCCACGGGGCCGCCAAAACCTACATGATGGGCAAGGTGGCCGTTCCCGCGCTCAAACCGACGGATCTCACAATCAACGCTGGAGAGTTGATCGTCATGCTCGGGCCCAGCGGCTCCGGAAAGACTACTATTCTGAACTTGATCGGCGGCATCGACAGGCCAACCTCTGGCAACATCCTCTTTCGAGGCGAGGACCTCTGTCGCATGACCGAGGACGAGATCACCGAATACCGTCGTACGAGCGTTGGGTTCGTTTTTCAGTTCTTCAACCTGTTCCCAACACTCACCGCACGTGAGAACGTCGAACTCGTCGCGGAACTGGTGGAACATCCGGCAGATCCGATGGAAGTGCTGGGCGAGGTGGGACTTGCTGAGCGGGCAAACCACTTTCCGAGCGAACTCTCCGGCGGCGAGCAGCAGAGAGTTGCAATTGCCAGGGCGCTGGTGAAGAATCCCCCGCTTCTTCTTGCAGACGAAGTCACCGGCAACCTCGACTACGAGACCGGCAAGCTCATACTCAAACTCATGCGTGAAGTGAACCGGTTGAGAGGTATTACCGTCGTCGCAGTCACTCACAACTCGGCCATCGGCGGGATCGCAGATCGGACGATTTATCTTAGAAGCGGCGAGATTACCTCCATCGAGGAGAATCCCGCCCCACTCGACCCGGAAGAACTGAGATGGTAATTCGCAAGCTCAACCTAAAGTTGGTTCGAGATATTCGCTTCTCTCCGTGGCTATTCCTCGGCATCGTCCTCGTGGTAACATCGGGCATCACGCTGTTCAACGCAAGCTTCATATCCTACTACAGCCTCGGGGGATCATATGATCTCACATACAAGAAGCTGAACATGGCAGACTTCACCGTTGACATGCAGTCAGCGCCCCAAGAGGTCGTGGATCAGATACGGCGCATCCCCGGCGTGATGCAGGTCGAAGGTCGAGTAGTCGAGGAGCTGGAAATCGAGCAGAAACTCGCCACCAAACGCGTCACGGGGCGCATCATCTCGCTGCCGGACCGCGGCCTCCCCAGCGTCAACACCCTGCATATCGTCAAGGGCAGGCTGCCCGCGCCCGGCAGCACGCGCGAGCTTCTACTCGAATCGGCATTCGCAAAGTACCACGGATACGAACCGGGCGATCTCATATACCCGGTCGTTGACGACGACAAGATACGGTTTCGTATCGCCGGTATCGCCATGAGTCCGGAGTACATTTATGTCATCCGGAGCCGGGAAAGTCCCACCCCGGAGCCGAAGCAATTCGGAGTCATGTTCATGCGCAAGGAGATCGCTGACAGACTGTTCGGAACCTCTGGGGCTGTCAACCAAGTAGCAGTCACCATAGTTCCCGGCGCACAGCGGGCCAGGATCATACGGCAAGTCGAACAAGTTCTAAGGCCGTACGGCGCCGATGAGCCCGTTCCAAAAGAGAAACAGGCCAGCTACGAGGTGCTCCGACTCGATCTGGAGGGCTTCCGGAACCTGGCGATCTTCTTCCCCATTCTATTCCTCAGCATAGCGAGCTTAAGCATATACAACCTGCTCAGCCGCATGGTCTACGCCCAGAGGGCGCAGATCGGCTTCATGAGATCCATCGGATACAGCCGGTCGGCGGTATTGTGGCACTACATCTCCTTTGCAGCATTGATCGGGCTTCTGGGCTCAGTGGTCGGGACTATATTGGGTTACCGCACGGCCATCCTAATCACGGATTTGTACATCAGCGTAGTCAGCGTTCCGTTCCGGGAGGTATCACCGCGCTTCGACGTTATGTCAAGCGGAGTGGCGATCTCGCTCGGAGTGGCGATACTCGCCGGCTTGATGCCGGCCCTGTCGGGTGCGAGAATGACTCCCGCCGAGGCCATTCGCACAGAAGTGCCCGCGGTGGGCCGAGTGCCCATCATCGAGAACCTCATCCCATGGCTCAGGAGAGCTTCGTACATATGGCGGCTGCCTTTCCGCCAGCTCCTCAGGGCACCGAAGAGAACGTATTCCACCATTGCAGGCATAGCCTCAGCGATCATCCTTATTCTAGTGTCCTCGGGTCTGATGGATTCCACAAAGGCGATGCTTGACTTCTACTTTGAACGAATGCTGCGCTACGACGCCATGGTGGCATTCATACACCCGCAGACCGAAGCGCATCTCAGCCAGGTGAAGACCTGGAAAGGCGTACGGCGCGTGGAGCCACTTCTGCAGGTGCCGGTGAAGCTCGTGCACGGCAACCGCGAAAAGGTGACCACTATCTTCGGGGTTGAGCGAGACACGCAGCTCTTCAACCTGACTAGCTCGGACGGCTCAAGGGTTTCGATCCCACGGACGGGGATCGCGATCGGCGACAGCCTGATGGAAACGCTTGGCCTATCTCTCGGCCAGATGGTAACGCTCACTCTTCCTGAGAAGACGATTCCGGAACTCGCGGCAATGCCGCCGCCGGGCATGGAAAGCTATCGCAAGCAGGTTCTCTCGCGCAGCCGAGGTCTCCAGGAAGTCACCTTCAAGAAACAGGTGCGGGTGACGCGCAGGGTCTATCAACCCGTCGGAAGTATGACTGTCATGTCCATCGAGGAGCTTCGCTGCCTGTTTGGGCGCGAACTGGAGTTTCCGCCGGACGCCACGAGCGCCATCATGATTAAGGCGGACGGACGATATCTCGGAAAGATACAACAGAGGCTATACAACCTGTCAGGAGCAGCCGCAGTCGTTGATATGCGCGACACAAAGCAGGAGATCAACAAGATGATGGAGACCAGCAGGACCTTCATCGCAGTGATGTTTGGGTTCGCGGTTGCTCTAGCTTTCGTGGTCATCTTCAACGCCACGACCATGAATGTTGTCGAACGAACAAGGGAGATGGCATCCATGCGTGCGCTGGGCGTCGGCCGCTGGCAGATCGCCTGGATGGTGACGATTGAGAACCTCAGCACGTGGGCCGTCGGAACGATGGTTGGGCTTCCGTTCGGCCGCTGGCTGGCGGGCTACTTTGTGCGGCTCTACGAGAGCGAGTTGTTCCACATGCAGGCAGTGGTCTTTACCAGAACCTACGTGTGGATCGTACTGGGAATCCTCGTGACCGTGCTCGTATCCCAGATCCCCGGGATACGATACCTCAGCAAGCTGGATCTGGCCTCAGCGACCAAGGAAGTAGGAGGATAGGACCATCACTAGCCGGTTCGCGCGAAGGTAGACGCGCTGCAGCCAGAAGCTTGGAAATGGGAATACTACTAGGGAGTACGGCGATGGCAGGTCATCGGGCAGAGCCCGGCAAGCAACATGATACGAAGGCGGAAACACCAGGACAAGATGAACTCCTGCAAGATCTCAACCAGCAGGTGATGGCGCTCACGAAGGAGCTGCACTGGATGAGGAGCCTGCTGGAGAAGCTCCGGCTGCAGCAGTACGTACAGGCCTTGCTGAACTTCCGGCGCGTTGCCTGGGTGAGCTTCTTCAGCGGGATTCTGAACGGCCTGGGAGCGGCAATCGGCGCCACGCTGGTGCTGGCGCTCCTACTCTACACCCTCAGCCGGCTGGAAGTACTGCCCCATATCGGGCGGTTCATTTCGGAAATAGTCAAGATCGTCCAGCAGCAGAAACCGTGAGGAGTGATAAGTAACGAGTAAGCCATCTGGGTTACAAGTTCCAGGTTTCAGGTTTCAAGTTTCAGGTTCCGGGCCTCCCACGCTGCCGATCAGCTATTCTGCCCTTGCCTCTGGCAGAGGGCCACTAACTCCCAAACCCCACCCCAAGCCCCTCTCCCGCAGGGAGAGGGGACATATCATCCCCCTTCCCGTGTCGGGAAGGGGGTCAGAGGGGGTTAGGTCAATACGCATGCGCCAAATCACCTCGCCGTCAGCTCACGCAGCAGCTCGGTGTAGAATTTGTAGTTCTCGAACGGCACGTCGGGCGGGACGGTGTGGTCTATTCCGGGGATATAGCCGCCGTAGTCAATTAGCTGAGGAACCTTGCGCATCAGCTCATGTTCGATTGCCGCCTTGTCCTTCGAGAGCACCCGCTTATCAATCCCGCCCCATAGGACGAGCTTGCGCCCGTATTTCTCCCGAATCTCAACGGGCTCCATGCCAGCCGCAATTTCGAGCGGCAGGAAGACATTTACGCCGGCTTCCACAAACAGATCGAGAAGCTGCCAGTTGTTGCCGTCCGAATCCACCATTACGTGCTGGACGCCGTAGGAGCGGATACGGGAGATGACCTCCTTGTAGTAGGGAAGCATGAACTCCTCGAACAGCTTGGGGCCGATCAGCGGCCCGCTCTTGAAGGCCATGTCCTCCCAGATTAACACGCAGTCTACATCCTGGTTCAGCAGCGTGCGGTCGAAGATCCCTTTGTAGAACTCGACCCAGTGCTCCGCTATGTCATGGATCAGGCCCGGATCGTCGTAATACATATAAGCAAGGTGCTCCTCGCCCAAGAGGTTCCGCGGCAGGCCGTATGCGCCGCAGATGACCACATCCAACGGAAAATCCCGATCCGCATAGCGATTCCGAACCTCCTCCCAGTCCGGGTATCGCTCCGGGCTTGCCGGATCGAGCCGCCATTTGATCTCCTCCCAGTCCTGCCGATTCGATACGGGGAACGTCAGGAACTGTGGCATCGAGAACTCCGCGCCATCCTTCCGCTCGCGTTTGATAATCCCATCGCCATCCCTGTACGTGATGGTGCGCTCATCCTCCTCAAGCACCTGACGTTCAAAAGCAGGGCTGTAGCCACAAGACGTAGAACCTGAGTTGACGGGAACATTCTCCCGCCGGTCCATCTCAAAATACTGCTCAGGCGGCACGCCGCGAGGCAGGCCCTCGTTCCACCAGCGTTCGACTGTCGCACTCCAGAAT
Source organism: Armatimonadota bacterium (assembly GCA_035528905.1). Lineage (GTDB taxonomy): Bacteria > Armatimonadota > UBA5829 > DTJY01 > DTJY01 > DATKXU01. The sequence goes on from DATKXU010000051.1 coordinate 54,341, forward strand.
CCCAGGCAATCCCACCTCGGTGGATGGTCCACCTGCTCGAAGTTACAGACCTTAAGGAACCGCTCACGAGAATTCATCCCCAGACCCTCAAACTTCCCCATTACAGCCAACCGTAGTATGCGTTTTGCACCGCGACTAGCTTTCCCTTGCGCCTTGCGGAATTCCTCCAGGCAATGACCGACGGGCGGAGAGCCGTCCCGCGTGTTTGGCACGCAGGCACCACGGGTAACTAGACTCAGCACCGTGCCGGAGGTCGTTGGCATGCCGATCGCACTCCCTGAAAGGATCAGCAGGACTTTCCGCCAGGCGCTGTGGGCGCTGAATGAATCCCATGTTCCCTACGTGGTCGGCGGCGCTTTTGCCCTTCACTACTACACCGGGATATGGCGCGACACGCACGATCTGGACGTCTACATAGAGCGCCAGAACGTGCGCACGGCGATTGATGCACTATCCAGAGCGAGATTCCGCGATTACGGCGAGATGGCAGCGGGTGACAGAGAATGGATCTACCACGCCACAAAGAACCGCGTGTTCATAGATGTGATCTGGCAGCCGCCGAACCATCTGTCGCCCGTTGACGAGAGCTTCTACGCACGAGGCCAAGACGGCGCCTTCCTGGATGTGCCGGTCAGGTTCATGCCGCCGGATGAGCTCATTTGGGCGAAGATATTCACCATGAACCGGCATCGCTGCGACTGGCCTGATGTCTTTGATCTCGTGCGCGCGTGCCCTAAGACGCTCGACTGGCAGCACCTGGTCAAGAAGCTAGACGAACATTGGTCCGTTCTGCTGTCATTCATCGTACTCTTCGATTGGACTTACCCGGGCGAGAAGCGCTGCATACCCGGAGAGATCAGGGACGAGCTTCTGGATAGAAAGATGAGGACGCCCATTGTGTCCGACGAGCCCCCACGGGAGGCCATCCTCGACCCGTGGATACACAGCCGTCCGGCAGCAGCGTAGAAGGTGAACACATGCTGATCGGCGCGATGAACAACCCGATGCTCGATGTGCTGCACGAGATAGAAATGTACGCCGAATATGGCTTCGACTTCATTGACCTGACGCTGGAACCAGAGCTGGCCTACTCCGCCGCCTTGCCTGTGGATAAGGTGAAAGACGCGCTCAACCGAACAGGGCTGGGAATCGTAGGGCACACAGCGTATTATCTGCCCATCGCCTCTCCGATCCCCGAAATCCGCGAGTGCGCCTTGGCTGAGATCGAGCGCGACCTTCGCATCTTCTCGCTTCTGGGCGCCGGGAAGGTCAACGTGCATCCCTTCGTTCGGGTGCCGCTCCACGAGACGCGGTGGATCAGGGAAACAAACATAGCAGCCTTCCAGCGGCTCCTCCAGCGGGCGAAGGAACTGAATCTCAAACTGACGCTGGAGAACCTACCGCCTCACTTCAACACACCTCGTGATCTCTCATTGGTTTTCGCCGCCGTGCCGGAACTGGGGTTTCTTCTGGATGTGGGACATGCAAATCTGGAGACGGAACACAATCTGACGGTGGAACTCGCATCCCTGTTTGCCAGTCGTATCGAGCACGTGCATTTTTCGGACAACAACGGCGGCGGCCTGGACCTGCACCTGCCTTTGGGAGCCGGAAAGATAGACTGGAAGTGGATTGTGCATATCTTGAAGCGCATCGGGTACGACGGCACGATCACGCTCGAGGTATTCGCTGAAGACCGCGACTACCTCTTGATGAGCAAGAGCAAGCTGGAGAAGCTGTGGGAAGAAGTCTAGACAAGGACGCCGCGTCAAAAAGGGAAAGGGAGCGCCTACCGATGCCGGGCAGCATCGCTCTGCGCTCCCCGTTCAAAACCTGGTTATGTGTCCGCGTCCCGGATTGCGTCAGGCCGCCTTTGCAGCCCTCTTCTGCCATGGCCTGTCCAAGGCTGTCCGGGCCGCATTGATCAATTCCGCAGCGTTCATGCCGTCGAGCGGGTAAATCGCGTACCCGACCCGCGCTTTCAGAATCGTCGCGGATCCTGGGCCGGATATGGTGGAAGCAGCCTTGCCTATTGCGTTACGCACCCGATCGCAGATCAAATCCGTCTTTCCATTGGCATGCGAGAGAACCAAGCCGAATTCCCGATCACCTAGTCGGCCCGCGATGTCACATCTTCGCACGGTGCGCTTCACGAGCTCTGCCAGACTGCAGAGCGCATCATCCCGCTGCATTGCGCCGCACCTTGCACCAAGCTCGTCCAGTCCATCAATCGCGACAATGGCAAACGCCACTTCACCTTTGCCCCTAGCGGCTCGAGTTAATTCCTCCGCCAGGCGGCCCTCCAGATACCTGGCGGTATACAGTCCAGTCAAGTTGTCAATCACAGAATCCTCCATGTCGGCGCTTCTACCCTCGGGTCGCCTGCTCGCTAGTTGAAGCTGCATCTGCACCTCCCGTATCTCCTCCGTCGTCAGGATGCGGCGCAGCTTCCTCGTACCGCTCCTCAATATGTGGGACACGTAATTGCAGGATATGCCAAGCCTCTTCGCAATCTCTGTCTGGTTCAGCCCATTGAAGTAGAACTCCTGGATGACCTTTTGCTCGATGAGCTTGAGCTTGTTCATCGCCATTTCCAGGACTATCTTGTCCTCAACGGGCAGTTGGAAAGTAGTGTACTTGTCATCCTTTACCTTTTCGAGATCTACCCTGACGCCGGAGGTCTCCTCCTGGTCGCAGTCCAGCGATGCCACCTTGAAAATCTCTCTGGTGGTCAGGATCTCGGCAACCGTGTCCTCGGGCAGATGCATGACTCTGCCGATCTCCTCATTAGTAGGCTGCCTGCCGAAATCATGACTGAGCGACTCGGTGACTCTGGCCATCCTGTGGTTGAGTTCCTGGAGCCAGGCGGGCTCCTTGATTATCTTGCCCCTGTCTCTGAGCGCGTGCTTGATCTGGCCTATGATGAAATGCGTGGCGTATGTGGAGAACTTAACCCCCTTGGCCGCATCGTACAGATCGGTAGCCGTGATCAGGCCGATATAGCCCTCCTGTACCAGGTCCTCGAGAGGTTCGCCCGAACCTACAAACCTGCGGGCAATGCTCTCAACGAGAGGCTTATACTGAAGGACAACCTTGTCCCTCACCTGTATGTCTCTGGTGGACAGGTAACCCACGAGCAAACCGTGTACCTGTTCCTCAGTCAGTTTCGCTTCCAGCTCAGTTTTCATCAAGTCTCCGCTCTGAACCCAGGGATTGCCGGGGCTGGGCTTACCCGATCGAGCTAACCAGTTTGAAGATCGGCCCCATAACGGATATGGCGATGAATCCGACCATACCGCCCATGAAGACGATGAGCGCCGGCTCAATCAACGATGTAAGGCCCTTCACGGCCGATTCTACTTCTCTCTCGTAGAACTCTGAAACCTTGATCAGCATTTCGCTGAGCCGCCCGGTCTCCTCACCGACGTCAATCATGTGAATGACCATAGCCGGGAACAGGCCGGTGCCTTCCAACGGCGCGCTGATCTTCTGTCCTTCGCGCACGCTCTGTCTGGCGGTTTCCACGGCCTTCGCTATTACAGAGTTTCCGGAGGTTTCGCCCACAATCTCCAGAGCACGCATCATGGGCACGCCGCTGCTGACAAGCGTACCAAACGTCCGTGCGAACCTTGAGATCGCCATCTTCTGGACAATGTCGCCGACCACGGGCACTCTCAGCTTGAAGTTGTCAATATAGTATCTACCCGCGGGCTTCGAACCGGCATAGCGAATGGAGAATATCGCGCCGACTATAGCACCCAGCGGAATGTACCAGAACGACTTGAACAGCGAGCTGCCATCGAACAGCAGACGAGTGTAGATCGGCATCTGCACGTCCATGCTAATGAAGATCTCCTTGAACTTCGGCAGCACAAAGGCAAACAGAGCGCAGATCATACCACACGAAAAGATCAGCACTATGATGGGATACATCATTGCCGACTTGATTTTCGAGCGAATCTCCATCTCGCTCTCAAGAAAGCCCGATATTCTGTCCAGGATTTCGTCCAGAATACCGCCCAGCTCGGCTGCTCTTATCATGTTGATGTACAGTTTGGAGAACACATTGGTATGCTTCGAGAATGCATCGGTAAGGCTCAGGCCGCTCTTAACGTCGCGCATGGCCTGCCCGAGGACCGGTTTCAATACACCGTCTTTCGTCTGGTTCTCCAATATGTCGAGACACTTGATAATGCTGACGCCTGCGTTTATCATCGTCGCAAACTGCCTGCTGAAGACCACCAGTGACTGGAGCCTCAGCTTCTTGAACCTGGACATGCCGCCGACTGAAAAACTCGGTTTCCGGCGCTCAGCGAGGTTCGTGACGTGGTACCCCTGTTCCTGCAGCTTCGACAAAACGAGCTGCTGGTTGTCGGCATCTAAGCTGCCCTTAACACTCTTTCCCGAGGCGTCTACTGCTGTATATGCAAATCTTGACATGGTGATTCAACCCTCCAGTATTACCTTGGCTAGTAATCCTTCAGCAAGCGTAAGAAGTTCTCTCTGTCAATCGTGCAACTTATGGCATTCTCGTAACTGACAATCCCTTGCTTGTGCGCTTCCGAGAGTATCTTGTCCATCGAGCGCATGCCCTGCTGTCCACCTGTTTCGATAGTCGAGTATATCTGATGGCTCTTGCCCTCTCGAATCAGGTTTCGGACAGCGGACGTGGCTATCATTATCTCGACAGCAGCAAACCGGCCGCCGCCGATCTTGGGAATCAACTGCTGAGCAATGACCGCCTCCAGCGTATTGGATAGCTGAGTCTTTATCTGATCCTGCTGGTGCGGAGGGAACACGTCCACTACTCGGTCCATCGTCTGCGGCGCGTTCCTCGTGTGCAAGGTGCCGAAAACCAGGTGACCGGTTTCAGCCAAAGTCAGCGCGGTCGCTATCGTCTCCAAATCGCGCATCTCTCCAAGCAGTATCACGTCCGGGTCCTCCCTAAGCACGGCCCTGAGCGCATTCTCGAAGGAATCGGTGTCCGTGTTCAACTCTCGCTGGTTGACCATGCTCTTGTTGTGCCTGTGGAGATACTCGATCGGGTCCTCAAGGGTCATAATATGGCATTCGCGCTCGTGGTTTATGCAGTCAATCATGGTAGCAATCGTCGTAGACTTGCCACAGCCGGTCGGACCGGTAACAAGAATGAGACCGCTGTTCTTCCTAGACAGATCCTTGAGCAATGGTGGAAGTCCGAGCTCTTCCATAGATGGTATCTTGCTCGGAATTGCGCGCATCGCCCCGCCGACACAGCCGCGCTGGCGGTAGACGTTCACCCTAAACCTGCCGACATCCTTAATGCCATAGGAGAAATCGAGCTCTCTCGTCTTCTCGAACCACTGGATCTGTTCATTAGTAAGTATGTCATAGATCAGCCGCTGCGTGTCTCTGGGGCTCAGGTGCTGGTAGTCAGTCTGCACAAGCCGCCCGTCAACCCTCATCATCGGTGGCAGGTTGACTGTCAAGTGAAGGTCCGAAGCCCCATGCTCTGCAACCAACCTGAGCAAAGTATCCAGGTGTACATCTGCGACAGACTTCGCACCAGCAGGAGCTGAAGGCTTCTCATCGTATCCAAGCAGATCTAGGTCTTGCAATTCCTTGCTCCTTCACGCGTTGCGTCAGGGTCGGAACGCTCCGCACTTAGCCGGCGTAGATAACCCTTAGAGATTCCTCAAGACTGGTCAAGCCAAGAAGAATCTTCTCCAGCGCATCGTCTCGAAGCATCTTCATCCCGGCTTCCATAGCCGCTTCCTTTATCGAATAGGAGGACGCCTTTGCCAGTATCAGGTCGCGTATCTTGTCCGTTATGGGCATTAGCTCGTAAATCCCGATTCGGCCCCTGTAGCCGGTGCCTTTGCACTGCTCGCAGCCTCGGCCTCGGCTGAAGGTAACTTCGGCGCCTTCGTCTATGTTCATGCCCAAGCGCTTGATAGCATCCCTCGGCGGCATGTAGGTCTCCTTGCACTTCACACAGATCAGCCTTAGGAGCCTCTGCGCCAAGACGCCGACCACCGCCGACGCAATCAGAAAAGGCTCGACCCCCATATCAACCAACCTGGTTATCGAACCAGGCGCATCGTTCGTGTGCAGAGTAGCAAGGACCAGATGGCCGGTCAGAGCTGCTTCGACAGCGATCATTGCAGTCTCTTGGTCGCGAATCTCACCCACCATGATGATGTCCGGGTCCTGCCGCAACATCGTTCGCAGGCCGGATGCAAATGTAAGGCCAGCCCTGGGATTGACCTGGCTCTGGGTGATGCCGGCCAGCTCGTACTCCACCGGGTCCTCAATCGTCAGGATATTCTTCTCGCCTGAGTTCAGCTTGCTGAGCACAGAGTAAAGAGTCGTGGACTTCCCGCTGCCCGTCGGACCGGTAACCAGGATAATCCCGTATGTTCGGCTGATGATAGATTCAAACATCTCCAGGGTCTGGGGCAGGAAGCCCAGTTTGCTCAAGCCGATCATGACGGAGTTCTTGTCGAGGACTCGCATTACGACCTTTTCGCCGTGGATGTTTGGCAATGTCGAAATGCGGAAGTCGTACTGCTTGCCGTCCACAGTACCGCTGATGCGGCCATCCTGAGGCGCCCGCTTCTCAGCGATGTCCATATCCGCCATGATCTTGATTCGGGATATCAGGGATGCCTGCACCTTTTTCGGCACGATCAATCCATCGTGCATTATGCCGTCTATCCGATAGCGCACCCGAAGCGAGGTCTTCCCGGGCTCCAAGTGAATGTCGCTGCACCTGTCTTGTATCCCTCGTGTGATGATGAGGTTCGCCAGGCGCACTACCGGCGCTTCTTCACTAAGCTCCCTGAGCTCCTCTGTGCTTACCTCATCGTCAGGCTTCTCCCCCTCCGCAACAGCTATCTCAGAGGTCTGGAAATCATCCATCAGCTCGCTGACAGCTTCGGCGGTAGATGCGCCGCTGGCATAGTGCTCTGAGACAGCCGAAACTATATCCTCTTCGGTTGCGATCACCGGTTCGATCTCAGCGCCGGTAATCAGGCGCACCTCATCCAAAGCGAAAACATCAAGAGGATTCTTCATCGCCAATGTCAACTTGTGATCACTCTTGGCGATGGGGATTACTTTGTACCGACGCGCAACGTCCTGCGAGATACACTTGACCGCTTCGCCCTCGATCGTGTAATCCGTCAAGTCAACGTATGGAACGCCCCACTGTGTTCCCAAGCATCTGGCTTTATCACGCTCAGTGATCAAGCCCATGCTGACCAGGACGTCACCGATTTTCTGGCCAACGCCCAGCTGCCGTCCTTTCTCAACGGCCTGGCTGAGCTGCTCATCGGTGATAAGTCCGGCGCTTACGAGAATCTCGCCGATGGATTTCTTCTGCATACGATATCTCTACGGCTCCGTTGTGAGATGTCGGCGGGCCCACCTCGATGTCTGCCGCGATGGGCCCGCGCCTATGCTATGTTCACTCGAAGATCGGAGGTGTACCTCGCATCACCGCTGTCTGTATACAGCCACAGTGCTACGTTGGTGGAAGAATCTTCGGGGTGATGAACATCATCACTTCCGAGTAGTTCTTGCTCTTGCTGTCATACCTGAACAGTCCCCCGATGATAGGTAGATCTTTGAGGAGCGGAATCCCTGACATCTTCCTGATCTCCTCATTCTTGATCAAACCGCCGATGACGATGGTCTCACCATCCTTCACACGGACGGTGCTATCTACATAGCGCCTGGAAATCTCCGGCAGAGCCAATTCAACCCTGGGCAGCTCCTTCCAACCGGTGATGACGCTGACCTCGGGATGCAGATCCATGGTGATATAGCCATCCGAGCTGATCCTGCTGATACAGTGCAGTTGCACACCGACTCTGGCGGTCTCAGTCGTCACGGTAATGCCGCTCTCAGTCTCATCAACGCGGGTGACGTACTTGACCTCATCACCTATGAATATGCTTGCCGGCTTGCCGTCGAGGGTCATTACGTTCGGGCTGGCCAGTACTTTGCCCTTCCCGGACGAGACTATGGCCTTCAGCTGGCCGGATATATTAAGTCCGCTTCGCGCGATGTGGTGAATCTTGATAGCGTCATCGGCAGTGCTCCGCGTTTCGGTCAATCGCACGTCGCTCAGGGTGCCGAACTCGCCTCCCCAGTCAATACCGAGGTCCTTAGCTCCAGAGTCGGTGATGTCCACTACCCTGGCCTCGATCACGATCTGCTGTTGAGGCACGTCAACCTCTGCAAGGAACTCCTTGGCTTTGGCAATCGCTTCCTGAGCCCCTTGGAGGATCAGCACTCTCGGCGGCGCCTTCTGAGCTTCCCCTAGTCCCTGGGCGCCGACCGGGGTGCCACCAACCTCTATCGAGACCGCCCCCGAACACTCCAACCTGAAGCCCTGATCCGGCCCAATGGAAACCCTCAGGCCTGGAATACATCCCATCAGCAGAGCCGGAAGCTCATTTATGGCCGCGTACTTGACCTCATATGCCTCCATGGCAGAGGATGCAGCGGCGGCGCGGACTGATTCCTCAATGGCGGACACCATTGCCTTTGCAGCCTCCACGTCGGCCGCACAGCCGGAGAGTACGAGGAACGCCGCACCCGTCGGGCCGGACTCCTTCTCCTTGGCCTCGCTGCCCGACGATACCTGCACCATTCCGAATTCTTTCTCCAGCAACTTCCCTAGAACCACCGGGTCCGCATACTGGACAAGGGCTACTTCCGTGACTTTCCGGTCAGCCTGGACGCCCCCCGCAGCCAGAGACTTGAGGTTGTCAGCAGTGCCCACGGCGTAGGATCCATCCACGTACGCGAACTTGTATCCGCTCAGATTGGTCACCAGTTTCAGCGCCTCTGCGACCGTAACGTCGTTGAGTGAAACGGTGACGTTGCCCTTCACATCCGGGCTTGCCACCACGTTGTCACCGCTCTGGACAGCAAGGGCCTTCAATACGTCATGGAGGTCACTTGCTACGAAGTCCAGAGATATGGTCTTGGGCGCCGCTTTCGGAGCGGAACTTGCGGCCGGAGTGCTCCGAACCACCACCGGCCCCGCGCTGGCAACCATGACCGGCTTGCTTTCGACTTGGAGCGCGGGTTCAAGCTCAACCGAGCCTGGCCCAGAAGCTCTGACCGGTCTCGCCGCAGCAACCATCACCGGCTGCACCGACACGTCCGGTGCACTGATCGTCGAAATCGGCCCTGATCCCGCGCTCAGCTCTGTAGGCTTCAAAGCGGTCTTGGCGCTCTTGACAACTGTGACAACACGGGGAGCGACCGCCCCCGCCTTCTGCACCGTGATAGTTGTCAGGCGCTTGCCATTTTCAAACCGCATGGAATATCGTCTGACGCCGGCCGTAGCGACGGCAATTCGCGCTATCGGAGGCGAACTCCTATACCAGCAGCACCTAACCATCTTTATGCCGCCGCTGTTGATACTGACCCGCTTCTTCTGCGTCCGGTCCAGATGACCGCGAAGCTCAAACAGTATGAAGCGCGCCCCGATTCTGCCATCACGTATGGAGAGCGGCCCGCTGCTCGCAACCGTGATCTGCACCGAATCGGCCCGATTGACAATATCCACTTTCTGGATGGACTGGCGCCCTGCGTACGATGGAACCGCTGAAACGCTTACCACCGTGACCACGGCTACAGCAACCACCACCCAGAGCCTCCACGATAAGGACGCCCAGCCGGCGCCTGTTTTACTACAATCTGTGGCAAATCTATGCCCGTGCCCCACTTTGAATCGCATTGCTACCTCCTAGCTTCGACCAATTCTCTTTGTGATGAAGCAGCCCCTGACTCAGACGCTGCTCAGGTCGTTGTATTGACTCCCAACCGTAGAATAAGGCTCTTGTTGTTGTATCTGAGCCGAACACCAACTCGCGATATGGACTCAACCATGTACTTTCCATCAATCATCTGGCCCTCACGAACGATATAGCGTGTATTCTCACCCCCTCGGATGATAGCGACTTTCGTGTCTCCCTCGATGACACCTGTGAGCCGCAACTGCGAAGATGGCTGCTCGGCTGGAGGGGACAGATTGTTCACCTTGATAGCCTCCATCGTCAACGGGGCCATTCCCACAATCGGCGGAAGCGGCCCTGAACCTACAATAGGACCTAGCGATGAGGTCGCTCTGCTCGACGACTGCGAACTCGCCACCTTAGGGCCCACCTGCGGCGTAAATGGATCTCTCGCCTTAAGTTCCCCGCCAACGGGCCTCAGCGGCCGACTATCAACTTGAGCCGCTTCTCCAGCCCGGCTGGATGCTGAAGCTTCCTGCTGCACCTGTGACTGCCGAACTGCGCTGCGCCCGGCTCGGGTGCTCTTACCGACCACCCTGTAGATCCCGACTGCCGCGACAACGGCTATCAAGCAGCACAGGATTATGAACTGCACCCTCTGGTTCTCATCAAGTCTCATATCTCACCTCTGCCAGCTCTGGCCGCCGGGGCCGGCTCCGTGTTCCGGGGCGCCCCCAGCGCTCCGCCCTTCAGGATAAACGCGGTGGTGCTGAGCCGCACAGCCAACATTGGCGGAGTGTTATCAGTGGGCTGCCCCACCGTGCTTATCTGCACATCGTTGACTGTAATGATCTTTGGGAAGCAAGTGATGTCCTGCAGAAACCGGACAACATCCCAATACTTGCCGTTGATCTCCATGTCTAAGTCCAGTTTGTCGTATGGCTCGGGTTTCTTAGGCGGGGGTGCTTTCCGGGCCTCCTTGGGGCTAGCAGTCCGCACAGCGGTCTGCTCCACGGGCCTGGGCCGCACACCGACCACGCGCAAGTTGACCTTCTTGCCCAGTTCCTCGACCTGCCGCAGCAGGGTTGGAACATACGCCTTCGTAGACACCCCTTGCTCCAGAGCGCTGAGCGTAGTCTGCGCATCAACATAGGCCTGCTCGACCGCGCACAGTCGTCTCGCTACCTGCTCACTATCGCTGAGTCTCTTCTGCTTCTCCTCGATCTTGATCGTCAAGGCATGAACCCTGGAAGATCCCTTGTGATAGGTGAAGCTGCACACGACGAGCAGGACTAACGCCAGTGCGACCAGACAGATCAGCGCCTTTTTGGAAGGCTTAATTCGTGGCATTACCTATCGCGCCCCCTTTCTCCGGTTCGTTTGACTTCATTAGGGCGGCTAGCTGGAATTCTACGCAGTCAACCGCCCTGCCCTCGCTGTTCTGCGTATAGCTCAAGTCTACACGTTGAAACTCGGGGAACTGGTTCAGCCTCAACATGGTTTCTCCAATGAGCGCCTGGCTCGTGGATATGCCGCGCACATTGACCGTCGCTGGCGGTGCAGGCTGGTTGTTCGAAGGACCTGGACCTGTAACCGCAGCCCGGGTTGTCGTTACCGAGTTGAGCCAGGTATTGGCCGGCATGCTTCGAGCCAGATCCTGGAGGACGCTATACCATACCAGCGTCTGCTCCCTGGAATCAGCGAGTAAGATTAGCCGCGGCTGCAATTTCGCGATCTCGCCCTCACACTGACGTATCTTGTCCACAGTGGGCTGGATCTTGACCAGCTTTCGGTCTAGGGACTCCATTTGCCGCGCCGCGCTGAACCCTCGAGTTGTCATAAAGCCCAATAGGAAAAGGATGACCACCAGCTCACTGATGATCACGAGAAGCGTGACGCATATGAGCTTCTCAAGCTTTTTCCTCTCGGCCCCGCGGATTGCGATCATGTTGATTGATGGCATCGTTCTTCCTTCCTTTTCGTATGTCCGTCGCTCAAGCAAGGCCTGTAAATCAGGCGGCTGCAAGCATCTGCGCCTGCGCGCGCATCTCCTTCACGGCCAAACCAAATGCCACCGCAAGAAGCGGGATGTCCTCCTCATTGAGTCCGGCCTCGGGCGACAACTGGATTAGATCACCGAGCGCCGGATTTCCCACGCTGACGCCGATATTCAGCCGATTGCTCGTATAGGCCGCCACGCCCCCTAGCCTCGCCGCCCCGCCAGTCAGGATGATCCTATCTACAGTCGCGTCCGCAGCCCCATCGGGAAGCTGCGACTGTAAGTAGTTCACAGAACGCCGAACCTCTCGCAGCATCTCGTCCACAAGCGATTGAACCGTCTTCAGGCCCGGGTCACCCGTAGAGCCTGCCGGCACGTCCACAAGTTCACTGAGATCGAAGCCATGCTTCCGCTGCTCCGCCTCGTCCTCCGTGCAGTTTTCCGCGCTCTTGATAGCGTTGGTAAGGCTGGCCCCGGCGATTGGCACTGTTCGGGTCAGCGCGAGATTGCCTTTGCATACAAGATTGATCTCCGTATGGCTCGCACCCATGTCCAGCAGGGCAACCGTGCTGTCCAGAAAACTTCGGTCTGGATTGTACTCCAGCAAAGCCCTGAACGTAGCAAAAGCTTCCACATCCACCGCAAGAGGCTCTAGACCAGCCTGCTCCAGTACGCCAACCCTACTCTCGACCATGGCCTTGGGAGCGGCCACGAGCATTACCTTCATCTGGCCCGCCTCTTCGCCGTCCCCGAGAATCTCAAACTCCACGACGCTGTCTTCCATGGACGTTGAGATGAACTTGCCGGCCTCAAAATGTATGGACTTGCGGAGAACCTGTTCGGCCATCCTGGGAAGCTGGACATGCCGCACAAGTACCCCCGGACCAGCGATGGCTACTATTCCACTTGAGGCTTTGATACCCGCGGAACGCATAGCGAACTGGACCGCTCCTGCCACCCCAGGTATGTCGGTTACAGTCCCTTCCCTGACGGAATCGGGAGGCGTCGGACATATGGTGACATGAGGTACCACAAATCCCTGCCTCGACGCCTCGGCATGTGCGATCTTGATACTGCTAGTGCCGATATCAACCCCTACTATGCCCTCGTTCGCAAGCAGGCGCGAGAATACCACTGGATTGCCTCCTTTGTGAGCCAACTAGACTTCGGGATTGTCGAGTGAGGAGCAAGAACGTGACGGGCCGCGGCATATCGGTGCGTCCGCGAAGAGTAGGATTGTCACGAAGAAAGCCCAGAAGCAGGTCTGCCCCTCCGTCTTCGTTACCCCGTATTTAATTATCGTCCCAGATCGGAAAAGATGGAGGGCTATTTCAGAAAATCAAGAAGAACTACGGGGTTCGACCTCCAGGGACAGCAAATCTTGCTCACGCAGCCAAGGCGTCTCCGGTTTTCATAGGAGGCAATAGCTCGCCCAAGGCCCAACATAGCGCTGAAGGGCACATGCCGCCTACTGTACGCGTGTCGGAATCCTGGTTTTGTGTTATGATGGAGGAACGCAGACAATGGGCGTCGAATTCAGTCCTGATCCTTAGGCGGGGTGACCGATGGACATCCATAAGCTGAGAGAAGAGATTGATCAGATTGACCGGGAGGTCCTGGAGCTTCTGAACAAGCGGGCCGGGATCGCGCGCGAGATCGGCATGCAGAAGCAGAGAACGAAAAAGACGTTCTTTGTGCCGGAGCGGGAAAGCCAAGTCCTGGGCAGGCTGGCAGATGCAAACAAAGGGCCTCTCTCGGACACTTCCGTGCGTGCGATCTATCGCGAGATTATCTCCGCCTCGCGCGCGCTCGAGGAGCCGATCACGATCGCTTACTGGGGCCCGCCGGCCACGAATACCCACATGGCGAGCATACGGAAGTTCGGCTCGTCCTGCAACTTCATCCCTGTGGACACAATCCCGGATGTCTTCAGCGAGGTAGAGAGGGAACGCGCCAATTACGGCGTCGTACCTATTGAAAACTCGACCGAGGGCGTGATAAACCACACCCTGGACACCTTTCTTGCCTCGAATCTGAGAATCTGCTCGGAAATCTATCTGCCGATCACGCACAACCTGCTCTCGCAGGCGGCAACGCTGGCTGAGATCAAGCGTGTGTACTCCATCCCGACGGCGGCCGCGCAGTGCCGGAACTGGCTCCGCACCAACCTCCCAAACGTGGAGATCGTTGATGTCTCAACGACTGCTAAGGGGGCTCAGCTCTGCACGCAGGAGCCGACATCCGCCGCCATCGCCACTGCCCTGGCCGCCGAAATTTACGCCTTGGACATCCTGGCGGAGCACATTGAGGATAACCCTCAGAACCGGACTCGCTTCCTTGTGGTCGGGTATACGGAGCCGACTCCAAGCGGGAAAGACAAGACCTCGGTCATGTTCTCAGTCCCCCACAAGGCCGGAGCGCTTTACAAGGCATTGAGCGTATTCGAGAAGTACGACATCAACCTGGCAATGATCGAATCACGGCCGACGAAGCTCACCCCCTGGGAGTATGTCTTCTTCATCGACTGCCAGGGCCATGCGAAGGACCAGCCGATACAGAAGGCGCTGGCTGCCCTGAAGGAGCACACTCTATTCGTGACCGTGCTGGGGTCGTACCCGGAAGCAGAGTGAGTCTATCGGGGATTTCGGATTGTGGGTTTGGGATCCAGGGATCCAGGGTTCAGTCTCCGAGGTTTTAGCCTGCTTGCCTTACAGCCTCCCTGTCTGCAATCCAGTAATCCCACTGAACACGGAAGGCCGGCCTGATGTGTCATCAGACCGGCCTCTTAACCACAGGCCATTGCGGAGCGTAGGTTATTCCTCGACCTCGGTCTCTGCTTTTTCCAGGAGCGTGCGCTCCTCCCTCTTTATGATCTTGACCTTCTCGATGCGGCGGCCATCGGTCTTTTCCACCACGAGATCCAGAACGCCGTACTCGATCGTCTCGCCCTGCTCAGGCTGCCTCCCTAGAAGCCCGAACACAAGGCCGCCGATGGTGTCGAACTCCTCCTCCGGGAGAGTCAGGTCCATCTGCTCGTTTATCTCATCTATGGGCGTGCGGGCGTCCACAACCATGGTGTTCTCGTCTATGATCTCGACCAGCGGCCCCTCGACGTCGTACTCGTCCATGATGTCCCCGACGATCTCCTCCAGCAGGTCTTCGATGGTTACCAGGCCGGCTGTCCCGCCGTACTCGTCCACCACAATTGCCATCTGGACCTTGCTCCGCTTGAACTCCGCAAGCAGCTCATCCACCTTCTTGTTTTCGGGGATGACGTATGGAGGCCGCATCAGCTCGCGTATGGTCACCTCCCGGCCGTTCTCGTGAAGAGCCCGGAGGAGATCCTTCGCATGGACAACGCCCGCGATGTTGTCAATGCTCTCTTCATAGACCGGAATCCTCGAATGTCCGGCCTTCATGATGACGTCCAGAAGCTCATCAATGTTGGAGTTGACCTCCACGGCCCTTATGTCAGTGCGGGGAACCATAACCTTTCTGACAACAGTGTCCGTGAACTCGAAGATGGAGTGGATCATCTCCTTCTCCTCTTCTTCGAGGACGCCCTCTTCCTCGCCGGCTTCCACAAGCATCTTCAATTCCTCTTCCGTAAGGATCGGCGGCGCGAAGCTGGCAGTGCCGCCGAACGGCCTGACCAGAGCGTTGCTCGTCCACGTTATGAGCTTCACGAAAGGCGAGGTAACATATGAGAGGAACATCAGCGGGCCTGCGGACCACAAAGCGATCCGCTCTGCGTGTTGCAAGGCCAAGCTCTTAGGGGAAATCTCGCCGATCACCAAGCTCAGGAAGCCGATGACCAGCGTGACCGCGACGACCGCGATTATGCCGGCATTCCCCGCGATGATGCCGATAGGTATTCGCTGGAACAGATCGCCGAGGGGCTTCCCCAGCGTCACTGCGCCTGCAGCGGATGCGAAGAAACCGACCAGTGTCACACCTATTTGAACCGTCGCCAGGAACCTCGTAGGATCCTCAAGCAGCCTCTGGACGGTCCTCGCGCGGGGCACGCCTTCCTCAACCAATTGCCTTATTCTCGTCTTCCGCACCGATACGAGCGCGATCTCCGCCATGGCGAAGAAAGCATTCAACAGTATCAGCACGCCTATAAGCAATAAGCTCCAGGGTATCCCGACAGACACGATTTGCAGCAAACTGTTTGGGTCACTCTCAGTATCCAATAATCAAAACACCCCCAAGTGCACGGGTAGGAGACGTGCCAACGTATCCCAGAGACCAGGGAACCAGTACACGGCGGCAGTCAGCAGCATCGCCAGCAGCGCTCCCGTAATCACCTCTTGTATGGAATGTATCTTTGCCTGCACACGGCTCTGGGCGATGAGAAGAGCCATCAGAATACCGACGATAAACGCGATGCCGTTTCTGGAAACAAACAGGATGGTGGCAGCCAGGAAGAAACCTGCCGCCGCATGGCCGCTCACGATGCCGCCCTTCAGCAGCCTGCCGCGAGTGCCGAGGACTTTCACTATCGTGACTGCCACGAGCAGGACTACGCCCGTCACCATGACCTTCATCCAAATGTCCGGATCCTCTGGACGTACCCCGGCAAACGATCCCAGGCTGGTGTCGCCCCCAATAGACAGCATTATGCCCACCAGGATCGCCGTCACCGTAGCAATTAGTACCGCACCGGCAGCCGCGTCTTTTGCAAACTTGGCCAGCGGATGGTACGTTTGCGTCACCATGTCCACCACAGCCTCGATAGCAGTATTGAACATCTCCGCGATCAGCACCAGCGAGACGACGAACATTATGATCAGAATGTCCCGCTTGCTTAGATCGTAGAGAAGGGCGACGAGAAGCACGAGCACCATGGTGACGAAGTGGAACCGCATGTGCTTCTGCGTGCGGAATACGTCAAGTATGCCGTCTATCGCATACTTGAAGCTCTCCATCGCCGACTTCGGACGGACCGGGGGCTTCAACTTCTCGTAGTCATGGATCTCAGGTTCTTCAGTTTCCTCAAGTTGCTTTTCCATCTTCCACCCTGCCCAGGATTGTGCTCTCGCGCTCGCGCATTTCGGCCCCTCCGGCCTCTGTCTCATCATCGTACCCGAAGAGGTGGAGAACGCCGTGTACCGCGAGCAGGTCAAGCTCGTCAGCCATAGCATGTCCTCTTTCGGCGGCCTGCCTCTTCGCTGTCTCCACGGAGATCACAACATCCCCAAGAGCCAGCGGGCCTGCATCCGCTCGTATGGGTTCGCCTTCGAGCTGACTGAAAGCCAGCACATCCGTCGGGCTATCAACCCCTCTATACTTGCGATTCAGCCCACGTATGTAGTCGTCGCTTGCGAGAACAATACTAATTTCGGCACGTTGTGCAAAATGCTCAGCCTGCAGACAGTTTTTGACGGCTTCGGCCAGTCTTTTCTGGTCCACCTGCTCCTGCTGCAAGTTCCTTACCAGCACTTCCGTCCCCGCCAACCTTCTTGCCCTCCGCAGCAGGCGGCTCAGGGTACTCGATCCGAGCATGGAGCATACTCGTCAAGGATCTGACAAACGAGTCCCTGATCCTGCTTATATCCTTGAACGTCAGCTCCGACTCATCGAGCTGGCCGTCCAGGAGCTTCTCTGAAATGATTCCCTCGACCGTGCTCTCGATCTGCCCTGGTGTAGGTTTAGACAGGCTGCGCGAAGCGGCCTCGACTGCATCGGCGAGCATCAGCAGGGCGGCCTCGACGCTCTGGGGCTTCCGGCCCTCGTAGCGAAACTGCTGCTCCAGCGCCGACGAGGCGTCCGTTCCCTCGCCGGCCGCCTGATTGTAGAAATACCTGACCAGACTGGTCCCGTGATGTTGGCTCATCAGCTCGCAGATCAGCGGCGGAAGCTTGTACTCTCGCGCCAGATCCAAGCCGTCCTTTATGTGTGACCTGATCACCAGAGCGCTCAGCGAGGGATTCAGGCGATCGTGCACGTTCTCCACATGCTGGTTCTCGACGAAGAACTGCGGGCGCTTCATCTTGCCCACATCGTGATAATAGGATGCAACGCGCACGAGAAGCGCATCCGCACCGATGACCTCCGCTGCGCCCGCTGCTATGTTTCCCACAAATACGCTGTGACTATATGTGCCCGGGGCCTCCATCAGCAGACGCTTCAGCATGGGATTATTGGTATCGGAGAGCTCTAACAAACGAAGATGGGTGGTGATTCCGAACGGCTTTTCAAGCGCTGCCGCCCCCATCCAGAATAACATGATGGAACCGAGTCCTCCCGCTACCGCCCATCCTGAACCGATCAGCAAGTCGCCGGCGCTATCCCCGCTGATCCTTCCTATCAGCCAAACCATCGCGAGATTTGCCGCGCATACCGCCGCCGCAGCCCGAACCAAATCCGAACGGTGGCGGATATCGGACACCGCGTAGATCGCGACAAGACTGCTCAGCAGCGCCGCCATCGTCCACCGCAATTCATGATTCATCGCCAGGCCGGACGACGCGGAGAGAAGTGCAACGACCAAGACCGCCACCTGAGGGCTGAGCAAGATCGTCGTCAGCATGCCTGCCGTGGATATCCAGATCATGGCAAAGTAGCCAAATTGCACACCGCTGAGCGTCAATCCCAGCATCGTGCTGCCCAACTTCAGCCCCAGAACGCTCAGGACCACGACAAGAGACAGCAACACCAAAAGCTTCGTGGAGGCGAAGATTGGACTATGGTACCGCGCCAGATATACGATAACAAACGTGACAATGCAGCCGACCAGAAGGCTGATGCAGAGCACCGTCACATAGTCTACCTGCGGGTGACGGAGGCCCAGAGCCATGAACTTATCAATATGTTGGGGTGTTACTCGCTCGCCGTTGCCTATCACTATATCGCCCAGGAGTATCTGCCGGTACTGCTCTGGAACCAGCCTCCTCTCCCGCTCCTGGGCTTGCCTTGTGCCTTCTTGGTTGAGGATACGGTTTGCCCTGATGAAACTGCTGCCTATCTCACCAGCAGCGCTGGCGTACTTGCCACGGCCCAGGTGATTGGTGACACGCCGGCGGAACTCCGCACGCGCCTCTTGCACATCGTCGGTATCGTCGCGGATTTCGCGGTCCATGATCTCCTTCACAAGGCGTGCACCGGAGTCCTGGATTTCGCCGAATTTAGCGGGATCAGCAGTCAAAAGGACTTCCAGAGTCCCTTCACTGAGGTCGAGACGAAGATTACGCTTGATGAAGTCCACCTTCGCCGCCGTCGAGGGCAGACTCTCATCCATTCTGGCATGGCTGAGGATATCGAAGACGTTCGCGACGGACTCGCTTGCCTCGGATGCTGCCTTCGGTACGATCCTGTAGACTCTATCCACGCTCTTGGCTGCTTCTTCCTGAAGCCGAGTTGTCTCAACCGTGTCTACGTATCGTACCGTCCTGTGGGCGCGTATCTCTGCGGGAGAAACGTCGCCTACCTGAAGGGAAACCTTGTCCGGAAGAAGGTGTATGGACAGAAGGAACGAAAGGACCAGCACAGTGCCCATGCCAAGAGCCACACGGGAACTGCGCCAGCGGGGTATCGCTGGACGCTTCTTCTGGCTTTCCTTCTTGCTGTGTCCCACGCGAACGGGGAATTTGAAGATGCTCATATCACACGGAGCTGCTGTCGAGCAGACGGTCAACGATCTGATTGACCAGCCTCCCGTCTGCTCGGCCACGCACGCGCTGCATCAAGGCACCCATTACTCTGCCTTTGTCAGCCTTGGAGCCAGCTTGCAACTCCGAGATCACCTCTTGCGCGATGCCGACGATCTCAGCCTCGTCGAGCTGCTCGGGTAGGTACTGCAACAGAACGTGAAGCTCGGCGGCCTCCTTTTCGACAAGGTCGGTTCTACCAGCCTTTTGAAACTGCTCGATGGCCTCGCGGCGCCGTTTGGCTTCCTTGGCCACGCCCTGAATGACCTCATCCTCCGTCAGCGGCGCCCTTTTGGCGATCTCCATGTTTCGGAGCTCGCTTCGCAGCAGGCGAATCGCTGACAGCCTGAGAGTCTCGCCGGCCTTCAAGGCGGCCTTCATATCATCTGCTAATCGTTCCCGCAACGGCACAACATTGCTCCACGGCAGACACACGATTAGTAACGATTACTGCGTGCAATCTTGCGCTTTCGAGCGGCTTCGGCCTTGCGCTTCTTGTCGCTGGGCTTCTCGTAGTGCTGATGTTCACGAGCTTCCCTGAGAACGCCAGACTGCTCGATTTCTTTCTTGAACCGTCTCAGCAAGCTATCTAAAGACTCGTTCGGTCGAATCTGGACCTGCGCCAAACAGTGTCCCCCCTCTGCATTAGTGTTCAATGTCAACCGGACCAAGCCGGCATACGACAACTGGCAGCACAACCGAAGGCTATATTAACAACATTAGCTGCGCAGCTGCGCAGCTTCCAGAACGGTTGCCCTCAGTCTGCTAATATTATACCCTCTACTCGCCAGGGCTGTCAAGTTTACCCCGGAGGCCAATGCATCGGCCTGCCGCCCAGCACATGGAAGTGCAAATGAGGCACGCTTTGGCCGGCATTCTCTCCCTGGTTGCCGACCACGCGAAACCCGCTTTCTGCGATGCCCTCGTCTTGCGCCAGCTTTCCGGCGGCCAGCAGAATGCTGCCGACAACATCCTTATCCTCTTCCGCCAAAGACGTGATCCCGGGAATATGCCGCTTCGGAATGACAAGGATGTGGACAGGCGCGACCGGATTCACATCACGGAAAGCCAGGATCTCATCGTCCTCGTACACGATCCTGGATGGGATCTCATGATTTGCTATCTTGCAGAATATGCATCCTTCCATTTCTCGCCTCCAGTGCGTGATACGTGATTCGACTGGCCACTGACAATCACGCCTCAGGCGGATCCGCCCGCGGCGGACCGGCCATTCCTTTCCGCCAACACGCCAAATGCAACGCCCTGGGATGCCCACTCTATCCGCACATTCACTATCTTCCCCACTAGGTCGCACCCGCCTTCAAAAGCCACCTTTAGGTAATTATCGGTCAGGCCCGACCTGACATTACCATTTGCTCGCTTCCCCTCTACAAGAACAGACACAGCCGCTCCGAGGAACGCGCTCGCGAACTCTTGACAGCACCGCCGCGATAACTCAATCAAACGCGCACTTCTCCGCTCCTTCTGAGCGTGGGATACGTCATCCGGCAGCATGGCGGCCGCGGTCTGCGGCCTGACCGAGTACTTGAAGACATGCATTCGGGCGAATTGCATCTCCTCGGCAAAGGCGTAAGACGTCTCAAACTCGTCATCTGTTTCACCAGGGAAGCCGACCATGATGTCCGTCGTGATGGCTATCCCAGGCACCTTGGCACGAGCTTCCCGAACGAAGGACGAGAACTCCGCCGTCGTATAAGGCCGGTTCATCCTTGCAAGCACGCCGTCATCACCGCTCTCTAAAGGCACATGGAGATGGCGGCATATCTTGCGGCTTCGCGCCATCAGACCCAGCAGCCCCTCATGGACGTCAGTCAGCTCTATCGAACTCAGCCTTATGCGCTCGATGCCCGGCACGCCCGCCAGGTCCTCCAGCAAACCGACCAGTTCCGCATGCTTATCCTCGTATCGCCCGAGGCGGATGCCCGTGAGCACGATCTCTTTGAATCCACGGCTCGCGAGTTCCCTTGCTTCCTCGAGCACCTGCCCGTACGGCCTGCTGTACATATCGGGCCTCGCGAAGGGTACGACGCAGTACGAGCAGAATTGGTCACAGCCGTCCTGAA
>DATKXU010000052.1:0-70310 GCA_035528905.1 Armatimonadota bacterium
GCAGTATATCAAAGACCAGTTCAACCGCTACCTTGGAGAATCCAACCGCCAGCCGCTGATGGCCCATGGGTGGCGCTCCGCATCCCAGATGCTCCGTCATTACCAGGAGGTGGTGTAACACATGTTTGACAAACCTACACCAATTCAGAACAGGGCGAGCGCTGAATCCGGTAAGAGACAGACTTACTGGAGGCCTGCATGTCCCAGGTCGGCGACATGGTCGCCCGGTTTGTGGCGGATATGGCGTAGAGCCTTGGAACCACAGAGGCGGAGGTTCCAAGTTTCAGGTTCCAAGTTTCAAGTTTCAGGTTGGGATTGTTCAAGAACGCTGGTTTCGCTTTGGATCCCGTGGGTTGTATGGGAGGGCGAGGGTCCTCCCGAGCCGCATTCACCCGGCTCAGCAGGCCTTCGACTGGCCTCAGGCCAGGGAGCTTCACCCTCCCGAATGCCCTTTTTGAACAATCCCACATCCATGGATGGGCGGCGATTTCCGAATCGCCACCCAAGGTTCGCATCAGTCCGGCAGGACTTTGCTCCCGATTAGCCCAGGGTTTTGAACCCTGGGCACTGGGGTTGACCGCGAAGGCACGGAGAATGGGGAGACCCTGGGGGAGTCACCCTCGTGGTCTCATTCGTTGATCGCTCAGTAACCACAGGTTGCTTCGACGGCCTTCTGGCGGAGTAGCCAAGGAATACATACGCGGGTCTGACGATGCTGATACGAGAGGCACAATCAGCGGATGCGGCTGGGATCGCGAAGGTGCATGTGGATACGTGGCTCAGCACGTATCGCGGTACCATCTCGGACAGCTACCTGGACAGTCTATCCTACGAGAGCGCCGAAAGGTCTGCACGCGGACGGCTCGAAGCCCAAGATGAATCCTTCACTTACGTTGCAGAGACCGAGACCGGCGAGATCGTGGGGTTCGCAGCGGCTGGCCCGGAGCGCGATGGCAACTCCCGTTACAAGGGAGAGTTGTACGCGATATACGTGCTCAAAGCCCGTCAGAAAGAGGGTGTAGGGTCTCTACTCCTGCAAGCGGTTGCAGGGCGCCTTGTCGAGATGGGCATCCGCTCGATGCTGGTGTGGGTGCTGGCTGATAACCCATCGCGAGAATTCTACGAGCGCCTGGGAGGCCGATTGCTGGAAAGCGAGTTCATTGAAATCGGAGATGCCGAGTACGAGGAGGTCGCATACGGCTGGGATGACGTGACTGCGTTGCTCGCCCAGGCCTAGTTTAGCCCGCGAATAAATTCGTGGGCTAAACATGAGCAAGACCCTCCGGGTTCGGAGTCCGGCAGGACTTTGCTCCCGTTTAGCCCAGGGTTTTTCCCGCCGGAGCGGGATCCCGTACTCGGGACAACCCTGGGCACTGGGATTGGCCATGGAGGCACGGAGGCTGTAGCTCCCATTGCCACTTCTGCCCTTTGGTGCTAGAATACTGTACGCGCGGGCTGGGTTACGGCCTGCTCATATGCTTAACGGAGGCACGGTATGAGAGGAAGAATCGCACTTCTGTCGGTCATCGCCATTGCGCTGGTGTCGGCCATCGCAATCGCTCTGCTGCCGGGCTGCAAGAAGCCCGCTGCGAAGAAGCAGCTCGAGGTCGGCTTGGTGTCGCCCGCTTTGACGAGCGTGTTCCACGTCACGCTGAGAGACGGCGCGCTGGAGCAGGCGGCCAAGCAGAACTGGAAGCTCATTGATATGGCCCCTGAGAAAGAGACCGACTTCGCGCGCCAGGTTGACATGATCGAGAACCTCATCCAGCTAAACGTGAAGGCCGTCAGCATCTGCGCGATAGACGATAAGGCCATCGTCGGCGCAGTCAAGAAAGCAAACGAGGCCGGAATCCCGATTTTCATACATAATTCGCTCACGCCGATCCCGGGCGGCGAGGTGACCGCCTACATCGGCTACGACCAGCGCGACGGCGGCCGGAAATGCGGCGAGAAAGCTGCTCAGCTCCTCACGGAGAAGTACGGGAAGCCGAAGGGGAAGGTTGTTATCCTGGAAGGCATAACCGGCTTCCACACGCGGGAGCGGTCCGGCGGCTTCAAGGAGGCGCTTGCGAAGTACCCGAACATCGAGATAGTCGCAGATCAGACCGCCGATTGGGACAGGGAGAAGGCCGTATCAGTCACCGAGAACCTCCTCCAGAGCTTCAAGGACATTGACCTGTTCTTCGGGTGCAGCGACGCCATGGCGCAGGGAGCGTCTGCCGCCGCGAAGCGCGCGGGCAGGCAGGTCTTCACCATCGGGCTCGACGGCAACCCGGACGCGATAGCAGACGTCGGCAAGGGCAATCTCACGGCTACGCTTGCGGTCTACCCCAAAGAGATGGGCATGAAAGTGGTAGAGGTCATGAAGGACCAGCTCGATGGTAAGAAGGTGCCGAAGTTCGTCGAGAGGCCGACGACCATCGTGGATAAGTCCAACTGGGAACAGTTCAAATAAAAAAGCCCCCGCGCGGGGGCTGTTGAGTTCGGAGTTACCAACTCGTCTTACACGGGCACGACATCTGCGGCCTGCGCGCCCTTAGGTCCTTCGACAATCTCGAACTCGACTTCCTGGCCTTCGAATAGGTTGCGACGCCCGGTGCCGCGAATTCCGGTGTAATGGACAAAGATGTCCTTACCGTCGTCCGTGGCGATGAAGCCGTAGCCCTTGGACTCGCTGAACCACTTTACTTTCCCGGTTGCCATTCCGAACCTCCTTTATCCTGCAAGGCGTTAAGTCGGAACTCGGAGGTTCGGAACATTGCTCCGTGACACTTCGAAGTTCGGTACTTAAACACTTGCGGTATTCCAGGCATTTAGCAAGCCTGTAACGTTAGTATACCACAATATTTGGATTTTGCAAAAAACTGTATTGCTAGCTACCGCCCGCTTTGTAGCTCCCGGATGCGAGACTCCATCTCCTCCCGCATTCGGTCTATTTCCTCTTCCATGCGCCTTCGCATGTCGTCCATCTGTTCGAGAAGGCGGAAAATGACTTCTACGCCCGCGAGGTTTATGCCCAGATCGTGAGTGAAGCGCTGAATCTGCCGCAGCCGGTCAATGTCGGCATCGGAATACATACGATTCTTCCTGCTCACGCGATGGGGCTTGATCAGCCCCACTCGCTCATAGAGGCGCAGCGTCTGCGGGTGCATCTCGCACAGCCTGGCTGCCACGCTAATCATGTAGACCGGCTCATCCCTATCCCTCTGCGCCATTAGTCTCACTCCCCTTTCCTCTTGGGCTTCGCAAGACTGCGGACTGCCGTCTGCCGTCTGCGGTCTCCTATGTGGCTGCTGTCTCCGACGAGCTTGCGAGCTCCTGCATGATCTCACGCTGCCTGGGAGTCAGATGCTTCGGCACGGTGATTCTCACGCGGGCGTACAGGTCACCCTTTCCCCGATTATTGAGGCGGGGCATGCCCTGTCCACTCAGGCGGAAGCTCTGGCCGCTCTGAGTGCCGGCGGGTATCTTCATCGCAACCCTGCCCTTCAGCGTCGGCACCCGGATTTCGCCTCCCAGCGCAGCAGTGGTGAAAGGCACCGCCACATCGCGATACAGATCGTCCCCCCTGCGCTCGAACACCGGATGGGGAAGCAGCCTGACAATGAGGTACAAATCTCCCTTCCGCCCGGCGCGCCCAGGTGCTCCTTTGCCCGCAAGGCGAATCCTGGACCCCTCACGGACACCGGCGGGGATCTTTACTTCGAGCCGCTTCGGCGGCTCACTGCGATCAAGCGAAACCGTGAACGACTTCGCAGTGCCCTCGAACGCTTCCTCCAGCGAGATTTCGATCTGGGTTTCTACGTCCCGCCCTCGCGGCGAAGCCCCAGCCTGGGCGCCGCGCGGCCCGAAGAGCATTTCGAAAAAGTCGCTGAACGCTCCGGCGCCTGGGCCGAAATCGAAATCGCCGAAAGTCTCATACGTAAAGCCGCCAGGGGCGCCCGGAGCGGACCGCCGGGACTCCTGCCACTGCCGGCCGAAGCGGTCGTATTTCGCGCGCTTCTCATTATCGCCCAGTACCTCGTAGGCCTCGCTTACCTCCTTGAACTTCTCCTCAGCCTCCTTGCTGCCCGGGTTCACGTCCGGGTGGTACTTGCGCGCCAGCCTGCGGTAAGCCTGCTTTATTTCCTTTTCCGCCGCGTCCTTCTTGACGCCCAGAATGGCGTAGTAATCCTTGTAGTCCATTTCTCAAAAAGCCGCCAGCCATCAGGTGAACACGAAGCTGACTTACCTACGGCCAGCCGCTAGCTATCCTGCTCCTTGAACTCCGCGTCAATGACGCCTTCCTCGCCCGCAGCGGCGTCTGTCTCTGCGCCGGGCGCCTCTTCTCCGCCGGCGGCGGACTGTCCGGCCGCAGCAGCCTGGTACATGATCTCAGACAGCTTGTACGACGCCTGCTGAAGCTCATCGGTCGCCCGGCGGATGCGGTCAATGTCATCCGTGTTCAGCGCGGAACGCGCTTCGGAAATCGCGGATTCGACGCTCGACTTCTGATCCGCGGGAACTTTGTCTCCAAGGTCGTGGAGCAGCTTTTCAGTCTGGTAGACGACGGAGTCTGCTCTATTGCGCGTCTCGGCAGCCTCCTTAGCCTTGTGGTCCTCCTCGACATGCCGCTGAGCCTCCGCCACCATCCGCTCCGTCTCGTCCTTGCTCAGCCTCGTTGACCCGGTGATCGTAATGCTCTGCTCCCTGCTGGTTGCCTTGTCTTTCGCAGAGACGTTCACGATGCCGTTTGCGTCGATGTCGAAGGCCACTTCGATCTGCGGAATCCCTCGCGGCGCAGGCAGGATGCCGACGAGATGGAACCTGCCGAGGGTCTTGTTGTCCCTGGCCATATCGCGCTCGCCCTGGAGCACGTGAACTTCGACATCGGTCTGGCTGTCAACCGCGGTCGTGAAGATTTCGCTCTTCCGGGTCGGGATTGTGGTATTCCGCTCGATCAGCTTGGTGAACACGCCGCCCAGCGTCTCAATGCCGAGCGAAAGCGGCGTGACATCCAGCAGCACGATGTCCTTTACCTGACCGCCCAAGACTCCGGCCTGGATCGCCGCACCGACTGCTACGACCTCATCCGGGTTGACGCCCTTGTGCGGCTCCTTGCCTCCCCCAAGCTTCTTGACCAGCTCGTAGATCATGGGCATACGTGTCGCGCCGCCGACCAGAATGATCTCCTCTATATCCTTCGCCGTGAATTTTGCGTCGGACAGCGTTCTATTGAACGGACCGGCGCAGCGCTCCACGAGATCCGCCGTCAGCTCTTCGAGCTTCGCCCTGGTGAGCGTCATGTCAAGGTGCTTCGGGCCTTCCTGGGTTGCGGTGATGAACGGAAGGCTGATGGTCGTCTGCACGACGCTGCTGAGCTCGACCTTCGCCTTCTCCCCCGCCTCGCGGAGCCTCTGAAGGGCCTGGCGGTCGCTGCGCAGATCAATCCCTTCCTGCTTCTTGAACTCGTCGGCAACGTAATCAACTATGCGCTGATCCCAGTCATCGCCGCCGAGCTGGGTGTCGCCCGCGGTGGACTTCACCTCGAAGACGCCCTCGCCGACTTCCAGGATCGAGACGTCGAATGTCCCACCGCCGAGGTCGAAGACGAGTATGGTTTCGTTCTCCTTCTTGTCCAGCCCGTAGGCCAGGGACGCGGCCGTTGGTTCGTTTATGATGCGCAGCACGTTCAGGCCGGCAATCTCGCCGGCGGTCTTGGTCGAGGTTCTCTGGGCGTCGTTGAAGTACGCGGGAACTGTGACAACCGCGTCCGTCACCTTATCGCCCAGGTAAGCCTCCGCATCCGTCTTAAGCTTCTGGATGACCATCGCGGAGATCTCCTCCGGGGTGTAAGTCTTGTCATCGATGGCGATCTTGTAATCGGTCCCCATCTTCCGCTTTATGGAGGAAATTGTCCTCTCCGGGTTCAATACCGCCTGCCGCTTGGCGGTAGCGCCGACGAGGCGCTCTCCAGCCTTGGTAAACCCCACCACGGAAGGGGTAATCCTGCTGCCTTCCGCATTCGGGATGACCGTAGGCTCACCGGCCTCCATAACGGCGACGACCGAGTTTGTGGTCCCTAAGTCAATGCCAACTGTTCTGGCCACGTGTGCTCACCTCCTGGTGAATTGCGTACCCTTGAGTCAGAGTAAGTAAACTGAGGAATGACCAACCGACTGGATTCTATCCTAAGTTCGCTTGCAGTATAGCATTTGAGTGCAGCATTGTCAAGTGGTATGACAAAAAATTTTTCAGGCTTTCCGACAGAGATGATTGGCAGCGGGCGGCAGCCACTTTAGGGCCAAGCGCACCGGAGGGATACATCGTCGTCTGGAAACGCCTCCCACGCGAGAAAGCCCTTGACCACTCCGGCGTTCCGTGTGCTATACTGGTAGCGCTGAATGAGCTTGCATCCGCGGAATCTGATGAGCAGACACCCTGTAGCCAAAACTTTCATAAGGGCTCTCTTGAAAGGCTTCTCATCCCTCGCTCTACTCTCCTGGCTTGCGGCAGGATATGGATCGGCGGACAATGCCGACTGCCTGATGTGCCACAGCGCGAAGAGCCTGCATAAGACCATTCATGGGCAGAAGGTTTCCCTGTACATTGACTCGCAGGCGTTCCAGGGATCCGTCCACGGCGCGAAGGCATGCGTGGACTGCCACACGGACCTTAAGGGCCAGCCGCTGGCGCATAAGCCCGATCTGGCTCCCGTCCAATGCGCGCAGTGCCATAAGCTCGCGCATCCGGACACCAGTCACCGGAGCGTCGGGCTGAATCAAGGCCGCCCCAGGTGCCAGGACTGCCATGGCTCGCACTACATCAGGCCGGAGGAAGACCCTCGATCGAACATGCAGCCCGCAAGCTCCGAGCCCATGTGTACCCAGTGCCATTCGGAGGCGAGGGTTTTCGATCCTTACCGGCGCAGCGTGCACGGCGCAGCGCGGGAGTGGAACGGCGCCCGCGTCGCCGCCTGCATACACTGCCACCCGGTTCATACGGCCTATGTCGCGGACTCCCCCATCGTCTGCGGCACGTGCCATGCGAAGGAGTTCGAAGCCTACGCGCAGAGCTCTCACGGAAGCGCGCCGCCCGGCGATACGGCCGTTCCGACCTGCGTCACATGCCATGGCGGACACGGCATCAGAGCGGTGGAGGATCTTCGCTCCCCGACGTCTCCCGCCAAGAGTCCGATGCTGTGCGCCAAGTGCCATGACGACCCAGAGCTTATGGGGCCCTATCGGCTTCCCACGGACAGGATGAAGACTTACCGCGCCAGCTACCACGGCATCGAGAATAAGTACGGGAACATGAAGGCGGCCACGTGCGTCTCCTGCCACAATGCGCACAGGGTTCTGCCGGCGTCCGATCCGGATTCGTCCGTGAATGCCGCGAACCTGCGTGAGACCTGCGGCAAATGCCATCCGGAAACCGGGCCGAACGTCATCAAAGGCTCGATCCATCTGGAGCCATCCCCGAAGAAGGACGCCGGAGTCTACTGGGTGGGCGCCGCGTACCGCATATTCGTAACCGTGATGATCCTTGCGTTCTGCGGATACATGGCGCTGGACCTGTTCACGCACCGGCGGACGAGGAGAGGAGGCAGGAGCTGATGTCGCAGGCCAAGGGGAAAGCATCCCAGGGTTACTTCGAGCGATTCACGCTGAATCAGAGGCTCCAGCACATAGTCCTGATGCTCAGCTTCTCGCTGCTGGTGCTCACCGGCCTGCCGGTGCGGTATCCGAATTCGCCCACATCTGCATTCATAATCAATCTGCTCGGCGGCTATACGATGCGCGCGATGTTGCACCGGGTCGGCGCCGTCGCCTTGACAGGGCTGTGCGTCTACCACGGCCTGTACTCCCTGTCGTCCCGAAGGGGACGATCCGAGCTGCGGGCGCTGCTTCCGGCGAAGAAGGATGTCCTGGACCTGTTCCATATGCTGAAGCGCTACTTCACCCTCGCTCCAACCGGTCCGAAATTCGACCGCTACAACTACATCGAGAAGTTCGAGTACTTCGCCGTCGGCTGGGGCTCGGTTATGATGATTCTGACCGGCCTCATGCTGTGGTTTCCGGGACAGATGGTGCAGATACTCCCCATGTGGGCCGTGGACATCGCGAGGGTGGTTCACAGTTGGGAGGCGCTGTTAGCATTTCTGACCATACTCATCTGGCACATGTATCATGCGCACCTCAAGCCGGGGCACTTCCCGATGAACATGAGCTGGCTGACCGGCAAGGTATCCAAGGAAGCTATGATGGAAGACCATCCGCTCGAATATGAGCGGCTGACGGCCGAGGGCAAGGAGGAGACGCAGTGAGGTCGCGGAGTCTCCGACGGCTGATGGATTGGCGGCTTCTGATGGCGTTCGGCTTGCTGGCCGTAATCGGGCTTATGCTCGTCTCGTGTAGAGCCGCTCCTAAGCACAAGGCCGAAATGGTCGGCCCTGCTCTGCAGCTCCGTCCGGCGAAACCCGCCCCGGCTCCGATAAAGCCGCAGCTTTCCCGGCCTGAGGACGATCGCCATTACCGCGAGCACTCCCAGGGCTGGGTCAAGCTCCACACCGCGCAGGCCAAATCGAAGCCCGGCGAGTGCGTCCGCTGCCATGAGGCCAAGTTCTGCATCTCCTGCCACCAGGAGCAGGTGCCCGCGTCGCATCGAAGCGCCAAATGGGTCTTGATTCACAAGCAGAGCGCCGGGAAGGATCCGTCCAAGTGCGACGTCTGCCATACGGAGACCTTCTGCTTCACATGCCACGAAACCGTGAAGCCGTCCTCGCACGGGAAGAAGTGGCTGGAGCAGCACGGCAGCCGGGCGGTCGCAAGTCCGGGCGAGTGCGGTTTATGCCACAAGCAATCCTACTGCGACAAGTGCCATGGGATGCCGATGCCGCATCCGAAGGACTGGCCTGCATCGCACATTGCACAGGCGAAGCAGAGCAAGGAGCAGTGCTGGAAATGCCATCGGGAGAGCTACTGCCTGGACTGCCATAGGAAGCAGAAGCCGAAGTCGCATTCCCCCACCTGGCTGAAGCGCCACGGCAAGGTTGTGGTGGAGGAGAAGCCCGACTGCAGTAAGTGCCACGACCAGAAGTACTGTCAGAACTGCCACGGCGTGGATATGCCGCACGCCCAGGGATATTTGATGAAGCACAAGGGCACCCCCGGCGCGAGCTTGGAGCCCGGCTCCAAGTGCTTCAAGTGCCACGAGCAGAAGTTCTGCGACGTATGCCACAGCGTGTTGAATAAGAGCGAGTAGCAGCCGGCGGATTTGACCGCCGATGAACGCGGATAAACACCGATTCAAGATCGCCCTGCCTGCCACTTGACCCCATAGCAAGCAACTGTTAACATGTTCCTAATAGCGTCGGCTCACAGCCGACGGAAGGTAGCCTCGTATGGAACCAATAGCATTTATATGGTCTGTACTTCTGGGAGCCCTGCGGATGCTGGAGAAGGTAGCGCTGTGGATCGGCGGTCGGGTCAGCAAGCGGCTGGCAAGGCGGGCGTTCGAGAGGAATTACCTTGACGCCGTGGTTCGGTCGAACCAGTTTTGTCCGATTCGCGGGATCAGGGCGAAAGCGCCCTGCGATATTCAACTGAAGGACGTCTACGTGCCGCTGAGGTTGACTTTTACAGGCGCCCGTGAGATTCCGCCGATGGAAAAGCCTGTGCCGGAGGAGAGTCGGGAGTACGAGAGATTTGTCCGCGAGCGCGAGAGGGAGGAGACGCAGGACGTTCCCGCCGCTCTTCGGAGGCATGGTCGCCTGGTCGTCCTCGGCGATCCGGGATCGGGCAAGACAACGCTCGTTCAATATCTGGCAATGCTCTTCGCCTGCCGGCAGACCGAGGACATGCTTGGCTTGCATGAAGACCGGCTGCCGCTCGTTGTCCGGCTGCGGGATTTGAAACCCGCGAATTCCGGGGCGGACTATCCGACGCTGATCGAATTCTTGAAGAAGGAATGCGCCTCCCGCACGCTCGAAGCGCCTCCCGAGTTCTTCGAGCGCATGCTGAGGGAAGGGAAATGCGTCGTGCTGCTGGACGGCCTGGATGAGGTGGCGGATGAGGCCGAGCGGGTGAGAGCCGCCGAATGGGTCGAGAGGATGGTTGATTCTTTTCCAGAGAACCGATACCTGGTCACCTCTCGAATACTGGGATACCGGACCGCTCCGCTGGGCCGCGGATTCGCCCAGAGCACGCTGAAAAACTTCTCGCGCGACGATATGAAGGAGTTCATAAGGAAATGGTATCCGGCGGTTGAAATAGCCACAAAGGGCGACATCCCGGAAGCGCACAAGGAAGCCGACGAGAACTCCGCCCACCTCATCGCCACCATCGAGCGGAACGACCGGGTGGCCGCTTTGGCGGTGAATCCGCTTCTGCTTTCCATAATCGCCCTGGTGCATAGGTCCGGGGCGGCGCTGCCGAACCGCCGCGTCAATTTATACAATGAATGCACGAATGTGTTGCTCGAG
This sequence comes from Armatimonadota bacterium, assembly GCA_035528905.1. Lineage (GTDB taxonomy): Bacteria > Armatimonadota > UBA5829 > DTJY01 > DTJY01 > DATKXU01. The sequence goes on from DATKXU010000052.1 coordinate 10,463, forward strand.
TACTGGGATGTTGGAAAGGGTATCCCGGCAAAACTTGATTCAGACCAGAAAAGAAGAATACTTGCACCAATTGCGCTCAAATTCCACGAGGATGGTGGGCGGGATGCACCGCGCAGGCTTGTTGAGGCGTTCCTTGCGGACGGGCTTCGGAAGATCGGCAGGGATGCCACACTTGCCCCCGAATTCCTCGACAATATACAGGAGAGAAGTGGAATCCTGGAGGAGCGGGGCGTTGACCGGTGGGGGTTCACGCATTTGACTTTCCAGGAGTACCTCGCGGCGGTCGAGCTGCGCGATAATCCCGACGCGGATGAAATCCTGGTTGCCCGCAGGTTCGATCCGTGGTGGCGGGAAGTTACGCTCCTCTACGCGGGCCTGAAGGACCCGTCTTCTCTGATACGCCGCCTGCTGAGTGAGCGGGAGGATATCTTCTATTCAAGTCTTCTGCTTGCCGGAAGCTGCATCGCGGACGCGGCCTCCGTCGCGGACACGGAACTGCGGGAGAAGGTCGTCCGGAGGATCGAGGAGCTCTACTGGGAAGGAGTAAACGGCGTAGTCCAAGAGGAAGCTCTTCAAGCTCTCGCGTATCTTCGGGATACCAGCGTTGAGGAGCGGATGATCGAGAAGTCGAAATCTAAAGCTCCCGACGTGCGGTGGAGCGCCGCCGATGCCTTGGGTAAAATCGGCGGCGAAAAGGCGATGGAATCGCTCGTACCGCTGCTTAAGGATGAACATTCTATCGTGCGGCGGAGCGCCGCCGATGCCCTGGCTAAAATCGGCGGCGAAAAGGCGATGGAATCGCTCATACCGCTGCTTAAGGATGAAGATTCTGACGTGCGGGGGAGCGCCGCCTATGCCCTGGCTGAAATCGGCGGCGAAAAGGCGATGGAATCGCTCGTACCGCTGCTTAAGGATGAAGCTCCTCACGTGCGCGGGAGCGCCGCCCTGGCCCTGGCTGAAATCGGCGGCGAAAAGGCGATGGAATTGCTCATGCCGCTGCTTAAAGATGAATCTTCTGACGTGCGCGGGAGCGCCGCCTATGCCCTGGCTAAAATCGGCGGCGAAAAGGCGGTGGAATCGCTCATACCGCTGCTCGAGGATGAACAATCTTACGTGCGGTGGGGCGCCGCCTATGCCCTCCGGAAGATATGCGCGCGTAACAGGCTTGTGATTTGCCCGGATGGCACGGTGGAGCGCCTGCCCTGAGCCGCAGCCGGGGCCCAGGGCGACCACAGGGGGGTCGCCCCTACTCCAATACTCCATCACTCCAATACTCCGCCAGCCAATCCGCGATGGGTTCGAGGTCGAAGCTCGGCCAGCCCTTCGGGTTTCCGTTCTCGAACAGCGTGACCCCGATGATATACTTGTCCTTCTGAAGCTCCGAGTCGAACCATTTCAGCCAGTCTTGATACTGCTCTGCGGTTCCGCGCGCCTGCCAGCCGTCCTTCTCCCTGTTGCCCTTATTGTCCACGCCGCCTTCGGTGAGGATCATGGGCATATCCGCCAGGTCTGCGTATTCGCCCTCAAACAGCTCGTAGAATCGGCGGTGGCGGAGGGAATGCAGGCGCTCGGCCTCAGGATCGGTGGTGTACTGGAGCGTGTAGGCATGGTAGCTCCAGACGCCGCCGACCTTCTTGATTGCCCTCAGCGCCGGAACGTATTCCAGAATCCTCGCCCGGACCTCCTCCGGCGCGCCGGACGGATTTCCAACCGGAATGCAGGCCAGGCACGGCTTGTAGCCGGCCTTTGCGCAGACCTCAGCGAACTTGATGGAGAACCGCGTGTACCACTTGACATCCGCCAGAGACCTGAAGGCCGGGCAGTTGTCGTATTCGTTGTTCGCCTCGATGTAATCAATCAGCTTGCGGTCCGACTCCGGCAGCGCGGAGAGCCTCGGCCGTATGATCTTGTCCCAGAACTCCCGGGCCTTCTCCTCCGGGTTGTCCGTGATCTGGTAGCGTATCGGCGTGTAGCAGCGGAGGACGACCTTACCATCCGGATTGCACTTCTTGTAGTCCCTGGCAGCATCAATCATCGGCTGCCGGAGATCGAGGATCTTCAGCACCGGCATCCTGGCCCGAACCATCTTGCGCGTCCCAGGCGTGTAGTCCCCGATGAGGTGGACGCCGATCTTGCTGCGGAAAGGCTTCTTCCTCGGGGCGGCTCTGCCTTCCATCACGCAGATACAGATTCCAATAAGGATAAACGGGAGTAACTTGAACATCCGGCCTCCTGGTCGTGCGCAGCAATCTGAGGGGATTTCAGAACGCTTATTCGCGGACTGCGAACTCACCATAACGGCTCGTCGGGGAACCACTCGCCTCTGTCCCTCGCTGTACGGAGCGCTGGTTCGCTCTGCCATTTCGCGTGGAGATCGCAGTAAGCAACGGTCGTGCCGTTGTAGTGAACCTTCTCCGGCAGGTCGCTCCAGTCTCCCCAGACGAAATAGCCATCGTTTATCGTATCTCGCGACTCGTGGATCAGCAGCAGAAGCTTGGCCGGGTTCTTGAACTTATCCATGTTCTGCTCCTTGAGCAGCCAGTTCATGCTGTAGCTCAAGGGAAAAGTCACCGGGTAATGCGGCTTTCCCCCTGCGGGTCTGCCTCTGTCGCTGGGACACAGATAGACCTTCGAGGTCTTCATATAACGCCATATGGTGCCTTTCTCAAATTCAATCTTCGCCGGGTCTTCAACGTCCCGCGGGTCGGATCTAATCTCTCCCGGCTGCCGGTACCAGTAGCGAGACGGCAGGCGTCCCTCGTGGTCATCGGCGTATAGGCGAAATGCCTTGCTCAATTGCGACAGGTTGTTTAGGCACATGGTCTGCCTAGCGTGTTCCCTAACGCCCAGAGAGACAGGCAGGAGTATTGCTGCGAGGACCACAATGATGGTGATCACAACAAGCAGCTCGATAAGCGTAAAGCCTCGGCGCGAGATTCCCGCGGACATCGAGACCACCTCTGGGTCATTTTTACCATTTGGTGCACCCGCGTGTCAAATGCCCCGGCAGACCATCAGCCGTGGGTCTCTCACACGAAGACAACAGCGCGATGGCGCTGGCACTCCACTCGTGATACAATTGGCAGCGTGAGCGGACTCAGGAAAACCTCGAATCAAGAGCATCTGCCTCGGAGCTTCTACCTTCAAGACACGGTTGAGGTCGCGCGGCAGCTTCTCGGCAAGGCGCTGGTCCACCATACGGACGGCGGCGTCGTCGCAGGTAGGATCGTCGAAACGGAGGCGTACTTAAGGGATGATCCCGCCTGCCACGCCTCAAGGGGCATAACTCGCCGGAATGCCGTGATGTTCGGGCAGCCCGGCCATGCTTACATCTACTTCACCTATGGCATGTATTTCTGTTTCAACGCGGTCACAGCCCCGGAAGGCATAGGAGAAGCAGTGCTCGTGAGAGCGGCCGAGCCGCTTGAAGGGATCGAAATCATGACGCGGAACCGGGGCACCGTTAAGCTGACGAACCTGGCCAGCGGCCCTGGGAAGCTCTGCCGGGCATTCGCCCTCGACCGCCGGCACAATGGGCTGGACCTCACCGACGGCGATCTGGTTATCGTGGACGACGGCTGGAGGCCCGGCAAGATTGTGACCGCGTCCCGCGTGGGCATCCGCCATGCCGCCGACAAGCCCTGGCGGTTCTACATCGCCGGAAATCCGCATGTTTCAAGGAAGTAATCGTCCCTCTTGCTCGCCGAAGGTGCGACTCCCAACCCAGGACGCCTACCCAAACTCAGGCGCCTGTGGCCCGGCTGCCCGGAGGGAAAACGCAGCCGGAGAGAGGCCTTGACTCGTCAGGACATTTTCAAATATAGTTGAGTCAGTTTCGGCGGACCGATGCTTTCCCGCCGCTGGTGCGGGCGCCCGAATCGGCACGAACAGATGTATGATGATCTCCGGGCTGCGCACGGCTTCAGTGTTGTTTTGGAGGTAGTTTTGGCTAGACGTCTTTGTTCCGCGGTTATCTTCGCGTCAATGTTCCTTGGTGCCCTGATCGTGCAACCCTCGGTGTCGGCACAGACCGGCACGCCCGCTTCTCCGGCACCCGCCAGTTCCGCGGTCGCAGCGAAACCCGCAGCTCCGAAGAAGCCCACAGTCACAAGGACAATAGAGGCGCAGTTGAGCGGCCTTACCACCGAGTACGCCGATCAGATATACGCCAGACTCTCCGTCCAGGAGAGCCGGCAGCCCCGAAACTGGTATCTTCGCGGCTCGTACACCAGCACTGCCACCGAGAGTGGGACCTGGAAGGTCAACGTTACCACTACCAGGCTCGATGGTCGTGTAGAGCGAATCAGGACAGGCGACAGGTACAACGTGTTGATCGGCGTGATGAACCGGCGTGACAGGGACCTGACGCGTACCACATCCGAGCAGACCGGATATCACTTTTTGTCATACGGAGTGGGCAAGCACCTTGATATCCGAAACAAGGGCGACATCGGGCTTGGATTGCTGACGTTGTATGATGACGGCGATACCGCCAAACCGGCGGTCGGCTGCTCGATCATCGGCAGGCGCCCTTTGAGCAAGAAGCTGACTCTCGACAGCCAGATACTAGCTCTTCAGCCGCTGGACAGATTGCGTTCCACGAAGGTGGACTCGGAGATTGGGCTCTCCTACGAGTTGACTCAGGGGTTCTCGCTTCGGCTGGGCTGGTCGGCGAACAACCTCGTGAGGCCCATACGGGGCAAAAAAGAGTGGGATTCAATCGTCAGGCTCACGATTTCCTTCCGACGGACAACGACGCGCTGAGCCCTGCGAGTTTCAAGTTTCAGGTTTCAAGTTTCAGGTTGGCGGCGCCATACGACTTGCAACATGGAACTCGAAACTTGGAACCTGGAGCTTTCCATATTCCTGCACTAGGCAGGCTCGTATTTGATATAGATGCCGCTGCCGGGCTCGGTTTCCAGATAAAGCTCGTCGTACGGCGGCTGATCGTCCCGTTCGGCGTAGACGATGTTCCCGTCAACGCTCGCGCCGGTGTCTTTCAGGTCCGCGTCTTCGCTTGAAACCGCCTGGTCAGCAGGCTCCCACGTTTTCCCCTGGTATCGGAACCGGCCGGGCAGATTGACCTGTCGCAGCCGCTCCATGGCTTCCGGAGGCTGTTCTCCTTTGGGCACCACGATCACGCTCGGCCGGGGCTGTTCGCGCCCGATGTATATGTTTACCGGCGGCTCGCGCTCCACAACGACTGGCTGTTCCGGGGGCCGCTCGGCAGGCGGCCGTTGTACCGGCGGGACCGCGGGTCGCTCTTCCTCTGGAACAACTACCACCGTCTGCCTAGGGCCCTGCGCCGCTATCGTCCACCAGACCACGAAGACGAGAATCAGCGCAGCCAGCACAATCAAGACCCAGACCCAGGGCGGAGGGCCGCGTCTCACGTGCGGATGTTCCGTAGTGGGCCTCTCTTCCATTGCGGGCCTCCTTCATCCGTCGCTTTGTCTCGATGTTACCCCGCCGAGGGAGACCCAAAACCCTGCGGCTTGCGGGAGGATTTGACATCTCGAGAGAGAAACCTTACTGCATGGAGTTGAACTCTTCTTCGGGAAAGGTGTCTGCGATGGATTTTGTCAGGGTGATCCCGTGCCTCGATGTGAAAGACGGCAGATTGGTGAAGGGCGTTCACTTTGCGGACCTGCGCGACGTCGCTGATCCCGCCGAAATGGGAGAGGCGTACAGCAAGGCGGGCGCAGATGAGCTTGTCTTCCTCGATATAACTGCGACTCTCGAAGGTCGCAAAACCATGCTTGATGCAGTCGAGCGAACTGCGAAGCGCATAACGGTGCCCCTCACCGTCGGCGGGGGCATAAAGGAGCTATCCGACGTAAAGGCACTGCTCGACGCGGGAGCGTCCCGGGTTTCGATCAACTCCGCCGCCGTGAAGCGTCCCGCGTTCATTGAAGAGGCCGCCAACGAGTTCGGCTCCGATGGCATCGTGGTAGCGATAGACACTCGAAGGAATAGTGACATGCCCTCAGGGTTCGAGGTGGTAATCAACGGAGGCACGAAACCCACGGGTAAGGATGCCGTCGAATGGGCGCAGGAAGCCGAGTGGCTCGGCGCCGGACAGATCCTGCCAACAAGCATGGACGCGGACGGCACCCAGGCCGGATACGACATTCCGATGACCAAAGCCATCGCAGAGGCGGCAAGCATACCGGTGATCGCGTCCGGCGGCGCGGGTAAGCTCGAACATCTCTACGAAGCTATAGCTGACGGGAAGGCGGATGCCGTGCTGGTGGCGTCCATCTTTCACTTCGGCATAATCACCATTCAGCAGGCAAAGGACTACCTGGCGTCGAAGGGCATTCGGGTCAGAGAGTGACATCGGCTGCCCATGCGCCGACACGGGTAAGCACATTAGGATGGGGCTTCTCTCACAGGTGCAAAGAACCCGGTGGTTTGATTCGACCATTGTCCAAGCAGCAGGCTGTTTGTCGCTCCAGGAAAGCCGAGAGGAGAGTGAATAACCTTGACTACCCCTGGCCGGCGCAGACGGACCCGGCGCAAGACGGAGAAGAAGTCGTTCATTGCGGATAGCAGCGCTTACAGGGAGATCATGGATCGCCCTGCCGACCCGGACGAGGAAACGCCGGACCACGGCGCCGCAACCACCGAGGAGCAACTTCGACTTTACCAGGAGGCTGAGGAGCAGACCATCCGCGAGGGCCTCGTGTGATTGAGGCTTGCCGGTAGCCGCTGCCTTTACGGCTGCGTTCCCACGTACCGCACGCTGAAGACGTGCGGCTACCGGGCGAATGGAGACCACCCTGAGAGGAACTCTGGTGAGGAATCTCATTCTCGCGATTGCCATCACTTACGCCGCGATCACTTCTTCTTGCCCGGCCTGTGCCAGACAGCCTAGAGAGGTCATTTTGGGCATCGCTGTCAACGAGGCAGGAACGCCTGTCTCCGGCGTGCAGGTTGCTCTCCTGATGAGCAATCATCGCACCAGCGCCGTCGCCGGACAAGCTGCGGTCGGTCCGGACGGCACGTTCAAGATAGCGTACCCGAGGCCGGAACTGACGATCATTCCCGCTGCGATGTACCTCGCAGCTTCCTCGGATAAACTGCTTGGGATCCAGGCGGTCAACAACACCCTGGCGGCTCAGCGCATCGTCTGTCATCCCAGAGCGAGCGTTTCCGGTACGGTAAAGGACTCCGGGGGCCGTCCCGTCGAAGGCGCAGTGGTTAGTCCCGATTTTCTCATCTGGAGCGAGTTCTTCGGCCAACAGTACCTCCATTGGCGGGAAATCGAACCCGCAGCAGGAACGAAGCCGGCCATAACCGACGCGCAGGGGAAGTTCACCCTATCGGGGCTTCCGGCCGGCTGCGGCGTGTGCCTGCGTGCGAGCAAGGATGGCGTCGGGATCGGCGCAACGGGCTCGGGCGATCCAAGCTCAGGCGCTCTCAAGCCGGAACTCGCGATCCCCGTCGGCACCGCGGACATTGCCATCATCCTGAAGGCCCAGGGCATGAAAGCCCCTACCGGATGCATAAAAGGCTGGGTGCTCAACAAGCTGACCAAATGGCCTGTGCGGGGCGTTGAGGTGGTTGCCGTTGACATGCAAAACCCCAGCTCCAGCCCGCGGTCAATGGCGACTACACAATCCGACGGCAGCTTCCAGCTGGACGGGCTTCCTCGAGGCGAATACACCGTATCTGTTCTGGAGGCTAGGAGGCCGGTCCAGCCGGAGACAGACGTAGAGGTGAGCGAGAACGGCACGACCGAGTTGACGCTACTTGCCATTCCCGGCAGAACGTTCATAGGTCAAGTTGTAGATGAAAATACGGGCAGGGGCGTCCCCGGCGTCATGGTCGTCGCCCCAGGGAGCAAGCCCGTTGTTACGCGATCAAAGACGTCGCCCGGGCGCTTATCTGCGGACGGCCCCGGCTCCTTCTCCATCAACGTGCTGCCAGGGCCGGGCGTGCTCCTGGTCATCGGCGACAAGCAGGGATACGGCCGTGCGCACTACGAGATAGATGTCCCCGAGAAAGGCAGATTCACAGGAGTAAGGATCAAACTGCCGCGCGCGACGACCATATGCGGGACGATCAGAGATTCGTCCGGGAAGCCGGTGGACGGCGCTCTCCTCCGGATCGTGTCCCCGGATGGGCCATTGGACACCTTGCAGGCGGACTCCAAGGGGTACTACATGCTCACCCTGCAGGGCTCTGCTGACATGACCTGCGACTTGATCGCATACGACGAGGCGACGGGCGAAGGAGCGATTCAGCCGGCTACTCTAGCGGCCCGGAACACGAACCTGGTTGACATGGCGCTTGGGCCCGCTGCCAGGTTCTCGGGCTTCGTCAAGGACGATACCGGCAAGCCCGTGCCCGGCGCGAGAGTGACACCGATGCTGCAGACCGGCGCATGCCGCATCTACAGCATGCACAACCGGGCCGCATCAGACGCCTCCGGACGATTCACGATTGACGGACTCATTCCAGGCGCGGCATATTTCGTCCGAATCGAGGCCGACGGATACGAGGCGCCGCCGTTCGGTAAGGACGCGCTGCCCGAACTGAAGAGTGGGGAGACAGCATCCGCAGAGTTTACATTGCGGGCGAAGGCCGAGGCGCCCGCGCAGCCTTAGCACAGCCGGTCAGAAAGCCGTATTGCTTGCGCTACTCAATGTAGGCGTTCTCAGGCCAGACTGCTTGGCGGATGCAACTTATGAGCTTAGTCCGAACGCTCGGTGGGCTATATATGGACCTAATCCGTACTCGGACTTAAAAGGAACCAAGCTATCTATTGTCAATACCCGAACCGGACGCATTCACCGAGCCTGGGACGAAGATGAGTTACTGGCGTACTGTTGGTCCGAGGACTCCACAAGATTTGCCTATCTGAATTCGACCCTTCGGGTAAAGGTAATAGACCTGAGCGCGGAGCCCTCCGTGAAGGACATCGCCAAGCTGGATTTCCCCTTGAAAGAAAGGCGGTTCTCGGATGTGGGCTCGGACCTATCCATGTCCTGGAGTCCGAATGGAGAGATACTGGGGATTCTCTGGGATGACCACACTGTGGACTGGAGTGAGAGGAAGTACCGTGTGGCGCTTGTAAACATCAGGACGCGAGCTGTAAGCGTGATCGTGTACGCAGATGTGAAGAAGCCAAACGAAGCTGTATCAGCACGCGGAACGCACCCCGTTCCGGTGTGGGGCCCCGGCGGAGAGAGACTGTTCTGGCCGCCCGGGCCGGAAAACCGTTCCGCACGTTAGGCGTACTCACACTCCGCCACGTTTAATATGGTGCCCCCGCGGAAACAGGATATGTAGTTCATCCGCGGGGTGTACTATGCTGGAGGAAGCTCGTCCGGACAGGCTCAGAGGCGGGGCGCAGAACAGGGCGAACGTCGCCGGCGCTATCAGGGAGTTGATCTTCGGCGCCGAGGACGGCCTGGTATCTATCCTCGGCCTCGTGACGGGAGTCGCCGCCGGCGCCGCGAGTTCGGCCGTCGTGCTGCTGGCCGGGGTTGCCGGCGCGCTCTCCGGGGCCATCTCCATGGCGGCGGGGAACTACCTGGGGGTCAAGTCGCATATCGAGGTTCTCCAGCGCCGCCTTGAGGAGGAAGAAAAGAGCATCCGCGAGTGCCCGGAACATGAACGCGCCGAGCTCGTCGCCTATTACCGAAAACACAGCTTCACACCGGACGAGATCCAAACCGTCGTTCCCGCCATCGAGCGGAGCAGGGAGCTCCTCATGGAGGAAATGGCCGCGCACGAGCTCGGCATCTCGCCGAGCGAACTCAGGAATCCGGCCTGGAAGGCATTCTGGATCTTCGCCGCTTACATCATCGCCGCCGAGTTCCCGGTCTTGCCCTATGCCCTGTTTCCCCATGATACGGCGCTCATCGTCTCCATAGCCGGCACAGTGCTGGCCCTGTTCGCTGTCGGTGCGGCTAAGACAGTCTACACCGGCCGAAATGCGATCAGGAGCGGGCTGGAAATGCTGGCAATCGCTGCGCTGGCAGGCATCGCGGGCTACCTCGCCGGAAGACTCGTGCGCCTGTGAATCCGAGGAATCAAGCTCAGTGATGCGTGACGCAGATGCTGGATGTCGGATATTCGATGTTGGATGTTAGACATTGGAAGTTGAACGTCCTCTCCCATTCTCCCAGTCGCCCCATCTCCCAATCGCTCTGTCGCGCTCTGCGAGCTGTCCACTGCGCGCCCTGATCTGCTAGAATAGGGTGACATGATCTACGACGCCGCGCGCGCCGCACTGCGGGAAGGAATTGAAGCCCACATCGCTGAAGGTAATATGGGGATATGTCTCCCCTGCAGATAGCGCCCAGGAATAAATTCCTGGGCTTGGAGACGGTCGCCGATTATAGACTGCAGAGATTCAGAAGCAAGCTAAACCCGAAATCCGAACGGGGCGGGCCTTTGAGGTGAAGGAACCAGGAGTGATTAGATGCCAGGTATGATAGGAATCATTCTAGCGGCTGGGAAGGGCACGCGGATGAAATCGAAGCTCCCGAAGGCCCTGCACCCCATCTGCGGCAAGCCGATGACGCGGTACGTCATAGATGCCTGCAAGGGCGCCGGCGTTGAGGACTGCATAGTCGTGATCGGCCACGAGGCCGAGCAGGTCCAAGAGGGCCTCGGGAGCGACGTCCGGTACGTCGTGCAAGAGCAGCAGCTTGGCACAGGCGATGCGTGCAAACGAGCCGTCGAGCTGCTTGGCGAAGCTGAGGCGGATGTCCTGGTCGTCGCTGGAGACACTCCCCTTGTGAGCTCGGAAGTCCTGGAACGGCTGGCCGGCGAGCATCGGTCATCGGGCGCGGACGCCACCATGCTTACTGCGGTCCTCGACGATCCAGGCCAGTACGGGCGGATCCTCCGTGCGCCGCATGGATCGGTCCGCGGCGTTGTGGAAGCCAAAGACGCCTCGCCGCAGGAGCGGCAAATCCGCGAGATCAACACGTCAATATACTGCTTCAAGCTACGGCCCCTTCGGGACTACCTGCATCGGATTACCCCTGCAAATGTCCAGAGCGAGTACTATCTCACCGACGTGATCGGTCTGATGGCAGCGGATGGACGCAGGGTGGCCGCGGTTGTCTCCGAGGACTCGGACGTCGTTCTCGGAATCAACCATCGCGCCGACCTGGCATACCTGACGGGCATTATCAGGTCACGAATCCTCGAGCGGCTGATGCTGGACGGCGTCACGCTCATTGACCCGTCGTCCACATACGTGGACTTCGATGTTCGCATTGGGCCGGACACGCTGATCTATCCCCAGACGTTCATAGAAAAAGGGAGCATAATCGGCGAAGGATGCACGATCGGTCCGTCTACCCGCCTGGTAAACGTCAAGCTGGAGAACGAGGTGACGGTCCTATTCTCCAACGTAGTAGACAGCACCGTGGGCGATGGCACGAGAATCGGACCCTTCGCAAACATACGGCCAGGCTGCCGGATTGGGAAGAAGGTCAAGATCGGCGATTTCGTTGAGGCCAAGAATGCGGAGATTGCCGATTCCGTATCAATGTCGCATCTGGCATACGTCGGTGACGCATCTGTCGGAGAGCACTCAAACATCGGGGCCGGATCCATCACCTGTAACTACGATGGCTTCGCGAAGCACCGCACGACCATTGGAAAGAACGTCTTCATAGGATCGAATGTCACAATGGTGGCACCTCTCGAGATCGGCGATGGCGCACTGGTCGCGGCTGGCTCCGTAGTTACCGAAGACGTTCCGGGCGACTCCTTGGCAATCGCCCGGTCCACGCAGACGGTAAAGGAAGGCTGGGCCAAACGACGGCGTAAGCAGAAGGGACAGGGAGGATAGGAATGCCGAAGCAAGACAACTTACGTGTATTTGCCGGTAATTCGAATCCCAAGCTGGCCGAGAGCATCGCCCGCGAATTGGGACTCAGTCTCGGCAGGATGGTAGTCTCCAAGTTCTCGGATGGCGAGATAAGGGTCAAGGTGGATGAGAGCGCAAGGGGCATGGATGCGTTCATCGTGCAGTCAACCTGCTGCCCCGTCAACGAGAATATCATGGAGCTATTGATCATGATTGACGCTTTCCGCCGGGCCTCCGCGGAGCGCATCACTTGCGTCATCCCTTACTACGGATACGCCAGACAGGATAAGAAGATCAAACCGCGCGAGCCGGTATCCGCAAGACTGGTAGCCGACCTCCTGACCGTCGCAGGTACAAACCGGATTCTGGCCGTGGACCTACATGCCGAGCAGATCCAGGGGTTCTTCGATATTCCCGTGGATCACCTGCCTGCCGTACCGATAATCGCCGAGCACCTAGTCAATAGAGGACTGAGCGACGGAAACACGGTAGTGGTATCTCCGGACGTCGGAGGCGTCGTAAGGGCCAGGGTGCTCGCGGAAATGCTTGGCGCGCCGATCGCCATCATTGCAAAGCGGCGGCCGGAGCCGAACCATGCTGAGATCATAGAGATCATCGGCGATGTCAAGGGCAAGGTCGCTGTGATGATTGACGACATGATTGACACCGGCGGCTCAATAACGCATGGCGCGTTCGCACTAACGGAGCGCGGCGCGAAGAACGTCTATGCCTGCTGCACTCATCCGGTGCTGTCGGGCGATGCGGTAGCACACCTCAAAACAGCTCCCGTTGAGGAGATAGTGGTCACCGATACGATACCCCTTGGCCCGCAAGAACAAAGTGCCAAGATCACAGTCCTCTCTGTGGCTCCCTTGCTGGCGGATGCCATCGGCAGGATACACAGGGATCAGTCGGTGAGCGAGCTGTTCAAAGAGTACTGGTAGAGTGAAGCTCATTGTCGGTCTAGGGAACCCGGGAAGAGAGTACCAGGGGACAAAGCACAACGTGGGGTTTGCCGCGATTGACATTCTTGCTCGGCGGCATGGCATACACGTCAGGTCGAGGCGGAATAAGGCCCTGGTCGGCGAGGGCTCAATCGGCGGAGTCCCGGTCATCCTCGCAAAGCCCCGGACTTTCATGAATCTGAGCGGCCAGGCGCTCGGAGGCCTGGTCCGGCGCTGCAGGCTCGACCTTTCGGACATAGTAGTTATATGCGATGACGTAAATCTGCCGGTCGGGCGTCTGCGAGTCAAGGCGGGAGGATCGGCCGGCGGGCACAAGGGACTTCGCTCCATCATCCACAGCCTCGGCACACAGGAATTTGCCAGGATTCGCATCGGCATCGGGCCGCCGAGCGGTGACATGGTTGACTATGTGCTAAGCAGGTTTCGCAAGGCGGAGCGAAGAATAGTCTCGGAGGTTGTCGGCAGAGCAGCAGACGCAGCGGAGACAATTCTTACAACCGGCATTGAGCAAGCAATGAACCGGTTCAACGCACCCGTGACGCCTATCCGGTCACGGCAAGATGAATCCGAAGCTTGACAAGCAAAAATCGAAGTGCTATATTCGCTTGTGGTTTTCCGAAAAGCAGTCGCTAGGAGGTATTTTGATGCTTAAGATTGACCCGAAGGCTGAGATCAGCCCCGCCGTGGCAGTGGTTGTCATTATCATAGTCCTCTCGGTTGCCGCCTCTCTCCTATGGTACTTCATCTTTCACTCACCTTCCGCAGCACCCACCGGACAGCAGCCCATAGGAGCAATCGGCGTGACCTCACCAGGTACTCCTGCTCCAGTTCGAGCGCTAGCTGCAACCCCCACGTTGTCACCGCCGCCCGCACTATCGGCACCTGGATCTCGCTAGACGGGCTTGACAATAGAGGGGGTACGGCCTGCCGTACCCCCTCCGTGTTCGATGTTCCGAACCACACAGTCCACTCGCATTACGCCATTTCCCGATGATAGAAGGCATTTATGTAATCACAGATGAGAGACTTGTGCCGGGTAGAACTCACCTGGAAATCGCAAGGGCGGCACTGGCAGGCGGCGCTTCGGCCATCCAGTTGAGGGACAAGCACGCCTCGGATGAGTACCTGATTCAGGCCGGTCTTCAGATTCGCGAGCTTACGTCCGCTGCCGGAGCGCTGTTCATCGTGAACGACCGGGTAGAGGTCGCCCTTGCATGCGGCGCCGACGGCATCCACTTAGGCCAGGGTGACCTTCCCGCCCCTGATCTCCGCCCGCTCCTCGCCGGCAAGATTCTCGGCGTCTCCGTCGCAACCGCCGAAGAGGCGGCTCGAGCCCGGTCGGACGGAGCAGACTACCTGGGCGTAGGGCCGATTTTTGCTACCTCTACGAAGACGGATGCAGGCGAGCCCGTCGGCACACGCCGGATACGGATCATGCGGTCGGCATCGAGCGGACTGCCGATTGTCGCCATCGGGGGAATCAACGAAAACAACCTGGCGCAGGTCGCGAGGGATGGCGCCGACGCGGCAGCCGTCATCTCCGCCGTCGTCTGCGCGGACGACATGGTGGAAGCCACACGCCGATTGGTCCGAATCTGGGAGAAGGCCCGGGTTTCAGGAGTCTAGGTGATCTCCACTAGCTCCTACAGCCCGGCGTACATTCCGGCCAGCTTCTTCTCGCGGGCGTCGTCCCCGGCGGCGTAACGCCTCATCAGGCCATCGAAGCCCTTGTAGAGATTCAGCGCCGCGCCCTCGTACATCTTCGAAATCTCCGCGCGCTTCTCGGGCGTCATCTGGGAGTATGCTCCCGCGGCGTCTTTGGACGCCCGAACCCGATACGCATCGAATGCCCGAAGCGCCTCCGCCACGTATGCCCGCTCGAAGTCGGCATCGGCTTCTCTACGCAGCCGCGCCTGCATCACCCTCAGCAAATGGAGCGGCTTCCTCAATTCCTCCGGAAGCTCAACGGTTCTTAACGCGTCGTCCGCCGGAGTCCCGAAAGCATTCGGGACGGATCGCCCAGTCGCATCCGAGGGCCATCCGCCCTCCATCACCAGCTCAACTCGCGCGTCTTTCGGCAGCGCATCGTATGGGAGCGTCACATGATCGGGCGCGCTCGGCTTCCATTTGCGTCCATTCACCCTGAGCGATCGGATCCGAGGGCCGCCATTCTTCACTGAGAGCCAGATCCTCTTCTCTCCCCAGCGAATCGGCTCCTTCTGGACGTACTGCTCAATTGAGGGAGGGATATGCGGGTAGAGCGTGAGGCCGTCCGCCCGGTAGACATACTCGAAAAGCCCTCGCACGGTGGCGGCCGGGATTCCGAGGGCGTCGTAGCACAGGTTCGTGAGCCGCTTGTGGAACCACACGGTCTTGCCGAAATCCTTGAGCGGCGCGTCCATCTGGAAGTCGTCGGCGAGCTTCATCGAACGCAGATTCGAGCGGCGGACATCCTCATACTTGCCGAGCCGGTAATAGGCCAACATCGCGCGCGCCTCCACGGTTGACCATGCGCCGCCATTGACCCAGCGCCCGTACTCCCAGATGCCGCTCAGGTCCCTGCTGCCCCATGCCTCGTAGGTGTCATCGAGCGACGGGTAGTTGGTTATGATGAAGTCGTAGGGCCGCAGCCCCGGTATTGAGGCGATTTGGGCATATATCCGCTCGGATTGAGCCTGATCAGCCGCTCGGAAGGCGATGGCGTCAACATTGACGACGGACTCGAAATAGCCGTATTTCTCCTGGCCCAGGACGCCGTGCTTCGTCCCGTCCGGCTCCAGCGACTTCACGAAATAGCCATCCGGCGCTATCAACTGCGCCAGGGACTCCCGGGTCTTCTTCCGCCGCGCCTCGTAGAGCGCCGTCTTCCCGGCACTCCCGGCCAGTTTCTCCAACTCTACCATGCGATCGAGAGCTGCGAGATAGGTGACGGATAGCCCGGCCAGGTATCCCTTGCCGAAGCTGCCATCGGGCAGGCGCACTCCGCCGTAACTCGGTGCCAGGAGGTTCGACGCCGGCCCGGCCAGGAAAAGCCCGCTCTTCCCGTCGCGGCGAGTCTCGATGAACCTGCACGCGCGCTCGAGGTTAGGCAGGTAGCGGCGAATAGCGTCCCGGTCGCGGCTGATGAGCAGCAGCTCCGCCTGCATGACCACTCCCGCTGCGGTGAACTCAAACCCCCAGTCGTGAATCTTCCAGTTGCAGTCTCCCTGGACGTATATCGCGCCCGTGGGTTTAGCTACGTCGCACAATGCGCCTTCCGGGGCGATGAAGCCTGTGTGAATGCACTTCTTCTGTCCGTCGCCCTGGTGCTTGAACCACATGTCCTGCGAGTTCTGGAGGAACGTCAGCCAGGGCTCCTGCAGGAACGGAATGGCGCAGTACGTCGTGCCGTAGGAGTTCTGGACCCACCAGCCCGGCCATCTGGAGCCTTCGATGAGGCAGTCCCAATCCGGGTAGTAGAGCATCGAGATATTCGGCGAATCCGGGTTCGGGTGGAAAAAGTCGAAGGAGCGATCAATCAGGCGGAGGTACTCCACGTCGCCCCTGCCGCTGCAGTATCGGCCCCGATATTCGCCGGCGGATACCCCGCCTGCGGCGACGCCCAATAGGATTATTAAGATGATAATTCCTGCAGCTCTCATATCGTGAATCCTACTCGTACTCGTATATCGTGACGAGTGACGAGTGAGGAGTGATTCTGGATGCTGGATGCTGGATGCTGGATGCTGGATGTTCTCTCCCTTTCCCCCATTCTCCCATTCTCCCTGTCTCCCCGTCGTCCCCAGCCCTCAATAGCCCCTGAGGTGGCCCGTATCGGTCAGCCCTGCGAGCACGGAGCCGAATCCGGAAGGTCCGCGCGACCTCACGCCCAAATGTCTGCGCCTTCGGTGGCTCGTGTACCCGTGGGTTATGTGGCTCGCTCTCGGCCGCCTCTTCTGGTGTCTGACATGCTTCGTCATACGCGAGAACATTCGCCGGAAGGCGCGATCAATCCTGCGCAGGCAAACCTAACCCCCTGACGCCCCTTCGACAAACTCAGGGCAGGCCTTCCCGAAACGGGAAGGGGGAAATACCGGCTAGACACCCTTGACGGCTGGCCCTAGTATGCTGTACCATGCCGGTGGCCTCACACGTGCAAGTGCGACTTCTAGTGGAAGGAGACCCTCCGATGTCCAATTACTGGATGGTTGTTACCAGCCCGGAGGACTTTGCCGTGAGCCGCGAACTTGGTTATCCAGTGAGTGGATTCAAGGATAACCGGCGAGGTAGGCGGATCTACGCTATGGAGCCCGGCGACCAGATCGTTTACTATATCAACCGGATACACAAGTTCGGCGCGGTCACCGAGGTAGCGGGCCGACCCTATCGAGACGACAAGACGCGGATATGGGTGGAGACAGACGAGATCTGGCCGCTGCGCATACCCCTTAAGCTCCACGCAATCCTGGACGACGAGCAACTTGTGGATGTCCGCAGGCTTCTACCCAAGCTTTCGTTCGTCACCGAGCGGATTCGGCAAACCGGGTGGGGCGTAGCTTTCCAGGGCAGCCTGCACAGAATCCCAGAGGACGACTTCGAACTGATAGCCTCAGAGATTCGAAGGGCCGCTCACCCACGGATCGAGCCCAGGCACGGTCAAGCCGATGACTGAGGGTGAGGCCAAGGCAGCGATCATGGAGCTTGAGCTGGAGGCGGCCTCGCTTCACGACCGCCTTGGAGAGATGGCTCAAGCTATCGGCACGTGGATGGGCTACAATGCTCACATTCGGCACAAGGTGACACCAGAGCACTCGGTGGAGCTTGACGTAGCATGGCTCAGAGGGAAGAACCCGGACGTAGGAATCGAGATTCAGATCGGCGGCAGCATCGTAGAGGCGAAGGACAGGCTCGATCAGGCACGCCGCTTCAATTACCGCAAGGTAATCATGGTTATAGAGGAAGATCAACTCGACAAGTTGAACGACCGCGTAAAGTTCGACGAACTTCGATTCTGGCTCGATGCGTGGTCAATACAGGCGGTGTACAGGCTGTATACCGCTGGACAGGAGTTTTTCTCTCTCTACGAACGGCTGGATGAGTCAAGGTACGTAGACCGCCAGAAGCTGGAATTGGTGAAGTAGGGCTGGGGAGTGACATGGGCAATCAGAATCCCCTTACAAGCATTTTCTCCGAAGCGGAGATCGCCAAGCTCGAGCAGGGGAAATGCCTTGTCTCAGATGGGCCGGCGGATGAGTCCGTCCAGTACATCTTGACAGACGAGTTTCATCGGGACTTTCAGCTCGCGCTGGCAGCGTGGTTCGCGCTAGCCCAAGAGAAGTGCTGCGGTGACCATTTTTGCCAAAGGCTGAGGACAACGGTGAACAGTTGGGCGAGTTTCCTGCAAGTAGTCGGCGAATTGACGGCGGGACACTTCTTGTATGAGAACGTAGATAGCAAAGTGGAGTATCGCTGTGCCGACGGGGGAGCCGACTTCAAATGCCCGCTGAAGGGAACTCCTCTCTACTGCGAGGTCAAGACGCTTGTAGGCGGCAATCCGCCAGGTACATATTCAGGTGGCGTCAGGCAAGCTACGAGTCGACTCCGAGAGGATATTGACGCTTGCTGCAAGCAGTTAGACAGAGGGCATACGAATCTGGCGCTTATGGTAGACTGGTGGCGGCCAGGCATAAGGTACACGCACTTAAAAGAGGCCCTATGGGGCAGGGAGGTCCTAACCGTTCCGATGAATGGGAGCGGACCAGAATGGGTCCGTCTGCGCGACGGCAAGTTTGGGCCGAAACAAATGACCCGCATCGGGGCTGTCGGCGTGCTTCGGTCCCGCGGCGACCGCCCTCACGCATGGTTTCTTCATAATCGATCCGCTCAGAATCCGATTGCACCGGAGCTCCTGGATCCCTATTCTCAACTAATGCCAAACGGCAGCTGGCGCAACGGAACTCCCGACCAGCCGCGTCCTGAGTCCAACAGCTAACTGCCTTGATTGCGGACAGCCAACGTAACCCGATGCGGATGCCGCATTGGTGAATGGGATTAACCTAACCCCCTGGACTGCCCTTCGACAAACTCGGGGCAGGCCTTCCCGAAACGGGAAGGGGGAAATACGCCCCTCTCCCGTGTGAAGGTTCCCCCTCATTCGGGCGTCTAATGGGATAGAACACCAGCGGGCTAAGTCCCGCAGAACTGTCATTCTGAGTCCTATGGACGAAGAATCTCGGTGTGGGCAGGTAGATCCTTCACGTCGTTCAGGATGACAAAGACCCGATCCAGGAGGAATCCGAGATGTCAAACCCCATTCGCTACCTACTTGCGACTGGACTTTTCGCACTGCTTTTTGCCGCAGGTGTGTCTTCCACGCGCGCTGACGGCATTCTGATCCCAGTCCGGCAGCCGACTGGAGACGTCTTCTCGGTAAAGTACCACCATGTGGACGTTTTCATTGACGGCCAGGCCGCGACCACGAAAGTTGACCAGATATTCCACAACGAAACCAACCATGAGGAGGAAGGAACGTACATCTTCCCGCTGCCAAAGGGCGCCGCGATCCATAAGTTCTCCATGTTCATCGGCGAGAAGGAGCAGCAGGGCAAAATCCTCGGCCGCGATGAGGCCCGCCGGCTCTACGAGTCCATCGTGCGGCGGCGCAAGGACCCGGCGCTCCTGGAATACATGGATCACAATACCTTCCGCGCGAGGGTCTATCCCATCCCGGCGAACGGGGACAAGCGCATCCGCCTGGAATACACCGAGCTGGTCGGGAAGACGAACAACCTCTGCCGCTACGTCTATCCGCTCAGCACCGAGCGATTCTCCGCCAAGCCGCTTGAGGATGTGCGGATCACAATTCACCTGAGATCCAGGACCCCGATCAGCAACATCTATTCTCCCTCTCACGTCGTGCAGACCGAGCAGAGGAAGCCCACCGAAGCGACCGTCACCTGGACGGCAAAGAATGTGAAGCCGGACCAGGACCTCATCCTCTACTACAGCCTGCAGGACAGGGAAATCCCGCTCGACGTGCTGGCGTTCAACGACGGCAAGGGCAAAGGCTACTTCATGCTCCTCGCCAGCCCGAAAGTGGGAGAAGACGGCCGGGTCATGCCGAAGAACGTTGTCTTCGTACTCGACAGGACGGGCAGCATGGCGGGCGAGAAGATCGTCCAGGCAAAGGGCGCGCTCAAGTACTGCCTGAACTCCCTGAAGCCGCAGGACCGCTTCAGCCTCATCACGTTTAACGAGAGCCCCGATCTGCTGTGGGACAGTCTGAAGCCGGCGTCGAAGGCGAACGTGGACAAGGCGCTCGATGTCGTGGAGCGTCTGGATGCCTCGGGCGGCACGAACCTGAACGACGCGCTGCTGAAGGTATTGGAGCTCTATCGTGGAAGACTGGACGGCAATTTCGCCGTACTCATCACGGACGGGCTGCCGACGGTCGGCGAACTGAACATCGAAAAAATCTTGTGGAATGCCAAGGAGACCAATTTCAACAACGCGAGGATCTTCACATTCGGAGTCGGCTATGATATGGATACACACCTGCTCGACCTTATAGCCGAGCAAAGCGGCGGCCAGCCGGAGTACGTCCTCCCGAATGAGGACATCGAAGCGAAGGTATCCGGCTTCTTCGCGCGCGTGAGCGAGCCGGTGCTGACCGACCTGAGCATCAAGGCCGCGGGCGTGCGGATTTCCGAGATGTTTCCGTCCGATCCGCTGCCCGATCTGTTCAAGGGGACTCAGCTTATCGTCCTCGGCAGGTACGACGGCCAAGGAAGGGCGACTTTCACCCTGTCCGGCAAGACGGCAAAGGGCGTCCGAAGCTGGCACACCACAGCCAATATGCCCGCGGAAGACAGGGAAAAGGACTTCATCCCTCAGATTTGGGCCGCGCGGAAGATCGGCTTCCTCCTGGATCAGGTTCGGCTGCACAGGAGCGATGAGCTGATCAAGGAAATCGTCCAGCTCTCCAAGGAATGGGGCATACCGACGGAGTTCACGTCTTTCTTTGTGGACGAACCTATGATATCGTATGCGGATGCGCACGCGAGGGCTATGGATGCGATTACGGTAGCACGCGAGAAGCATACGGGTTCATGGGGCGTTTCTCAGAGCGTAAATGCCGGTGCGCTGAAGCAGCAGGCCCAGGTGATGGCGGCTCCCACTTCAGCGCCAATGGGTCCGGCAGGCGGTGGAACAGGACCCGGCGGCAGGCTCGGAAATGTCCGCGCGTATTTCGACAAGGAAGGGAAGCCTGTGCCGGTTGACCGGATTCAGAATATCGCCACGCGGACGTTCTACCAGCGGGGCAGCCAGTGGGTGGACAGCCAGGCCGAAGACCAAACCTTGAAGACGGTGCAGATAAAGCAGTTCAGCGACGCGCATTTCAAGTTGCTCGCCGCACGTCCGGATCTCAACAAGTACCAGCGCCTCGGGAACATGAGGATCTTCCTGAACAGGCAGGTTGTGGAGATAGGACCTGAGGGCAAGGAAGACCTGACCGACGCCGAGCTGAAGGCCATAGTCGGCAATGCCAAGGCAAGCGGCCCGGTGCTCGTGGCCTCATCCCGGGAAAGGAAATCGCTCTCAGGCGGCGCGGCCGCTGTGACCTTGCTCATGGGCTTCCTGGCAGCGGGGCAGGCGATCCGGAGGAGCGTCGTGCGGCCGATGAAATAGCGTCTCCGCTTGCCACCTGCATCTCATCATATGAGCGCATGGTGGCGGTAAAACCGTGTCTTCACGAACTGTACCAGGGCCAGATAGGTGAAAGTAAGCAGGGCTATGGCGATCAGAAGCGAGATGGGCAGCGGCGTGAACCCGAGCAGAAGCCCAAGCCGGGTGTAGGGCAGCACGGAAGCGATAATCACGATGGCCAGCACAGTGGCTATTAACTGGCGGCTTGGCCGGCTCTTCAGTGGATTACCAGCCGTGCGGATGACGAAGACGACCAGTGTCTGCGTCGCCAGCGACTCCACAAACCAGCCTGTATGGAACATCTGCTCTCCCGCATGGAAAACGCCGAGTAAGATGCCGAAGGTGAGGAAATCGTAAATCGAGCTGATCGGCCCGATGATGACCATGAACTGGCGGATGAAGTCGGTGCGCCATCGCTTGGGCTGCCGCAGCAGCGCCGCATCAACGTTGTCGCCTGGGATGCTCAACTGAGAGGTATCGTAGAGGAAGTTGTTCAGCAGTATCTGAGTGGGGAGCATTGGCAGTAGTTCGGGTGTCAATCCTACGGCCAGGGCGACCGCAAAGAGCAGCGACTCCAGCGGCGGCCGCTTGAAGCCGGCGTTCACCAGGAACACGAACAGGACGAGGAGCAGTATCACCCGCATTATCAACAATGCGAAATGCCGTATCCCGCGGTCGAACTCGGTTTCCGGCGGGCGCTCCAAGAGCCTTGCGGCGATGCCGCCGAATGCGGTAGCACCACCTGTGCGCACCACTACCGCCGTGGCAATCCCACTCTGAACAGCGGTTCCCAGGAAGACGCTGTTGGCAGCATCTGTGACGCCGTGCGGCCCCCCGGTGAGATCCTCCGCTTTCTTCTCCGCGGGCAGCGATTCGCCGGTCAATGCCGACTCGCGCACGTAGAGATCCTTTGCCTCCAACAGACGAGCGTCCGCTGGAACGAGGCTGCCTGCGCTCAGCTTTATGGTGTCGCCCGGCGCCAGCCCGGCCACCGGTATCTCCCGCTCCTCCCCGTCGCGCACGGCGACCGTTGTAGAAGCAACCCGGCGCCGCAGCGCCTCCATCGCATTCCTGGCCTGGAACTCCTGGTAGAAGTTCAGCAGCACGCTCATCGAGACCATGGCGAGGATTATGGTCGCGTTCACCCGTTCCCCAAGGGCTAAGGACACCACGCTGGCGATGATGAGGATTGCAACCAGCGGGTTGGCAAAGAAGCGCAGGAACTCGACAATTGCAAGGCGTCTCTCTCGTGCGAGCGCGTTGGGGCCAAACGTGCGCAGGCGACTCAGGGCCTCTGCCATCGTCAGCCCGTCAGGTGTGGTTTTCAACCGGCTCAGCAGATCCTGCAGCGGCGTGTCCCAGAAACTTGTGAAGGGCTGATGCGGGTCTTGCGCATACACGGTCGGTATCACCCGCCTGGAAGATGTTGGCTGGTTCTCGTGCGACTATATATACCCAAAAGAGCTTCGGCAATCCTATCGTGGTCTTGGCCAATCAAGGCCCGAGCGGTCTGTTGCTGAGGGGTACATCAGCGCTAGAAGCAGCACAGGGACGGCGTATCGCCGTCCCTGTTTCAATGCTTAGACGACCGTGCGGGTAGCTAGCAGTGCACGGCTGGGGCCGCAGCCGTCTCGCTGGCTTCCGGCTCAGGCTCCGAATCGGCAGCTCGGAGGTGCTTCGCGGCGTCCTCGGGCACCGTCGCATTGATGTATATGCCGGTACCCATCTCGAAGCCGGCTGCTATCGTGAGCCTGGGCATGATCTCCAGGTGCCAGTGGAAGACGTGCTCCTTCTCGGTTTCGAATGGCACGGTGTGGAGCGTGTAGTTGTACGGCGGGTTGTTGAGACACTTCCCTATGCGCCGCAGGACATTCTGGAGCACGTGGACGAATCCAGGTATCATCTCCTCCGCGTCATCGGCGAAGGACCTGATGTGCTTCTTGGGCATGATCCACGTCTCGAACGGAAACCTTGACGCGAACGGCTCAAAGGCCAGGAAATTGTCCGTTTCGATGATTACTCTTTCCCCGTAGTTCCGCTCCTGCCGGATCATATCGCAAAAGATGCAGCGGTCGTGATAGTCATAATGTGAGTCGGCGCCCATAATCTCGGTCCGCACGCCCATCGGCACCATAGGTAATGCGACGAGCTGCGAATGCGGATGTTCGAGCGATGTGCCTGCTATTCTTCCGTGATTCCTAAACACGCTGACATACTTGAACCTGGGATCCTTCGCCAAATCCACCATGCGGAGGCGGCAGGCCCACCAGACTTCCTCTGCCTGGCGAGGCGCTATGGTCGCCATGCACTTGTTGTGCTCCGGGGTCTCGATGATCACCTCATGCGCGCCCACGCCGTTCATGAAGTCGTACATCCCGACGCCTGAGCGATCCAGGTCTCCCTCTATCGCCAGCGCCGGAAACTTGTTCGGGACGACTCTGATCCACCAGCCCGGAGAATTCGGCGTGTCCGGAGCGCCGCGGAAGGCAAGCACTTCCGGCGGAGTCTCAGCTTCATGGCCGGGGCAGAATGGACACGTCTCGCTGAAAGCGGGCCTATTTGAGGTATCCTCGACGTGAGAGAAATCCGATGGCCTTCTGCTGCGGTCGGAAGCTATGATTACCCACTCTCTGGTAACCGGATTCTTTCTCAATTGCGGCATGCTGCTCTCCTGATGGTAGATTGCTTTGGGGACTCCCGTACACCAATTGTCGGCGAGAAGCGCACCGTCCTGTAGAGGGAAGAGCAGACGGCATGTCACCGCTCCAAAGGCAAAATAACTCCTTGAATTTCCGACAGCAATAAAGTATAATGCTGGCAGAAAAGCGGAGGATACGCGTGCGCGCTGAGATAATCTCGGTGGGAACCGAGCTTCTCCTGGGGCAGGTAGTGGATACGAATGCCCCTTATCTTGGCGGAGTGCTCTCTGCTCTCGGTATCGACGTATTCCATCGTCAGACGGTTGGAGACAATACCGCCCGGCTTGCTGAGGCGCTGCTCGCAGCGCTGTCGGGGGCGGACTTGGTAATAACCATCGGAGGCCTGGGGCCGACGCAGGACGACCTCACAAAGGAAATGATTGCGGAGGTTCTCGGCGAGCGGATGGTGGTGGACCCCGAATCAGAGAAGGCTATCAGGGCCTTTTTCGAACGTCGGGGACTTCCGGTCGTACAGAGCAATCTGAAACAGGCCCTCAAACCGGAATCCAGTATTGCGATACCGAACAGCACGGGGACAGCTCCCGGGCTCATCGTGGAGAAGGGCGGCAAGATCGTCATCGCCCTTCCCGGCCCGCCTGCCGAGCTGATTCCCATGGTGGAGGACTCGGTCATCCCCTATCTCAGCCGTTCGCCGCGGCGAACCGGCGCCCCAACAGTCATCGTATCCAGAATCCTCCGAGTGTGCGGCATTGGAGAATCGGCCGCCGAAGAGAAAGTCAAGGACTTGCTCGCGAGCGAGAATCCTACGATTGCGCCCTATGCACAGAGCGGAGAGGTCAGCTTCCGCATTACAGCAAAGGCGCCGGATAGGGACTCCGCTCTGCGCATGATCTCAGATTTGGAGCGCAAGGCCCGCGAGCGCCTGGAGGATTACGTCTACGGCGTGGACGAGGAAACCCTGGAATCAGCGGTCGTCTACGGCCTCATCGAGCGCAAACTGAAGCTGGCTCTGGCGGAATCGTGCACGGGCGGCCTGATCGCTCATAGGATCACGAACGTGCCAGGAAGCTCGAACACCTTTCTCGCGGGCATCGTCGCATACGGCAACGCCGCGAAGACCGACTTCCTGGGCGTACCGGCGGAGCTTATTCGGAAGCACGGCGCGGTCAGCCCAGAGGTCGCGGAGGCGATGGCGGAAGGCGCGGCTGCTCGGACAGGAGCCGACATTGCTCTGGGCGTCACGGGAATCGCCGGGCCTGGTGGAGGCACTCCCGACAAGCCGGTCGGGCTGGTATACACGGCCTTGAAGACACCGGAGGGGATTAGCTCAGCGAAGAGTATTTTCGGTGGGAGCCGCGCCGAGATAAAGCAGCGCGCCGCCCAGGCGGCGTTGAACCTGATGAGGACGTACTTGCTGGCGAAAGGTAAGACCTAGTCCCCTTTCCCTCCGGGAGAGGGAGTAGTGTCGTTTTCCGATGGACAAGATTCGCACATTCATAGCAGTGCCGATTCCGGCGGAGGCGCGGCGCCGGCTGGCGGAGATCGAGGAAGAGCTGAAGACCTCGGGCGCGGACGTAAAGTGGGTTCGCGAAGAGAACTTCCACGTCACACTGAAGTTCCTGGCATACGTGGAGCCGGATTGTCTGGACAGGGTGATCCGGGCCGTTGAATCCGCGGTCAAGGGTACGGCGGCCTTCGACGTGTCGCTCTCCGGGGTTGGAGCGTTTCCGAAAGCGAGCCGGCCGAGCGTCATCTGGGTCGGGATCGCGACAGGCGCCCAGGAGTTGAAGGCGCTCGCGGAACGTATCGAGAGCGCGACGGAGCGCATCGGGTTTGGCCGCGAGCAGCGTCCGTTCAGCGCGCACATCACTGCAGGCAGAGCGAGGTCGCCGAAGAACCTGGACAGGCTCCGCGAGATAATCGAACGACTGCGTGAGGAGCCTGTTGGCTCGTTCAGGGCCGAGAACGTCGCCGTCATGAAGAGCGAACTCAGGCCGACCGGCCCGATATACACGGGGATTGCAGATTGCGGATTGCAGATTGATCCGCACGAGGCACTAAGCAACTAGCACAAGAGAAACGATTTTCGAGAGGAGACTTTACCTTGGAGACAGGAAACGGCAAGGAGAAGCAGCAGGCTCTCGAACTAGCCCTTAGTCGAATTGAAAAGCAGTTCGGCAAGGGCGCGGTCATGAGGCTTGGGCAGGCATCGCGGCTGTCTGTTGATGTCATCCCTACCGGGTCGCTGGCATTGGACGTCGCTCTGGGAGTCGGCGGCATCCCCAGAGGGAGGCTCACCGAGGTCTATGGGCAGGAGGCGTCCGGCAAGACCACAATCGGATACCATATCATCGCGGAGGCGCAGAAAGCCGGTGGGATTGCTGCCTTCATTGACGCTGAGCATGCTGTGGACGCCGCGTATGCGCGGAACGTCGGCGTGGACGTGGACGCGCTCCTGGTTTCGCAGCCCGACACGGGCGAAGAGGCTCTGGAGATCGTAGATGCCCTGGTGAGGAGCGGCGCGGTTGATATCATCGTGCTCGACTCAGTAGCCGCGCTCGTGCCGAAATCCGAGATCGAGGGCGAGATGGGTGAATCGCACGTCGGGCTCCAGGCGAGGCTCATGTCCCAGGCCCTGCGGAAGATCGGCGGCTCGGTGAGCAAATCAAACACCGCAGTGGTCTTCATCAACCAGATTCGCGAGAAGATCGGCATCATGTTCGGCAACCCGGAGACCACGCCGGGCGGCCGGGCGCTGAAGTTCTGGGCATCCGTCAGGCTCGAAGTCCGCAAGGTCGAGACGCTGAAGCAGGGGGCGGAGATGGTGGGCTCCCGGGCCAGAGTGAAGGTCGTAAAAAACAAAGTCGCTCCCCCATTCCGCCAGGCGGAGTTCGACATCATGTTCGGCAAGGGCATTTCCAGGTCCGGAGGAGTCTTGGACATGGGCACAGAGCTCGGCCTTGTGAGCAAGGTTGGAACTTGGTTCACCTACAGCGATACGCGGCTCGGCCAAGGCCGCGAGAACGCCAAGCAGTATTTGGAAGAGCATCCAGAAATCATGGAGGAGCTCGAGGCGAAGATTCGCTCAGACGGGGTGGACAAGGTGATCCTCACCCCTGCCGGGGCGGAAGAGCAGTAATCCCGGGACGGCAAGATACAGGTTACGCGCACCGTTCGCGCTGTCCGGAGAAGGTCAATGGCTTTCGAGCAGCGAATAAGCGCTATAGAAGCACAAGAGAAGAAGGTAAGCCGCCGGTCGATTTTCATAGACGGCAAGTTTGTTCTGGGAGTTGACGAATCGGTAGTTGCCGACCTGGGTCTGCATGTCGGACAGCAGATAGATCAGGAGGAGCTGCAGGCCATCGCGCGTGCCGAGACGCTCACCAAGGCGAAGGAGAAAGCCCTGAGGCTTCTGGAGTACCGGCCGCGGAGCAGAGCTGAGCTAGCGCGGCGGCTCAGCCAGGCGGGCTTCGCAGAGGATATCGTCGAGGAAACTCTCACGCGCCTTGCTGACCTGGGGCTCATTGATGACGTACAGTTCTCCCGAAGCTGGGTGAGGCACAGACTGGCCGGAAAGGCCATGGGGAAGACGCGCATCAAATGGGAGCTCAGGCAGAAGGGCATTCCGACTGAGGTAGCAGAGGAGGCTCTGTCGGCGGTGGACGCCTATACAGAGCATCAATTGGCTTTGGACGCCGCTAGACGTCGCTGGGAGAAATACAACGAATCCGACGAACGCACTAGGCGGCGTAGGCTCGCGTCCTTTCTGCGCAGGCAAGGCTTCGATTGGGATGTTATCACGAAGATCATTAACGAGCTGAGCGCAGATCGCGAGCCAGGATAGGCTCAAGGAGGAGAATTGATTCATCCTGAAGGATCCGATTTCTTTAGAGACCGCGGGTCTCTCGTAGTTAGCTTGATTCAAAGCTCTGTCATTCGCTCAACCTCAATCCCAGATTTCGGGAAGTGAGGTATACGGTATGTGGATGCAATACGTTGGATGCGCTCTGCTATCCATAGCAATACTGGTTCTTGGAGTTCTGCTCTGGCTGCACCCCGCAAGGCGCAGGCTGGAGGAGCAACTTACAGAAGCTCGCAAGCTCAGAGAGCAGATCGAAAAGGAAGTTCAGACCAAGCGGAAAGAGATTCTCTTAGAAGCAAAGGATGAGGCCCACAGAATACGGGCCGAAGTTGAACGAGAGAATCGCGACAAGAGAGCCGAAATTCAGAGGTTGGAGCGAAGGCTAACGCAGAAGGAAGAGGTCCTTGACCGGAGACTCGAAAACCTGGAGAGAAAAGAGAAGTCTCTAGGCGAAAGGGAACAGGACGCAGCGAGGTTACACGACGAACTAAGCGGCATGATAGCGAAACAGCGAGAGGAGCTTCAGCGCATTTCGGGGCTTTCGGCGGAAGACGCGAAGGGCCTGCTCCTCAAGATGATCGAGGATGAAACGAAATACGAAGCGGCGCGCCTGATCAGGGACATCGAAGCTGAGGCAAAGCAAGAAGCCGACAAGCGAGCGCGAAATGTAATTACCCTCGCTCTGCAGCGGTGTGCCGTGGACCAGACATCTGAGACTACGGTGTCAGTGGTCCCTCTGCCGAGTGACGAGATGAAGGGCAGAATCATCGGCAGGGAAGGCAGAAACATCCGCTCGTTTGAGACGCTGACGGGTGTTGACCTGATCATAGACGACACTCCGGAAGCGGTGGTGCTGTCCGGCTTCGACCCGGTCCGCCGGGAGATCGCGCGCATTGCCCTGAGCAACCTGATCTCCGACGGCCGCATTCATCCCGGGCGAATCGAAGAAATGGTGGCGAAGGCCTCGGCCGAGGTCGAGACCAAGATTCGCGAGGCCGGCGAGCGCGCTACTTTCGAGACAGGCGCCACCGCGCTCGATCCCGAGATCGTCAAGCTGCTCGGGAAACTGAAGTTCCGCACGAGCTTCGGACAGAACGTGCTGGATCACTCCGTGGAGGTGGCGCACCTGGCAGGCGCGATGGCGGCAGAATTGGGCGGCAACGTAGCCCTGGCCCGACGGGCGGGCCTCCTGCACGACCTTGGCAAAGCCGTGGACTTCGAGGTCGAGGGCCCGCACGCGCTTATCAGCGCGGATATCTGCCGAAAGTACAACGAACACGCTGAGGTCGTCCATGCTATAGCGGCGCACCACGACGATGAGCAGCCGCACACGATGGAAGCGGTGCTCGTCTCCGTCGCCGATGCGATATCCGCCGCCAGACCAGGCGCCCGCCGTGAGACGCTCGAGACCTACGTAAAGAGGCTGCAGCGCCTGGAGACAATCGCAGACTCCTTCTCCGGCGTGGAGAAGACGTACGCAGTCCAGGCCG
The DNA here is from genome assembly GCA_035528905.1 of Armatimonadota bacterium. GTDB lineage: Bacteria > Armatimonadota > UBA5829 > DTJY01 > DTJY01 > DATKXU01. The sequence continues at coordinate 39,964 of DATKXU010000052.1, forward strand.
GCAGAGAAATCCGCGTCATGGTCAAGCCGAATGAGATTGACGATCTGTCCGCCGCGAAGCTGGCCCGCGATACCGCCAAGAAAATCGAGGAAGAGATGGAGTATCCCGGCCAGATCAAGATCACCGTGATCCGTGAAACCAGGGCCGTGGATTATGCGAAATAGGGGCTAGGGGCCAAGAACTAGGAAAGGCGCGACTGCTTGAGAATCTTGTTCATAGGCGACATCGTCGGCAGGCCGGGAAGACAAGCGGTAGGGCATATGCTGCCCAGTCTGATGGCCGAGATCTCGCCGGATTTCGTGATAGCCAATGGCGAGAACGCTGCCGGAGGAATGGGGATCACCAAAGAGACCGGCCTGGAGATACTCCAGGCCGGGGTGAATGCCATAACCCTGGGCAACCACGTTTGGGCCAAGAAGGAAGTATATTCGTTCCTCGACATGGACACAAGGTTGGTCAGGCCGGCGAACTACCCGGACGGCGCGCCGGGCCGCGGCTGGGCGGTCTACCATACCAGCACGCAGGAACCGATCGGCGTAGTCAACCTCTGCGGCCGCGTGTTCATGGACCATCTGGAGGATCCGTTTAAGGCCGCGGACAAAATTCTTGAAACCCTGACGGCCCAAACGAACGTCATAATAGTAGATTTCCATGCGGAGGTCACGTCGGAAAAGGCAGCATTCGCCTGGTACGTGGACGGCAGGGCCGCGGCGGTCATCGGAACGCACACTCACGTGCAGACAGCCGACGAGAGGATACTCCCAGGCGGCACCGCCTTCATAACAGATGTCGGCATGACCGGCCCTGTGGATTCGGTCATAGGGATGAAGAAGGAGCTGGTCATATCCAGGTTCCTGACCCAGATGCCGAGCAAGTTTGAAGTGGCCGATGGCGAGGCGCTCCTTTCCGCAGTGGTGATTGACATAGACCCCTGTGCAGGAAAGGCCGTCAGTATCGAGCGGCTGCAGAGACATCATGCAGGCGGCAATTTCCTTGTCTGAGGACACGGAGCAGCCATGACTCGCAGGAGGTGTAGTTCAAGTAAAATGGGCAAACTTTCGTTGGGAAAAGGGCTGCCAGGAATCCTTGCGCTGGCTGCCACAGCGCTCGTGCTGGGTATTGCGGGCACAGGCGCATCTGCACAGGGCTTGTTCGCACAGGCCGAGCTGGTCATCTACGGCGGCGATGCCAGCCAGGGCAACCTCACGCTGGGAAACTGGGGCGGCGGCGTCTGCAGGGAATCGACTAAGAACACCTACGCGGGCAGCAAATCCATCGAGATTACTCCAAAGGGGTTGTATCAGGGCGGCCGCTTGGACTTCACCATCCCGTTGGATCTGGCAACCTGGTTCAACAGCCGCGATGCCTACCTGCAACTTGTGACGAGATTCAGGGAAGGGCAGGCGCCGCAGGACGCCTGGACTATCGGTCTCACAGCCACGCCTACCTCAGGAACCGGCACTACGGGCAAACAGGTGAAAAGGGTACACATGATGCTCAATTTCGATGGAGGCCCGGCGACGGAGTGCCAGGTTGACTTGAATGCTTTCAAGATGTCCGAGGGCGGCTGGATGACCGTTTCGTTCCCGTTCACGGCCCTCAAAGGCAAGCTCAATCTGCCTGCTTACAGGTTGAGACGTCTCGTGATCACCGGCGACGGCGCTGAACCGTTCTACATCGGTGAGATACGTGTCATGCGAGACACGACGCCTCTTCAGGCGGACGCAGGCGAGGAAAAAGAGGCCGGCAGGAATTACACCATAGTATTCCACGCCTCCGCGCAAACCGGGGCCAGCGCCGTGAAGTACTACTGGGATTTCGACGACCAGAACGGCATCCAAGAGGAAGCCATCGGCGACGTGGTTTACCACAGGTACCCGAAAGCCGGAGACTTCGTCGTGACGCTCACTGTTTGCGACATCTTCGGCCTGAAGACGCCCGCCACGAGCACCGTCAAAGTGAGGGTAAACGAGTAGCAGCACAGAAGACACCAGACCTCAGGCTCGCATCCAGGCGAGTCTCGCAAAGCCTAAGCCTCGAGGTCTTTTCCCCTCTGGAGAAGGAGCCGACTTGATCAGCGCTGTTGTAAAGAGCATGCGGCCTATGCAGTGGCCGAAGAACTTTTTCGTGCTTGCCGGGCTGCTATTCACCTTAGACCGCCATCACCCGCCGCTGGACTACGTTCGAACCGCGCTGGCATTTGCCGCCTTCTGCGTCCTATCGGGGGGCGTTTACCTGGTGAATGACATCCTGGACGCCGACCGGGACAGGAAGCATCCGATCAAGCGCCAGCGGCCTATCGCCTCCGGGGAGCTATCCGCAAGCTCGGCATGGGCAGCGGCGGCCAGCGTACTGGCAGTCGGACTCACCGGCTCCTTCGCGCTCAGCGTGGGATTCGGCGAAGCGGCGCTCGCCTACGTGTGTCTGATGTTTGCCTACTCCCTATACCTGAAGCAGCTCGTGATCCTTGATGTCATGACAATCGCGGCCGGCTTCGTGCTGAGAGCGGTAGCCGGCGCTGCAGTGATACATGTCACCATATCGCCGTGGCTTCTTACATGCACAATCCTGCTCGCGCTCTTTCTCAGCCTTGCGAAACGGCGCGGGGAACTCCTGCGCTTGGAGGAGAACGCGGCAGACCACCGCATGACCCTTGAGGGCTATTCAGTGCCGTTTCTCGACCAGCTCATCAACGTCGCCGCTTCATCTACCATCATCGCCTACGCGCTGTATACTTTTTTCTCCAGAACAGGCGAGATTCACCCTTACCTGATGGCGACTCTGCCATTCGTGCTGTATGGACTCTTCCGATACCTCCTGCTCATTCAAAAGGGTGAGGGAGTCGAGAGCCCGGAGCTGCTGCTGCTGGCGGATAAGCCCCTACTGATTGACATCGGCCTCTGGGCGATCACTTGCGTGATCATCATGGCCGCTAGGTAGACGCATGAAGTCGATGTCGGAGAACATCGAACACCCAACGCCGAACTTTCAATACGCCGCGGCGGAAGACCCGAAACTTGGAACCAGGATGCCTTGCTCGTTGCGCATTGCGCATCACCTGCGGCTATCTCGGCCAGGGCATGCTTATCTTGATAGTCCAGAGCTTGCCGGATGCGACAAGGTAGAGGAACAAACCCCCGAGGAAGATAAGGGAGGCACCGCATAACTGGACGACGATGCGATAGACATTTGGGCTGATGAATGAGCGGCCACTGGCGACTGCGGCTCCCACCGCGAGATACCAGACGATATCCCCAGTTATGTGGCCGACGTAGAAAGCGCCAATGGTGGCGAGAGTGTTCCGTGATAGAGCGGCGAAGATAGTGAGACCGACCGTCGCCCACCAGATGACCCAGTAGGGATTCGATATGCTCACCGCCATGCCGGTGACGACGGGATTGCGCATGATAACACTGCCGGGAGAGGCCCCGCCGTCAGCCACGGCCGTCTGAAGGTCAAGGGCGCCTCGCCGGGCATCGCGCGTCATTCCCCACCCCATCCATAGGAGCACCGCCCCGCCGAGGATGGCTACTGTGCCGATCACCGGCCTGATTTTCAGGAAGTGCCCCAGGCCGAATGCAAGCGCGATGACGGTCACTAGTTCGAGGAGCGAATGCCCGGCCACCAGGAGCACGGATGCCAGAAAGCCCCTTCTGGCGGTCTGCGCGATAGTAACTGTGAGCAGCGGCCCCGGCGTGAGCGCACCGGAGAGAGCAAACATGAACGAGACAGCGAATACCGTTCCGATCGCCAAGTTCCCTGCTTCCACGAACATCCTCCATCGCCAGTCTAGCAGTACCCCCTGAGATGTGTCAAACGGGGGCTTCGCAGTCAGCTTGTCCCCGGTCAGGAGGATTGCGCGGCTCGCAACGCATTCAATCGTTTGAAGCGGCGGGCGACTTCTGCTATAATTCTTGCACTATTGATCGAATCGGGAATTCTTGATGAGCAAAACCCACTCCACATACGTGTGCCAGCAGTGCGGATACAGCTCGCCGAAATGGCTTGGCCGATGTCCCGACTGCAACCAGTGGAACACCTTTGTCGAAGAGATCGCCACCCGCGAAACGGCCCGTTCCAAGCGGGAGGGCGCCGAGCTGCACAACCCGCCGAAGCCGATCTCGGAGATCACAATCGGCGAGCACCACCGGCGGTCATCGGGGATCGGCGAGTTCGACCGCGTCTTAGGAGGCGGGATCGTCCCCGGCTCTGCCGTGCTGATCGGCGGCGACCCAGGAATCGGAAAGTCCACGCTTCTTACCCAGGTGGCGAGCAACCTCGGCCTCGATGGACAAATCACGCTCTACGTGTCCGGCGAGGAATCCCCGGAGCAGATCAAGCTTCGCGCCAACCGAATGAGCGTGGCCACGGATAAGCTCTATCTCGTATCGGAGACGAGCATCGAGCAGATCGAGGCCTGCATCAGCTCCCTGAAGCCCGGCGCGGTAATCATAGACTCCATCCAGACGATGTACGACCCCACGCTGGAGTCTGCGCCTGCCACGGTGAGCCAGGTTCGTTCCTGCACCGCGGTTCTCACTCGAATTGCGAAGAGCACGGGAACGCCCGTCTTCATCGTGGGACACGTGACCAAGGAAGGCGCGATCGCGGGCCCCAGAGTACTCGAGCACATGGTGGACACTGTGCTCTACTTCGAGGGCGACAGGCATCAGGCTTATAGAATCCTTCGGGCCGTGAAGAACAGGTTCGGCTCGACGGACGAGCTTGGAATCTTCGAGATGCGCGACGAGGGGCTGGTAGAGGTTCCGAATCCGTCGGAGATTTTGCTTTCGGAGCGGCCATCTGCGGGGGAACCCGGATCGGTTGTTGCCGCGACCATCGAGGGCACGCGGCCGCTTCTGGTGGAAGTGCAGGCGCTTGTGGCGCCGTCGTATTTCTCCGCGCCGAGGCGGATGGTGAGCGGCGTTGACTACAACCGCGCCATGCTCATCCTGGCAGTGCTGGAGAAGCGGGTGCGCCTCAGCCTGGCTAACCAGGACGTGTATGTGAACGTCGCCGGAGGTGTGAGAATCGTCGAGCCGGCCGTTGATCTTGCGATCGCGGTTGCTGTGGCGTCGAATCTCAAGGATAGACCTGTTGACCCGAATACAGTAGTGATCGGCGAAGTAGGGCTGGCAGGCGAAGTACGCGGCGTGAGCCAGATAGAAAAACGGATCAAGGAGGCGGCCAGGCTCGGATTCGAGCGCGCCATTGTGCCGGCGCACAGCGTCCAGAAAGCCAGGAAGCCCCGTGGCATCCACCTTGTTGGCGTGGAGTCGGTCTTCCGAGCGGTGGAGGCCGCCATCGGCGAGCTCCGGCGCGGCAAAGCAAAAACAGGAGAGCGGAGGAATCCATGACTCCACTGCTCCATTACTCCTCTTGGCCGTTAGGAGTACGAGTAGGATTCACGAGTAGGAGCCGGCTAATGCCTGCGGAGACCAGCGGGATCAAGGACACCACGCTTCGCCTCCTGGACAAGATAGAACTCTACCTGGCGCAGCGGAACGCCGTGATTCTGGCGCACAACTACCAGCTCGGCGAGATTCAGGATGCGGCCGATTTTGTCGGCGATTCGCTGGAGCTCAGCCGGAAAGCCGCCGAGACCACGGCGGATACGATAGTCTTCTGCGGCGTGCGCTTCATGGCTGAGACCGCCAAGATACTGTCTCCCCAGAAGGCGGTTCTGCTGCCGGACCTGGAAGCCGGGTGCCCGATGGCCGATATGCTGACGGTCGAGCAGCTCCGCGAGTTCAAGGCGCAATACCCGGGACGGCCGGTCGTCGCATACGTGAATACATCCGCCGCGGTGAAGGCCGAGGTAGACGTCTGCTGCACCTCCGCCAATGCCGTCAAAGTGGTGGAATCAATCGGCGCGGATGAAGTGCTCTTCGTCCCGGACAAGTACCTGGCGGATTACGTCGCCTCCAAGACTTCCAAGGAAGTCATCCCGTATCCGGGATTTTGCCCGACGCACCTTCGCATACTGCCCGAGGACATCCTGAAGCAGAAGGCGCTCCATCCGGACGCGCTTGTCATCGTCCACCCGGAATGCACGCGGGCGGTCATCGAGCTCGCAGACGGCGTGTTCAGCACATCGGGCATCGTGCGCTTCGCGAAGGAGAATTCCGCAAGGGAGTTCATCATCGGCACGGAGAAGGGCATCCTTCACCGCCTGCAGAAAGAGAATCCTGACAAGAAGTTCTATTCCCCCGGGGAGCATACCGTCTGCCCGAACATGAAGCTGATAACTCTCGAAAAGCTGGCTTGGTCTCTGGAAGACATGCAGTATCCAATCGAGCTTCCGTCAGATACAATAGACAGGGCGCGAGGCGCGATCCAGCGGATGCTGGAAATCGCATAATAGGGATCCAGGGGAAAGCAATCGGAAGGGCCACAATGCACACGTCTCAGGCTGGTATGAGCTTGAATCTTCCCGAAGTCAAGGAGATTATCCGCCGGGCGCTGGACGAGGATATCGGATCCGGCGACATAACTACGTCGCTGACCGTGCCGCCTGAATCCGTCTGCCGCGCGAAGATTGTCGCAAAGGAAGAAGGCGTGATCGCCGGGCTCGATGTCGCCGCACTGGTATTCGCCCAGGTTGCCGAGCGGTATTCCGATAAAGAGCCCGTGTTCCGCTCGGAGGTCGCCGATGGCGCTCCCGTGCGCCCGGGCGATGTCGCGGCCGAGATCACCGGCTCTACAGCAGTCATCCTCACCGGCGAGCGAACCGCGTTGAACTTCCTGCAGCGGATGTCCGGCATCGCGACGAAGACAGCCGGCCTCGTTGAGTTGGTCAAGCATACCGTTGCAAAGGTAACGGATACGAGGAAAACGACTCCCGGCCTGCGCATCCTGGAGAAGTACGCCGTTCGAGTGGGCGGTGGCCGGAACCACCGGTTCGGCCTGTACGACGCCGTCCTCATCAAAGACAACCACATCCGGGCTGCCGGAAGCATAACGGAAGCCGTCCGCGCAGCTAAGTCCGGCGCGCCGCATGGCATCAAGATCGAGGTCGAGGCCGACACTATCGAGCAGGTCAAGCTGGCTCTCGACGCAGGCGCCGAGATGATCCTCCTGGACAATATGGATCTCGCCACGCTGAGGCAGGCGGTTGCTCTTTGCAAGGGGAAGGCTGTCACGGAGGGATCAGGCGGCGTGACGGAGCAGAACATAGCAGCAATCGCCGAAACGGGCGTTGACCTGATCTCCGTCGGCGCGCTCACGCACTCCGCCAAGGCGCTGGACCTCAGCCTGGAGATTGTGTAGAGTGGGACAGAAGAAAAAGCCGCCAGCCGTCAGCAGCCACCAGCCAGCCCAGAGCACTGGATGCCTAAATCCGAGATCCGGAATCCGGAATCCCAAATGGGTCTTCCGCCGCTTCGAATCCGTCGCCTCAACGAACGATGTTGCAGCTCGGCTGGCCGACGAGGGAGCACCTGAGGGAACCATCGTCGTCGCCGAGGAGCAGACCGCCGGCAGGGGCAGGCACGGCAGAAGCTGGTCCTCCCCGGCGGGGCACGGCCTCTATCTAAGCCTGGTTTTGCGGCCCAGCGTGCCGTTCGAGCGAATCGGGGAGCTGGCGTTCGTGGCATCGCTGGCCGCGGCGGAGGCCATCGGGCAAGTTTCCGGCCTCCCCGCACAGATCAAATGGCCGAACGACGTTCTCCTGCGCGGCCGGAAGGTCTGCGGCATCCTCATCGAGGCGGGAAAGGCCACAGGGCGACACAGCGACGGGGCGACGCCGCGAGCGGTCATCGTTGGAACCGGGATCAACGTGAATACGCAGACGTTCCCCGCTGAAATCTCCGAGACAGCAACTTCCATTGCGCTCCAGGCTGGACGGGCAATCCCACTCGAAACGGTCGAGCAGGCGCTGCTCTCCCGCCTGGAGGCGCGCTACACCGAGTACCTCGCGGCAGGCTTTGCCCCGATACTCGCGGCATGGAAGAGCCTCGACTGCACAGTGGGTGGGGAAATCACCGTGAACACCACCGACGGTGCAGTCAAAGGCAGAGCAGCCGAGGTTAGTTCGCGCGGCGATCTCATCGTCGAGCACCAGGATGGAACCCAAACCCCTGTAGCCGCGGGTGAAGTGATACTGCGTGATACGTGATGCGTAATGGGACGAGTCACGCATTAGGCCAACGTCCGCCGGGCTTGCCAAAACGCACGATTTGACGGCCTACCGGCCCGGTGCTATAATCTACGCGCGTCATTTTGGTGCCGCACGCCGCAGAGGGCTCCGCTCCACGCACGATCTCAGGTGTGCCACGGTTAATTCTCGGGAGACGGCAAGCCCCCGGCATGCGGCACACGGGAGTGGATTTACCGATGTCTGGTCATTCGAAATGGCATAACATACGCCTCCGGAAGGGCAAACAGGACGCGGAGCGCGGTAAGACATTCACCAAGGTAGCACGCGAGATCATCGTCGCAGCTCGCGAGGGCGGCGCCAATACGGACATGAATGTGCACCTGAGGCTGGCCATCCAGAAGGCGCGCGACGTGAGTATGCCCGCGGACAATATCAAGCGCGCGATCCAGCGCGGCGCAGGCGAGATCGAAGGCGCCCAGTACGAGCCCGTCACCTACGAAGGCTATGGTCCCGGCGGCGTCGCGGTCATGGTCTCCTGCCTGACGGACAACAGGAATCGAACCGTCGCCGACTTGAGGACGATCTTCTCGAAGAACGGCGGCAGCCTTGGGGAATCGGGATGCGTCGCATGGCTGTTCGACTCGAAGGGCGTTGTCACCCTCCAGAAGGATGCCGTGGACGAAGATGCGTTGATGCTGGTCGCCCTCGACGCCGGTGCTGAGGACATACGGGTCGAAGGGGACACATACGAGGTACTGAGCCCGCCCGGCGACTTCCCGAACCTTCGGCAGGCGCTGGCAGATGCGGGCATCCAGCTTATGAGCGCGGAGACCACCATGGTCCCCAAGAACACTGTGCGCGTCGAGGGCAGGGAAGCCAGACAGGTGCTGCGGCTGATGGACCAGCTCGAGGATCACGACGACGTGCAGCAGGCCTACGCGAACTTCGATATACCGGAGGACGTGCTTGAGGCGGCCGCAGCCGGTTAGCAGAGCCCGGCATGAGAGACGGAGCCCAAACCTTTCTCTATCTCGGCGGGAACAATTAACCGCAACTATGCGTTAGATAAGTAGCAGCAGGCTTATCGCCTGAGGCCTGTCTGAGATGGAGCATTCGGTTGGGCCGTAAATCCATCATTCTGCTTCTGCTGCTCTCATACCTCTTGAGAAACCGATGGGCGGCCCTGATATCCACATATCTGCTGATGGCGGTGTTTATCCTGCTGCCGCTACTGACGCTGGCAGACTGGGACGGCAGACCGGCCCATGCAGAGTACAACCCGCTGTGGCTGACGTTGTATTTCAACCCCTACTTCGGCGTGATTTCCGTGCCGCACGACGTCATGGACTTCCTGCCAAATCCATCCCGGCACGAGATTCCGTTCTTCTACATCACCACCCTCATGTATGCGTTTGCGGCGGCTCTGGCCGGCGTCAAGCTGCGCCATGTCCTGGCGAACGAGCGGGCGATGACGAATGAGAGAGGCGGATAGTACAGGCGGACGTTAGATTCCGACTTGGCTGGCTATTCCACGCTTCTTCGTTTTCCGTACACACCTGCATGAAGACGCGCACACACCCCACCAGAGTTTGAAACCCCCATCACTCGGCAAAAGATACACTGGCGGCCGCGCCAAAACCATACCAGAGGGAGAACACGCATGGCGCTGCAAGTGGGCATAGTCGGCGCGGGAAGAGCGGGTTGTCGCCGGGCAAGTCGGCTCGAAGCCTACCCGGATGTCACCATCGCAGCCGTAGCAGACCCAAATCGGCCGGCCCGAGACGCCTTCGCCAGGAGATTCGGCGTAAAGCTCGCAGTAAGCGACCATCGCAGGCTGGCCGCGGACAAGCGGATAGATGTCGCCTACATATGCTCACCACCTGTCACTCACAGCACAATAGCTGTTGATTCGCTGAGGTCAGGGAAGCATGTGATTTGCGAGCAGCCGATGGCCGTCACCATGAAGCAGGCGGAAGAGATGACGACAGCGGCGGAGAATACAAACCGGCGCCTGTTCGTAGCCCTGCCCCAAAGGTACGACCCGGCGAACCAGGAGGCGGCGCGGATTATTGACGCGGGCGAAATCGGCTATCCCTTCCTCGTACTGGCAAGCTTTCTGCGAAACGAGTTCGACCGCCTGAATGACTGGCATGACTGGATGGGCACCTGGGAAGTAGGCGGAGGCGGCATTCTCATGCAGTCGGGTTCGGAGGCTGTTGATCTGCTCCAGAACTTTGTTGGGGAAGTCGGAGCTGTCGGCGCGGTCTGCACTCGCTTCGCCATACAACCTCTGGCCAAGGCAGAGGATTCGTGCATGTTGGGAATCGAGTTCGTTGAGGACGCTGCAGCCGAGCTTACACTTACCGGCGCGGCTCGGTACAGCACATGGCCCGACGAATACACGGGTTCGGCAATGCGCGTAGAGGTCTACGGCCTGGACGGCAGCGTCCAGATCACCAGCTCCCAGCCAAGGCTGACTGTGATAACCAAACGCACCAGACGGAGGGTGACTGCCGACTCGGAGATCAAGACAGACCTGCCGACCGACATGGACCGCGACTTTCTGGACTGCATTCTTGAGGACAAGGAGCCGCTGGTCAGCCTGGACGACGCCATGCATGCCCTCAGGGTTATCCTCGCTGCGTACAAGGCCTCGCAGATGAAACGCCGCGTCGAGACGCTTGAGGAGCTTTGACACAGCGCCCACCAGACCGATCACGCGCCGCGAACTGCTTGCCGGCCCGGCCGCAGGGTGTTACAATACGGAAGTGGCTTTTGGAGACAAGATACCGCAGACCATAGACCGCGTGTATGAAAAAGCCTTCCCAGTCTACGGTCTCCGGTCTACTGTCTACCGTCTCTCTCACCTACTCAGGGGGCCGTGCTGCTTTGTCGCTGAGATCACTTCATGCTGCCAGCTTCCAGGCCGTCATCCTGGCGGCCGGCAAGGGAACCAGGATGGAATCGGGCCGCCCGGGCAGACCGAAGGTGCTGCTGCTGCTCTGCGGTCGTCCAATACTGGGCCGTGTCCTTGACGTACTTGCCGAAGCGGGCATCACATATCCGGTCGTCGTCGTTGGCAGGCACGGCGAGAAACCGATCAAGGAGGCGCTGGGCAGCGCGTGCCGATATGCGCTTCAGAAGGAGCAGCTCGGATCGGGGCACGCCGTCATGTGCGCGCAAGTCTCCGCTGGACGCTCGAAGAACATCCTGGTGATCTGTGGAGACAGCCCGCTGTTCAAGGCGGCAACAATCCGTTCGCTGATGGAGGCCCACATCCGCGAGCATGCCACTATAACGCTGACCTCGGCTGTTCTCGAAGACCCGAGCGGCTATGGCCGGATCCTGCGTGACCCTGCGGGCAGTGTCTCTGGAATCGTAGAGGAGAAGCTCGCCACTGATCAGCAGAAAGCCGTCAAGGAGGTAAACGGAGGCTGCTACGCCTTTGAGGCCGACTGGCTCTGGGACAACATTCAGTCAATGCGGAGGAATGAGGCCGGGGAGTATTGCCTGACGGAAATGGTGGACATAGCGGTTGCGCAGGACAGGAAGGTAATCACGGTGCCTGCGGAGCTGGAGGAGATTGCCGGCGTCAACACGCCCTCGCAGCTCCGGGAGGCGGAGGCGATATTTGAGAGACGAGGCGACAGGGAGACGGGGTGACGGGGAGACAAGGCGCGGAGGTGTTGGGTGTCAGGTGTTGGGGGAGAAAATGTCGAACGCCCAACTTCCAACCCCAACCATTACTCGTTACTCCTCACTCGTCACTCATTCCGCCTTGCCTGCGCGCAGGTCGGCCAGATAGGCTCGCGCCCGTGCGATGCGCTCGGATGTTACCGGGTGGGTGCGAAATATCTGCTCGAACTCCGAGGGTTCGTGGCCCTGCATCTGCAGCAGTTTGTCGAAGAACCCTATCAACCCTTCGGGATCGTGGCTCTTGGAGCGGAACATGTACTTGATGCCGAGCCTGTCGGCCTCGTACTCGTGCTTTCGGCTCCAGCGAAGGAGCGATATGTCTGCGAATATGCCGGCGATCTGGCGGACGTCTCCTTTCGTCAAGGTCCCTATCAGAATAGCCGCATAGGTCTGCCGGCCGATCATGTCGGCGTGATGTCTGGCCGCGACGTGGCCGATTTCGTGCGCAATCACCCCCGCGAGTTCATTCCTATTGCCTTTGGTGGCATCTATAAGGCCCCTGTGAACGTAAATCCACCCTCCCGGCAGAGATATAGCATTGACTTCCTTGAGGTCCAGAATCTTGAACTTGTACTGGATGTCCTGCCGATCCGAATACGCAGCGAGGTTCTGCCCGATTTGGGTGACGAGCTGGTTGAGCTGCGGATCCTTGTTTACCGGATATTGATGCTCTATTTGCTGAGAGGCTTCACGGCCGATTTCGACTTCCTGGCTCGTGCTGACGAGGCTCTTCGGTTTGCATCCTGCGAGGAGCGAGCATCCGAGGAAAAGTATCAGGGCTATTGCACAGCGGCGTTTCCGCATCGAATTCAGCCTCCTTCAACCTTGTTCGGCTTCTTGGCCGGATTCTGGCCCAGACGCTCGACCGCCGCACGTGTGTCGCGCAGCGTGCATTGGAGCGCCTTCAGGGTCTCCGTGAACGCAGAGCCGGCATGCCGACCTGCCTGCTGCAAGGATTGGAGGCTCTTTTCGAGCTCCTTCCTGGCGTGGTCGAAGTCGCCCTTGAGGACATGCTCCTTCGCCCGGTCGGCTCTGAGCGCAGCAACCTCTACCTGGAGCGCCGCAACTTGCTTTCGCAGCACGGAAACCTGCCAGGCTTTGTAGCCAACCAGCGCCAGAAGAACGAGCACGAGCAGCGCAGGAATCAGACGCCGCATAGTCCCACCTCACGAAGAACGATCGAGGGCAGGGACACCGTCTGCGGCGCGGCCTTATGAGCCTCCGCCCCCTATTTACCCCTGCCCATCACTTGCAAAACCGCTCGGAGTCACGGAGGAATTATATCATCAGCCGACCAGCTTGTAAACCAGCAGGCGGACATGCGCGACCGGCGCCGTGTGACGCTCGAGCTGCGCCGAGACAGATGGTAGGGGCAGGTCTCAGACCTGCCCCTACGAATTGACCTACTTGGCCTTCGTGCGCCGGCAGGCTACGTAGTACGCCACCATACAGAACCTTCAGGCAGTGCCCATAATTAAACCAGTTTGCGTGCGGCGCCAGCTATCAACAAGCGCTAGCAACTGTCGCGAGCGGCCAGCAGATGTTCGTTGCGATATGAAGAAGCACTTGACATAGTTGGCGGATGGTGCTACAATATCCAGGATGGCAGCCAGGTTAGCAGGCAAGCCCGAGGCCGGAAAGACCTGGACCCATCAATCCACAAATGAGTCTGTGCGCCTCAAGGCAGCACGGACCGCGCAATAAATCCACTGATAATCCCCACATACGATGTTTATGCTGCCGGTGCCATGGGTAACCGGTTTGGCGGAGGGGAGCAGTAGTTTGCAATTTGACAAAAGGCTGCAAAGAGCCGGGTTGTTTGTAGTGGCGGGCATCTCATGTATGCTCGCATTCGGACCGCACGCAGTTGCGGCCGGAGCCAATGGCAGCTCGGCCGTTACAGTAACTGTCATCGCGGACGGACAGGAATGGGAATGGGTTTCCAGCCAGCAGACCGTCGGAGGCATCCTGGGGGAAGCCGGCGTGACGCTTGGGGAAAAGGACTACGTATCCCCTAGACCAGAGGCGAAGGTCGCACAAGGGATGCGGATTCGGATCACGCGGATAATCCAGAAGATCGTCACGCAGAAAGAGCCGATCAAGTTCAGGACCCTGACAACATTCGATCCCCGCGGCACTACCGGTCGGAGAGTCATTCAAGAGGGAAAGCCGGGCGAGAAAGAGATCAAGTACCTGGTAACCTACGAAGATGGGAGGAAGACGGGACACAAGGTCCTAGGCGCCCAAGTAGTAGAGAAGCCGGTGAACCAGATCGTCGCAGTCTCCCCGGTGAGGAGGGCGACTCACCTCGCATCGCGCGCAGGAAAGCGCATACGCTCCCTGGAAATGGTTGCCACGGCGTACGCGCCATTTGTTTGCGGCGGAAGTAAGAGCGGCAGGACCGCGTGCGGCATGCGCGCGGGCAAAGGAATCGTGGCCGTGGACCCACGCGTCATTCCCCTTGGGACAGAGCTGTACGTTGATGGGTATGGCTACTGCCTGGCCGGCGACACCGGCGGCGCGATCAAAGGCAGCCGCATTGATTTGGGATTCAACACGTATAGGGAAGCAATTCGCTTTGGCCGCCGCATGGTGAAGGTGTATATTCTGGATTAGACTCATTTGCATGGTAGGGACAGGTCTCAGACCCGCCCCTACCACTGGTCCCATATGGCACGAATTGACCTCACGTCGCCGGTGCAGCTCACGGAGCTGTTCCGGCGGCACAATTTCCGCCCGAAGAAGCGCTTCGGCCAGAACTTCCTCGTTGACCGAAATGTCCTGAACAAGATCCTCGACGCGGCAGACATCCACGAAGGCGATTCCGTCCTCGAAATAGGCGCCGGCGCAGGCGTCCTCACGCTGGCCATCGCCGAGCAGGGTGCGAAGGTCGCGGCCGTGGAAGTTGATCGCGGCCTGCTGGCAATCCTCTCAGAGGTTCTGGCGGACTATCCGAACGCCGCCGTCGTCAACGCCGATTTCCTGGGCCTGAATCTGCCCGAATTCCTACGCGAGCACTTCGGCGAGGCGCAGGTGAAGGTTATAGGCAACCTGCCCTACTACATTACCAGCCCCATCATCGCGGAGCTTCTCCAGGCACGCTCGCAGACCGAGCGAATCGTGGTGACAGTCCAGAAGGAAGTCGCCGACCGGTTGAAGGCATCGCCTGGGACAAAGGATTACAGCTCCATGAGCGTGTTCGTGCAGTATTACTCCGTGCCGGAGATCGTCGCCCATGTGTCGAAGAACGTCTTCCTGCCGCCGCCCGATGTGTCGAGCGCCGTCATGCGGCTGACGCCGAGAACCAAGCCGCCGGTCGAGGCCCCGAGCGACGAGCTGTTCTTCGGCGTGGTGCACTGCGCGTTCGGCCAGCGGCGCAAGACCCTCCTCAACAGCCTCTCCGACTGCCCTGCTCTCGGTCTTACGAAGGAGCAAGTCTCGCAGGTCCTCCACGGCGCAGAGATCGCTCCATCCCGCCGCGCCGAGACCCTCTCGCTCGAGGAATTCGCGCGGATCGCCCGCCAACTCGGTTGACGATGCTTTCCGCATGAGCGTATAATACCCCAGTGACTTCCGACAGCCAAGCAATCACGGTGCACTCCTACGCGAAGGTGAATTTGACCCTGGATGTGCTTGGGAAGAGGCCGGATGGGTTTCATGCCATCGAGAGTGTGATGCAGACGATCAGCCTGCACGACACGGTGACTTTGCGCGTCGGAGATGAGCCTGGAATCCGCGTGGCCTGCGACATGCCGGGGATTCCCACCGGCGAGGAAAACCTGGCTTATAAGGCGGCATCCCTGTTCTTTGAGGGCCAGGGCATCGCGCCGAGCGTGGACATCCGAATTGAGAAGCGTATCCCGCCCAAGGCCGGCCTCGGCGGAGGAAGCAGCAACGCGGCGGCCGTACTGAGAGCACTGTCTCGTATGCTGAAACGGGAGGGCGAAGCTCCCGCTGAGCCGCACGAATGGAAAGAAACCGCTCGGGAGTCCGCCTTCGCCAAGGCTTCGGCGGATCGCACTCCCACTGGCGAACTCATGGAACTGGCTGCGAAGGTTGGCTCCGACGTGCCGTTCTTCCTGGTCGGGGGAACGGCGTTCGTCTGCGGCAGAGGCGAGGAGGTACAGCCCCTTCCCGATATCCCCACATGGTGGCTGGTGATTGTCAAGCCACCGTTTGGCATCTCCACAGCGTGGGCGTACGCGCGCCTGGACGAGATCCGGCCGGTCGCCAGCGAACGAGAAAGCCACTCCGACCGTATACTAAGGTATATCGAGGCCGCCAGCCCTCACCCAGACCTTCTCCCAAGGGGAGAGGGGGATGGTCTGCAGTCTGCAGTCTGCAGTCTGCGGTCTCTCCCGGACCTCCTGAGCAACAATCTGGAACTGGCTGCGATCGAGCGGCACCCGGGGATTGGCGAGATAAAGGAGGCACTGCTGAGAGTCGGCGCACACGGCGCGCTGATGTGCGGGAGCGGCTCGGCCGTATTCGGCCTCTTCGATAGCGAGGTCGAGGCGCATAGGGCTGCGGATATGCTGGACACAAAGTATGGGGAGTCATTCTTGGTGCGAACGATCACCCGCGGGGAGGCGCTGGAACTTGACTGATTTCCACGCCGTGCTTCCTGCGGTCGTTCTCGCTGGGGCGCCGGCCGAGCCGGAATGGAAGGCTCGATACTCAGTCGCATACCGGGCGGAGGTTCTCATTGCCGGAAAGGCGATGGCCCAGCACGTGATTGACGCGCTGAACGCCTCGTCACACGTTGGAGATGTCTGCTTGGTTGGGAATATCCAGTGCGAGGGTGCGAGCAAGATTGTGCCTCCAGTGGGAAGCTTTATGGATAATCTCGTCGCCGGCGTAAAAGCGTCCGAAGCCGGTGTGAACGGGCGCATCCTCGTAGCGACATCGGATATCCCGCTGGTGACTCCGGAGGCCGTTGACGACTTCATCAGCCGGTGTGTCGCCCTGGATGCCGACTTCTGCTACCCGATCATATCGAAGGAGGCGAGCGAACGGAAGTTCCCGAGCATGCGGCGCACATACGGGCGACTGGCTGAGGGCACATTCACCGGCGGGAACATCGTAGTCATGAATGCGCGGTTCCCCATCGAGAATGCTGCGCTCATACGGGAAGTCTTGGACGCTCGGAAGAGCGTCATGCGACTGGCGCGCGTGATCGGCCTGCGGACTCTCGTGCGCGCGGTGATCGCTCAGACACTCTGGGCCAAGGCCGTGGATCTGGCTTTTCTCGAAAAGACTGTTGGCCGTATCCTGAACGCGAAGGTGAAAGCTGTTGCGACGTCGTACCCTGAAATAGGCGCTGACGTTGACGACCTGGAGCAGATAGCCCTCGTGGAAGCAGCGTTCGGCAAAGGGTGAGGATTCGCGAGTAGGAGTGGTTTCCTGGAACCCTCACGCATTACGCTTAGGCGGTGACCTGAAATAGCGATACTGGAATCAATACAAGGGCCGGCTGATGTCAAGCGGCTCTCCCGAGAGCAGCTTCAGTTGCTGGCGGACGAAATGCGGCAGGAGATAGTCGAGCAAGTGGCGAAAAGCGGGGGCCACCTTGCGTCGAACCTGGGCGTGGTGGAGCTTACCGCGGCCCTGTACGCCGTATACGACCCGCCAAAGGACATAATCATCTGGGACGTCGGCCACCAGTGCTACGCCCACAAGCTGCTCACGGGCAGGGCTCAGCGCTTCGACTCGCTGCGCCAGTTCGGCGGCATAAGCGGCTTCCCCAGGCGAGATGAGAGTCCGTACGACTGCTTCGGCACCGGGCACGCGAGCACGTCAATCTCGGCGGCGATGGGCTTTGCCAAAGCTCGCGATCTCCGGCGCTCGAACGAGCATGTCATCGCCGTCATTGGGGATGGGGCGCTCACCGGGGGCCTCGCCCTGGAGGCCATCAACAACGCAGGCCAGCTCAAGACCAACCTGATGGTAATCCTGAACGACAACGAGATGTCTATCTCCAGGAACGTCGGAGCAATGGCCACACACTTGAGCAAACTCCGCATGTTGCCACTTTACCGCAAGGTGGAGACAAAGGCGAAAACCGTGATAGAGAACCTCCCCATGGGCGGCAAGACGCTGTCCAGAACCGCAGAAGGCATTCTGCACGGCGTCACGCACTTGATGGCGGCGCGGACCGGCATCATCTTCGAGGAGATGGGGTTCACCTACCTCGGCCCGATTGACGGGCATGACATTGACCTGCTGATAGAAGTCTTCAGCAACGTAGGGCAGATCGAGGGTCCCATCGTCGTGCACGTGCTCACGACCAAGGGAAAGGGGTACGAGCATGCCGAGAACAACTCCCGCATCTTCCACGGCGTAGCGCCATTCCAGGTGGAGAACGGCAAGGCGGAGAAGGCGTCCGGCAGCACCACTTACACGGAGTTATTCGCAGAGACCCTGGTGGAGCTTGCGGAGAAGGACGAGCGCATAGTGGCCATCACTGCTGCGATGCCGGACGGCACCGGCCTGTGCAAGTTTGCCGAGCGGTTTCCCACTCGGTTCTTCGACGTCGGGATAGCAGAGCAGCACGCCGTCACATTCGCGGCGGGCCTGGCGGCAGCAGGCTTGAGGCCGGTAGTCGCCGCCTATTCCACGTTCCTCCAACGAGCGTATGACCAGATCGTGCATGACGTGTGCCTCCAGAAGCTGCCGGTGGTCTTTGCGATAGACCGGGCCGGCCTGGTTGGAGAGGACGGGCCGACGCATCACGGTGCGTTCGACCTCTCGTATCTGCGCCACATTCCGAACATGGTCATCGCTGCGCCGGCCGACGGGGTCGAGCTCCGCGAGATACTCAGGCTCGCATTCCAGCATCAGGGGCCATTTGCGATAAGGTATCCGCGCGGCCGCGTCCCTGAGCCGCCGATCCATGCGGCGGTGGAAAGCCTGAAGCCTACCCTTGCCGTAGGTATGGCCGAGGTGCTCGCCGATGGCGATGATGTCTGTATCATAGCAGTCGGCGCGGCGGTGAATCTCTCGCTGGAGGCGCTCGAAATTCTGCGAAGGTCGAATGTCTCCGCCGCGCTGGTAAACGCCAGGTTCGTCAAGCCGCTCGATTCGGAGGTCATCATCAGTTTCGCGAGGCGGTGCAAGCGCCTGGTGTTGGTAGAAGAGAATGCGAGACAGGGCGGATTCGGCAGCGCCGTCCTCGAACTCCTGGCAAACGCCGGCATCAGCGACGTGAAGGTGAAGCAGGTCGGCCTGCCGGACGAATTTGTGGGGCACGGTGACCGCTCGATCCTGCACGAGCTTCATGGTCTCGACCCCGACTACATCGCCCGCGTGGCCGCCGGTCTCATCGGCCAACCGCTCGAATCCCGCCAGGGATAGTCGGATCGAGATAGATCGCGTCACCAGCGAATGCGCTCGGACCGTCGCCCGTAGCCGGCCTTATCTGCTCAGCAGTTCCTTTAGGAGCAGCGGAATCACGAGGAGCATATTGTGTGCTTCTGCAGCCAACGAAGCGCGAAGATGGTCCCGAGTCCAGCGTGCCTTGAGCCCGTTCGGCCATCGTGCGATCCAGCGGGGTACCCGGCGCTGATAGGCAATATAGGCGTCGCCATATTGCTTTGCCAGCTCGCCTTCCTCATATCTGACTGCCAGGGTGTATAGTATCGCGCACGTCAGGATTGTAACCGGCAGAAGCCACAGCACTTCTGACGCAAGTGTGAGCGCGATGCATATCAGGGTGTTGGCGATGTAAACAGGGTTTCGAACCAGGGCGTACGGGCCGGTGACTGTCAGATTCGTCTTTGCTCTCAAGCGGTAGTGCAGGTGCTGTTGGGACCAGACTCGCAAGGCCATGCCGATTAGGAAGACGATCCCTGCAGCAGCCCAGGTCACGGGTTCATTCTCATACTCGTGCCAGGAGCATATCACGGCCCACACTAGTGGCATGGCCACCAGTTTCCCACGGTGGCGATAGGCGAATTCCGGTATTGCAGATGACAATTCTTCCCCGATCTATACAGTCTACACTGGTACTGACCGTCCCAAGATCCTCAGCCGAGGGCCGGCGGAGCTGTCGGTCCGATCGCTCATTAGTATTTCTACCGGCGCTGCCTTAAATCCTCCGTTGCAAACTGCGCACCATGGATCCTCCCTGCAGGATTGTTCCGGCCAGGCAGCATGATCCGCGTGTGTAGATCAAGCGTTTGAAGCGAGGCAGCCATGCCCTGGAACGATGTATTTCCACGGGCGCGATAGGCAAACCCCTCTCCCCCCTGCGGGTCAGGGTGAGGGGCATAAGGGTTCATGGCTGCACGCGACCACCGCATGCACGAAAAAGGCCCGCCCCGATGCTCAGGACGGGCCTTCACTGTCAACTGACGACTAACGGCTGGCGACTTACACCGCTGCGGGTTCGGCCTTCTCCGCTTTCTTGAAGACAACCTTGCCGTCCTCGATCCCGTCCTGTTTATGATCTTGGCGCACATTCCCCAGATGCACTTGGGGGCTTGCTAGGCCAGTCATTCTGTGCGATAATATGACGCGGTATGCAACCTGGCGATTGACATTCTAACTATGAGAATAGCGTACAAGACGAACCTGGGAGTCTGCTTCGAAGGCAAAGCGGAGGAGGTACTGAAATCTGCGCATGCAGATGTATACCGCCATGCAATCGATCTCATATTTACCTCTCCTCCATTTCCTTTAAACCGGAAGAAGAAGTACGGTAACCTTCAGGGAGAGGAATACTTAAACTGGCTGGCTGGGTTCGCATCCGTATTCAGCGAGTTCCTGAGGGCCGCGGGTTCCGTCGTGATGGAAATGGGGAACTCCTGGGAACCCAATCGCCCCGTAATGTCAACCTTAGCCTTGGAGGCCCTGCTTGCCTTCCTAAACAAAGGCAGCTTCCTGCTATGCGAACAGTTTGTTTGGCATAACCCGGCTCGGCTGCCGAGCCCCGCTCAGTGGGTGAACGTCGAGCGAATCAGAGTCAAGGACTCCTTCACTCATCTCTGGTGGATGTCTACGACTGATCGGCCGAAAGCCAACAACCGCTCCGTGCTGAAGCCTTATAGTGAGTCCATGCAATATTTACTGGAGACTCAGAAGTACAATCCAGGTAGGCGACCATCCGAGCATCAAATTGGAGAGAAATCATTCCTCACCAACAACGAGGGCGCTATACCATCGAACGTCATCACTCTGGCGAACACACACGCGAATAGCGATTACCTGGCGTACTGTCGTACTAACAACCTATCCCTACATCCGGCACGCATGCCGATCCAGCTCGCCGAGTTCTTCATCAAGTTTCTTACCGAGCCAGGTGATTTGGTCATGGATCCATTTGCTGGCAGCAACACCACAGGCGCCGCTGCCGAACGACTTGGGCGACGCTGGATTGCAATAGAGCCCGACCACCAGTACGTAGAGGGTTCAAAGGGACGGTTTCAGGGCGGGCTCTTACTGAAAGAGGGAACGTAGACGCACGAGTACAACGATACAAACTGGTCGCTGCGGTTTACTCCTAGGCGCTGGCAGGAGATAGCGTTAGAGCGCTGGTGGGAGCAGCTGCGCGGGGTCATAAGCGTCGTGACGGGAGCAGGTAAGACGCCCTTCGCGGAGATGTGCATGCTGGAGTTCCGCAGGGAGTACCCCCAGGGGCGGTTCATCATCTTGGTACCGACCGTCGCGTTGCTCGATCAGTGGTACGTGAGCCTGCGGGAGGACCTCGGCGTCTCAGAGGATTCCATAGCATGTTTCTCTGGCGAGGAGAAGCCTAAAGAGCCAAGCCTTGTCAACCTGATTGTGCTGAACACAGCCCGCGAGGTGGCACCGGCAATTGCCCAACAGTACGACACATTCCTTATCGTCGATGAGTGCCACCGCGCTGGCAGCCCTGTCAATTCTAGGGCGCTGGCAGGGCCCCATAGGGCAACCCTGGGGCTCTCCGCTACACCAGAGCGTGAGTACGACGACGGTTTCAGCGACCACATGGAGCCCGCTCTCGGCCCGATCATCTACGAATACGATTACGCAGAGGCCTACCGCGATAAGGTCATAAGCCAGTTTGGGCTGATTAACATTAGAGTAGCCCTCCTCGCCGACGAGCAGCATGAGTTCGACCGATTGTCCAGGTCTATTGCCCGGGGCGCAGGGCGCACGGAATGCTCACAGCATGACGAGGGCCGTCTGAAGCGTCTGCTTCAGCAAAGATCCGCGGTCTGCGCCCTGGCAGCGATGCGCATCCCAGTTGCGGCCAAGCTGGTGGACCAACACAGAGGGGAGCGGACGATCGTATTCCACGAGCGAATCGGGAAGGCTAACGTACTCCGTCGGATCCTGTCCGAGCGCAACCACAGCGTTGCAGTTTACCACTCCGGGATAGGTCCGCACGTGCGACGTGACAACCTCCGGCTGTACCGGCACGGGGTATTCGATGTCCTGGTCACGTGCCGGGCACTCGATGAAGGAATGAACGTCCCGGAGACAGCGGTGGCGGTACTGGCAAGCTCAACTGCGAGCCTGCGCCAAAGAATCCAGCGCCTCGGGAGGGTTCTGCGACCCGCGCCGGGGAAGGATACGGCTGTGATCTACACGGTCTACGCCTCTGATCAGGAGGAGAGACGACTGCTCTCTGAGGCGCGGCATCTTGTGGGTGTCACCGACGTTCGATGGCAGAGGGGTTCACTTAGCGGCTATGGCGAGAATTCTGGTTGATGGTGAGTGGTACGAGGAGATTGCACTCGCATCTCTCTATGAGAGCGATCTGGAGCAGATTGTCTTAGCTCAAGCCGCTTCTCTCTACCCTGGGTACTATACCATCCCGTTCAAGACGCTTGTCTGCTCCGACGACGGCAGCGCGAGACCGGACTTTGCTCTGATCGACAATGAATACGCGGAATGGTGGGTTGTTGAGGTTGAAATGGCCCAACACAATCTCGCAGGTCACGTCCTACCGCAAGTGCGTACGCTCGCGCAAGCCGTATACGGTCAAGAGCAGGCTCAGTACCTCTGTGCGAAGTGTCCCGACTTGGCGGCTGCGGCGGTCCTCGACATGATGAAGGGCAGACAGCCGCGTGTCCTCGTCGTGATCAACACTCCTAGGCCTGAATGGGCCAAAGCACTAGAGCAGTATGGGGCCGGCCTAGCCGTATTCGAGGTGTTCCGTTCAGAGAAGAACCATCACATCTTCCGCGTCAATGGAGAACAGCCGCGGAGGTTAGCTGGGGTGGTGTCGCTGTGCTCCCTTGACCCGCTGATGCCGCGTCTCCTGAAAGTTGATTCACCTGCGTGTCTGGGCGTAGAGCCAAACACGCGCGTTCTTATTCGCTATCGCAATCAGGTCTGCGAGTGGGAGCGCATGGACTCGCAGACCGATGTGTGGCTTAGCCCGGTGGCGTCGAACCCGTTGACACGACGCGTGAGATACGAGTTGGTCCGTCTAATGGACGGGTCCCTTGAGATACAGAAGCACGCCAGTTAGGCGAAAGGAGGACATCGAATGGCTTTACAGTTCGAGATCGGCTTGGACGCGGTGGCGTCTTACAAGAGGCTTGCCTACACTCCATGGCACGCCATTGCGGAATTCGTTGATAACTCAACGCAAGCGTACTTTGATAACCGCGAGGTGCTGGATGACGCTTTCAAGAAGGAGGGTAAGGGCCTTGAGGTCGGCATAGTCTACGATTCCGCGGATGGCTTCCTAAGGATCTCCGATAACTCTATAGGCATGTCGTACCAGGAGATGGAGTATGCTATGCACGTTGCTCGACCCCCAAAGAACACGAGCGGCCGCTCAAAATACGGCATGGGTATGAAGACAGCTGCGTGCTGGATAGGCAATCACTGGACAGTGAAGACGAAGCGGCTAGGGGAAACCGTGGAACACAATGTCACGATCGACGTGGCGAGAATCGCGGCAGGGCACGGACAGATCCCCTACAAGCCTGTGCAAGGGAAGCGCTTAGATGACCATTACACGATCATAGAGATCACTGATCACAATCGACGGTTCGAGGGGAGAACACTGGGCAAGATCAAGGACTTTCTGCGGTCGATGTATCGCGAGGATTTCCGGAACAGCGCTTTGAGGCTCGAGTGGCAGGGGGCAAGCCTGACTTGGGCGGAGCCGCAGCTCTTGCGAGCGCGTGATGGTAGCATTTATAGGAAGGGGTTCGCGTTCTCGGTTGACGGCAAACAAGTTGGCGGTTGGGTCGGAATACTTGCCAAGGGCGGACGCCCCAATGCGGGTTTTTCCATCATCCATTGTGGTCGCGTAGTACACGGATGGCCGGACTCTTGGCGACCATCCTCGCTATACGGGCAGCTCCAAGGTTCGAATGATCTGATCAACCAGCGACTGGTCGGGGAGATTCATCTGGACGAGTTCGATGTCAGCCATACGAAGGATGACATCCTTTGGCTTGGCAATCAGGAGGAGGCGGTAGAGCGGAACCTGCGTGAGCACTGCGGCGATTACCGCGACATAGCCCGCGATTACAGGAAGCCGGATGATGAGGAGCGTGGTCCTAGCGAGGTCGAGATAAGCGTTGCGGTGGACGAGCTGAAGCAGGAGCTTGAGTCAGCAGAGATGGTAGATGCCATCAGCCTAGAGACCATCCCGCCAGAGAAGATAGTGGAAGAATCCATGAGGAAGCTCATGGCGATGATTACGTCGCGACCGGAGACGTTCTCTGCACTGGTTGGCAGGCTGGCTGTGCAGGGCTATCTGGTTGGAGATTTGTCACCGAACGATCCCTATATTGTCTTGGACTCTACCGGCTTGGACAGAGTCGTCATCGTGGTTAACACCGCCCATCCGCATTGGTCGCAGCTTAAGGGTAGCGATGGGGTCCTGAACTACCTGCGGCACTGCACGTACGACGCTATCGCCGAGTGGCAGGCAAGGCACAAGGCAGGAAGGCTTGACCCCGATACCATCAAGTTGCTGAAGGATAAGCTTCTCCGGATTCCGTTTGAGCTAGAGATGAGCACAAATCATGAAGGTGAGCCAGAGGACCTTTCAATTGTGTGAGAGGGTCGGGACGAGACACTAGGTGACCCCAGAAATGGATGACCGGGCGCGACAGTTTCGGTGCTCAGATTCGCCTTCAATCAGCATTAGCGCGGCTTGTCAACCGCTTCCAGGTACTCCTTGATCGCTACCTTGATATTGTCAATCGCTTGATCGTAGGTGTTTCCCTGGCTGGCGCATCCCGGCAGAGTAGGACATGATACATCAAATCCGTATTTGCTTTCGTGAACGATGACGGGAAATGTCAAAGCTCACACCTGCCCTTCTTGAATGGACCCCCAATACTGGGACGGGCCTTTACTGGCTGCGGTCTGCCGTCTGCAGTCTAATCTACACCGCTGCGGGTTCGGCCTTCTCCGCTTTCTTGAAGACAACCTTGCCGTCCTCAAGTTCCGCGCGGATGGTGTCGCCCTCGCTGAACCTGCCCATGAGGATTTCCTCGCTGAGCGGGTCTTCGATGACTCTCTGGACGGCCCTGCGTAGCGGCCTCGCGCCGAATGCCGGATCGAAGCCCTCCTTCGCCAGAACCTCCTTCACATCGTCGCTCGCCTCCAGGTCCATGCCCTGACCCTTGAGCTGATCGCGGACGCGATTCAGCATCAGGTCAACGATCTGGAGTATCTGCGCCGATGTCAGCGCGTGGAAGACCATGACCTCGTCCACCCTGTTAAGGAACTCCGGCCGGAAGATTTTCTTCATCTCCTCGATCACGCGGTTCTTCATGCTATCGTAGGCGTGGGCATCCTCGTCCACTTTCTTGGCGGAACGGAAGCCCATGCCTGCGCCGCCGCTTATCTCCTGCGCGCCGATGTTCGAGGTCATGATAAGCACCGTGTTCTTGAAGTCCACTACCCTGCCCTGCGCGTCGGTGAGTCTGCCGTCTTCCATAACCTGGAGCAGGATATTGAAGACCTCCGGGTGCGCCTTTTCGATCTCGTCGAGCAGCACGACCGAGTACGGCTGTCTGCGGACGGCCTCAGTGAGCTGGCCGCCCTCTTCGTAACCGACGTATCCCGGCGGGGCTCCAACGAGCCTGGATACCGCGAATCGCTCCATGTACTCGGACATATCAATTCGGACCAGGTTGTCCTCGTTGTTGAACAGGAATGCCGCAAGCGCCCGGGCGAGCTCCGTCTTACCCACACCGGTCGGGCCGAGGAAGACGAATGACCCTGCGGGCCTCTTCGGGTCCTTCAGGCCGGACCTGGCGCGCCGAATCGCGCGGGACACGGCTTCGATAGCCTCGTCCTGGCCGATTATGCGCTCGTGCAGCGACTGCTCCATATTCAGGAGCTTCGCCGTCTCCGTCTCCACCAGCCTGGAAACCGGAATTCCGGTCCAACTGAAGACGATATGGGCGATCTCGTCCTCCGTCACGACAGGCTCGGTGCTGTCCTTGCTCTCCTGCCACTCGCGATCCAGATCTTGGATCTTGGAGGACAGGTATCTCTCCTGAGCCTGAAGCTCAATGGCGCGGTCGTACTGGCCCGTAGTGGGCAGCGATTCAAGCTCCTGCGACACGTCGCGCAGCTCGGCTTTGGCCGTGCGCAGGTCCGCCGGGGGCAGAGACCTCTGGAGCCTCACGCGGGAGGCAGCCTCATCAACCAGGTCAATGGCCTTGTCGGGCAGGCACCGGTCGCTGATGTAGCGATCCGCGAGCCGCGCCGCTGCAAGTAGAGCGTCGTCGCATATCTTTACGTGATGATGGCCTTCGTACCTATCTCTCAACCCTTTCAGGATATCTATCGCCTCTTCGACGGTAGGTTCGCGGACCTGGACAGGTTGGAATCGGCGTTCGAGGGCGGCATCGCGCTCGATGTACTTCCTGTACTCATCCATGGTGGTCGCGCCAATGCATTGAAGCTCGCCCCGTCCGAGGGCCGGCTTCATGATATTAGAGGCGTCAATTGCGCCCTCGGCTGCGCCGGCGCCTACCAGAGTGTGCAGCTCATCAATGAAGAGGATGACCTCGCCGCCGGCCTTGCGAACTTCGTCTATGATGCGCTTCATGCGCTCCTCGAACTCGCCGCGGTACTTCGTGCCGGCGACCACGCCCGCAAGGTCGAGCGCCACGATGCGCTTGTCCTTCAGCATCTCCGGTATATCGCCGGACACTATGCGCTCGGCCAGCCCTTCCGCAATGGCGGTCTTGCCGACGCCGGGCTCCCCGATGAGCACAGGGTTATTCTTCGTCCTTCTGCTCAGGATTTGGATAACCCGCTCTATCTCGTTATTCCTGCCGACGACCGGGTCCAGCTTGTCCTGCCTCGCGAGATCGGTCAGGTCGCGTGCAAACTCATCCAGCGTAGGAGTTCTTGACCTGCTCCTGGTTGTGGTCAGGGATGTATCGCTATCTTGAAGGCTCATTACTTCTCGCCTAGTTCTCTCCAAATCCACGCCGAGCTTAGCCAGGACGCGTGCGGCCAGACCTTCGCCTTCGCGGATCAGGCCGAGCAGAAGGTGCTCAGTGCCGATGTAGTTATTGTTCAACTGCCGTGCTTCGTCGTAGGCCAAGTCAATGACGCGCTTCGCGCGCGGCGTCAACTGCATGTCCTGGCCCAGGCGGCCGTCGCCCCTGGTAACCTGCCGCTCCACCTCAGAGCGAATCCGGTTCAGGCTGACGCCCATTCGCTCCAGTATGCGGGCGGCGACGCTGTCGTTCTCCCTGACAAGGCCGAGAAGCAGATGCTCCGTGGTGACGAAATTCTCACCCAGTCTGCCAGCTTCTTCCTGAGCGAAGAAGATTACTCTGCGTGCCCTCTCAGTGAACCGCTGCCACATTCCTCTGTCCCTCCTTTACGTTGGGATCACTCGATGTCCGAAGTCCGATGTCCGTCCCGCCTGGTGGACCGTGCCGCCTGCGGACGGCATCCCGCAGTATGCGTGGAGATCCCGCCAAAGGCGGGAAAATCCCAAATCCGAAATCTCTATTCAGTTAGACGCCCTTTTCAGGACTATTGTTCTGCCCCTTCGGGGAGCGCGAGTTGGGCGGCTTGGCTCTTTTCGATCAGTTTCTCACGCACCAGTCTGGCGCGCTTTACGTCGTCCGCCATGCTCCCCACGGGCTGACCGCCCGCTGCGGATTTGGCCGAGGCGCAGGTGCCAAGCCGCATGGACGCAAGCAGCTCCTTGAAAGCCCTGCTCGAGAGGCCGCCACCGAGACCGAGCTCGGCTCCGAGGCGCAGCACCGAAATACACGCCATCGCCTCTCTGCCGCTGAGCGCACGAGCTTCCATAAGCCGCGTTCTCGCCTGCTCTGCCGCCTCACGCAGCTCGCTTCTCATTTCCAAGCCCAGCTTTCGCCTAGCCTCCCTCTCCCGTGAGACCAGGTGCTCCGCCGCAGCCCGGATGCGCGACGTGATTTCCTTTTCGGAAAAACCGATGGTGGTTTCGTTCGAAACCTGGAAAATGTCCCCCAGCGCCTTAGTGCCTTCGCCGAACAAGCCGCGCACGGATACCTTGAGCTCAGCGGCCGCCGTGAGAACCGGTACAGCCTCCTCCAGAAACGCCAGCCCCGCCAGATGGAGCATCACGGACAGTCTGAGGCCGGTGCCCACATTCGCCAACGACGACGTCAGGTACCCATAATTATCGGCTCGCGCATACGCGATCTTCCGTGCCAGGAAAGCATCGAGCTCCTGTACCATCTGCAGGGCGGTCATGGGCTGAAGGCCGGGGAGTATGCACTGCATCCTCAGATGGTCCTCTTCGTTGACCATCAGGCTCAAGGTCCCGGCATCGTTCAGCACTATCGGCCGGTACCTGCCGCCGTATACCTGCTGCCTGCTTGCCAGCCGGGCATCCACCAGCGCCAGCCGGTCTGCCGAGGCGGACAGGTGAGTCGGCCGGATCACGCGCAGCTTGCCGATACGTCCGCCGTGCCGGAGCAAGCCATCGGAGTCGTGAAGCGCATCCAGCACCAGGTCGGTAACCCGCCTCAAGTCGCCATCGGATGCACGATCCGGAAACGGGACGCCCTCGATGTTTCTGGCCAGCCTCGCCCGAGTGGAGAGGGCCACATCGCTCGCCGGGCCATCTGCACTCACCCAGGCCGGGATAAACGGGGCACGCTGTCCGCTCTCTCCTCGCATTTCTACACAGGCTTCCTTGAGCGGCCGTGCAGCTCACGAATCACACGATCTAGTTCCGTCCTGAAGACGGTGTAGCACATCGAGCATCCAACCATGCCGCCTTGCTCGACTTCCTCTATAGTATTCCCACAAACAGGGCAAACCTTTGTTCGGTTCTGTTCACTTTCGGCAACCGAGGATTCGGTTACCAGTACCTTGAGCAGATCGGTCAGCAGCAGCCCGCTGTCGCCGAAGAGGATGCGCTCGGCGTCCCTGGCGCACGTTTCACACAGCCTGCGTTCCGCTCGCCGGCCGGCCTTCGAAACCAGGTAGACTACGAACTCCGTCCGCCGCGGCGGACCGCACAACTCGCAATGCCCTGTGCGCATCAGATCGGTACACCCTCAGTCTTTGTCAAGGTGCGAAAAGCTTCCATCAGCCGATTAGTCATTTCGCCGGGGCGGCCGGTTCCGATCGTGCGTCCATCTACCTTGACCACAGGTATGACCTCTGCAGCAGTACCGGTGAGGAAGCATTCGTCCGCCACGTAGACGTCGAATAGGGTAAACAACCTTTCCTCAACGGGTATACCCATATCGCGGGCCAGACCCATCAGGGTATTTCGGGTTATGCCCTCCAGGATCCCTGCGTAAGGAGGTGGCGTTACCAGCCCGCCGTCTCTCACCAGGAAGATGTTGTCGCCGGTCCCCTCGGCGACATATCCCTCGGTATTGAGCATCAGTCCTTCACCAGCGCCGACCCGGTTCGCCTCGATCTTCGCCTGGATGTTGATCACATATTTGCCCAGCGATTTGATCCTGGGCTCAAGCGCTTGCGCCGGCGGAATCCGCGTACACACTGTGACTACCTGAAGGCCCTCCGTGTACATCTCCTCCGGGTAGAGGGCGAGCCGGTCGGTCATGATTATCACGGTTGCCGTCTTGCACACACGAGGGTCGAGGCCCAAACCCACGCCCCTCGTAATAGTTATGCGGACGTAGCCGTCAACTATGCCATTCGTACGCAGCGCAGTCAGAACGGCCTGCTCCATCTCTTCCTGAGTAATGGGCAGGCTGATCATCATAGCATGCGCCGAGCGGTACAAACGCACTATATGGTCGCGGAGCTTAAACACCTTCCCGGAATATACTCTGATTCCTTCAAATGCCCCATCTCCGTAAAGCAGGCCGTGGTCATAAACGGAAATCCTGGCGTCCTCTTCAGGGACTAGCTCTCCGTTCAAATAGACGACGCGACTCATCAGCACCCCCGAAATTCAGTAGTTTCAGTATACCACAAAAGGAGGCTCAGCGGCAACACGCGGTGCACTCTACTGTGAATGCAACGCGATTATGTCCCCTGGTATCTGCAGAGCGATAATGTCCCCATGGAGAGAGGAGTAATCGCGATCACACAGAAGGAAGCGACGCGCTACGATGTGTTGAGGAGAGCGCTTGATGGGACGATCAGCCTG
>DATKXU010000053.1:0-8762 GCA_035528905.1 Armatimonadota bacterium
GCATGGTCGCGCCCTCTTTAACCGATAAGGACAAGGTTGCAAGAGGAAATCTTGAGTTTTCAAGATACCCGCTGCCCGTCTGACTGCAAGGCGGCTGTACGCTTGGTATTGCGGATTTCAGTATCCGACAGTACGCTACTCCCCATGCTGTTGCTTCTTGGCTCCCCTAGATGGGGCACGATTCCACCGCAGAATCATGGGGCATGTGTGAGCGGAGATAGTAGCCTTGGGTTCCTATCTGTCTTGGATGGATCACTCCGAGCAAGCGCGACGGAAGATGCTCGATGTGATCGACCTCTTTGCCGAGCAGGATACCCGTGACGAACTCGGCCTCGGCTCGGTTCGCGATGCGTTCTCAGACCTCCTCTTCCCCGGCACCAGCACCATCCAGACGCGCGCCAAGTACTTCCTCTTCGTGCCGTGGATTTATCTTTCTCTGGAGAGGACCTGCGTCGAGTCAGCCAAGGTGGCCCAACGGGCTCGCCACATGGAGATCGACCTGATCAATGCGCTGGCCGAGTCGGACGACAAGGACGGTATCATTGGCATCCAGGCGCGCAAGAGCCTCCAACGGCTGCCTAGCAATATCTACTGGCAGGGCCTTTCCCGGCTGGGTATCCGGGTATTTCCTGGTTCCCAGGACCAGTACCACCGTTCGCTCGACTCGTTCTACAGAGCCGTGGACAATGCGCCCCCCAGCGAAGACCCGGAGGCTAGGCCGGGAAGTGCGCGGCTCAACTGGCACTCGGGCCTGCCCCAAGTACCCAAGAAATTTCCGCACAAAGCCGGTTTTGCCCTCAACAGAAATGAGGCACGGTATCTGTTGGAACGGATCATGAATTGCGCTAACGGGACCTACTTCGCGTTCCTCGTTGATCGGGCGCGTCCGTGGGAGAATGTGAAATTCCCTTGGGAGCATCCGCAATATGGTGAGCTTTCCGCCCGCATCAAGGATTACATCGAGCACGCCCGGAACTTCTCCGAAAGCATGTGGGGCGCCGCGCTTCTCTACAACTTGATGCTAGCCGAGTCTCAGCCTTCGGAAGGACGCGCCAACCAATATGAGGCAGCCATCGAAGAAGAATGGTGGCCGATGATCCAGGAGCGCCACCACGTGCTCCAAGAGTGGGATCGAAAGCGCTTCTGGGAAGTCTCACAGCGGGGTAACCCGCGCATCGGTCCCCCCACCAAGCTCTTTGTAGAGTCCTGGCTGGATTTGGTCCAGTCGAGCACCAAGCCCAAGGAGATCATTCGTAGCGATAAGGCGCGCGACATGATACAGAACCGCGAGCGGGCCTTGAAGCGCAGCTTGGCCCGCCTTGCCAACCGCCGTGCCTTGGAGAATTGGAACGGGGACTCCGGAAGCGCCCAACTGAACTTCCGCTGGCCGGTTGTTCAGCGAATCGTCGCCGATATCCTGGTGGGTCTGGGGAAGGAGCCATCGGATGCTTGAGCCCACAGACCGCACGCTCTTCCTTGATGCCCTCCGTCCGCCTTTGGGGTACAAGCTGGACTTTGCCATAGGCACTACCTACAGCCTCGATCTCTTGTCGCTCCTCACCGTGCAATTGGCGTTTGCGTTCTCGGACTGGGAGGATAGTGAAGGCAAGCCGACAGCTGAGCCCTTGGCATTGCTCAAGGCCGTGCGAGAGTACAGCGACCACGTAGCTCTCTTCTGCCAGGCAGGGAGGATTGCCGTCCCGCCAAAGTACCAGGCCCTCTACATGAACCTCGAGCCCAATGTCTTCGCATGCTCGGCGCCCTTACTCGGCGGGCACTTCCACCCGAAGCTCTGGGTGCTGCGCTACGCCGGAGACGAGAGCGTAATCTACAAAGTCATCTGCGCAACGCGAAACCTCACATTTGATATGTCGTGGGACGCCATGCTTGTCCTCGAGGGTGAACTCGTAGATCGACGAAAGGCCATTGCTGCCTGTCATCCACTGGGGGACTTTGTGGCGGCGCTGCCCAAACTGGTCGTGCGTTCAATGTCGGAGACTTGGGAAGAGCGCATCAAGAAGATGGCGGAAGAAGTCCGCCGCGTCAAGTTCAGCGTTCCAGAGCAGTTTGATGACTGCCGCTTCTGGCCGCTGGGGATTGAAGGCCACAACAAGTCGCCGTTCGATGGGGACATCCGGCGCCTTCTCATTGTTTCACCTTTCCTAGGCGAAGGGGCTCTGAAAGAACTGTCGGTCCCTGAAGCCGATAACATCCTCATCTCTCGGATTGACATGCTGTGCAAGCTCGACCCGAAGGCGCTAGATCAGTTCAAGTCAGTCTACAGCCTCAGTGCTGCGGCTATTGTGGAACCTTCGGAAGCGGTCGACACCGACGCTGAATCCACAGGAGAATCGCCATCGGAGTCTTCGGCAGGCACGGCTTTGCCCGAGCAGGGTCTCCACGCCAAGGTCTACATCGGCGATGCCGGGTGGAATTCGAGTGTATGGGTTGGCTCAGCCAACGCGACCTCAGCCGGCCTGCACCGGAATGTTGAGTTCTTGGTGGAGCTTATCGGCAAGAAGAGTGGTTGTGGGATTGATGAATTCATGGCAGCAACGGGCCAACACAGTTTTTGCCAATTGCTTGAGCCCTTCCGTTGCGACGCAAAAGAATTCGAGCCCGAAGACCCTGCTGCGATGAAACAGGAGCGACTGCTGGATAACGTGGCTGTGAAACTGGCCAAGGCACAACTCCGCATCGTTGTCGAACCAGCGGATTCCCCAGATGAGTTTCGCATAAAGCTGGCACTGCCATCTGGTGGCAAACTGAAACTGCCTGCAGGTGTTGCGGTTGTCACCTGGCCGATCAGCCTGAAAAGGTCCGCTGCTGTGCCCGTTGAAGCGGGTGCATTCGAACTCGCCGTCTTTGAGAAGGTCTCCTTGCAGGCGCTGACATCATTTTTCGCCTTTGAGCTATCGCCAACGGACAGGGCGCTCGTGCCGCCGAGGCAGTTTGTCCTGACACTACCGCTCGATGGCGCACCAGCTGACCGCAGGGAACGGCTCCTCCAGACGATCCTGCAGAACCGGGAGCAGGTACTGAGATTCCTGCTGCTTCTACTCGGAAATCCCGAGGAACTGCGAGCAGCCGCGTTCGGCGACATCTCGGGCGATGCGGAAGGCAGCGGCACCGCCACGGGCGTCATCCTGAGCAAGTCCTTCTTCGAATCTCTGTTGCGAGCTCTCGTGCGCCATCCAGAAAGCCTGGATTCCGTCAGCAAGGTGATTGAGGACCTCCGTGCCAGCCCCAATGCAGCGGACCTGCTTCCGCCGGGTCTTGACGACGTCTGGTCCCCCATCTGGAAGGCCCGCCAGGAGATGAAGGCATGACAGAGGAACGGATCGATCCTCAGAAAAGCCTCGTCACGCTGAAGGACTTCCAACGGCGAACGGTTGAGTACATCTTCAGGCGGATGTACCAGGACCCAAAGCCGACCCGGCGATTTCTCCTCGCGGACGAGGTGGGCCTTGGGAAGACGCTCGTGGCGCGCGGCATCGTTGCAAAGGCCATCGAGCATCTCTGGGACAAGGTGCGGCGAATAGACGTTGTCTACATCTGTTCCAACTCGGCCATCGCCCGCCAGAACATCAACCGGCTCAACGTAACCGGCCAGCGTGATTTCGCCCTGGCCTCGCGCATCACCCTTCTGCCCATCGTCCTGGGCGAGAGGGGCATGGACACGAAGCTCAATTTCGTGTCCTTCACGCCGGGGACATCCTTCGACTTGAAGAGCAATCTCGGGATTGTCAGGGAGCGAGCGCTCCTCTTCCGGCTCCTCGAAGAACCGTGGCGGCTCAGGGGCAAGGCACCGGTGAATGTTCTGAAGGGCAACGCGGGGTCTGCCAGTTTTCGTTACAGTCTGAAGCACCTGAGCGAATCCCATCACATTGATGATGCGATATACAGAAAATTCTCAGAAACCGTGGCGGGGAAGGACGATATCCGCCAGCGGTTTCTCCGCTTGTGCGAACACTACCCGCGATCGGACAGCCGAACGAGCTGGGAGATTCAGGAGGAGCGCAATCGGGTAATCGGACAGCTGCGGGGGCTTCTGGCCCGTACATGCCTGGAATCGCTTCAGCCCGACCTCATCATCCTGGACGAATTCCAGCGATTCAAACACCTCTTGGATGGTGACAGCGAGGCGGCGCAAATTGCCCGAGACCTCTTTGACTACTGCGATGAGACGTCCGAGGCCCGTGTGCTTCTCCTTTCGGCGACTCCTTACAAGATGTACACACTGGCTCAGGAGAACTCGGACGACGATCACTACGTCGACTTCATGCGCACAGTGAAGTTCCTGCTCAATGATTCGAAAGAGGCTGAGGTCTTCGAGTCCTGCCTCAACGACTACCGCCGGGAACTCTACCGCATCGGGGATGGCGGTACTGAGAAACTGATGAAGGCAAAGGCAGATATGGAAAGCCGACTCCGTCAGGTCATGGTGCGTACGGAGCGCTTGGCCTCCACGGTCGACCGCAATGGCATGCTTGTGGAAGTACCACCTGAAGGACTCCACCTACACACCAGGGACGTCCACGACTACGTCGCGCTGCAGGATCTTGCCCGCGACCTCGAACACCATGACATCCTCGAATACTGGAAAAGTGCACCGTACCTGCTGAACTTCATGGAGAACTACGAGTTCAAGGAACGACTTCTTGAGAACCTCGATGACCCGAGCCGGCACGATCGGGCAAGCAAACTCCTTTCGGCATGCTCGCCTGCGCTGCTTAATCGACAGGAGGTCGAGAAGTATGCGCAACTGGACCCGAGCAATGCCCGGATGCGGGAACTCCTTGCCAGGACGGTGTATCGGGGGGCGTGGAAACTGCTTTGGGTGCCTCCGTCGTTGAGCTACTACCAGCCCGAGGAGCCTTTTACCGACCCGCAGTTGCAGGGATTTACGAAGAAGCTAGTTTTTTCCTGCTGGAAGGTTGTCCCCAAAGCCATAGCGGTTCTGGCGAGCTATGAGGCCGAGCGGCAAATGATCCTGTCGCTCGATCCAGAAGCAAGCAACACGCCCGACGCAAGGAAGAAACGTCGTCGGCTTCTCCAGTTCGCCAGGAGCGACGGCCGCCTCACCGCCATGCCGGTTCTTGCGCTGATTTACCCCTGCGCAGCGCTTTGCCGTTTTGACCCTCTGCTTGCGCGCTACATCTCGCACGACGGGCAACTGGTGCCCGCGTCCAGAATGCTTGAGGTGGTCCGGAAGCAGCTTGAGAAAGTGCTGGAGCCTCTCGTCCGGAAGTCCGAGCCGACATCGCCGCCCGATGAGTCGTGGTACTGGGCGGCCCCTCTGCTCCTTGATCTCTCGTACGACAAAACCGCAACGCTTCAGTGGTTTGACCAGGAGGGGCTGGCGCAGCGATGGGCTGGCATCGAGGAGGAGAACGGGGCTCGGACAGCGGATGAAGGCGACGAACCCTCCCGCTGGGCAGATCACGTGGCCCAGGCGCACGCGCTTCTGAAGGGGGAGATCAGGCTGGGGACTCCGCCACCCAATCTTTGTGATGTCGTTGCCCAGATGGCCATCTCCGCACCGGGAGTGACAGCCCTTCGGGCAATATCGCGTGTTGTGGGCGGCTCCAGCGCCTGGCGCAATCCGGTCATCAGAAATGCCGCGGCCCGCCTAAGCTACGGCTTCCTGACGCTCTTCAACCAGCCTGAAGTGACCGCTATGATCCGAGGCAAGAATCCACAGGAGCCTTACTGGCAGAGGGTGCTCGAATACTGCCGGGCTGGCAATATCCAGTCCATGCTCGACGAGTACGTCCATGTCCTCCGCGAATCTCTGGGGCTGTTCAGTAGCGAGACGAAGGAAACGGCCGACGAGATAGCGGACGCTGTTATCGACGCCCTGTCGCTGCGCACAACGACGCTGGGCGTGGACGTGTTCCGAACCCAGGGCTCACGAATGGAAATGGACGAGGATTCCCCCCGCATGCGCGCAAGATTTGCCATGCGGTTTGGCCAGGACAAGCAGGAGGATACGGAGGAAACCACACGCGCCGACCAGGTGAGGGCTGCGTTCAATTCGCCGTTCTGGCCGTTTGTGCTGGCGACGACCTCGGTGGGACAGGAAGGCTTGGATTTCCACACCTATTGTCACGCGGTGGTCCACTGGAACCTTCCCTCAAACCCCGTGGACCTCGAGCAGCGCGAGGGCCGCGTGCATCGGTATAAAGGCCATGCCGTGAGAAAAAACGTTGCTGCGGCACACGAGGCTGTCGCCGGCCATAAGAAGTTTGGCGACCCGTGGGGCGTGATGTTCGACGCAGCTCGGGTGGCTCGAACTGATCAGACGAGCGAGCTGATTCCGTATTGGGTCACGCAGAATTCGGACGCCGCCAGAATCGAGCGGCACGTCCCGGCTTTCCGGCTAAGTGAGGACAGCGAGCACTACGAACTCCTGTGCCGCTCGCTTGCCGTCTACCGAATGGCGTTCGGTCAGAACCGCCAGGAGGACTTGGTGCGGTTTCTGGTGACACAGATCAAGCCAAATGAGATTGACAGGATTGGCGCCCAGTTAAGGATCGACCTGAGCCCGCCGTAGGACAGGAACTGCGGAAGATGCCAACACACAATAACATTTTCAAGCTGTCAAAAACGAAGTTCGTGGCGGGCATCCAATGCCTCAAACGGCTTTATTTCATGTGTTATCGCAAAGATCTTGCCCCCCCGATATTATCGGCACAGCAGGCCATCTTTGACACCGGCACCGAGGTGGGCCGTCTTGCGAGGCAGCTATTCCCTGACGGCGTGCTCATAGATGATGACGCATTGCATCACAGTGACGCTGTCGCTAAGACCAAAAAGCTCATAAGCCAGAGAGAAGTCTCTTCCATCTTTGAGGCTGGCTTTGCAACAGGTAATGTTCTCATCCGCACCGACATCCTGGAGCGCTGTTCGGGCAGGCGCTGGCGGCTTTTGGAGGTGAAGTCGTCCACGAAGGTGAAGGAAGCAAACTTCTACGATGTTGCGCTGCAGAGCCATGTGCTGAAGCAATCGGGAATCGCCGTCGATGCTGAGTGTCTTGTCCACATCAATAACGCCTACGTCTACAACGGCAAGCGGCTGGATTTGTCGAAGTTCTTCTCCGTAGAGGATATTTCCCAGCAGATCGAGAAACTCGCCCCCAGCTTACCGAAGCTCATTCGCGAACAGCAGGAGGTGCTTTCATCTGATTCGGCGCCAGACATTGGACCCGGTAAACATTGCTTCAGTCCGTATGAATGCGAATTCTACGACCATTGCCGCGCGAGTAAACCCGAGCATTGGGTGTGCGACCTGCCTCGGATAAGGGCTGATATTCTCACACAACTGGCCGAGGATGGTATCGAGGATATCAGGAAGGTTCCTGGTGACTTCCCGCTGAGCGACCTTCAGCAGCGTATCTGCCGCTGTGTGAAGAGTGGAAAACCGTTCTTTGGCAGAGGGCTGCGCGCTGATCTCGAAGTGCTTGAGACGCCGATCTACTTTTTGGACTTTGAGACGGTGATGCCGGCGATTCCCCTTTACGCTGGCACTCATCCGTATGAAGCCGTGCCGTTCCAGTGGTCGCTGCACAAACTTGGCAGAAACGGCAAATTATCACATCACGAATTTCTATGCGATGGGAAAGAAGACCCTCGCGAGGAACTCCTGACGGCGTTCATTGATGCCATCGGGGACAGGGGTAGCATCGTCATGTATACGCCTTATGAGAAACGCATTCTGAACAACCTTACCGGGGCCTTCCCTGAGCATGCCGACGCGATTGAATCTGTCGTGGGCCGGCTCTTCGACCTGTGCGCCGTAGTGAGGGATCATGTCTATCACCCTGATTTCGGCTGCTCGTTCTCTCTCAAGTCCGTTCAGCCGGTCCTGGTTCCTGAGATGGGAAGCTACGAGGATCTGGCCGTGCAGGACGGGTTGCAGGCGGGGATCTCTTTTTTGCGGATGGTGTCTCCAGGAACTTCCGCCGATGAGGCCAGGCGGATTCGAAAAGATCTGCTCGAATACTGCGGGCGCGATACGCTGGGAATGGTGAAATTGTATCAGAAGCTTCTTACCGCAACGTCCGGTGCTTAAGGATAGTTGGCGGTAGCGCGCGAGAAGGCGGTGGCCGGTGAGATGAAACCCTCTCCGCGCCCCCCGGCTGATTCCTCTTGGGGCAGACTCGCTGCGCTCGCTGTGCCGCCAAGAAGAATCAGCCTTGTTGCCGGCTCGGCGCCGGCATGATTGCGGCTTCGTTTCCTGGCCTTCGGCAGGAAACCAAGCCAGATAAGTAGCTGCCGAAAGGCATAAAAGGCGCTTCGCCGCGGCAAGAAGGCTCAGCTAACCATTTAAGCCTTTCGGCTGAAGGCCTCCACCCAGCAGATTGCCTGCCAGGCTGGAGGTTGGCTTGCCGCTTTGCAGCGGCTGCGCCGCCGCTCTCAGCCTCGCAGCCAATCGCTGACTCACTGCCCTGTCTGCCCTCTGGGCATGGCGGCCGCATCCCTGAAAGCCGTAAAAGGCGCCTCGCTGACCGCTTGGCTAACCTTTTAGGGCTTCCCCTCGCTGAGGTCGGGATGCAGCGATGTGGCATGGCGTACCCCTCTGCACACCCCCAGCAAGATTGCCGCGAGGTCTCTAAAAAGCGTAAAAGGCGCCTCATCCCGGCTAACCTTTTAGGCTTTTTCCCTCCCTGGGTATCGGGCCGAGACCTCGCGGAGTTTGAGGCACGGATTTAGTAAGTCCCATAGGGTTCCTATGGGACCAGAGAGCCTCAAACTGATCCT
>DATKXU010000054.1:0-2767 GCA_035528905.1 Armatimonadota bacterium
CACGCGGCGAAGGGCCTGGAGTTTCCCGCGGTATTCATCACCGGCGTGGAGGAGGGGCTGTTCCCGCACGAGATCTCGATGCAATCGGAGAACGGCGTGGAGGAGGAGCGGCGGCTGTGTTACGTGGCGATCACGCGGGCGAAGCGGGAGCTGTTCATCACGTACGCAGTCTCGCGGATGCGGTTCGGGCTGATCCTCGAGGCACAGCCATCGCGATTCCTGCGGGAGATTCCGGAAGACGTGATGGAGCGAATGCCGATCTTCGGCCGCGTCGAGGAGCGCGAGGAGGAAGAGCAGGCCAGGCCGGCGATCATTCGCAAGGCCGAGAAGCCGCGGGAAGCGGCGCCCGTGGCGGAATACGAGCCGGAGCAGGAATACCACGTGGGCGAGCAGGTGCGCCATCCGACCTTCGGCCTCGGCGAGGTTCGCGAGATCAGCGGAAGCGGCGCCCGCCAAACACTGCTCGTGCGGTTCAAGGGCGTGGGCATCAAGCGCCTCGTGCGCGAATACGCGAAGCTGGAGAAAGTCTGATGGCAAAGAAACCGTCCATATCCAGGCTGAGCATCGAAGGCTTCAAGTCGATCCGCAAGCAGGAGATCGAGCTGCGCCCGATCAACGTGCTCATCGGCGCGAATGGGTCCGGGAAATCGAACCTCCTGTCGTTCTTCCGCCTGCTCTCCCAGATGGCGAGGGGAAACTTCCAGTTGTACATCGCGAAGCAGGGCGGTGCGGACGTTCACCTTCATTTCGGCTCAAAATCGACGAGACGGATCGAGGCCGCCATCGAGCTGCGCGACGGCAGCTACAAGCTCGCGCTCGAACCGACCGCACAGGACAACCTGGCCATCGCGGAGGAGGTCCTGCTTCCCGCCAGCGGCGTGATGGAAGGTGAGTTGCACAGGGAGTCGCTTCTGCGGATGGCACTGGACCAACCGTGGTCCCATAGCGAGGAACTGCGGGCATTCGCGGAGGACGTCTCCCGGTGGGTTGTCTACCACATCAACGACACCAGCGAAAGCGCCCGCATCACCAAAATGATCCCGGTCAACGACAACGAGTATCTCCGCGGGGACGGCGAGAACCTTGCCGCCTATCTGTATAGACTGACCAAAGAGAGCGACGAGACGCGAGTCTGCTATGCCAAACTGCGCGACGTGCTCAGGCTGGTCGTCCCGTTCTTCGATGATTTCAGGCTTCAGCCGATGTCCGAGAACCCGAACCGCATTCAGCTTCAGTGGAAGCAGAAGGACTCCGATTACCCATTCTTCGGTTTCCAGCTTTCCGACGGTGTGCTGCGGTTCATCTGCTTGGCCACGGCCCTCCTGCAGCCCAATCCACCATCGGTGATCCTGATCGATGAGCCGGAGTTGGGGCTGCATCCGTATGCATTGGAGCTTCTGGCAGCCCTTATCAAGGGAGCCTCTTTCGACTCGCAGGTGGTCGTTTCCACTCAGTCGGGCTGGCTGCTTGATTGTTTCGAGCCTGAGGATGCCCTGCTGGTTGAACGGGAAAACGGAGAATCCTCCTTCAGAAGGCTGAACAGCGCCAGCCTGAGCGGATGGCTCGAGGACTACACGCTCGGCGAGCTGTGGTGGAAAAACGTGCTGAGTACGACACAGTGAGCACAACAAGAGTTCACGTCATTGTCGAAGGTCCGACTGAGCGCGAGTTCGTCAGGAATCTGCTTCTGCCGGCGCTTGCGCCATCCGGAGTGCTGCTATTGCCTCATGTACTCGGCAAAGCTGGTGGGCTAAGCCGATATGCGCCAGTGAAGAGAGACATCCTTCGTACGCTGAAAGAGGACCGCGCAGCTTACTGCACGACGATGCTCGACTTCTTCGAGCTGCCGCGGGACTTCCCGGGCATGCCGGTTAGAGGAGGCCTCTCGGCAATCGCCAAGGCCAGGATTGTGGAGCAATCCCTGGTGGATGACATCGAGTACCGTCTGAGTGAAAAGCTGCGGCCAGACAGGTTTCTCCCCTATGTCCAGATGCACGAGTTTGAGGGAATACTATTCAGCGCCCCCGACGCGTTCGCACAAGCTATTCGCCGTGATGATCTCGCCCGACGGTTTGCCAGTGTCCGAAGGTTGTTTCCCACTCCCGAAGACATTAACGATGGACAGGATACAGCACCGTCCAAAAGGATACTGAAGCTCTATCCGCGGTACCAGAAGGTAAAGGATGGTCCTCTCGCAGCCGCTGCCATTGGGCTTGAAGCTATCCGCCGCGAGTGTCCGCACTTCAATGATTGGGTGAACCAACTGGAACGCCTGGGCAAGCGCGAAGGAACCTAGCCGTGGCCGAGATCATCGTTGCCATCCCGTGCTACAACGAGTGCGAGAACCTGCCGCGGCTGGTGCCCGAGGTGCTCGCCGCCGACGAGCGCATCGGCGTGATCATCGTCGATGACAACTCGCCGGACGGGACCGGCAACGTCGCCGATCGCCTTGCCGCCGAGAACCCGCGCGTACAGGTGATCCACCGGCCGGGCAAGCTCGGCCTCGGCACCGCCTACCGCGATGCGATGAAGCTCGCGGCGCAAACCGACTGCCGCCTGTTCATTACCATGGATGCCGATTTCTCCCACAATCCCCGCTACCTGCCGCAGATGATCGAGAAGGCGAAGCAGTACGACGTCGTCATCGGCTCGCGATACGTCCCCGGCGGCGGCGTGAAGAACTGGACCGCCAAACGCAAGGCATTCAGCCGCATGGCAGCGCTCGCCGCTCGCCTGGTGCTCGGCCTGCACGGCGTGAAGGACCCCA
>DATKXU010000055.1:0-24289 GCA_035528905.1 Armatimonadota bacterium
GCAGTCAGGGCAGTGTGTTAGCATTAAGACACCTCGCTGTTCACTACTAGTGAACAAGATTGGAAAGCTCCCTTGGCATCCGCGTCAAGGGGGACGAGCAAGCAGGAACCGACCGGCTGGCAGGTCGCGGCAAGATGGCAGGGAACAGCGTCATCGCGGCGGAAGTGAAACGGGTCATTCGATATCCGGATCACAGAGCAGACAGGAACTTCGACGGGGGAACCGGCACCAAACGCACAGCCGGAATACCCGTCGCGGTGGCCGAGGACAAGCTTGCCGGAAACGATGTTCAAGCTCACGATCTCAACGCGGATTATGGCGGGCTTGCCGCTCATGCGGATGCTGGCATATTGGCCAGGATGGATTTCGAGCGATCTAACGCTCCCGCCTGGAAGGCGGGGAAGGGCTGGAGCGGGCTGGCGGCGAATGCGAGCGAGCATTGAAGCTGCTTGCTCTGCGGAAGAGGGCGGCTGGCTGCCTGCAAGATAGGTCTGGAAAGGAAATCTGAGGTAGTCGAAGCTTGCGCCTGACATGCCTTGCCGGGTTTGCTTGCCCCGCTTTTTGAGTGTGTCGAAGTGCTTGGTTACTCCTGCTTCGTGTCTGGTTTGCTTGCTCATTGTTCTTTGCTCCTTGTTCTAATTATCGGCTTCCTGGATGCCAAACTGGAGGCCTATTTACTCCTGCGACGGCGCCTCTGGAATATCCTCCTGTCCAGCGAAAATAATTGAGTTATTTTTCGGCTCCGGGCTCCGGGCTCCGGGCTCCGGGGCTCCGGGCTCCGGGTTCCGGGGCTGCCCTTGCCGCCCAGGTCGCTGTCGACGTTTACTGGCTGCGAACAAAGCCCGACCCTCCCCACCCTAGAAAGATACCTGTTCACAGAGTAATGTCGAACCACAGAGGCGTCTATTGACGCATACTGACTACCCCGGGCTTGCAGTCGAACTACCGAGCCAGAAAAGACTCCCCAAGTCTGAGCTTCAGCTATGCTAACAGCTTGCGATATGCTCACCGAACCGGCAATGATTGACAGGAAACTCATTCCAGATAGAAGCTACACCGAGCTTTCGGCGACTCAGCGAAGCGGCATCAGATCGTCGGGAACCGACACCTCGGAGCCTTCCGGAATGGTGATCCACGGGGCTGCTTTTACCACAACTAGACCGCGTTGCGTGGGTTCGCACAGCTTGATACATCGTGATAATCCAAGCCTTGACATCAC
This sequence comes from Armatimonadota bacterium, assembly GCA_035528905.1. Classification (GTDB taxonomy): domain Bacteria; phylum Armatimonadota; class UBA5829; order DTJY01; family DTJY01; genus DATKXU01. Next base: position 1,220 of record DATKXU010000055.1, read on the forward strand.
TGCGCTCAAGTGATATGATAGCCGTGTTCCTCCTAGTGTGTGTCATTGTCGGATAGAACCCCGCGGTCGAGTGATCACGGGGTTTTGTCCGTTGGAGCCATCCAATCGGCAGGCTCGGCTCGCTGCTCCCGTTCAGCCTTGCGCTCAGAGTCCTTCAGCATCTCCCAGCCGATGTCAACGGCCTCCTCCGCAGTGAGCAGGATCGTGTGGTGCGCAAATCGTAGGCAGACCCGCTCAGTGTCGCCATCAACGAAGATGGGCGATACCTTCATCACCTTGCCTACCATCACCCCATTGACGTAGCCCTCCAGAAATGGCCCGCCCTTCCAGACCTTGATCTCCGGTGGACCTGGCCGCTGAAACATTAGCTTGACCTTGTTTGAGAGTCCCATTTTGCGTTAATCTCCTTCATGTATAAGGGAAGTTTTTTACACTACCAAGTAAGTATACCATAGCTAAGCACAAAAGTATAGTAGCAAGCACAAAAGATACGCCGAGCCTCAAAAAAGGGTAGGGGTCGTTACTTCCTAGTCTAAAAAACTTTCCTCATGTATAAGAGAGATTTAGCGATTTCGGGCGAGGCAGGGGCTGTGCAGTGAACAGGTGTCTACGGCAAGTCGAAATGAGGGGCTTGGAGGCTAGGGCGGCGGGCAAAGCCCGCCGCCCGTGCTCAATATGGACAGTGAAGCGTTGGATTAGGAAAGGGGGACCCCTCGAAAAAGGACTCTCCTTGATATTTCTGGTGGTTTGCGAAAAGTTGCTTGATTACATGGTGCGGTGCAGCTTAGGCGGGCCGGGACGCCCCCCGCGGCACCTGGGGGGTCGGCCCGCCGCAGCGGTCAATGGAGCAGTGATCCAGCGAGGGCCGGGGACGCCCCCCGCTGCACCTGGGGGGTCCGGCCCGAGCGGCGGTGAACGGTTCAGTGTAGGGCTCGGTGTCGTGTTCGGGGGCTCGGTGTCGTGTTTGGGGGCTCGAATTCGGGTTCCGTGGCTGAAATTCGCTGTAATGCTTCCAAAAATCGCGGGGCTACATCGCGTCGACCTTCTTTCGGGCTTTCAATGATCGATGAGTTATGCTTAGGATATTCTGACCGTGGTCGTACGTATCGTAGTAATCCAGATCTTCTTTCTTTGTTTCTTCTGGCAGGATACCTGGAGGGATGCGCTCGCTCTGAAGAATGGCGCGGCGAAGCCGCGCCATGGTATCGCTCTCGCTCTGGCCACGTTGTGTGTCGTGAGTATTGATTTCCTGGGTGGGGAAGGACACAGGAGCATCAGCGACCTGGCCGGGGCAAGGGGGGGGCAGGGGGGAAGGGCACGTGGCCACACGGGGCGGCCCCCCGCTCGTCCGGCGACGCTCTGCGCACGGAGCACATAATCCCTTGTGCGTAGTGCGATGGAACGACCGCCGGCGCCCGGCTCTGCCAGCGTGCCAGCGTGCCGCGCAGCACGTGCCACCCCCACGCTGGCCCAGACGAACGAAGTGAGCTGTGTCCAGCGTGGGGGTGGGCTGGCAGAGCCGCGTCCCGGAGCTTTCAATGAGCACTAAGCTGTCACGCGCCGTTACGCTACCTGCGTATGGGCGCGGAACCCACAGTCGTATGGATGCAGTGAGTCCCCGCCGCCCGCGCAGTCTGCCGGGTGCCTCCGGCAGGCGCGGGCGGCGTCCCTTCCCTTCAGCTTCTCGCCTACCACAGGCGTATCACTCGGCGCAGGATAACCCGCATTATGTTCAACCTGCTCTGTGTCTATGTGCTCTGGTTGACATAATGCCGTGGTTATCGTGCGTCCGAACCCTCGGCCTCACAATGACGTCAGTCCCTGGTCAAATAATCCCTGCCGGTCTGCTTCGCTTCGATGATGCAGATAGCTAACGACGCAGGGGGCGGCGCCGGCGAAGCATTCGTCCCTTCGATGCTGAGCGGCGCGCCACCAGCGGCGTCGCTTCACCACTAAGCTATGGGCTGCCACTTAGCCTCCCTTCGTGCAGACAAAATGCCTGAATACCACTCACTATCATCATGCAAATCTTTCAAGTCACCACGATTGCTGCCCCGCGTCGTGGTCGATCAATTATCACTGGCCCCTCGATCGTTGATAGTGCCTTGGATGACCCCCTTCCCTTGGGGGTGGGTGGGTGGGTGCTTCTGAATTATCAATACCTTGTTCTTCTGCTTCTCATTGCTGCTCAAAGCTGTGGCGATCCACAGTCCAGCGACGAGCGAGCGAAGCGAGCGAGTCGCGGTCAAGTCACAGTTAGTTGTTCATTGATAGTGAATGCATTGTAGTCTGTTGTTGTTCTGCTGCTGCTGCTGCTGTTATCACTACTCACTGTGTGTGTAGTGTTGTTATGTATTATTATTGTTATCTTAATATATATATACTCTACTACTTGATTAGTGTGTTTTGTTATTGCTGTTGTTCTTTATGGGAGAACCTCCGCGCTCATTCTGGCTTTGCGGCTGGAAAAGGTGTATAGTGTAGTCTATGAATACTACTGAGCGGGGTGCGGGGACAGACCCGAGCAATTTATACCGTCGTGGTGAGGTGGAGAAGCGGATAGCTCGCGGTGTTTTGGACGGGAAGGACGAGTCTGAGTTATCTGATTTGCTGGGTATGCCGAAGCGTGACGTGACTGACATTGTGTCGAGGTTGGCTCGTCGTGTGGCTCAGGAATCGCCTGAGATCGCGAGGATCCACGCTATCAAGCAGACTGGGATGTTGCAGGCTCTTTACCTTGAGGCTCAGACTGAGTGGGGAAAGACTCACGATCCGAGGTATGCTGAGCAGATGCGTGGTGCTTTGAGTGACATCCGAAAGATATGGGGTGTTGAGGCACCTCAGCGGATAGCTTTGGGTGCAGTGGTGGCAGGGACTGGTGGGGTATTAGGCGGGATATTGGGGGATGTAGATGATGCGACACTCGAAATGCTTGCCGGAATCTTTGAACGAGGTAACGCTGGAGCAGGTGCGGATGGCGAAGGCGTTCCGGCACTTGAAGGAAATGGCGAGATTAGTCTCGCCGTTCCAGTGGATCGACGGGAAGCATCTTGACCTGATCTGCGAGCACTTAGAGGCTGTGGAGTCGGGTGACATCACTCGTTTGATCATCAACATCCCGCCTGGGTATGCGAAGTCCTACCTGTGCAGCCGCGTATTCCCGGCGTGGTGTTTGCTTCGTCACTGCGACTGGGAGATTCTGTTGAATTCTTACGGTGACGACCTCGCTCAGGAGCACTCGGCGGCTGCTCGGCAGTTCTACACGTATTGGGCTCCGAAGATCAGCGGTGCGTCGGTATCGACGGCTTCTAAGGCGATCGATCGTTGGCTGGTGGATGCTGGCCCGGCGTTTCTCGGTGGTGGGATGCGGGCTTGCGGGATCAACTCGGCTGTGACAGGTCGCCGTGCAAACGTGGCGATAGTCGATGATCCGTATAAGAACTGGGCTGAGGCGTCGTCCGCGGCATATCGCAAGACGGTGTCTGATAACTACCGGTCTGCGGTGCGGAACAGGTTGTTGCCTGGTGGCCGGTTGGTTTTGATTCACACGAGGTGGCACAAGGAGGACCTGACCGGCGAGCTGGTTGCTGAGATGGAGGCCGGCGCCGGTGAGAAGTTCACTGTGTTGAAGCTGGCTGTTCGGGCTGGAGTCGATGATGTTCTGGGCAGGCCGGCAGGCGAGGTGTTATGGCCTGAGTTCTACGACGAGGCTGAAGTTGTGGAGATTCAGAAGGCGTTGTCGGTGACCCCGTATTTCTGGCAGTCTCAATATCAGCAGGAACCGGAGGAACCGGGTGGGAAGCTCTTCAAGCGCGACTGGTTGTTGTATTTCGACGTGGAGGGTGATTATTACTGCCTGCACGGGCGGGATGGTGACCTGCGGTATCATCGTGGCGAATGCATGTGTTTCCAGACGGTCGACACAAACGGTTCGAGCAAGTCGAGTGCTGATTTCTTCGTTATTTCGACGTGGATGCTGTGTCCGGGTGGTGAGTTGCTGCTTTGCGGTCTGTTTCGTGAGCGTTTGGACGTTTCCGGTCACTTGGGGGCCTTGGAGGACGCTTATGCGGCCTGGACTCCGGCTTTTCAGGCGGTGGAGAACAAGACTTTTGGCACTAATCTGATCGCGGCTGCTCTGGCGGTGGGGTTGCCGGTGGTCGAGTCGCCGGCCGATGTGGACAAGCTGACTCGGTCGGTGACTATCTTGACAAAGTATAAGAGCGGCACGGTTTACCATCGGAAGGGCGCTCACTGGACTGAGGTTGTGGAGCATGAGCTTATGGAGTTTCCGGGTGGTCGCAATGACGATATTGTTGACACGGCGTCTATAGCAGGTATACAATCAGTTGAGTTTGGCGTTGGCTTGAGTGAACTGCCGACGCTCGGGGGGGATAAGCGTGTTGGATCTTCGTTCGGGGTTGAGGAATCTCTTTTCGGCGTCAAAGGCAGTTCCGGTGGCGAAGTCTGAGGTCGGCGCTGACCCGTCGCTTGCTGGCGGGATGCGGGCTTTTGCGAATCCTGACGATCTGGTCGGTCGGCGGGGGCTGGAAGATTACTCTGCGATGCAGAAGGACGGTCAGGTCAAGAGTTGCCTGGCAATCAAGAAGGGCTCGCTGCTTTCGCGTGGCTGGGAGGTTAAGGCAGTCAAGGAGGATGGCGCCCGCGGCAAGGAGGTGGCGGAGTTCTGCGACTGGGCTCTGCATGCGGTCACTGGTTCTATCTTGACTGTGCTGTGGAACGTGACTGATGCTCTGGCAAAGGGTTACAGTTTGCAGAATGTCGTGTGGCAGACTGTGCAAACAGGGCGCTGGGCGGGGAAGTGGCAGCCGCTTTATCTGAAAAGCAAAGATCCCGCTGACTGGTCTTTTGATGTTGACGAGTATCGCAACGTCGTCGGCGTCCGTTACGAGCCGACAAACGACGTTTTCCCTGCTGATCGTTTCGTGATCTACTCCTATCAGCCCGAGTATTCGAACCCCTATGGCACGTCTGATTTGAGGGCGTGTTACCGCAACTGGTGGTCTAAGGACCTGCTGACGCGGTTTTGGAACCTTTACTTGGAGAAGTATGGCGCTCCGACAACCAAGGGGACCTATCGTCGGGGAACGCCGAAGGCGGCGCAGACCGAGTTTTTGTCTATTCTGGAAAAGATTCAGGTGCGCTCTGCTATCGTGATCCCGGAGGATATGTCTGCTGAGTTGCTGGAGACAATCCGGCAGGGGGATGTCGGTTACCGGATCGCGGTCGACCATCACAACTGCGAGATTGCCAAGGCGATTCTGAACACTAACCTGATCACGGACAGCGGCGGGCAGGTCGGCTCGTTTGCTATGGCAAAAGTCCATCTGGACGTCTTGCGGATGTGTCTCAAGGGTTTGAAGCTGGACCTGGAGGAAACTGTTATGAAGGAACAGGTTCTACGTCCGTTGGTGCGGTTCAATTACGGGGTTGACGTCCCGGTGCCTGTGTTCTCGCTCGGGCCGCTGGAGGATCGCGAGTTGGGTCCGTTGTCGACTGGAATTAAGAACCTGGTCGATTGCGGGGTTCTGGATCCCGTTGACCCGTTCATTCGTGAGTTCCTTGGCTTGCAGGGCGCGGGGCCCGCGCCTGATCGGCCGGAGTCGGTTCCTACGGTGTCTCGGACTCGTGACGGGGATGCTGGGCCGTCTGATGGCAACAACGGGAAGGTGAGTGTGGCATAATGGCTATCACTATTGCGCTGAATGATATTAAGCGTCGTTTGCAGTTGCCGGCTGGCGAGGTGAACTGCACGTTCACTAACGCGGGGGATTTGATCACGTCTGTTTTGCACGGCTTGGCGGTGAACGACATTATCTCGTTCACTGAGACTTCCGGCGGGGTGACTGCGGGGGTTTCATACTGGGTCAAGACAATCACCAACCAGGATGTGTTCACGATCTCTGCCACTCTGGGCGGCGCGTTGCTGGCCTTGACTGACGATGGGGCGCACGTCTACACGCAGAAGTCGGTCTATGATGCGAAGATCACGGCTATCGTCGCCGAAATGCTGGTTGGGCTGTCGGGGATGATCGTCGCTGCTCATCTGGCTACTTACGAGGCAGCCTGCAAGCAGGGGATGATTGATGTCATCGCTGGTGAGTGCTTGAACATGCTTCGCAGGCAGCCGGGATATGCCGAGGCGGCGAAGTTTGGCGGCAATGAGGTTGGTGAGGCTGCGGAGTCTGGTGATAAGCTGATCGCTCGTGGGATGGCTATCTTGGAGCCGTTCACGGTGGCCGGTGACGCTGCGTTGGATAAGGTGATTGCCGAAGTGGCAAAGGTCACTGCCGATACGGCGAAGGTGACTGCTGACAAGCTCCTGGTCGATGCGACTGAGTTGAAAACTGATGCTGAGACGGCCGTGTTGACGGCTGACAAGCTCCTGGTCGACGCGAAGACACTGACTGAAGCTGAAATGGTGGCCAAGGTGGCCGCTGACGCGGCTTTGTCCACTGGCTTAGCTGCTGACGCTACTGCTCGGGGGCTGGCTGCAACGGCTCGCACGGCTCGGATGGCTGCTGAAGATGCCGCTATTGCCGATGCGACTGATCTTCCGCAGGAGTCTCATGAGGGGAATACTGATTCTCCATTTGCGTTTGATCGCCCGGAGTATTTGTCGTGAGTGTGTTGGCTGGCAAGATTGCTGCTGTGCTTGCTGCTTGTGGCGAGGATATCACGGTGGCCGATGTCGGGGCGGGTGTTCATCGCGTGGTGGTCGCGGTCGTTGATGTTGGTCTGGCTTCTGCGTTTGGTGAGGCCGGGGATGCCGGCGTGACCCATGATCCGGTGTTGGTGGTGTATGCTCCTCCCGATACGACGATAGCCGTTGGCAGCACTTTTACTCGGGATGGGGTGGGGCCTTATACCGGGAAGGCGAAGTATGTCGGTCGGTGGGCTAATCAGGGCACTTGGGCGTTGGTGTTGTTTTCTACGGCGTGAGGTGTTATGAGCAGTCGAGCAGACAAGATAGCCGCAATCCTCGCGGAACGTGGCGAGGATGTCGAGATCACTGATGGCGCGGGGGTTGGTGTTCATCGGGTGATTGTCGGCATCGCGGATACTGGCACGGTGGCCGGTTACATAGGGACTGACTTCTCGGAGGCTCGTCCCGCGCTTGCTTTGTATGCGGCGCCCGACACGACGATAGACGTCGGCAGTCGGTTTGTTTATGAGGGGCAGGTCCACTCGGCTGACATGCGTTTCATCGGCCGGTGGGCTGGCTCGGTTGATTATGCGTTGTTCATCTGTGGCCCGGTGTGGGGGGAAATGTAGGGTCGATGCAGAAGTGGATGGTATTGCGGGATCGGGTGTCGGCTTTGATCGACCGGGCGGGTAGCGAGGTCGAGATCACGCTGAACAGTGACGATCTCGGTGTGTGTCGGGCGTTTCCCGTGGTCACTGATACTGCTACCAGCAGTGTTTTCATTGGCTGGTCGAGCAGGTTGTATCTGGAGGGTTACACGACAGCTCCGGGGATGGGGTTCTGGTTTCCTGGTGGCAAGGATATCAGGGGCTGGCCGGACAAGAAAGTGCCTGTAGATCCGCTGACGGCTGAGGATGACAACACTCGGATTGAGTATGAGGGTGTTGTTTACTGCGTTGCGACTGCTGCGACTTACCGGGTCGGCGGTCTGGAGATCGCCCGGCTGGCGATTGCGTATAAGTTTATGGGATAGGTGGCGGGGTGTTACATCCGGACTGGTTGCTGCTGCGGACTCCGAACTTGAGCCCGCGCAAGAAGAAAATCAGTTTGATTGTTCTTCATCACACGGGCGGGGCTGTGCATGGCGCCGTGTCGTGGCTGTGTAACCCGGCTTCGCGGGTGTCGGCTGATTTCGTGATTTCTCGGTTCGGGAAGGTATGGAAGCTGAACCCCGATGTCCACGGCCTGTATTCCTGGCATGCTGGCGTTTCGATCTGGCATTTGTTGAAGGATGTGAACAAGTTCTCGATCGGCATTGAGCTTGAGCATATCCCCGGTGAGGACTGGCCGGCTGCTCAAGTCGCGGCGGCCGCTGAACTTTGTGCTTGGTTGATGAAGGTGTTTTCACTGGATGTGAACAACAGGGTTATACAGAGTCATCGCGCGGTGGCTTGGCCTTTCGGTCGGAAGTCGGACCCGGAGGGGTTTCCGTGGTCTGATTTTGGAGCGGGGGTGCGAGAATGTCTGAAATCATTACAGTAGTGGGTTCGTGTGCTGCGGTCGGTGTGCCGCTTGCTGGTGCGCTGGCCTATGGGTTCAAAAAGATGGTGGATGTGCTGGGTGACGAGCTGAAGTATAACCGCAAGGATATCTCCTTGAAGCTCGATCAGCACATGCAGGACTGCAAGGTGTGTCAAGGCGGAAGGGGGTTCGGTGGTGAGTGATCCTATTATTCGTGAAGCAAAGCTCTTTGAGGCTGCGTATTATGCTGATCGTGGGTTTGGTGTCGATGAATCTGATCTCGATGCCATAGTCGCTGCGTTCCATGCTGACAAGGCTGCTGAGATTGCAGTCGATATAAAGATTCAGCATGTCCGAACGGCGTTTGATGGTAAGTTGGGCCGCGTGGTAGATATGTGGCGCGCAGGCAAGGATTTGATGGGAAAGATTTCTTGGCCTCTGGCCGTGTGGGACTTTCTTTGCACGATGAACGCAAAGAAGTTGTCCGTTAGTTTGGATCCTGTTAGTCGTCGCCGCGTGATTGATGTTTCCGTGGTTGACAAACCACGGGTATTGACAGCCCAGGCATTCGGTGATAGTATGCCTGCGTTGTTGTTCACTGATGATTTCGAGTCGGAAAGTGGAGGTAAGGGTATGCCGAATGAGTATTCTCCAGAAGTGCAGGCCGCAATCAACGCGGCTCGCGACCTGGGCAAGACAGAGGGTGCGGCTGAAGCTCGGACAAAGTTCGACGCTCAGCTCGGGCCGCTGGCCCAGGAGAACGCCGATCTGAAGCGCAAGACTGCGGTCGATACCGCGGCTGTCAAGCTGTCGGTGTGGACTGCCGAGGGGAAGCTTCCTCCGGCGTGTCTGAAGTTTGCTGAGGCCATTCTGGTGGATGGCTCTGGTGTCGAGGTCACGTTTAACGACGGGACCGGTGGGCACATGTCCGCTGCTGAGGCAATGGTGCAGTTTATGACCAATATGCCTCGGGTCGTGGATGTCAAGGGCGTCAAGGATGAGGGCGGCGATGAAGTCGAGTTCACCGAATCCGACGCCAAGGCTGCTGAAATGTTCGATATGACCAAGGAAGAGTATATCGAGTTCCGCAAGGAGGGGAACTGATATGAGGAAGCGAATTGGTTTGCTTCGCTGGTTGAACGTTGTGCTCGGCGCGACGATCCGGGCTCCGATCTTTGCGTGTCTCGGCGCTTACGGCGCTTCGGCGCAGGCGTGGGACACTAAGCGCGCTGCGTCCGACCAGATCTGCTATCCGATGGCGATAGTCAAGATCTGGAAGGGGTCGCTGTGCATGATCAACGCTGCGGGGTTCTGCACTCCGATGACTGATACTGCGACCGCTGATATGTTCTGCGGTGTGTCCGCTGCCACTATTGACAACCGATACGTCACGGAGGGTGACTCGGGCAGTGGCGCCGCTACGGCTGGTGATCGGTCGATGGACTGCTGGCAGACTGGCGTCTTTACATTCAAGCATGCTGGTGCTGCTCGGACAGACGTGGGCCTTCCTGCGTTCTGGTCTGGCGCTGTGGCCGATGCTCAGCAGACTGTCGAGTCTGCGACAACTGCTGCGACTCACGATTTCATGGTGGGTCAGATCGTGGGGGTTTCTGCTGAGGCGTCTGCGACTCGGGTCCGCGTGAAGATCGACGGTTACGCGTCTTACGGTTATCCGGAGGCGTCCGTTGTTGGTGGTTACTCTACCTAGTCCCGGCGTAGATCGGGAGAAAGGAATTCTGTTGTTATGCCTAGAAACTTTTCGCTGAGTCCTGCTGACCAGAACGCTGTCTTGACCAAGGGCGTCAAGGCTGAGTTCTACAAGATTCACGGCGAGTTGATGAAACAGGCGGGTTGGCAAGACCTGTGTATGATGCTTGACTCGAACAACGATTCGGAGGTCTATCCGTGGCTCGGGGATCTCCCGATCGTTCGCGAGTGGCTCGGGCCGCGCCAGGCCGGCGATCTGGCCGGTGGTGACTTCACCATCAAAAACAAGCTCTACGAGTCGACGATGGCAATCAAGCGGACAGAGCTTGACGATAACAAGATGGGCGGCGTGAAGCTCCGCATTCGCGGTATGGCGGCTCAGATGGCGGCTCATCCCGAGGCGATGGTCATGCAGTTCCTTGCCGGTGCGGTGGCTGCTGGCACTCACGCGGCGGCTCCGTATCTCTGCCACGATGGGCAGGGGCTTTTCGACGCGGACCATCCGGCTCCGGTCGATCCCGATCCGCTGTGGCCTACCACTGCGGTTCAGGTGAACTATGAGGCCGTGGCTCTGACGTCGGCCAATCTGTGGTTGGCTATCGAGAAGATGATGATGTTCAGGGACACGAAGAACCGTCCGATGGGCATTGTCCCGAACGTCCTGATGGTTGAGCCGTGCCTTGCTGAAATGGCTATGAAGCTGTGTCTGTCGGCGTTTCATGCCGATTCAGCGGTGGCTAACGTCGGCAACTCGATCAACGGGCTCAAGGAGTTCAAGATCAAGGTGATTGTGGCTCCCGCGCTCTATTCGACCAGCACGATCGCAAACGCGAACTGGATTCTGGCCTGCACGAATCATCCGAGTGGTGTGAAGCCTGTGATCTACCAGGAGCGCGACAAGGTTGAGTTCTCCGCACAGGAGAAGGATTCGGAGAACGGTTTCGAGTTGGACGAGTATCGGTATGGGACTCGGGCCCGTGGCAACGTGGGCGCTGGTCTGTGGTTCCTGGTCTATGGCTCCTCTGGGGCTGCGTAGGCAAGCAAGTTCGTTCCTGCCGGGGCGGTGCGGTGGCCGGGGCTGGGGTAGGTGTGGCCCCAGCCCCGGCTATTATTTTGTGGAGGTTGCTGTGAGGAAGAAAAGGAAGATATTTTTCAACGTGAAATCGACCGCTGAGCGCGGGCATTGGCGGTCTGGTCGATTGTGGCCCATGGCGGGGACCGACGTCCCGCTGCGCGAGGTCACTTGTGCAATGATGTCTGACCCTCGGTTGGTGATAACTGAGGTTGTGGAGGAGGAGGAATCTGATGCTGAGTAAGGGTGAGCTCCTGTTTCAGGGGGTTGCGCGGTTCCCCGCTGCGACCGGCGCTGACGGCGCTATGCGCGTGATCGACGTTCCGGTGCTCGGTGCGGAGGATGATGGCATAGTCGAGGTAGCTGTCCGCAACGGCTCGGCGTCTGAGATTCTGGCGGTGGACGTCGGCGGGATGCGGAAGTTCCGGCCGTATCCGAAGGACTTCGGCGGCAAGTGGATGAACGCGGCGTGTGCCGATACATTGGCAACGCTGACAACGCTGAAGCCGCACGGCCTGAAGGTCGGGGATCGCGTGATCTTTGATGGCACGGGCGGCGGTCTGACGGCGAACCTCTACTACTACGTGGTCGATCCGCTGTTCCTGATGACTGACTTCGTTTTTCAGGTGTCTGCGACACCTGGCGGCACGGTGTTCAATATCGACTCGGACACTGAAACCAACAACTTCAGGTATCTTCCGAGTCCGATCTCTGCTATCCCCTCAGCGGCCGGTGTGATTGCCACTGACGTTTACAACTGCGCGACTCCGCACGGTCTGACGGTCGGGGATGCCGTGATTCTGGACGCGAACGCTACGGTGGATGTCGTCGCGGCGAATACGGTCTACTACGTGATCGCCACTGCGACCGCGCTGCAGTTCCAGATTTCTGCGACTCGGGGTGGAACAACTCTGGACGTCGCTGCGACAACGGCTGTGGCCTTGAAGTTGGCGCCCGAGTTCGTGTCCCTGACAACGTTCGCCGTGCCTAAGTTCGCTGCTGGCACTTACCTGGTCAACGTGGCTGGGTTGGCATCTAAGATCGTTCAGGGCTTCGCTGCGAGCCCGGACGGCGGGCGGATATGTATCAGCCCGGGTGACCAGACGTATGTCGAGTTTGCTGCGAGTGTTGAGATAAGGAGGGCCTGATGGCTACGTTACTGGAACGGAAGATGATATGTGCTGACGAGTCGCTGGCGGCTCGGGTATCGCAGGCGCTGTTGGAAGCTGGCAAGGATGCCAGCGTGGCCTCGGTTGTGGCTGGCCTGGTAGCCGCGTCTGAGAGCGGGGATCTGGTCAAGAAGCTGGGGCCTGCGATCACTGATGAGGAGATAGTCGCGGCCGTGGCGGCGCTGGCCTGATGGTGTGCAGGCGCTGTGGGGACTGTTGCCGTGTTCTGCACGTCCCGTTCGTGGATTCTGGCGAGCTGCGCGAGTTCCTCGGTGCGCGGGGCATTAAAACGAGCGTGGGTGATCTCGGTTGTCTGGTTGCCGAGGTCCCCCACCTCTGCCCCCATCTGCTGGAAAACGACTGTGATCTGCACGGCGGGCCGAAGCCTGCCGCTTGTAAAGCGTTCCCCGCTGAAGGACAAAGGTGCTTGAATGATACCCGCAACGATTCCTAATGATAACGTCCATTCATACAAAGTGACGTGTCTATATGAGGGTTCCATTGCCAATAATGGCGATTTTCTTTGTGTGAATGGTAATAACTTCCTACAGTGGATTTATGATGAGTTCGGAAGCGCAGTCGCTGGTGAAGCTCTTGTGTCAGAAGATTCTTCTGGCTTGGCCTCTGCGGTTGCCTCTAAGTTGCTGGCGATTTCGATTTACGCTTATGCGGTGTCGGATGTAGTGTATATACGTGACGTGGTGGCAGTCGGCGAATTCGGAGTGACGTTCACGGTATTGGAGATATGATCCCCAGGAGAATACCGGCAACGATCCCGGCGACGCTGCCTGCGAGCAGTGAGCCGGAGTTTCCGATTGATGCATTGGTCATCACGCCTGCTGATACTACGGTGGAGGCGGCGCTCTATTTGACCAGTCCGTTGTCCGGCTGCGGCGGCTATTTCGCATTCAGTGTCGATCTAGGGTATGGCCGGGGCGGTTCGTGGACGGAGGCCGATCCGCAGTTGTATGGCCGGTCTGATATCAGTCTGAGTCCGTCTACTACTTACAATTATTACGCTGTCCTGACGAAGGACGGGTTTGCTGATTGGGTGGAGACTGGCACGTTTGAGACACTGGCATAGGCCCTAGAGATTGCAGGTATACGGGCTCGCCGGCTTGCAGATAAAGACTCCCTGGCGGGCTCGTGTCACTGCTACATACATCAGTCGGCGAATGGCTGCCTTGCCCTTGCCGGTCCACTCCATCATCCCCTCTTGACTCAGGTCGGGAATCACTATGACTACGTCGGCCTCTCCGCCTTTTACGCTGTGGATGGTCCCGAGAGTCACCGATGGCGGGATCTCGGCGGCGTCAAGGAAGGACGCTCCCCACTGTTCCACGACCTTGAGCGGGTATGCGGCCTTGCGCTCGGCTGCCTCGTTCACGAGGTTGTCAGTCCACCAGTTGAGGTCGAAGGCGAGCGCTCGCTCCATCGCCTCGGGCGTGAAGAAGTCGAGCAGGACCCGGTAGGCCGGGGTGGCTGCATACTCCTCCTCGTGGAACTTGTTCTTGAACCCTCGGTTGAAGACTCCCTCTGCCTGGAGCACGTCGCCCCACTCCTTGATCTCGGTCGCTGTCCATGCCTTGCCGTCTGCCCGCGGCCGCAGGAACGCGGTCACGCGCTGTGCATACGTTGTCCCGGTGGCGAGCCGCAGCGGATTCCAGTCTGCACGTATTAGCCGGTAGGGGTTGTGGAACGGCAGTCCGGCTTCAATGAGCGCCTTCTTCGTCGGCTCCAGCATGTAAGAGCAGGACCCCACAACCATCACTGAGTCGTATTTCGCCAGCGACTTCATTATCAGCTCGGCTATCTGTGGCCCTTGCTTGTAGGTCACCGGCGCGCGCTTCACGAAGCCGGGGTCGGGGTCGTGCCTTGGCGAGTAAGGCTTCTCTACGCGGTTGGCTATCTTGGCAATCCAGCTCGTCGCGTGTTCCCAGACGTTGTAGGGCACCCGGTAACTCTGGTCCAGCAGCCGGTCGCCCGGCCCGATCTCGCCGATGGCAAACGCCTCCGGCGTGGCGCCGGCGAACTGGTAGATGCAATTCGGAGTGACGATGCCCTGGGCTATGTAGTGGTGGTAGGGTTCTACGTTCAGCGAATACACTATGCAGGAAACAAAGTCACTCTTGACCTTTATGGTCTTTTGTTTGAGGTCGGCGCTCATCACGTCCATCACGTCCGAAATGAGATTGCACGCTCTCACTGTTTGCCAGGCGGTTATGCCTCTTTGCTTCCCGTCTTTCTCCCAGAGGGGAAAGCTTGTGTGTAGTCCGTGATCTTCAAGAAGTCTCGCGGGGTCGGCGGTCTCTAAGATCATTGAATGGTGACTGTCCAGACAGTCTTGCCTGTGCTTCAATCTTTGTCCGCAGGTTGGAGTAACAAACACCATTTTTGAGATTCCGTATTTCAGCGAAATATAGTCTTCGTGTAGAAGTGCTTCTGACTCCGAGCAGTGGACTGATATTATCCACGCTGCATCTGCGTCCTCTTGTCGTGCCCTCTGGCCTACTCCGAATATTCCTGCTGCGTAGTTTCTGATGATGTCCGAAGTTCCGATCCTCCAAGTCGACCCACGCCTCATCAGGTATACGCACTTTTTGCCTATGGCTTTGTCGTTCCATCTGACCATCATCCGGTGATCGAATGTGGCCTGCAGTGTGCTGTGGTCTGTGGTGATGGTAACCATGTTGCCGGCGAATGGTCTTGCCGCTCTTTTCCATTTGAGCCGTGGTGAATCTAACGAAAGATTTTGGCCTCTCTTGTCATAGGATGGTATTACATCCCCCTCCTGAAGATGTTCGATAGACACATACCCCCGGTTTGTTAGGATGTCGGTTCCGGCAGGATGGCATTGGTCATCGTCGCCGACCATCACGAGCCGGTCGGTTTTCTGAGCCCATCGCCGGAGAACGGCGAACTGGAGCGCGGTGCAGTCCTGCGCTTCGTCAACGAAGATGATCCTGGGATGGCTCGGGGCCTGGCTGCAATCAGCCAGCGCCATTTCGAGCATGTCGGTGTAGTCAATCCCTCCAACGGCTGCTTTCCAGCTTTTCCATTGTGTCTGAAAGGCTCTGGTGGCTGTCGGCCATTGATCGTCGGGTATCATCTTATTTCGCAGGATGGTGGTCTGTGCGAGGAGTTTATCCCCGAGCATTGCGCCGTCCGGTGTTTCAAGGCCGGAGTTCATATCCTTGCATCCCGGCATACTCATTGCGTAGGCTGGTGCAAACTCGTTCCACTCCTGGATGTATGCTTTCTTCTCCTCGACTACGGGCATGCGCCCGATGGCTTCGAAGCAGAATCTGTGCAGTGTGCCGATATTGTCGGGCGGGATCGATGGCGAGCGGCTGGTAACCACCTCGGCTGCTGCCTTGGTGAAGCTGCTGACGAGAACAGAGCCGCCGCCGATGGCGGCGGCGGCGTGTTCTACCATCTGGGTAAGGTAGGTGGTCTTGCCAGTCACGTGCCTGGAGGACCGTAAACACGGTGTTCTCTAAGCATTTGGCATCACCTCCTTCCCGACGATAAGTAGAAGTTGTCCGTATATCATTGTTTCGTGCTCCTGCATCAGGGTTGCCACTCCCAGAGTCCACGTGCTCCCGTTGTTGCGACGGGTATTTGCAGGGGTGTTATTCCCGCGAGCGTCCAGGCATAGCGGCCTGGCGAGAAGTCGCCAAGGATTTCTTCAAGCCATTGTTGTGACCATGGCTCGAATGCGATGCTCGGCCGCTGAGTTGACAGACAGTCGGCAAGAACACAGGTCGCCACTATGACGCCTGAGGGTAAGTCGTGCAGGCTTCTTC
Organism: Armatimonadota bacterium; assembly: GCA_035528905.1. GTDB lineage: Bacteria > Armatimonadota > UBA5829 > DTJY01 > DTJY01 > DATKXU01. Next base: position 17,159 of record DATKXU010000055.1, read on the forward strand.
CGTTGAGATCACCAAACCCCAGATACCTGGCACATATTTCCCGCAGTTCTGATGGTTCGCCCATCAGGTCATCTATCCAGTTCGGCGATTTCTTTGCGGCGTGGATTGCCAGGGGCCCGCGATAACGGGTAGGCCAGGATCGGGTTTCTATTTGCTTCGCGCCGCAGGCGATTAGGCTCGCCCACGGTTGCCATAATGTGATTGCTTTCATGGTCTTTCTCCTGCGTGTGCTGGCCCGGCTTGCGCCGGGCCGGTGGTCTTAGTGCTCCTCCACAAAGGAATACCCATATCCTGGAAGAAGCTTGACATGCGCTCGGGGATAAGCCTTGCATCCGTTTCATCGTTTCTTCCTTCCGATCTTGATCTTCTTGGGCTTCTTGATCTTGAGCATCGTCACGTCTGTTTATTCTTTCTCCACTGATTCGTCTTCTTTTAGCAGGCTTACTCTCAGCGGCAGTAGGTAGACGAATGCCATTGATACAGGCATTTCGACTGGGTGATCCAGCTTTATCTTGAGGCAGGTGCCGATCCCTGGGATGGCTTTGTGCCCGATTACGGTCCCGTGTTCACCAACCAGGAAATTCGTGGCGTCGGGAACATCGTTTTCATGGTGAATGTTCCCGCTGACGTCTCGGTAAGATCTATGAAAATTGGGCGCGGCGCATATGCTAAGCCTTGTGCCGTTTTTGTAGTTTAGGCAGTGATCTCGCTGTGCCTTGATCGCTTCGTGTCGTTTTTCTGAAGCTCTGTCGGTGTTATCGTTGCGTGCTGGATAACTAGGCATTCTGGTGTGTTCCTTTCCAAACGGCGCGCTGTGCGTCGATTCTGAGCGGCTTGGCCCCGAAAACGTCTGGACGTAGGGCTCGGGGCGCAAACCACTGATGCTGGTCATTCTGCCTCATAGAGAATTGATTCCGGTGCTATGTCGCAGCCGGGGGTTCTACGCTGCCTTCGGCATCGTCCTGTCGTTGTAGGCGGCGACTGCCGTCTCAATCAGCCAGTGAATGACGATTACTGGCACGGTGTAGCCCTGGGTGAATGCCCAAGCAGAGAGTTTCCTGGCGACGTAGGCACGCTTCTCGTCGCTGGTGAGCTTGGCGATATGCTCTGCTTCTACGACGTAGATCATGACCTGGCTGATGGGTATGACCTTAGTCCATCCCAAGAGCGTTGTCGGCATCCGGACTATCTTTGCAAAGAGCCGGAAGAAGAAGTTTATGAGTCTGTTCATCGGTTCCTCCTTTCAATATCGTTTGTGTTGATCTCGGACGAATGCTGCGATGCTCTCCTTTCTCGGTGATAGAAGCTGCGCCAATACGTATTTGTCAATGCGCTTCGTTGTCGCTCGCTGGTCGGGCGTCTTAGGAGTGCGTCGCTTCCTTGCCTGTGTGTGGCTCATCGTGGGGTCCTCCAGTCCGCTAGGGTTATGATGTCCGGGGACCGCAGTCCCTTGTCCAGTCCCTTGCGGGTTATCCGTATCATCGGTAGTGTGTAGCGAACGTAGTCCGTCATAGCCCAGTTGACATAGGCGTATGCGTATGTGCTGAACTTGCCCTTGGCGGGGTCGTGGCGTCGCCATGCTATCACTGCGGCCAACCGGCCTTCTTGGCGAAGGTCCTCTTGGACGTCGGGGCTATTGTTGTGCCGCCGCGCGAGGACTTTGATCATCGGCTCTATGCTGGTGATTGCTTCGAGCTCTGTCATCGTGGGGTCCATACCTTTCTGTCGATCTTCCATGCTGCTCTCCGGCGTGTCTCGCCGTCCGCGCGTAGCGCGACTGTGCAAGGCTCCGATCCGACTGCTCTGAGCAAGAGGCCAAGCTTGCGAGAGTCAACGCGATCGCCCAAGTGAACGGCCAGCCAACTGCGAAAGGGGATTCCGCAGATATGCACAGCTCCGGCCTCGCGCCAAGGCTCGCCTGCTGTGAGCCCGTTCTCTCTGTTCTCGTCGTCGTCGCCTCCGGCGTGAACCTGAGCGTCGTTCAAATAAGCACATAACCACTCCCGTATCTGGCCGTCCTCCGTCGCCTCCGCGCCGGCCGAGTCGTGGTCAAGGCAGTTGAGAAGATGCTGGATGCCTTTGTCCCACTCGTCGCCCTTGAACTTTGTCGTCATGATCCCGGAGGTCGCCGCAACGGTGTTGCGAAACTTCTTCTGGTCCGTGATCCCCTCGATTGTGCCCAAGTGGATTTTCATATTGGCGGTGGTGGTGATAACATACGCCGGTGGGCTGGAGTCGTAGCGCGTGATGCCCTGGATCCCTAAACCTATACTCGCCGATATGCGCTTCAGCGTTTCGGCTTTGCTCAGGTCGGTGCCAGCCAATGCGTTCTGCTCAGCGTGAACCTTTGCCAGGGTGAAGCGCATCGCGGGAAGCTTGATCTCCAGCCCGTGGTGACGGCGGCAGGCCGTTACCAAGGATAAGACTTCGGCGTCGGTCCAGTCTGCGCGAACGGCAAACTGCATCAGGCTCATATCATATGCGCTTGGTGACTGGTCGGGCATATCAGGCCGGTCATAATTCCACGAGGCGAGCACGCGCCGGTCCGCTGCGCACAGCGCCTCCCACTTCTCGGGGTCGAACGTGTCGGGCTTTACATCGGACTTTGGTTTGTCGCGGGTTGGCTTTGGCTTAGACTTCTGGAGCTGCTCCGGAGGGCTCGATCGCGTGTCAAGATAATTGCGGAGGTCGCCAAGGCGATATCGGATATCCGGATTCTGTGACAGTTCTTTCACTGGCCGGGGATCCCCGGGGACCTTGTTGTTCACCGTTCCCGGCAGTCTCATCACCCGGGCAAGGTCACAGACGCTGTCGGCGTCAAGGCCGTGGGCTTTGCAGACGTTGCGCCAGTGGGTGTTGAAGTCGAGCAGCAGCGCGGCAGTCGCCGCGCGGTCCGTGGTGTCGAATGAACACCAGGAGTCGAGTAGCCAGTAAAGCTGTAGGCCGTGGCCGGAGTCGATGATGTAGCTCGGGGGTAGGTCCGGGAACGCTGTTTCAACCAGGGCAAGGGCGGCGTCTGCCGTCGCCGGTAGATTGCGTTTCTTGTGGGCCGGTCCCGCAATGTCCACGTCAAGCCAAACTGCTCCGATGCCCGAGACCGTGGCGATGGTGGACCGCTTGAAGTTGCCCGCGGCTTCAGCAACTGGACCGCTGACCGTGCCAACGCCGAAGTATATGTTGCCTTTGATCTGAGAGTGCGGGATGATGTTTGTCTTACTGAACCATTGGGATCTCTTTGTTTCGAGTCGCCAGATAAATATACAATCGTCTTTCGGCTTGCCGGTAAAAAGCGCGTCAAGAAGTGGTGTCGGTGTCATCGCCCATTGTCCTCCCAAGCTCTGCCATTGTGGGTCAGAGAGAAGCCCGGTGTTGGTTCCGGGCTTCTCAGAGAAATGCATGCTACTCCATGGTAGCCTGGTTGTCTAGTCTGCTGGAGGTGGCTCGCCTGGGCAGTGGAGCCGGTCTTCGTCCTCCTCGGCGAATGGGTTGTAGTCCTCCTCTCCTGCGGTCCCGGCTGGGGGCGCGCCGGTCACCTCGGCGGCGGCTGGCGGCTGTGCTGCGTGGGTCTTGAGGATCTCCTGATACTGCTTGATCAATGGTCGCTTCTCTTTGTCGACGGCCTCCTTCATTGCGAACGTCAACTCTGAGTAGACGATCCCGGCGTCGTTCTTTGCCTGCGCGAGTCCGATCTCGGTCACGACGCCGAAGTAGGGGATGCCCTTCCTGGCAAGCAGGGTGAAGTAGCTCGCCACTCGCTTGAGGCTCATCCGTGATGTCTGGACGATCACCGGCAGGAAGTCGCCGGGCTGAAGGACAAACAGCGGCCGCAGGTCCCGGCAGGCTTTACCCTTCCCGCCCTTGGGGTCGCTGCCCCAGACGTTCTTCGGACAGGTGGCGCAGGGATATGGCCCGGCCTGGCCGGTTCCCAAGGGGTCGCCGATCCCCGTCACGCTGTCTGCGCTGAAGCAGATGGGCGCGGCGCCGGGGTTATCCTCCATCGTCTGCTCCCAGTATGCGTTCTGCTGGGGCGCGAGGACGATGATCCCGGTGATTGTCTGGAACGGCTTGATGCCGGTCTCGGTCTGGACGTTGAACGCAAGGCCGCCGCCTGGCGGGATGGTGATCCGGTCGAGCTGGCCGATCTGGACGCCTCCGGTCCCGAGGTTTTCGGCGACAACGTCAATGGCGTCGTTCATGCGCTCGGGGTCTAGGATGGCATATGCTTCAACTGCTTTGGGTTCGGTCTTTGCGAGTTTCTTTGTAACCATGGTTTTGTGTTCTCCTTGAACTGAATCGTTGTCTGACTGAATCTACTACGGCTGCCCTGTTCGCGAGAGCTCGCTGTATGTCCTCATCGATGGTCCCGGTCGCCACTATGTAGTAATAGGCTATCGGGTGTTTGGCGCTGGGTTTCTGGGGGCGCTTGAAGCTCTGCTGGAAGGCGCGTAGCGAGTGACACAGGGAGCTGTAGATACAGTAGTTGGTCATGGAGAGGTCAAGCCCCTCGCCTCCGGCTTGTATCTGAACAATCAGAATCGCGCCGGGTGTTGCTTTCCATTTGTCTGATGTGTCTTCACCTCCTCTGATGTGGAACACTGGTCGGGCCGGGGATCTGAGCGCGTGAGTGAGTGCGTCCATCTCCGGCTTGAACTGGCTGAATATCAGGACGCGCTCGGTGGGTGCTATGTCGCCGATGATCTCTTTGATGGCGTCGATCTTGACAGTGTGCACAGCCTGGACAGCGTCGGCGCCGTCTGCCTGTAGGAACCCCGCTGTCATCTGCTGGATCCGGAGTTGCTTTACCAGGGCGTTGGCTGCGGTTGTGACGTCGCCCTCCCACTCGGTGATCATCTGGCGCTCGAGGGCGTCGTAGGTCGCCTGCACAGCAGGCGGTAGTGTGACGGGCCGCACTTGCTCGATGGCCTCGGGCATTGTGTAGGCGAGCTGGTCTTCGGTGACGTGGTAGCAGACGCTGGCAAGCTTGGCGTCAAAGAGCCTGTGGTTGATGTAACCCTCGATCTTGGGGAATGGTGTGAACTGATTCCAGACACCGAACGTGGCCTTGTATGCCTTGTTTGTCCAAGCGAAGTGTCCGGGCGCGAGGGTCCGCATCACGCCGTAGAGATCGAGGATCCCCGCGTCCCGCATTGCTTGCTTGTCTGGGTTGCCGAGCGGGTTGCCCGGTGTCCCCGAGAGTCCGATCACCTTCCGAGCGTTCTTTGCAAGCCGGGCGGCGAAGCGTGACTGCTTCCCGGCTGGAGCCTGGAGCCGGTGGACCTCGTCAAAGATGAGTCGGTTCCACTTGATCTTGAGTAGTTCCTTTGCCAGTGGTTCCTCGGCTATGACGTCGTAGTTTACGACGAATATCTTGTTGGTGCCGGTGGCAATGATCTCTTTGACCGTGGCCGCTCGCTCTGCTATGGTCTGGGTAGCGAGTCCGCGGATACTGTAGGCATGTCGGTTGAGCAGGTAGGTGTCGAATTGCTCAAGCCATACCGGGATGACCTTGTGAGGGCATATTACCAGGTCCGGGCCGGGGCCGGTGTTCTGTATGTAGTCTATGGCTATGCGCGTCTTGCCGGCGCGCATTGGGACCCATAACAGTGAGCCGCGGCGTCGGTGGATGAAGCTCAGGGCTTCTTTCTGGTGTGGCCAGAGCGGGGGGCCGTGGGTGATCATTCGACTCCGCCTCCGTGCTCCTGAATCCAGTCGATGATCCGGTTACCGTATTTCTTGCGGTAGTCATCTATGGATAGGCCCCGGTGGAGGTCCATCGGCGATACGGCGTAGCCGATCTCGCCGTAGTGGGTGGCGCGTCCCTCCGCAACGTTGCGCCAGTAGTCATTGGCCATTCTGCCGACGCGGCTGTCCATGGTGGCGTGTGGCAGTATCTCAAGGAGTTGTGCAGCCTGGCACGTTGTGCCGGGGGCGAAGGTCCAGTAGCCCTTGGCGCTGATGAACGCCCCGCCGATGAACCGCAGCTTGCACCCCCGCTCGGTCTGCGGGGGTGCGTCTGCCGTGAGCTTGTCGCCTCTGAAGCCGATGTGGTATACGGCCGGTTCAATGAGCGCCATTGCTACACCTGTCCCGCGAGCCCGAGAAGCATGTCGCGCATTGCGGTTGCTTGTAGGCCCTGGTGGATGGCGTAGGATATGTCGTTCTGGAGGAACGATGCTTCGACGTGCTTCCGGGCTATCGTGTTGCGGATGGCCGCGAGCTGGGCCTGGTAGGCGGTTTGCGCGTCCGCAAGGTCGCGCCGGTCGACGCTCCCGGTTTGACGGAGGGCGAGTTCGGCTGCGCGGGCCTCGGCGTTGCTGAAAACGGGTTTTCCGGTTTGGCCGGTGTGCTGGGCTATATCGGCGGTCTGATTGGCGTCCCAGTCAGCTATCCGGCGCTCAGTGTCCCGGAGTGGGCCGGTGGTGATCCCCTCTGCCTCCTCGGTGAGGTCGCAGATGGAAAGCCGGGTGGCCTTCAGTTCCTGGTTGGTAGTGTCGAATTGTTCCTTTGTCATTGTCGTCCCTTTCTAATGTCAGTGTCGTTGAATGAGTCGCTTCACCGTGACGAGTCCGAGCAGCCGTTTCCAGTTGCAGATGGTGTGACGGTGAACGTGAAAGTCGGTGGCGATTGAGGTATCAGATCGCCCTCGCTCCGTTTCCTGACGGAGGTAGTGCTTGAGGGAAAGTGAGTGTTGTTTAGCTGTCCACTCCGCGGCGTCTTTCATTGGCTGGCCTTGTCGATAGTCCATAGAAACTCCTTTCGTATAAGATAGCATAGCACAGTGGCTAGACTCGTGTCAAGTAGCAAGTTCTCGGAGGGTAAAGTCGATATCCTCCAAGTGCTGAATATCTTGGTCCACGACGTCTAGGAATAGTAGGGCAATGTCGACGGCATCGGCGGGTCCTCCGGTTGCGCCGAATGCCCGCAGCTCTGCTATCCTTTGAAGTTGGATGGGCGTCGGCTTCTCACCGCAGCGTTTTGTCTCGACGAACACAAAGCGTCCACGATAACAGACGATCAAGTCGGGGATCCCCGCCTCGCCGTAGGGGCCACCGTGATACTTGATGCAGCGGGCGCCGCGAGCGGCGAAAGCGGACCGGATGGCCTTAGAGAGCGCTGATTCTTTCATTGGTC
>DATKXU010000056.1:0-2000 GCA_035528905.1 Armatimonadota bacterium
GGGGAGAGAACAACATCAGGATCACATACCAGAACATGGCAGAAAGGTTGCCGTGGCGAGAGCGAGAAGTCAACACCGAGGATGCCAGGAACCGAGGTTAGCGGCTTCATGGATGCCTCAGATTAGTTCTGGGACACTACGGGCTGTGGACGCGTTCCTTCAGGTCGTGCGCCCGCTTGGCCACTCCCGCCACCAAGGCGAACTTGCCGAATCGCTTGGCGAGCCGATCCAGCATTTCGCTCTGCTCTACGCTACCGGTACGAGGCGTGTGCCGCATAGACTGAAAACCTCTCTCCGCGATGTGCGGATCTCTACTATAGGAACGAGGGACGACGACTGTCAAGGCGCAGGCGTCCGCTCGGACTCCAGCGACAGGCGCCCCTGTTGGGCGGCTGCGACGGGGGCGAAGCTGCGCCGGTGCTCGGTCCCGCGTTGGCACAAAGCAGCGCCGACGCCAGCACTACTATCCAGACGGCATGTGTGAAACGCCTCGCTTCCGAGCAGGCGCTGTGCACTGCGAGAACCTGATGACCTTCTTGCGTCTCAACTGCGGAATCGACAGCCGTGTCGCTGGCCCGGTGCACCATCTCGATGGCCTTCGGCGTCTCACTGAGTGTGCCGAACTGGTTGGCCTTCATGGGGATAGAATCAGCGGCTCAGCGAAGACGCCGGGAAGCTGCTCTCTGGATGTTCTCGCGGAAACGGTCTTGCCCGGGGGAACCTCCCCCGCTGGCATCGCTCCAAACTATGCCCTCCACCACAACCTTGGCGATCATGTGCGCGGGGTAGTGTTCGCACCTCGACTCCTCTACCTCCCAATGGACGTAACCGTGATTGCCTAGATCACGCAGTACTCTCGGCACCTCCCTCTCGCCCGCAAGCAGGTCGGGCCTGTCGAAGGAGAAGGCCGATCCATCCACCATATGCACGGTGATCTTCATGGTCGCTCCTCACTTTCTGTCGCGGAGTATCCGCCGTGGTGATCGCAACCGGAGTGTACCAGAATTGATCTGAGTCACCTGGGAAGCCAGGAACTTTGGTTCCTGGATACTCTGGGGGTTGACTTCTCGGCGTGACTGCGGCATCCTCCCGGCCATGTTCTGGTATGTCATGCTGATGTTGTTCTCTCCCCTCTACCTGATGTTCGGGCCGGTGTTCCGCGGCGAGCAGGCCCGTCTCGTGCTGGCGCTTCACCACCAGGTGCTGATCCTGCAGCCACAGCTGGGCAAGCGACCGTCGCTGGTGCCGAGTGTGCGTGTCAACCACCGGTGGAACCGCAGTCAGTGGGCCGATATCGGCGCGTACAGACCCATCGTTACACGCGAGAAAGGCTGAGCCGCCGCAGGCGATGGAAGGCTGCGAAGCCCCTGAAGTGGTCTCACAGCCACCCAATACCCGAAGGCGGTGTCGGGACGACGGTCGCGGCAGTGATCCGGAAGCTGACGGTTTCCGTCAACAGGGGCGTGCTTGTGACTTGGAAGTTGTGGTCGAGCATCCGGTCTGATTCCCGCTTAATCTCGGCAAGCCCCATAATGCCAGCGAACCGTTCGAAGACGCGCCAGGAGTAGCACCTACGGATCAGGCTCTCGGAGGTGCCGTAGGACATGGGCTTCACTTCCTCCAGCAGCCGCGGAAATGCCCGCAGGAAAGCGTCTTCATAGAAAGTGACGGGCCGCCATTGACCGCCGTAGATGACGAGAAGGTAGAGGGTGAAGAGGAACGATTGCTGAAGGAACGGGAGCGCGGGATAGGCGTCCCAATAAGCCCAGTTGAAGTCTCTCACATAGGTCAGAAACAGGCGCGGCCAAAGGGCGGCTGCTCCTGAATCGGTCACCGCTGCGCGGCCGTCCCGGCGGAGGAGGAACCTGCCTTTGGACTTCCGGATGAGTCCAGCCAGTTCCGCCACCAGCCGCGTGACGTGCAACTCGAAGAAGTCAGGCTCGGTGCGAATGCTGCCCGGCGCGTATCTCTGATATCCGCCTTCTCTTTCAAAGGCCGAA
>DATKXU010000057.1:0-2448 GCA_035528905.1 Armatimonadota bacterium
GGCCCCACTGGTCGAATTCGGCAAGATAACGACGGATGCCTGGTCGGAGAACCTGACCGTCGAGAAACCCATCATCTACTCCTACGTGATGAACAACTACTGGTTTACGAACTACCAGTTCTCGCAGGGCGGGCCGCACACGTTCCGCTATGCGATAAAGCCGTACAAAGGGGCGTTCGATCCGGTCGCCGCGTCCCGGTTCGGCGAGGAAGCGGCGCGGCCGCTTGAGGCCCGGATAGTGTGGCGAGGCAGCGCAGGCCGATGGGCTGATGTGAAATCCTGGTCGGCGATACGGGTTCAGCCGGAGAACGTCATCGTGGCTGCCGTGAAGCCCGCTGAGGACGGCAGGGGCATCGTAATCCGGCTTGCGGAATCGGCCGGGCGCGATGCCGAGGTATGCCTTTCCACCAAGGGATTGCCCGCTGGGACATTATGGCGCTGCACGCTCCTGGAGGATGACATCGAGCGGATCGGCCCCTCGGATGGCTCTGCCACGTTCCACCTGGGCCCGTGGCAGATCGCGACGGTGCGCCTGGTCCCCGAGGGCGCATAATCTCAGCGCAGATGGTTGGATGGTTAAATGGTCGGACGGCGGACCGCCGGGACCATTGACCATTCAACCATTAACCGTCAGGTCGCCAGCACTCTCTCCGCCTGCTTGAGCGTTCGGCGGGCGAGGTCTTCGATCTCCGGCTCCGGGAATCCATGGACGGCGGTGTAGAGCTTTCCGCCGAGCGGCTCGATCCACTTGCCGGGAAGGGCTTTCGCGCCCAGAGCGGCTCCGATGATGCTGCCCGCGGTGGCGCCGTTGCAATCCGTGTCCATGCCCTGCATGACCGAGATGCAGACTACCTTCTCGAAATCGGGCCATCCGTACAGCAGGCCGATCAAGACGATAGCCAGGTTGTTGTTCGTGTGCACCCAGCTATACTTTCCGTAGTAGGTCTGGAGCATCGCATCGAAAGCCTCTTCCCACGACGGGCATTCCTTGCACCACCTCAAGCAATCCCTCACGGTTTCGGCGAGCCGGCTGGAAGCCGGTATCTCGTTCAGGCCTGCCTCGATAATGTCGTTCAAGTCGTCGGTGACCAAGGCGGCGCTGATGGCCGCCGCGCAGAACATCTCGCCGTAGATGCCGTTCTTCACGTGCGAGAGCGACGCATCGCGATAAGCGAGTTCCGCCGCCTTCTCCGGCCGGCCGGGCGCGCAGTAGCCCCAGAAGTCGGCCCGAATCTGCGCGCCGATCCACTCCCTGTAGGGATTCAGGTACAGCGGCACCTGGTCTATCGGAAGCTCGTTAGCCAGATTCAGATACGCCTGCTTCTCCGCAGTGCAGACGTGATGGTAAGGGAGGCTCGACAGCCACACCCAGCCGACATCCGCCGTGGTGAAATCCGGGTTCTTCTCTTCCAGGATCTTCAGGCCCAGGGTCGTGTAATTCGTATCGTCATCGGCCAGCGCATGGGACCACTCGCCGCGAGCCATGCCGGAATGAGGCGCGTGCTCTATCGCCTCGGGTTTCTTCTCCGCGCGGGGGAAATAGTCCGTTAGCGGATACTCGCCCACAGCCTGGAGATACGAGCGGATCATGTCCCTCGACCAGCCTTCGACCGCCTTACCCAGCATACAGCCCGCGATGCGGCCCAGCCATGCGCCGTGGATTCTGTCGAAGAGCGCGTCATTCGGGGTGAAGGGCCACCCGCCTGAGGCGGGCTTGCCTGGCCTGAGCGCACGTATCCCGGCCAGATGAGACGGCTCGACGTAGGGGAAGTCAGCCCTCACACGCAGCTTCTGGAGATCGCTGTACAGCGCCATAAGCTCGGCTTCTGCGCTGGCGGGCTCCCAACGCTCCATGAAGCCGGAGACGTCGCAGCCTTCCTCGCCACGCTGGGTTATCTCTTCTTTCACGAGGTTCTTCAGGTTCGTCCATCCCGGCATATCGCTCTATCCTTTCTTAAATCATATTCGAAGCACTACTTCCCGGTCAGCAGGCGGAAGTACTCGCGCGCGACCTTGAGGTCCTCCAGCGCCTCCGGCGGCTCGCAGAGCGGCTTCGCCTCGCCCCTGATGGCCTTTACGAAGTTGATCGCCTGCTGCCGCATCGCATGAACCCAGGGCAGGGTCGGAACGATCGTCTCCGGAGTCACCCCATTGCCCGGATCGCGCAGGATTTCCACGCGGCCGGGGCGGTTCAGCACCATCGGCGCGGGGATTTCCAGCTTGATGTAGCCGTGCTCGAAAGCGACAAGCGCCGACTCCTGCCAGTCAACGGTGGTGGTATACGGCGCCATCTCGATCGTGCCTGGCATGCCGCTTTCCGTGTGCCCGATCAGCAGGATTCCCGAAGGATCCGCGTAAGATACGCGGTATGGTTCGCCGAGCAAGTGCCGCAGCAGATTGAGCTGATGGACGTAGTAGTTCACCAGCCAGTCGAACTGCCGATATGCG
>DATKXU010000058.1:0-24690 GCA_035528905.1 Armatimonadota bacterium
GGCGGCGTTCGCGGTATCACGCTCCGCCCGGGCGACAGCGTGGTGAGCATGGACATCTGCCGCGAGGATTGCGATGTATTGGTTGTAGCCGAGAAAGGCATGGGGAAGCGTACCCCGGTGAGCTCTTACAAACGACAGGGCCGCGGCGGTAAAGGCATCAAGACTATGATCATCACGCCGAAGGGCGGCGAGATCGTCGACAGCCACATAGTCTGTGCCGAAGACAGAGCGATCATCCTGACAACCGGCGGAATCGCGATCCGGCTCAGGCTGAACGAGATACGCTGCTGCGGCCGCAGCACCATGGGCGTGCGCCTGATCAACCTCGGCGGAGGCGATAGGGTGGCCTCGGTCGCCATTATCGCCAAGAAAGACGAAGACGAGGGGAATGGCAGCTAGGGGCGCTTATGGCTTCCGACCGTTTCGAAATCTTCCCGCATACGGCGGACAAGGGCATACGGGCCTTCGGGCGCGATCTGAAGGAGCTGTTCGAGAACGCCGCATACGGCATGTTCTCGCTGATGGCGGATCTGGGCAACTATGCGCCGACCCTGAGCCGGGAGGTTGAGGCACACGCGCCTGACTTAGAATCTCTCCTGCGGACTTGGCTCGCCGAGTTGCTTTATCAGTTCGAAGTGGATAGAATACTGTTCGTGGACTTCGAGGTAAAGGCTGTCGAGGATCGGAGGGTCGAGGGAGTCGCGCGCGGCTTGCCCTTCGACCACGACATAGAATGGCTGGGCTCACCGGTCAAGGCGGTTACTCATCATAATCTCTACGCGCATCGAACGGATGACCGGTGGGAAGCGCAGATAATCTTCGACGTATAGCGAAGAAGTCGGTATGGGAGTGTGGGTGTATGGGCGATCTCTCCCACACTTGCGTACTCCCATACGCCCATACTTTCCCCTGGGAGGATGGTCAGAATGCGGAAAGAAATGACACCGCGCCAGAGGCAAATCCTTCATTTCATCTTGCAGCACATTGAGTCGAGGGGATACCCGCCCACCGTGCGTGAGATCGGCGAGGCAGTGAATCTCAGCTCGAGCTCAACCGTTCACGCGCATCTTCGGACCCTGGAGCAGGTGGGCTTGATCAAGCGCGACGCGGTATTGACCCGCGCGATCAGGCTGCTGCCGGGAACGCTCACTGTCGCGAAGACCCGGCGAGTGGTGTCCATTCCAGTAGTAGGCCGCGTCGCCGCGGGCAAACCCACGCTGGCCGTGGAGGATTTTGAGGAGGTTTTCCCTCTGCCTCAGGATATCCTTGGCGGCAGCGACGGCTTCATGCTCAGGGTCCACGGCGACAGTATGATAGAGGATGCCATAAGGGACGGCGATCTCGTCATCGTCCGCCGCCAGGAAGTCGCGGATAACGGTGATACGGTCGTGGCCCTGATAGACAATGAAGCCACGGTGAAGCGATTCTACCGCGAAGACGGCGAGATCCGACTCCAGCCTGCCAACTCGGCGATGCCGCCTATCTTCCTCAATGACGTGACGATAATTGGCAAAGTCGTGGGGCTCGTGCGCAGGATGTAGAGCGGGCAGGCCGTTGAGTCACGCATCACGTATCACGCGTCACGCAAGGAGGTTCCGTTTTGCCCAGAGTTGAAAGCTCAGTCATCATCAGCGGCCCCGTTGATAGAGTCTTCGCCCTCGCTAGAGATATCGAAGCGTTCCCCCAGTTCATGCCCGACCTCAAGAAAGTAACAATCCTCGAGAGAAGCCCTGACGGCAGCCGCACGGTCAGCGAGTTCGTCGGCTACATAAGGGATTTCAGGATCACGATTAAGTGGGTCGAGGAGGACGAGTGGGACGAGCAGGCGAAGACCTGCAAGTTCAAGCTGGTCAAAGGTGACTTCAAGAACTACTCGGGCTTGTGGACGTTTGAGCCTGTGGATGGCGGCACCAAGTACACCTCGGTGATTGATTTCGAATACGAAATACCGCTCATCGGGCCGATAATTAAGTCGCTGGTGGCAAAGCTCATGAAGCAGAATGTGGACAACATGCTGATGGCCGTCAAGAACAAGGTGGAAAGCGGATAGCAGTCAGCGTCTAGCATCAAGCATCCAGTGTCGCGCCCGATGTCAAGGTGGACCCATGGAGAAATACGATGTCATAATCGTCGGCGCCGGGCCGGCCGGCATCTTCGCCGCACTCGAGCTTTCGAAGGTCGAGAGCCTCAAGGTCATCATCCTCGATAAAGGCAGCGACATCGAAGAGCGGCTGCGCGAGGTCCCACGGTCCCTACTCTGCGGCTGGGGAGGCGCAGGCGCATTTTCCGACGGCAAACTTACACTCTCCACGCAAGTGGGCGGCCAGCTCACGGCCTACGTGCCTGAGGAGGAGGCTGCGCGCCTCATCAAGTACGTGGATCAGACCTATGTGGATTTCGGCGCACCCGAGAAAGTCTATGGCACGAACGAGGATGAGGTCAACCGCATCGCTCGCAAGGCCGTTCTGGCCGATCTCAAACTGATTCCGTCGGCGATTCGGCACGTCGGCACCGACCAGTGGCCGGACATGCTGCGGAAGATGCGCGAAGTCGTCGAGAAGCGCGTGGACGTCCGCATGGAGACCGCCGTCAGCAGCATACTCACCCGCGAAGGCAAGGCAACCGGGGTGGAAACCGCCTCAGGCGAGACCATAGAGGGCAGGTACGTCATTATTGCGCCGGGACGCGAAGGTGCCGACTGGCTGCTTGAAGAGGCCCGCCGCCTCGATCTGGAGTCTATCAACAACCCCGTGGATGTCGGCGTCCGCGTGGAGCTTCCCGCTCCGGTGCTGGAGGAACTGACAGACGCCATTTACGAGCCGAAGCTCGTCTTCTACTCGCCTTCATTCGATGACAAGGTGCGCTCGTTCTGCGTGTGCCCATACGGCGAGGTCGTAGTGGAGTACAATGACAGCGTCACCACGGTGAACGGCCACAGTTACGCTAACAAGAAGACGAAAAACACGAACTTCGCGCTCCTGGTCTCCACCATGTTCACCGAGCCGTTCCGCGAGCCGATCACGTACGGGCGATACATCGCCTCTCTGTCGAACCTACTGAGCGGGAGCGTGATCGTCCAGCGGCTGGGGGACCTCATGGAGGGCAGGCGGTCAACCTGGTCACGCATCGAGCACGGCCTGGTCGAGCCGACGCTCAAGACCGCCACACCCGGCGACCTGAGCTTCGTCCTGCCATACCGCCACCTCGGGGGAATCATGGAGATGATCGAGGCGATGGACAAGCTCGCGCCGGGAGTTGCCTCCAGGCACACGCTCCTCTATGGCGTGGAGGTCAAGTTCTATTCGTCCAGGCTCACGCTGACTCCCTCGCTGGAAACCGACATCACAAACCTGTTTACCATCGGAGATGGAGCAGGAGTCACCCGCGGCCTCGTGCAGTCCTCAGCATCCGGCGTCATCGCCGCCCGAGAAATCATCAAGCGGGGCTCCTAGGGGGTCCAGGGATCCAGGGGTCAAGCACTCAACGGATCAAGGGTGAAAAGCATTCTTTATCTTGGCGCCAGAGGCATCGAGATGTTGAAGGGCTAGGAAGGACGCAATAATGCGTGGTGACCAAACGGTATACATTGACCTTGCGAGATTAGGTCAAGCTGGGGATGATGCAGCAACGGTATTAAGACTGATAATGGCTGCCGGAGATGTCCAGATAGCAAATCAATGCATGGGGAAATGTGAGCCAGGGAAAAGCATTTTCAACTCCACACTGCGCGAAGCCGCAACTCTATACTTCGTTCGACTGCAATGCGGGCACATCAATGAAGCTATGGATGCAATTAAGGAAATTGAGCAATCGACATATCTGAGATCGCTTGTCTCTCGACTGGCACCCTATGACCAACATGCTTATCAGCGCCTGCTTGACTGCATCAAGGGAAGACCAGGTTATCGAGATTTTCAGGATAACATCGGAACGGTTAGGCAGAATGTAGCTTTCCATTATAGTAAGGGCGCTGTCGAGAAAGCGCTGAATCGCCTTACCAACGTGAGGGCACATCGGCTGTCAAAGATGACTAGGGGTTCAGACATCTCTCGATGCCGCTTCCATATCGCTGACCTTATCTTAAAAGTGACAACTAACAGGGTGCTGTGGAGGTTAGATCCGAAAGGGGATGCTGAGCAACAACTGAAGGAACCTCTCGGCTACGGATCTGACCTTTGCGAGGATTTGCTGTTGTTTGCTGGCGATTTTGCCTGGGAATACCTGAAAGCCTACACAGCCATTTGAAACGGTTGCTCCGGTGGCAGCCCACCGAAGCAACAAAGCTATCTAACCGCACTATTCCTCAAATCTGCGTGCATCGGCGGTTACGTCGCTTCGCAATCGGAAATGCTCTTGACCTCGATCCCCGTGTAGTAGTGCTTCAAAATGTCCACGTATGTGATCTTCTTGTCTGACTTCGCAAGACCGTTCGCTCCGAACGCGCATAATCCCACGCCGTGTCCGTAGCCCTTGCCCTCGATCAGGTAGTCGCCCTCGGGGGTTGCGGTCAGCGTCATCCGCGTGCTCTTTATCACGTCTTCACCGAACAATTCCCTGAACTGATAGCCTTTCATGCGATACTCGCCCCGATCGCCCCTGATGGTCACAGTTCTGACGCGCCCGGAGCAGTCGTAGTCGGTAAACTGCATGGACTGGAATCTGCCGATCTTCGCCGACCGCAGGCGTGAGAAGACGCGCGTTAGCTCCTCGGCTTTCAATGTCTTGCTCCACGAGTGATACGGGCATGCTGCGCAATAATCTTCAGATTGTGGGTTGCAATTTTCCCCCTCTCCGTTTCGGGGAGGGGTTAGGGGTGAGGTCGGTGACCGACCTTCCGGATTGTCGGCGACGGAGCGCAGATACGGCCATGGCTCCTTGCCGAAGCCTGCATCCTCGTTGTTCTGAGTGACGCCGCCGCAGTCGGTCGAGTACACCGCCGCGATCGGCTTCCCATCGTAGGTCATGATTTGGCCGTAGGTTCCCTCAACAAGCTTGTCAGCCCACTGGGCTTCCCTCGATGCGCCTGCGAAGCCCTGGCAGTGACTGCAGTCGCACACGTCGTATCCGTTATGGCGATTCGAGCCCAGATTCTTCAGCGCGTAGGTCCGTATCGCCACCGTGAGGGCCTTCTGGGCCTCTGCATGAAAGCCCGCGGGGACTTCGACCGGCACCACGCCTCGTACATAGTCCTCCAATGGAAGTTCGTTAACGACCGCGAGTGTCCGGTTTGTAGAAATTTCCAGGACGCGCCGATAGCGTGAGTGTCGCAGCTTTGTAGACACGATTTCGAATACTGCATCGTCATCGTTCGACGTGAGCCGCAGAGGACCTTTCAAGGTTCCGCTTGTAGTGCCCGCCACAGTGACTTCTATGCCGTCTTCCTTTGCCGAGAAAGCGACCTGCTGGCCCTTGGCGGTAGCGATGGTGTCTTTGTTGGCCGGGCCGGCGATTTCGAATGGACGATTGCAGGAGATGGTTAGTGAACGCGGCTTACCGATGCTTGAGATAAGCCCGACGCGCACCATGGGCCCATGCGTGTCGGCAGAGAGGGCTGCCTGGAACAAGAAGAGCCCCAGACTCGCCAGAATAATTGGGATGCCCGGTTTCGGGGCAGGTAGAAGACGTCTATGATGGCTGATCTGAGACATCGCGTCCAAGGAAGCCCTTCTTATCAGCCCGCAAAATAAAATGGTCGGGGTGGCGAGACTTGAACTCGCGAGCCTCTCGGTCCCGAACCGAGCGCTCTACCAAACTGAGCTACACCCCGACACGCATGATTGTACCATAATCTCGCGGATCGCGCAACACGTAAGGTGGCCGTTATGTAAGGAGAATAGCTGCCTAGCCCTCTGTGGGTGTCCTCGCACAAAGTCTGGCACGAGTTTCAGGTTCCAGGTTTCCGCCATTCCCCCACTCTCCCTTTCTCCCAGTCCGCCCGTCGCCCAGTGACCTCGCACCGAGTGAATTCTGCCTCGTCGCGTTTGGGTCGCCCGATCCGGTGGAAATAAACTATATCAGTCCAGTGCAGGAATGCAGAGGGTCGTTCCAGGTTTCAAGTTCCAGGTTCCAAGTTCATATACGGCGCGAACCTGAAACTTGGAACGTGGAACCCCCAGATCGGTGGCCCGCGGAGGTCGGCAGCAATGGCAAGGAGCGGCTCTTCCCAGATCAAATGGCGTGAGTGGAGCGACGAGGCTTTCGAGCAGGCCGAAAGGGAGGACAAACTCATCCTCCTCGATATATCGGCGTCCTGGTGTCACTGGTGCCACGTCATGGATCGCAGCACCTACTCGAACCCTCAGGTCATAGAGATGGTCAGCGAGAAGTTTGTCCCGATCAGGGTTGATGCGGACAAAAGGCCGGACATCCAGTATCGGTATTTGCTGGGCGGTTGGCCCACTACGGCCTTCCTGCTCCCGGACGGCAGAATCCTCACTGGGACGACCTTCATCCCATCGGAAGCTATGGTCAACAAGCTCCGGGAGGTGGACATGCTCTATCACGAACAGAAGTCCATCGTCGCAATGCATGTTACCAGCATGGCGGCTGAGGCCGAGTATGAGCGCACGGAGGCGGAGTTTGCAGCCGGCAAGCTGGACGGCCAGGTTGTCGAATCCGTCGCAGCGGCTGTCAAGCAGGCTTTCGACCCGGTGTACGGGGGGTTTGGCGCCGAGCCGAAGTTCCCGTACCCGGATGCCTTGCGCCTTGCCTTTGTGCAGCACCGGAAGACGGGTGATCGAGACATGCTGGAGATCGCACGCAAGACCCTCGACGGCATGATGGGCATCTACGATGAGATTTGGGGCGGGTCCTACCGGTACTCGGTGAGCACAGACTGGACTCAGCCCCACTACGAGAAGATGCTCTACGTGCAGGCGGGCGTATTGGACAACTACGTGGAGGCGTATCACGTCACCGGCGACGATAGGTACGGCGAGGTCGCAGCAGGAATTGAGGCCTACGTCACGCGGTTCCTGTCCGATCAGGAGAGGGGAGGGCTCTACGGCAGCCAGGATGCGGACATAGGGGGCAATGATCCGAATGCTGATCTCGTGCCTGGGGAGGAGTACTTTCCCAAAGGTGAAGACGAGCGGCTGGCGATAGGAGTGCCCTACGTAGACAAGACGATCTACACGGACTGCAACGGGATGATGGCGTCGGCCTACTTCCGCTTGTATCATGTGACTGGCGACAGGCATGCGCGCGACTTCGCGCTCAAGACCATTGACCGCATCCTTAGCGAGAGCATGCGCGACGGGCGGATGTGTCACTACACCGACGATCAAGCGAGGCTGTTCGGGTTGCTTTCGGATCAGGTCTATTTCGCTCAGGCGCTCGTGGATGCGTATCAGACCTCCGGCCACAGAACGTATCTCGCCAAGGCCGAGGAGCTTGTCGGCTTCATGGCAGCGGAGCTTCAGGACGTGGTGGACGGCGGCTTCTACTTCGAGACGTTCGATCCCGGCGCCAGGGGCGGACTCCTGGAGCGGCATAAGCCGTTCGATGAGAACGTGGCGGCGGTCCGGCTTCTCACGCAGTTGCACTACCTGACTGGCTGCTACACCTATCGGGGACTGGCCGAGCGGACACTGAAGGCGGGCGCCTACCCGAAGATCGCCGAGAGCATCATCGGTGCGGGGTATGCCCTGGCTCTCGACCTGTTCATGAGCTCTCCAGTGCGCATAGTAGTTGTCGGAAGACGGGATGACAAGGAGACCCAGGAGATGCTCGAAACGAGCCTCCACACCTACGAGCCGCAGAAGCTGGTTCAGGTACTCGACCCGGCCGAGGACCCCTTGACCATTGGCGAATTGACTTATGAGGCGGCTGAGAAACCGGTCGCTTACGTGTGCGTTCGGAACGTCTGCCGAGAGCCTGTGAAGGGAAGTGAGGAGCTGGCCGTCGTCCTGGAGAACGTGATCGGCAGAGCACCCTCGTAGTGGTCAGTCGTCAGTGGGTCATACGGTTGGCTGACGACTGGCGATCACGCCTTGGGCGGACTGGTGATTGGCTTATGCGCAGAACGTTGGTTGTGATGGCAAAAGCCCCTATACCCGGCGAAGTCAAGACGCGGCTGTGTCCGCCGCTGGATCCGCAGACCGCTGCACCGCTCCACGAGTGCTTCGTGCTCGATGTCCTGGAGAAGGCGTCGGCGGTTCCCGACGTAGAGCTGGTCATCTCCTACACGCCTGCCGGGTCTCGCACTTTCTTCCAGAACGCTGCTCCCCATGCCGCCGGATTCCTACTGCAGAAGGGTAGAGACGCTGGCGAGCAGATGGGGCGATGCTTCCGGCGGCTGTGCCAGCCGGGGAGGGCGGTTGTTATCATTGGGACTGATTGCCCGACATTGCCTGCGCGCGGCCTGGAACTGGCCTTCGACGCCCTGGCATCAGGCGGGGTGGACTTTGTAATCGGACCATTGAGCGATGGCGGCTGCTACCTGGTCGGAATGACTTCGCTCCATCCCGAGCTGTTCGCGGATATGGACTGGAACGCAACTGACGTCCCGGAAAAGAGCATCGAGCACGCTGCCGAACTGGGGCTCGGTTGGTATCGGCTGCCTGAATGGTACAGCGTCGAGCGCCCTGCCGACCTGGCGTGTCTGAAAGCTGAGCTGCTCGAATGCCCCGTCGGGAACTCTTCCGCGCGGCGTACGGCGGCATTTCTGAAACGCCTGGCGCAATCGGGCCTGGTATAACTCAAGGGAGGGCGAAGCTCTGGGAGGGCGAAGCTCCTGCTGAGCCGGATACTGCGAAGGAGGTTACCCATGCCGCAGTATGTGATCGAGCTGTCGGACAGTCCAAGTGAGTGCGCGGAGGCGCTGGACGACGTCGAGCCCCGTTCGGAGGATCTGCTCGACGGAACCTACTGGAGCTGCGTCTCGCGCGACCACACAGGCCGCGTTATTGTGGAGGCGGAGAGTGAATCGAAGGCGATCGAGATGGTCCTGCCGGCTCTGCGGGGCAAGGTAAGGATTATGGAAGTCCAAGCCGTGATCCCCGATTTAGCCCAGTCATTCGACCCGGAGGCGGTGCGGCCCGAAGCCCAGGAGCCCAATGCCTCATGAGCGCGTAGCCGCGTCCGAGCGGGAGTCCTGTGTCTAGTCGAGGTTGATCTTGTATAGGAACACGAGGCCGGTTGGATCCGTATAGTAAGTATCGGGGAAGCCCCATCTGTTCGCAGTTATACCGTCCACGCCTGCGTACACGCCTGCAGCATAGGCCTTAGCCTTAATCGTTGCTCCTGAGCGAACCGGCTTGGGGGTTCCAAATCTCGCGCGCAGTGTGTTGAGCGCCACGCCTGGCCCTATCGTGTAGGTGTAAGCCGCGAGAAGCAGGACGACCAGGCCGGCTATTCGCCAGTGCCGCCAGCCATTCAGAGCTTTGCCCACTTCCAAGCGCGATGAAAGCCATCCTCCGAGCCAGCCCGAACCCGCGACAAGTACCGCTCCTATTAGAATAGCGAGGAGATAAATCAGAATCGAAAGGACGTCCGAGGGTGGAAAACCAAGCGTCCTCAGGACAGACACGGGTTGCCATTGTAACAGGAACAATCCCAGCAGCCCTGCGAGAGCACCAATCCGGCGCCCGGCGATAAATCCGGCCGCCATCCAGGGAATTATCAGCAACACCACCATCAGCGTTGTTGCGAAGGCAATACTGCGAGTGCGGAATGGCAAGGACGCAAACCCGAACGGCCCAGGGCCAACCAGGAGAGCCCCTACGTAGATTCCCACAACCAGTCGGGCCAGAGCGGTAAGCATCTGATTCACCTCCGGCAGGCGATATCAACAAAACCCCTTGTTACGCGGCCAGATAGCTGTTTCTCCCTCGGCTACCGCATCTCCTGCCCGCCGGTGACGTTGAGCGCCTGCCCGGTCATATAACTCGCCTGGTCCGAGGCGAGGAAGACCACAACGTTCGTCACGTCCTCGTAGGTGCATCCGCGGCCGAGCGGGACCTGCTCCTCGTACTTGCGGCGGACCTCTTCCACCGTCATGTGCCAGCGCTCCGCGTACTGCTCGTAGAGGCTGTCAACCCATAGAGGCGAGTCGAGCAGGTTGCCGGGGCAGACGGCGTTTACGCGGATGCCCGCCGGCGCGAGCTCGAGAGCCAAACTCTGAGTCAAGCCGATCCCGCCGAACTTGCTCGCCGCGTAGGCGGAGTTCTTGAAGCTGCCCTTCTTGCCTGATTTGGAGTTGATCTGGATTATGACGCCGCTCTTCCGGGGGATCATGGCCTTTGCCGCCTCGCGGGCGCAGATGAAGTAGCCGACCAGGTTGACATCAATGACCTTCCGCCAATCAGCGGTGGCGAACTCGACGGCCTCTCCCGCCTTCAGGATCCCGGCGTTGCAGACCATAATGTCAAGCTTGCCCAGCTCCTTGACGGTTCTCTCGATCATATCGGCGACTTGCTGGTCGTCGGTCACATCCACCTTCACCGGTATCGCGCGGACGCCCGATTCGGCCTCGATATCCTTTGCCACGGCCTGAGCAGTATCGAAGTTGATATCCGCGACGACGACCTTCGCTCCCTCGGCGGCCAATCTCCGCGCGACAGCCTCTCCCAATCCCTGCCCCGCTCCGGTGACAATGGCAGCCTGTCCAGGCAACCGCTTCTCCATATTCCTACTCCTACTCGTACTCGTGGATCGAAGAGACACCGCAGACTGCAGTTCCCGACTTGTGAATCCGCGGGACAAGTAATATTAACCCGCGCGGGGAAGGCTGTCAAGGACAAGTGCCCGCCGAGTGGGAAAGAGAGACATGGCGATGTGGCAAGACGGGGACATAGCGGAGTGTAGCCAAGGGATCAAGCTTTGCTAGACCGCTTGGGCGTAACAGCCAGCGACCCCTCAGTTGTAGTGGCTCGACTAACCGGCAAATAGCCAATAACCTCTTCTACTATCTCATCCCTTATCTGCAAGGCCTCGGTCAGTTGCTGTTGCCACTATGCTTCTTGCTAAGCGCCGTAAGCCTTTGGTTCAAAGCCTGTACCATCTTAGGCAGGGTGTACACGTATTCCAGAAGATACTCGATGAGGTCCAACATAGCCTGCGCTGTCTCTTGATCTGGTTCCTTGTCCAGATCGAAGTGAGCACCAATGTTTCCCCCTTGGCGCAGAGCTTCGGAGAGGGTAATCAGTGGCTTTGATAGATCAACAGACTCGCTCAGTTTGTTAAGTTGCTCCGCAAGCCCGCCCTTGCGTTCAGGCTCTGGCAGTAAATCGGCAACAATGCCTTCCAAGGTACGCCGACAAAGTGTAGCGGTAGCGCTCCAAACTCCCGCGTTATAAACCCCTAGACAGCCGTGGTACGCTTTGCGAATGCGTGCTGGCATCAGGTTCTCGCCTTCGATCGGCTGGCGCGGTCGCTGAGGGGCAGGAAAGATCGCGAGGGTTCCGTCCCCCCTCTTGCTTGAATCATTCGCTGGACCGGGATTGATGACCCAAAAGTAAACAGTTTCCCCACATGATGGGCATTTTGACGTCGCACCCAGGGTCTTTCTATTATTATCGTAAGTGATGCTTTGTGGGGTGAAACTTGCTAGCACGGCGCAGAACGGGCAGTTGGTATTTACCGCCGTGGGAAACCACCAATTCTGCGTACTCTGCCAATCCGGTACCGCAGACTTCTCAAGTTCGTACACTATGATCCACTCCCTCGATAATTGCAGATCTGCTTCGCTAACTTGCCTGATTATACCACAGGTAAGGCATTTATTCCATAGCGGCGGTCTGCCATCGCTTTACCTCTTCATCTCCCACCCCTGGCAGTGTGGCGTTGGACAAGGCGCGGGGTGCAGTCAGACCCCGCGCGAGCTCATCTTGCGGAAACGGCGGTCCCGCAGAGAGGAAGGAGATGCTGGGTCGACCGACGAAACGGTAACGATAGCTTGCATCTTGTGCCTCATCAACAGAAAATCAGCAAAGCTGAGGTGATTTCCCATGACTACATATGAATTGCCGACCTTTATCTTGATGTGCATCCAGACTGGCGCGCTTCTACTGGCGGCGGGTGGCGCACTCTGGTACGCTCGTGACAATCGGACGATTCGCGATATAATGCGGGCCCAAATATCAGGTGCTCGTCCCATTCTGAGAGTCCACCGAGCTTATAACCAGGTGACCTCTGTTTTTAGAGGCTGCGTGGTTCCCGATACCATTATTCTACCTCTCAGCAATTCCGGCTTGGCAGACGCAACCGACGTGACCGTTGAGATCAAGACGAGCTGGGATGACGAGCCGGAGCACCAATATCAGCCGATGCTCGGACCGGGAAAGTCCATGGACCCTAGGCTGTCGAACATCGCTGCGATGGTGGAAGAGAGTATTGCTGCTGGGAAATCCAATCCGCCGCAGCTTGAGATTGCCATCCAGTATAAAGATGCCCAGGGCAAGGTCTATACCTGTGCGTCCAGGCAGCACTATGAGGTCGACACTTGGTGGATGGTGGATGAGGAGCACAGCAACTAGTCAGACACGCAACTAGGTTTGACATCGGTTCAGCGAGTACTACACTTGTAGGCTTGCGCCCTAGCCTAGCGGGTTTAGGGGGCGATTGTGAGCATACTCCCCAGAAGCTCGTCCTCTGCCTCGCGGTTCCAGAACATGCCGTCGGTGAGCTTCGCATGGACGTTCGGCAGGCGGTTCTTCAAATCCGACACCGCGGTGAGCTCCAGTCCCCTGATCTGCGGGTAGATGACGATCTTGCCGGGGAACCGGCCTTCCTTCGCCGCGAGCATTCCATCCCACGACGCCTCAATCCCGCCGATGGCGGCGACAGAGGTGTTGGTCGAGAGCTGACCGGACTCGGCGGCGTCGAGCGTGTCTTTCAAATCGCTGAGCTTCGAGCCGCTGCTCCCGACAAAGCGAACTTGCCTGGTGTAGACGCCCGTCAGATCGAGGCTGACTATGGCGCCGATGGGGACACCGGCGAAAATATTCATCAGGCCCTGATCGGCGAGGTGGGGCGCTGCCTCCTCGATGAGAGTAGGCACCGGCGCGAGCACGACTATGTCGTCAAATCCCCTGCCGCCGGTGAATTCCTCCACCAGACGGTCGAAATCCTGCTTGGTCATCTCGTCCGGATTGACCGCGCGGAGTTCGACTCCCCGGCGCGCGGCAATCGGCGTAAACCGCTCCTTCACGCTATTCAGGCGCTCGCTGTCAATGTCGGTCGCCAGAACCTTCGACGGCCCGTTTTCCAGCTCGACGGCCCGCTGGACGTGCATCTGGCCCATGGGTCCCCCTGCGCCGATAAACCATGCTGTGCCGCCGGGTCGAAGCTCGCTCGGGATGCGGACAGGCTCGTAAGCGGTCCCGATATGCCGGCTCGTCGTGCCGATGTATGCATGGTTCTGGTAATGGACCTTGCCCGCATCAATCTTCGCGGGCCTGTCGAGCGGTTCTGAAGCGACGATGTTCATAATCGCGTCTTTCCCCAGGAACTGTGCTGCCCTTTCGACGATGGGTGCATTCGCGCCAAGCACGATGATATCGTCAAAGCCGCCGTATTCCGCCGCGAACGCCTCAAGATCAACGGATGCGAACGAAGGCGACTCGACAAGCTCAAAGCGCCCGGCCTCCGACCAGAACCTTAGTTGATCGAGTATCGGCCAGTTGAGATCGGTGGCGATGACCAGCCTTGGATCCGTATTCGAGTCCAGCGAGTAGTCGCCGTCGTCGCCGGGTGTGCCGATGATCCAGAGCACTCCGCCGGGTTTGACAGACGGACGCCGGGTAATCCGATAACTGGCGACTACGCAAGCCCAGGGCTCTGTCAGGGCGGCCTCGGCATAGCCGGTGGAATCCGCAAGCGGGAGCAGGTAGCATCCCTCGTCGCCGTCCAGAAGCTCCTTCGTGAGCACTTGATACTGGGCTTGCGCGCCCGCCAGGACGTATCCGAAGGCCATGCTCTTTCCCCGGTAGAAGACGTCGGCCTGCACGATAAACCGCTGACCGATTCGGAACCGTTCCTTGAGCTTCTCGCCGATCCCGACCACCGTGACGGATGCCTCATGCCCAAGCGTCACCGGATCATTGGTCAGATCGCGGCCGGTGACGCGCGGGTGCTGGTTCCCCTGGTTGATGACCTTGATGTCGCTGAAGCAGATGCCCACGGCGTCCACGCGGACCAGCAGCTCGTCAGGCCCGTATTTCGGCATGGGCAGTTGAGCGGGCTTCCTGTCCTTGCCGAAGTTCTCCATCCCGGCGCCGTACAGGTGCCAGGCAAATATCTTCTGCGGCAGGTCGTACGAGACATTCTTGTACGCCTGCAGGACATCTTTCATGCATGTGCTCCTGGTGTGTGAGGGGTGACTCCGGAAACTGACCACTCACGACTCACTTGCCTTCGATCAGCTTCTTCCTCTGCGCCTCGTCCGGGCGGGTGTGTATGCGCTCCACATGGGTCTTCGAAAGATAGTTCGGGCCGCCGAACTGGAACGTCCCCAGCGTAACTCTGGCAGTCTTGTCCCACATAATCGTTATGCTCTCGACTTCCTTTGCAGAGGAACCAATTGCGATCAGGCCGTGGTTCTGCATGAGAATCGCCTTGGGCCTCTCTCTCTTCTCCTCGATGTAATCCGTCACGACCTCGCGAATGCGTCGAGCGAGCGGTACGCCGGGATCGGTGTATTCCACGTAGGCTGGCGCCAGGCCGCAGCAGACGATCTCGTCCGGGAACAGCCGCCCCTGGGTGGCGTCGCACCATCCATTCGAGCACAGAATTGCGTTCACCGAGACCGGGTGCGTGTGCCCGACGAAGTCAACCCCCGGCAGGCTGAGAAGGTACGCGTGGAACACGGTCTCAATTGACGGCATGAGCACGGCCTTGGGGTCAACTGTCGCGGCCCTCAGGCGCGCCTTGATCTGCTCGTCCGTTAGCTCCGGGTATTCGAGCATCTCCAGAACCTTGGCAAAGTCTACCTCCACGAAGCCGTCTGCGGGGATAGTGCCGAGCTGTATTCCGCTCGCTTTCACGTAGAAGGTGTCATCGCCGATCCTGGCTGAGGTATTCCCCTCGCCAAGGATCACCAGGCCGCGGGACTCCTCTCCGAGCCGGTGCGACATCTCGACTAGCTGATGTAGAATCTCACTTTTCGAAGCCATGGCAAGCGTTTCTCCTCCAAGCTATTCTATCCCGCATCATTATAACACGTAGGGGCAAGGGGAGACTAGACAGTAGGCCGTGGACGTGGAGAGTGGACAGGAAAAGCTCTTTCGCGTCTGCGGTCTCACCCGATGACTTCATACACTAGAGGCTGGGGATCAGGTGGTTTCCGGCTGAAGGTATACGCCGCAAGCGCCGACTCAGCGGCCAGGTCCGCCGATGCCCGATCGCTCGCATGGATTTCTACAAGGGGTTCGCCTTTGGAGGCGTAGTCGCCGATCTTCTTGAAGAGGTAGACTCCGACCGATGGATCGGGCACCGCACCGGGTTCCCCGCGCCCGGCGCCTAATGCAGTTGCGGCGCAGGCGATCCGGAACGCATCCACCCGGGCGACATATCCGGTTCTCGGTGACTTAATCGGCTCCACAAGTGGAGCCGCCGGAAGCAGCGAGTCGTCATCCACGACGGCCGGATTGCCGCCCTGGGCCTCGATGATCTCGCGGAACTTGGCGGCACCGCTGCCGTTTGCGAGCAGCCGGCGGATGATTCGCTCCCCTTCTTCGCGCGTGGATGCCTTGCCGCCGAGAGCAATGGCGATGCCCCCGAGGATGCCGCACAGCTCGACCAGATCGTCGGGACCACCGCCTTTCAGCGTCTCGACAGCCTCTTTGACCTCCAGGGCGTTCCCGACCGCCCGGCCGAGCGGCTGCTCCATGTTGGTGATCGCGGCGACGGTGGCCTTTCCAACCTGCTTTCCGATATCCACCATCAGCCGAGCGAGCTCGGCGGCTTCCCCTGCAGTCTTCATGAACGCGCCGGAGCCGGCCTTCACGTCCAGCACGATGGCGTCCGCGCCGGAGCCGATCTTCTTGCTCATCACGCTTGCGGCAATGAGAGGCACGCAGTCAACGGTTGCGGTGATGTCCCTAAGCGCGTAAATCTTCTTATCGGCAGGCACTAGCTCGGCTGTCTGACCGGCAATTGCGGCTCCGATGCGCTTTACCTGATCCACGATCTGCTCAGGGGAGAGATTCACGCAGAAGCCGGGGATCGCCTCCAGCTTGTCGAGGGTGCCGCCGGTATGCCCCAGGGATCGTCCGGACATCTTGGCGACGGGCACTCCGGCCGCCGCGAGGAGAGGCACGAGCACCAGCGTAGTTTTGTCTCCCACGCCGCCGGTGCTGTGCTTGTCCACCTTGATGCCGGGAATTGCGCTGAGATCAAGCGTCCGGCCCGAATGCACCATCGCCATAGTGAGCTCGGCGGTTTCCTCCGGCGTCATGCCTCGGAAGTAGACCGCCATGAGCCACGCGGCCATCTGTGCGTCCGGCGCCTCGCCGCGTGCATAGCTACCGACGATGAACTCGATTTCTTCAAAAGTCAGGACGCACCCGTCCCGCTTCCTCAAAATGATGTCGCACACACTCATATCACAACACCGACCGCCTGATGAAGAGGTTATGACATATACCCCAATGCCAAATTTCTCCGTCGGCGGCAAAATTCCTCAGAGTTGATGTTCCGCAGCCTCATTCGCCGCCCTATCAAGCCAAAATCCGGCAGGATTATAGCAAGCAAGCATGGAATAATAAGGCGTTAGAGGCTGCTATTGAGGAGTTGTTAGCTGTGCTTCAATGGCTTGTGCCCCGTATTGCGATCTTCGACACGCACGACGCGGCGTACTACATTTGGAAGAAGGCCGCCATCGCCGACGCGGCGATTATCCACGTAGATGCTCACCACGACCTTTTTGAAATCTCGGATCTGCAGGTACCGTGCGCCTCCAACTACCTTCGCTGGTCACTGAAGGAGGGCATAGCGCGTGAAATCTATTGGGTGGTTCCAGATCCCACCTGGGAATCGCGAGCAGGCCTGGAGAACATACGCACCCATCTGAAAATTCTCGCCATAACTACCGGCGGCGGGCGGTATTGGTTCAAGCCCGACGAGCGGATAGGCCGCGTCATGCTATATGGCCGGCCGGTGACCGCCTGCTGCCTGCAATCGCTTCCTTCGGCGAACGCCCGAGTGCTGTTGGACATTGATGTTGACTACCTGCTCCTGAGGGAACCTGCCGTCAGCAGTTGGCATGATGTGCCAGACAGACCATGGATGTGGCCTGCCAACTTGGCCGGCAAACTCGCCGATCTCTCACGCAGGGCCGAGAAGGTGACTATCTGCTACTCGGTAGAAGGGGGATACACGCCGGTCATTTGGAAGCACCTTGGTGACGATATAGCAGCAGTCTTGGCCGCGGACCAGCCCGATCGGGCATCGGCTTATGTGGAGTTGAAAAGGAGCATGGCCGAAGCCTTGCTGGACGGCGAGAGGGCCAAACATGCGGAACTCAGACAGGCCGCTGAAGACGAAAACCCGCTCGACGCTTCACTGCATCAATGGCGCGCGCTTGCAGATCTACGCGCCGGCAAGCCGGCAGAGGCCAGGGAAGCCTATTTCCGCGCGGTTGAACTCGACACCGCCTATGCATCCTCTATCGGCAAGGTCGGATTGGTCCTCGAAGCTCGCGGAGATCTCGAGCGGGCGGAGAAGATCTATGCAGAGGCGACAGAGCTAAACGAGCGTGACGCACTCGGGTGGTACGGCCTCGGCAGAATCGCCCTTCGCAAGAACAACCGGCCTGCCGCCAAGATAAGCTTGGGAAAAGCCTCGTCGCTCCCCGACGCGCCGGCTGAGGTGCATCGCGAGCTTGCCATGCTTGCCGAAGCCGAAGGAGACAGGGAGGAGGCATTGAACCAATACCGCGCCTATCTTCGTCTGTCGTTCGCAGGCCGGTCGCTGGAGCGCCCTATCACCGCCGTACGGCAAAGAGATTGTCGGAGTCCATTCTGGGCCGAAGGATACTCCGCTCTGGCAAGGCTTTACTCCGCGCAGGGTAACTCGCACCTCGCCACGAATTGCCATTCCCAAGCGCTGAGGCTCATGAACCCGTGTCTCCATCAAGCCGCGCGGCTGATCTTGCAAAGAGCCGCCGGGGCGACCAAGATATCCGCTGCACAGGTTGCTGTTTCACTTGCGAAATCGCTTGCTGTCTGCACGAGACTGGGCGCGCAACGCCTCCACCGCAAATTTAGGGGAAAGCTCAAAGCCATCCGGTGGCAACACGATCCCTCGGCGCGGGCCGGCACCCGCATTTGTCCTCCCATCCCGGTCTGTAAAGCTTCGACCCCTGCCAAGAACCCGTGACCGGCTCTTACCCGGTGCCAGGCGGTTTATGTACCCATGATAGCACAACTCGAAGCGCCTAAAGCCGCCGCCTGCGGAGATCCCTGCCACGCCGGACAGATGCAGTGTCTACTCCGGCTCCACTGCCGCATATACTGGGATAAGAACCCGCTCCTCGCCGTTTCGCTTCTTCAGGATTATGTCGCAAACTCGCATGGCTATGTATGGGAGTGTGGGAGTGTGGGAGTGTGGGAGTTTGGGAGTCCGGATTCCCCCACACACCCAAACTGCCATACCTTCATGTTTTCCCTATATCCCTCCTGCAAAGCTCGTTCCCGCAGGCCAGGGAGCGAGGCCGAAGAGATCGGCGATCGTGGCGGCGATGTCGGCGAAAGTCTCCCGCTCGCCGAGATTCACGCATCGGGCCGCGTTCTTTCCCCAAACGAGAAGCGGAACCTTCTCCCGGGAATGGTCGGTGCTCGGCGTAGTGGGGTCAACGCCGTGGTCGGCGGTTATTATCAGCAGGTCATCCGGCCGCATCGCTTCCTGAATCTCCGGCAGGTGCTCGTCGAACTCCCGAAGGCCGAATGCAAACCCCTTCGGGTCGTTCCGGTGCCCGTATAGAGTATCGAAGTCAACCAAGTTCGAGAAGATCAGCCCCGGCCCGGCGGCATGGATGCCGGCGACCGTCTGATTGATGACGTCCAGGTTGCCCGCGGAGTGGATCGCCTCCCTGATCCCCTGGTACGCGAAGACATCGCCAATCTTCCCTATGCCGATCACGCCGTATCCGGCATTGCAGAGGGCATCGAGAACGGTCGGACGGGGCGGCGGTATCGAGAAGTCCCTCCTTCGCTCGGTCCGCCGAAAACTCCCCGGTTGCCCGAGAAACGGCCGGGCGATGACGCGGGTGACGTTGTGCTCGCCGGTCAGAATCCTCCGGGCCTTCAGGCACATATCGTACAACCGCTCGACCGGGATGACTTCCTCATGCGCCGCGATCTGGAAGACGCTGTCGGCTGATGTGTAAACGATCGGCTTGCCGGTGCGCATGTGCTCCTCGCCTAGCTGCTCGATGATCGCAGTGCCGGAAGCCGGGTAATTGCCGATGACCTCATGTCCGATGGCCTTCTCGAATGCCTCGATGACCTCCTTTGGGAAGCCGTGCGGGTAGACCGGAAACGGGCGCTCGGTAATCAGCCCGGCCATCTCCCAGTGGCCGATGATCGTGTCCTTGCCTTTGGACTTTTCGAGCATGATGCCATACGCGGCGCTGCAGTCGGGTCGCGGCGGCACCCCCGGAATTGACGCCAGATTGCCCAGCCCCATTAGCTGCAGGTTCGGGAGGTCAAGGCCGCCCAGTGCCATTGCCGTGTTGACAAGTGTGTTGCTCCCCTCGTCGCCGTATTCCGCTGCGTCGGGCATGGCTCCGATGCCCGCTCCGTCGAGGACGATGATGACCAGGCGATGGACTACTCGATCTGCTCCGATTGCAGACGCCTCCTTAGCTCTGCCGACGCTTCCGGGAACGCCTGTTTATGCGGCAGTCCGTCTTGCGAACAGCCTGCGCAGGCATTTCAGGGGCTTTGAACACGTGCCGAGCGCGGTGATCATCCTGTAGATCTGCCTGAACTGCGCGTCCTTGAAGACGTAGTCCAGATGCAATCCCTTCTCGCGCAGCAGGCCTTCCTGTCGAAGCTGTTCGGTCAGCGGCAGCCCGTGGAAGATCTTCAGCCTCATCATGGACTGCACAGATGCAATGTTGGCCCGCCCGGATAGCCCCGTCTCGCGCATGAAGCGCAGATTCTGTTCTATCTCGTCCACCGTGACGTAAGGGTCGAGCATTATGAAGCCCGCGGAGAAGTCGAGGCCGGCGCGTCTTACTGTCTCAATCGCGCGTCTGTTCTGCTCGACCGTAATGCGCTTGTTATAGGTGCCAAGCTGCCGCTGGACGCCGGATTCGATGCCGATAAGGACACGCGTGAGGCCAGCTTCCTTCAGGACCTTCAGAAGGTCGTCATCAATCTCGTCCGCCCGGAACTCGGCCGAGAATGTGATGCCCAGTTTGCGTGCCCTGATCTCCTCCGCAATCCTGGTCACGCGCTCGCGGTTCTTGGCTCCCGGGCCGACGAAATCGTCATCCACGAACCCGATCTTCTTGATGCCGGTGGCAGCGGCGACGGACTCGATCTCATTGACAACGCTTTCAGGAGAGCGATAACGGGGCACGCGGCTGCCGGAGACGCCGTAGAAAGTGTGTATGCAGCAGAATGCGCAGCGATGATAGCAGCCGCGGCTGCTCGAAACCAGCGCCGGCGCAGGTGCGACCGACTGATTGAGCGCATCCCGTGCCGGGAAGGGAAGAGAATCGAGATCCTTTATGAGTGGAGGAGGCTGGTTCAGAACTGGCGCGCCATCTTTCAGGAACGCTATGCCGGGCGTGTCGCGCCATTCCTCGCTGCGGGAAATCCGCCCGAATACATCGGAGGCAACTGTCTCGCCTTCGCCGCGAATCACAAAATCAATCTCGGGGCATGCGGCGAGTAGCTGCTCCATGCTCAGCGTCGGGAGATAGCCGCCCACGACTATGATGGCATTCCTTCTCTTCCTGCGGACGGCTCGCACGGTGGAGATGAGCGTCTTCTTGTGCGCGTCCGCTGCCGTGATTCCCAGACAGTCGAATTCGCGCGCCAGAACCTCCTGAACCGTCTCCTTGCGGGTAAGGTTCCGAAGTTGAGCGTCGAGCAGCTCGACCTCGTGCCCATCCCGCCGCAGCACAGACGCGATGTAACCCAGCCCAAGGCTCTCGGTCCTGGAAGCCAACGGTTCGGGTTCGTCAAATCGCGGCTGCAAAAGTACGACCTTCATACCGCTCTGAGCACCGCTCCTGTATTCTTCAATTCCGGCAATTGGTTGGCCCTGCCCGTTTCCGTAGACAACTCCTATAGGAGCATTAGACATTTCCTTGAGTCTTCCTGTTTGTTCAGCCTGGAATACTCCCGGACCTCAGGAACCGGGCTATTCGGCGAACAGTCGAGGAGCAACGGGGCTGTGAGTCCGCTTCAGCGGAGTTGGTCGCCGAAGTCCGCCTCAGGCGGAAGGGATTCACCCCGGCGCCAGGGCGGTTTACCCACAAAGATTACACGCACCTCCCCCTGACTTCTCTGACTAGCAGCATCGCCCCGGATGTGCTAGAATAGTTAGAGAGCGGAGATGTCGAGACCGTGCCACCGGGAATGGCGCTGCAGGCGGTCTCCGCTGCTATCCGCCCACTGCAACAGGTGGGATAACATGAAACACGAGTCGCAATTGATGAGGTAGAGAACGATGAAGCACCGTTCCATATGCGCCCTAGTGTCCCTCGTGGGGCTGTTCCTGCCTGCTGCGGCGTGGTGTGCAAAGCCTGGAAACGTAGTGGTGATTATCAACGACAACAGCCCTGTCTCCAGGCAAATCGGGGCCTACTATGTTGCAAAACGCAGAGTTCCAGCGAAGAACGTGGTTCACATCAAGTGCCCGGCGACAGAGACCGTACAGCTCGCCGAGTACCAGACCCTCATCGAGAAGCCCGTGAAGGCTCATCTCGCGAATAAGGGGTTGAAGAGGTATGTGGATTACCTCGTCCTTACGAAGGGAGTGCCAATAAGGGTCACCCAGGGCTGGTCAGTTGACGGGCTGCTGATGTGCATGGACCGGGTGCTGCCCTTCGACGATCCAAAACTGAAAGTGCCCAATACCTATTTCGGGCAGAAGGAGCACTTCTCGTATGCAAAGTACGGCTTCTACCTCGCCACGCGCCTCGATGGATACACGGCGAAGGATGCAAAGGCCCTGGTGGACCGCGCCGTCGCAGCTAAGCCGGAGAAAGGGGTCTTCCTTTTCGACAAGACACCTCAGCGCGACACGCAGGGCTACGTGTCGGTTAACCGTGCCATGGATCAGGCGCATGATCTGATTCTCAAGAAGGGCCGTGTTTCGTATCTGGACGACAGCGAGGAGTTTGTCGGCGGGCGTACGGGCCTGATGGGCTATTTCTCCTGGGGCAGCAACGATGCCGCTTTCAACGTCGAGAAGTACAAGTCGAGCAAGTTTCACCCCGGCGCGATTGCCGAAACTGCCGTCTCCACCAGCGCGCGGACGTTCGATCGCATGACCGGCGGCCAATCGTTGATCGCGGACCTGATAGAAGCCGGTGTCACCGGAGTGAAGGGATACGTAGCGGAGCCCACGCTCGGCGCAGTCGCGGACCCAAGGATTCTCTTCGACAGCTACCTGTCCGGCTTCAACCTGGCCGAGAGCTTCTATATGGCTTCGCGTCTGATATTCTGGCGGGACATCGTGATCGGCGATCCGCTCTGCGCGCCGTATGCGGAACGGAAATAGGCGCTCAGCGTCCGATTCGCGATCAACTTTCCAAGCTGCCGGAAAATTCTGCATTAAGGGCATGACAGATCTGAGCGTATGTGGTCATAGTAGAGCACAATCAGGCGCCGAGTTTCCGGAAAGGAAATCGGGGGAACCGTTCTCTTGTAGCAGATGGGGCGAATCTCGCAGGGAGCGCGAGTAGGACAGCTTTTCGGTCCAAGCCCGTCAGCTAACTCCGAAGGCGCGGTCGAAGAGCAGAAGCAACGTGCCGCATTGCGAAAGCTGGGGAGTAGAGGCTAGGGAAAGAGAGGTGCTCTTCCTCTGTTGTCTAGCAGCTGGCGACTAGCGTCCAGACGCGGTGCGTTGCTTTTTGTGCTTTATAGCTTACAAGAACAGAGCCCGCACTGCGGGCTCTTCGGAAGTTGCCGTACTGTGCTGTGGCTTAGCTGCCTACCGAGGCATCTCAAACCTGACCCTCTTCAGGTCCGAACGGTCCATTGTGGCTAGGCCGATAACCTTATCCGCGCCGCCGTAGTAGACGAAGTAATGCCCGTCCATCTCCACTGCACCGCAGGTGAAGACTACGTTCGGAACCAAGCCTATCTTCTCGTAGCTCGCCTCAGGGCTCAGGACCGGCTCAGCGGAACGTCCGAGTATCTTCGACGGATCGTCTAGGTCGAGCAGCAGAATCCCGAGCCTGTAGTTCCGCCGATGATCAACGCCGTGATAGAAGTTGAGCCACCCATATTCGGTCTTTATGGGCGGTGCACCTGCGCCGATTCTGTTGCAATCCCACGAGCCGGGCTGCACGCGCATGAGCAGCCTGTGGTCGTGCCACGTTGTCAGATCATCCGAGTAAGCCATCCAGATGTTTGGGAAGGTCCGATGCAGCATCACGTACTTACCCTTGATCTTCTCGGGGAACAGGACTGCATCCTTGTTGTCCATATTCGGGAGGATGCACCCATGCTTCTTGAAAGTCTCGAAATCCCTGGTGGACAGTAGCCCGACGCGGCACCGGTACTGCACCGAGTTGAATATGGAAGGATTAGGTTCGCAGCAAGGGTTCAGCGACACGCCCGTATATGTTATGTAGTACGTGTCTCCAATGCGGGTAATCCTTGGATCTTCCACCCCCAGCTTTTCCAGTTCGTCGCCGACTGACTGATAGGCTGGAGCCTCTTCTCGTTCCACAACGGCCAGGCCGTTTACGCTGGTTGCATGCCCAAAGCGGGACACACCATCATCCCCGATTGCGCGATACAGAATATGGACTCTGCCATTGGAACGGGCTGCCGCGCAATTGAAAACGGCCTTATTCTCCCACCACTTCTCTGTGGGCAAGAGCACAGGATTTCCTTTGAAACGTTCAAGCTCCATCGGTGACTCCTACGAATGATCCTGCGAACAGGAAAACCCTATAGGTATTACAGCGACGCGAGACTTCCAGCGTCACCGCACCTACTGCGATAGACTGATCCCGACCCTGGCCCTTCCAGGACTACCGTGCATTTCTACAAGCAAATAGTAGCACAGAATCGGCGAAAAGTCAAGGATTTTCGCGCGTGCGCCACATCGTTACTCGTTCTATCATCCCTCTGTCACATCCCGCCCACCTGCTTTGGGACAGATGCTACTTCTGTAGAACTCTTTCCATACAACGAGCTTCTGCTCAACTGGTTTTCGATCGGTGGGATGCTGTGTTGCGATGCGGGGGAGAATCTGGTATACTTATAGCGGTCGTCCGCCGTCGGCGGGCGTCTTTTGGGTTTGAACATGGCGCCATGGTCTAACGGTTAGGACACGGCTCTTTCAAGGCCGCGGCGGGGGTTCAACTCCCCCTGGCGCTACCACTTCCTCACAGTGAGAACTTCTCCCAGTGGATGCGCAATGCGAATTCGCCCGGCGCATCGGCCTCGATGCCGTTTCAGCAGACTGACATCGTCCCCAGAGTAGTGTTTCCTGCCCGCGGATTTGGGGAAGCAGCATGGCCGGGAGGCCCGGTCGCCCGGACCATAATGAGAGCGT
>DATKXU010000059.1:0-17475 GCA_035528905.1 Armatimonadota bacterium
GTGTGCGGCCCGCCCTGCGAGAACTGGTAGTTCGTAAACCAGTAGTTGTTCATCACGTAGGAGTAGATGATGGGTTTCTCGACGGTCAGGTTCTCCGACCAGGCATCCGTCGTTATCTTGCCGAATTCGACCAGTGGGGCCTCTACCGCCGCGAACATCACTCCGCGCCGGCCGTCGTTCAGGTCCACGGCCCTGTCTATGGAGAAGAAATCGGTGCAGGTGCATGGCAGCCTGTCCTTAACCGCATCCATCCAGACGAACGGGATGCCGACGCGGGCGGTCGGCTTGTCCAGGTCGAACGGGAACTCCAGGTAGAGGCCCTCCATCTCCTCTGTGACCACCTTGTCTATATCCACAGCGACATCCAGGCGGTTCGAACCGGTGTATGCTGTAGTGGTCAACTGCACCGATTTCGAGCCCGTCGGATTCTCCAGCCTCCCGGAAGAGCTTGCGAGCAGGCCGTCTTGCGCGGAGAGAGACTCCGAGTACTTGATCTCCGTTACCGACCGGGCCTTCTCGTATGTCGGAAAGCCGTAGTAGGGTTGAATCTTCTCGCGCCTGCCGCCTAAGTCGTAGATATAGCTGACAGGGGTGTTGGCCTGAGTCGGCTTGCGGAGCGCAGACGGAGGGAATTCGCCCGGCCAGATATCGAAAGCCTTCCAGCCCAGCGGCGGTATCCCTTCGACGCGCAGCGCCCAGCGGTCTCCTACGCGCTGAGCCTGAAGCGGGCGCCGCGAATCGGGATCGTAGACCACGCGGTACTCGGGCAGCTTCACTTCGATTATTCCCGAGCGAGCCCAGGACGATGGATTCCACACGACGAGGCGCGTCACCTTATCAGAGCGCACCGCCTGCGCCAGCGAATCCCGGGCCTCGTCCATCAGTTTGCGGCTCAAGTGGTCGGCCTCGCGGGCGAATCCCGATTTGATCTTCCACTGCTCGGCGGCATTGGCTGGGTCATTCGTCCTGATCCTGCCGCTCGAGCCGAAGGTATGCTCGTCGTAGAGAAGCATCTCGCGGTAGAGATCCCAGGTGTTTCCCAACGGCCTTTTCCCTACCAGGGCTCCCAAAGTCTCAGCTACGGCGGTCCGTTCGTGGCTCATGCGATTCATGCCCGTCTCGCGCGCCGATGAACCTGCGCCGTCGGCCCACCAGTCTGTGATGTCGCCGCGATGCTTCTCCAACTGCGGGCGGAACGGCTCGATGCGCTCGAAGAACATGCGGTTAGTGGCCATGACCAGCCTGGGATATGCCCAGCGCTCGTTCCAGGTTCGCGCCCAGTAACATGGGTTGATCGTCGGACTAATGTTGTCTCCACCCATGCGCAACTGAATAGCATCAACGGGAGTTCCCTTCTTCTCCTGGCGGGCGATGAACCTCAAGACCTGGTTGTACGGATGACCTTCATCTGTGCCGGCAAACTTCTCCATTGTATCGGGCGAGCAGTCGCCCCTGAAGAAATTCGCCTCCCGGTAGCTGTCGGTGTACCAAACCATGATAGAGGATCCATCCGGGGCTTCCCAAAGGAACGGGCGTGTCGGCGCCTCCGGCCGCTCCCACAAGAACTTGGCCCTGACCGGGTTCGCACGAAGCGTGAGGTAGCGGATGCCCGCTCCCTGGAACAACTGAGACATCTGCCAGGTGATGCCGGGGATGTCGTCGTGCATGGCAGTCGTCACGGTGATGCCGTACTTGTCTCGAAATCGGGCGAGCGGATAGAATGACCGGCACAACTCCTCGCCGCCGCACAGTTCCGTCAGGAGGTTGATGTACTCGCCTGCGACTTCCATGCGTCCCTCGCGCATGAGCTCTGCCAACTTCGCCATCTTGTCGGGGTGGCGCTCGCTGAATTTCTCCAGCAGCGAGGAGCACTCGATCGTGTAGCGATAGCGCGACTCCTCAGGCCAGTCCTTGGTCTCTTCGCAGATATTCATTGCCTCTTCGATGTAGCGCATCTGCACGTCCCAGACCCTCGTCTGCACATCCGTAAAGCCCAGATCGAAATGAGTATGCGGAGTCAAGTACACAGTCCAGCGCTTCTGCGGCTTGACCGTATGAGTGATGGAGCCGGCCTCGCCGGCCTTGATGCTTATCTCGGTCGGTTTATCTACCGCTGCTATCGGTACCAGCCAGCCGTTCCTATACGCCTGGACGTCCTTAGAGTCAACGGGTATCGCGGTGCTCCCGGCTGCAATAGTCCATTGATCCACGGGACCAGCGATCCCGGTGACATTGACCATCTGGCAGAGCTGCCCTTTCACGTGCGCAAACAAGATCGTATCCGCTGCCTGCGGTTCTGCATAAGCCTGGACGCTGAGCAGACCAGCCAGCAAGATGAAGAGGAGAATACTGATTCGTCGCAACTTCGGTTCCATAGTACACCATCCTTGCTTGATATTCTGACCGGCAATCCGGGGGGCGGTGTTGCCTCTGTCACTCTATTAGTTCACCCAGCGGCGCTGATTGCCCTGCCTGTAGATCGCCGTCTGGCCGGATTTTCGTTAAGGATTTCTCGCGGAGGCTTGCGATGCAGTGTCACCGGGCCAACCTGGGGGTGCTATCGCGTGTTCGGACGAGATTGCCCCACGGTAAGGACAATCTCGTCCGGCGTTGTCTGGCTCAGCGCAGGGAGATCACTCCTCGCTGATGCTCCCGGATGGTTTCCAGATTTTAGGCTTGGTCGAAAGCCTGTCAATCGTTTCGCCGGTGATCTTGGAGACGGCTTCGTCATCCGCCAGTATGTGCGGCGTGATGAACACCATCAGCTCGCTCCTCTGGTTAACCCATTGCCTCGACTTGAACAGCTCGCCGACCAGCGGTATGTGGGAAAGCAGGGGTACGCCTCTCGTTATCCGCTGCCGGTTGTCTCTGATGATCCCGCCGATGACTATGGTTTCCCCATCCTTCACCGAGATGCAAGTCTGAGCTTCGC
Organism: Armatimonadota bacterium; assembly: GCA_035528905.1. Classification (GTDB taxonomy): domain Bacteria; phylum Armatimonadota; class UBA5829; order DTJY01; family DTJY01; genus DATKXU01. The sequence continues at coordinate 2,933 of DATKXU010000059.1, forward strand.
GCGCAGCTATAATGGGCGCGTTCAACTCGGTCTCCCGGCCGATGATCTCGTTGACTGTCAGATGGAGGTCAAGGGCGACGGTATCGCTCAATCCGTTGACGTGGGGCGTCGCCGTGAGGGCCACCGCGATCCTCTTGAAGTCCACGGTCCTCCGGAAGTGCCCGCCCTCTGTCTCGGTCTCGGATGATACATACGGTTCGTCCCGACCCATGCTGATGCTGCCCTCAACGTTGTCGGCGGTCGTGAGCGTCGGAGTGAACAAGACCTTGACGTTGGAGCGGGTTTCGAGAGCGTGGACGAGCGCCTCGAGGTTGTCGGTGATTACGCTGTACCTCAGCCCCGTGGTTTCTCTCTCAAGCCCAAACTCGGTGCTGCCGTGCTCCTCGATTTGCGTGCGGTCGGACGCCTCCCCTGCGCTCTTCCAGGTCCATTCGATGCCGAACCTTGTCTCTTTGTCCAGGGTCACGTCCACGACGGCGACTTCGATGAAAACCTGCGCGGTGCGCTTGTCGAGCTCCGCTATCAGCTTCTCGACGAGGGGAAACGCATTCGGCGGCCCGGTGACGAGGAGAGCGTTGGTCTTCTCCTCGGGGACGACTGTGATGTCTTTCAGTTGAGCGATCGGTCCGCCCTCTTCGGTTCGCCTGTCGTAGCCAAAAATGTAGTCGACCCACGAGGTTGGCCGGCGGATTTCGCCGCGGAAGAGCGCGTTGAGCGTCTGCGCAAGGTCGGCTGCTTTTGCATATTTCAGCGGAAAGTGCCTCATGACCTGGCTGAGCACGTCGGCGGTGTCGAGCTTGTTGATCATGTCCTCGAACGCCCGCATATTCTGCTCGGTGGCGGTTACAATGACGGAATTGGTGCGCATGTCGGCGACGACCACGTTCCGCTTTAGACCCGCGTACCCTGTCGGCGCCGTTGGCCTTTCGGCGCCATAGTACCAGTACCGCGGCACTGCCTCAGTTACTCCGCCCTGGGGCTGCTCGAACACCCTGTTGAGCTGTTCAGCCACGATCTTGGCATCCGCGTACTTTAGTAGGAAGACCTTCACCTTGACTTCCGGTTCAGTGTCTACGTCGAGTTCGAGAACGATGCTCTCGACCAGCTTGACCCGCTCCTTGGATGCGGAGATGATGAGGCTGTTTGTCCGCGCGTCGGCGGTGATGCGGATCTCGCCCTTGAGGCTGATAAGGCCCTCTTCCGTTTTTACCGTGGGCTTGCCCTCGCCTTCAGGCGTACCTCCCCGTCCTCTATCCTCGCCTGGGGCGGTGGGCGCCTTGGCAGGCGGGAATATCTGGATGAGCGTCCGCGCCAGGCTCTCGGCGCTCGAGAACTTGCATTTGTATACCTTTACCTCAATGACGGCGGATGTATCCTTGTCGAGCTCCGTGACGATCTCCGCGATCCGGTGGACGTTGCCGGCGTTGTCGGTAACGATAAGCGTGTTCGTCGAAGCTATCGCTACGATGCTCGCTCGGTCGTCGGATACCAGCGGCTTCAGTTCGTCCCTCAATTTGGTGGCGCTCGCAAAGTCCAGCGGCATGACCTGCGTGACCATGTTGTCGCCGGGAGTGGCTCTATCAGGCTCCTTCCCGACGCGCACCTCCACTTTGTCGGTGACAGCTCTCTTCAGTGTCTCCACGCGGATCACCTTGCTGCTCAGGTCGCCGATCATAGCGTACCCACGCACGCGCAGCGCGGCGTTGACAACCTCAAACGCGTCGCTCAGCGGAATCTCCTTCAGGCTGATGATTGTGACGTTGCCGCTGAGGCTGGGATCGCACACCATAGGCACGCCGCTCGCCGTGCTGAGGAACTTGACGACGCCGTTGATATCCGCGTTCTCGAAGCTGATCGAAACCCGGTCTTTGCCGCGATCCGGCAGTTTCGGAGCACCCGCAGGCTTGGCGGACTCGACCTCGGCTGGCTCCGGCTTGGTCGCCTCAGGTGGCGCAGGCGCTGCCGGTGCAGGCCGGGTCTCCGGCGGCCGTACCATCTCAGCAGCTTCCTGCCCCAATGCCGGACCGGTAAGAGTGATCAGGACTACGATTACCAGAAATCTTGATAGTGCGTGCATAGCGCAACCCTTCCTTAACTGACGAGACACAGATTGTACTCTCGGTTACTTCTTCGAATCCTTGCCAGATTCCGGCTTGGCCTCGGATGGCTTCGCACCGGAGTCGGCGCCTGGCTTGTTCTCCCCAATGTTCAGGTTGAACTGCGAACCGTCTTTCTCCAGTGTGACCGAGCGTTCGGCGATCTTGACCAGGCGGCATCCGAAGGCTTCTTCCCCTTCCGCCACGAATCGAGTTTCCTTGCTGGAGAACTTCTCCAGGAGAGCCTGTCTTCCAGTAGGTGTCTCTACCAGGCCGGTAAACGCGATCGTCTTCTTGAACTCGCTGACATCGGGTTTCGGCGGCCCGGCCGGCATCGGAGGGAGCGGCGTCACCTTTGGTGGCGTTGGAGGCGGCGGAGGAGTCACCGCTGCCGGCTGAACAGGCCGAAACAGGTTCCTCTGCACGATGACCGCGTATGGGTCTTCCTTCGGAGCTGCGGCTGCTTGAGGCGCCGGCTTCGCCTGCGCCGTGGGCTTCGCCTTGGACTTTTCTTTGGCATCGCTGGGGGTCCGCTCCCGGACCTCCACGTTAACTTGCTTGGCTTTCGCCGCTGGTTTCGCAGTCTTCGCCTTGGGACGTGGCGGGACGCTGCTGGCCGAGTTCTTTGCAGCGACCACTACGACCATCGCTGCCAGCAGCAGCAAACCGATGCAGACTGCCGCGACGCGACTCGATACTTGTGTCGAACGCAGACGATCGATTATGCTCATCGTGGGCCTCCATGCGACTCGCTCTTGCGCGAAGGGCTCCTATCAGTCCGCGCGCTCGTGGACGGCTTCGCTGCGTGCGCGGCGGGAGCCTTCTCCACCGACTCGTCAGCGGGCGTTTCCTGGGCCGCTGCAGGCTTCTCCACGTTTGGCAGCGCACGGCGTTTGGTGAGTGGCGCCCGTTTGTCCAGCACGACAAAGGACGCCACTGTCATCCCGACCTGGAGCTTGTCGGGTTTGTCCTGTGCCGCGCGGATATCGAGCCGCTCGATTTCGAGCAGCGGGACCGTGTTTTCTATGTCCTCGAGTATCTGGGTCAGTTCGCGCAGGCCGGTCTGAATCTCGATCCCTAGCGGGAAGCGCAATATGCCGCTCGCAGCGGTCATGGGCTCAGGCCGGAGCGTCTGAATCTTGACCCCGTGCGACTCGACTATGCCTGTGAGTTGGCTGACTATGAAGGGCATCTGGTCGCTCCAGGTACATTCGGGCAGACGGCCGCCGAGCTTCAGAGAAAGATCGGTATAATCCCTGCGCCATTTCACGCAGTTCCTGAGCTCGCGTCTCGTGCTGGAGAGCAGTTGCCTTTGCTCGCGAATTTGGCGCGACAGCGCCGAGCGAGCGGCGTGCTGCCAAATCACACCAGCCCCAAGGCCGACTATTCCCAAGCCTAGAATGGCTACAGCGACTAGCGGTATGCGCGGTCGATAAATCTTCATCTTACAACTATCCCCGTTCTGGCGCTCTCACGGGCCCTGCCCGGCAGGCTGGCTGAGCGCTTCTTCTGCGGCAGAGGGCATGTAATCTGAAATTCATAGGTCGGGCAGCCCTTGCCTTCCACTAGCTTCGAATAGTCCAGGTCCACCGAAGTGGACGCTCCCATCTCCGTCAGGATGTCAACTGCGTCGGCAATGGCGGAATTGGACAGCGAGCTGCCTTTCAAGATGAGGGACTTGTTCGACTCCAGACAGAATTCGGAAAGCCAAACGGACCTCGGCAGGCTTGTGCTGAGACTGCGCAGCAGCTCGATTGGGCTTGTATCCTTGCGCTCCATTTCCGCCATGGTTTGCTTCACGGCGGTGGCTGCTGTGCGAAGGTTGGGCTGTGCGATAGTCCTGATCTCCCGCCGCACCTCCTTGACCTGCGCTCTCTGGTCACGCAGTTCGGCGGATTTCGCATGCAAGCTCTGCCGGCCGGCAAGCAGCGCGATCAGCAGAATGAGCGCGATCACTCCGAGAGCGGAGACGGCGGCGAGCTCGTTCCGCCGGCGGACTCGCGCACCCGCGCGCCGGTGCGGCATCAGGTTGATCAAGTCCGCGCCGTCCAAGCCCGCCATCGCCAGCCCGGTCGCAACTGCGAACGCTGCGGGCAGCTCGCGCTGGGTGTGGCAGGTGACCTCGCTGAGGCTCATTCCCGCCCACGGGTCGCCGATCTCGACCTGAAGGCCGGTCCTGCCGGCGAGGGTCTCGCAGAGGCCGGGCACGCTTGCGCTGCCGCCGATCAACACGGCGCGTTGCGGACGTCTTTCGGCGCCACCTGCGATCAGCGAGATCGCGGACCGCCGAATCTCCAACGCCATGTTCTCGATCCACCGTTCGACAGCCGGGATGTCCGATGCGCCCTCCGCCGGAGCAGCAGGCGCCAGGCCGATGCCGCGGGTGGATTTCAACCGCTCCGCTTCCTCGGCGTCCACGCCGAAGTCCAGCGCGAATGCGTCCCTGAGGCTGCCGCCCCCGAGTTCGATGCTTCGAGATGCGACTGCCCGCCCTTCTTCCACGACGGAGAGATCGGTCCATTCCGCGCCTATGTCAATCACCAGCGCAGGCTCGCCTTCCAGATTCGAGGCGGAAACCACGCTCTTCACGCCGGCCAGCGAAGAGACGGTTATTGCGGCCAGCTCTATCCGCGCGGCCTCCATCGCGGCGATGGTTTCCTCCACTAGCTTCCTGCGCGCGCCGGCCATTACCACGCGGCACATTTCATCCGGCGTCTCGCCGTCCACCGCGAAGTCCCAGGTGATCTCGTTGAGCGGCAGCGGAATCTGGGACTCGGCCTCGAAGCGGACCATCCTCGCCAGCTCAGCCGGCTTGGCCCGCGGAACCTTTGCGAACTTGATGGAGCAGGCGTGCGCCGGCAGAGCGCAGACCACCCTATGGGGCTCCGTCTGCGTTTCAAGCAGATAATGCCACAGTGCCGTGGAGACATCACTGCCGTTCACTGCGACGCGGGCCGCCTGCACGACCTCATACATTCCGCCGGATTTGCGGAGCTCCACGACCTTGATGTCCTTCCCGGCGGCGTCTACCCCCATGCACGTCTTGGATTGGAACATGACTATGAATCACTCCTGCCAGTATCTGATTTTCGCCTTGCCGTCTGTCGCATCTACGACGCAGGTAATCACGCCCGATGACTGCTGTCCGGCAAGGCGGCCGGTTGATACAATCTTGAAAACGCCCGATCGGACGGTCAGCAAGTCAGCGGCCTTTGCGAACGCGTCCGCGTTAAGGTCGCTCACTTCCAAGAGCTGGCCGACATCCTCGAACGGGCCGTTCGCCTCGCGGTAAGTCACTATCTCCTCGGCCAATCTGCTGTCCAGGCCGGGCACTGCGGCCAGCGCCTCGGCTGGCGCAGTATTGATGTTGATCCGGCCCGGTTGCACCTTCGCATCCGACGCGGTGATGCGATCGTATATGAGCCGCGCCTTCTCTCGACTGAGGCCGGGCACCGCTGCTATCTCGCCCGCCGACCGAAGCTTCTCCTCCCGGCCGGAAGATGGGCGCTCCCCTTCAGGCGGCTCAGCGGGCGCTGCTGCATTCCCGTCCCGCCATTTGATTATCGCTTCTATGTCCTGGTCGGTCAGAACATCTCCGAGCTCGGCCTTGAGTTGCTCCTTGCTCGCGGTCCGAATGTCAATCCGCTTTTTGCCATCAGCGGCCACGTTCTTGCTGTATGAGTAGACGGTGATGAATGTATTCAGCGAGCGTTCTCCGGCATCCGCCGGTCCCGACAGTATCTCGCTGGTGATGCCCTTGACGAGAGACAGCTCCCCGACCGTGTCGAAAGGCGCGTTCTTGGCGAGGTAAGGCGTTCGCAGGCGCGAGTAGTACTTGGTTTCCGCCCCGAGAGACCGCGGGATGTCGTCCTTGTCACGCCAATCCCTGATGCAGTCCGCAATTTCGCGATCTCCGAACAGCGCTTCGAGCACGCTCGCGGGGGCGGCATTGATATTCACCTTGCCGGCTTCGTCCTCTATGGCCACCTCGAATGAAGCTCCGCCGAGGTCAATCCCCAGCTCATCGGATGAGAGCGTGCGTCCAAGTTCGCCAAGGTAGACGCTCGGCTGCTTCGCCAGCCGCTCGATCTCGCCAATGGCGCTGTTGATGCCGGCGCGCGCTGCCCATCGGCACCGAATCAGATCCGCATAGTTGCGGGAAATCTGCACCTCGGAGCGCACCGTTACGCCGAGGCCCAGGGCCAGTACGATCAGCGCGGCCAATACCCAAAGAACGAGGATGAGCGCGATGCCTTGGCGGCTACTCCTCAACTTCTTCCTCCTCGATAGTCTGCTCGGAACCCGGCCCTTTGGAGCCAGGCAGGTTTGCCGTTGATGCAACCACGATGGGCTTTGCGCCCTCTCGGTGCGGCCTCAGAGTCAGCTCTACGCGGACCGCCTTGGGCAGCTCCGACTGCTCCACCCACTCGTTTCGCCACTCTCGGGATCCATCCAGGTATTGGCAGTTGAAGCCGATGACCATGTCCGACAGCTCGAATACCCGGCGCTGCTCGCCTGGTGTTTCCTGAGTCGGCTGCAGGCCCGGATGGAAATTCTCCTCCATGACGAATCCTTGCGGCTCCCCACCAGGGGAGTAGCGCACGTAATAAGTCACCTGGCACAGATCGCCCCTTAGGTCGTCCGGCGACGGCGGAGCGTGTGCAGTGGTCACAAACATAAGCGTGTCGTGCTGCTGCGCGCTTTCGCTGCCCGGCGTATCCTCGCCCAGGAAGCTGTCTCTCATCCAGCCAGGCTGATACGCGCTGCACAGCTCATGTGTGATCTGCGCCAGCAGAATCCGCGCAGTCTGGTACGCATCCACCCGTTCCTCAGTTCGAGAGACGGATAGGTTCCCGGCGCGAAACGCCCCGTAAATCGAACCGATCACGGTGAGAAGGATCACAATGGCCACCATCGCTTCGACCAGAGTGAAACCGGATCGTCCAGACACGCGCCTGGCGACTCTCATGGGCTCACCTCTGGGGTTGGCGCCGCCTCAGCAGGCTCCTCACCCGCGCTGGTCGGAAGGCATGTGGCGAGTTGGAAGTGCCTGCTTCGGCGTCCGAGCTGCCAGGAAACCGTTATGACTGTGCGCTGCAGGCCGTCAGCCGCGGAGCTGATCTCCGCCTCCCACGTGTAACCGGGCACTTCCTCCCCGAAAGACCCGGACCACAGTCCATCCCCGACGTCCGGACTGCGCTCGAGCTCCGAAGCCACCTGCTGCGCAAGAATCGCAGCCACCGAGTACGACTCAGCCGACTTGGCGGCTATGACGCTCGATGAGAACGCGCGAAGCACCCCCACTATGCCGATCGCCATGATCGCCATCGCCACGAGCACTTCGAGCATGGTCAAACCGCTCTCCGCATTGCGGATTGCGCATTGCGGATTTTCCCGCCTTTGGCGGGATCCCGCTTGGGCGGGACGGATTTCGCACTTCGGATTTGGGATTTTCATTCTCCTAGACTGGCTCCAATAGCGCAGCGGCCGGTGATCGCATCCACGCTGACTGTGCGCACCTTGCCCTGCTCGTCCGCTACGGTGATCGCCGCCTTCTCGGACCGCCCGAGCTCGGTGAAGGAAACCCATCTCTCCTCCTCTTCGACCCCTGGCTTCGAAATATGGGCGATCTGTATCCCGCGCGGCAGACGACGAAGCCTTCCCGACGGTGTGGTGACCGGTCTCATTAGCCCTTCGCCGGTCTGCTCCACCGCGTATGCGTGCACGGAAACGGCGTTTTTCGCGTTGTCGAACAGTACGCGCGTGTAAGTCCGATTGGTTATGGCGTAGCTGCGGGCATAGTTCAATGCCGACACGACCATGCGGCAGCCGGAGCGCAGCCTCGACTCTCTCAGCACCGGACCCATCGAAACCACCACGACGGAACTCATGACAACCATCACGATCAGGACAACCATCAGCTCGATGGTTGTGAAGCCGGCGAAGATAGACTGCAGTCCGCAGTCTGCAGTCTGCAGTCTGCTGGTGATCCTAGTCCCAATTCGTGATGTCGGCATCGCTGCCGCTCCCGCCTTCCCTGCCGTCGCGCCCCAGCGTGTACAGGTCGTAAGAGTCAGGATTCTGGTCGCCGGGGCAAACATAGACGTAAGCGCTGTCCCACGGATCAGGCGGGACAGCCTTCTTCACATACGGGCCATTCCAGTTGCGAAGGTCCTCGCTCTCAGGCTTCACGCGCAGTGCGTTCAACCCTTCACCGGTCGTCGGATACCGGCCGTTGTGGAGATAGAACTGGTCGAGCGCATTGCTGAGGCTCTCGATATCAGCCACCGCCTTAGCGTGCTTCGCCTCCTCTACACGCTTGACGACCACCATGGTGACCACGCCGGCCAGCATGACCAGGATCACCATCACTACCAGCAGCTCAAGAAGCGTAAACCCCCGGTTCTCTCGCATTTTCGCGTTCAGCAACTTCATTCTCTAACCTCGATCTGCAATCTTCACTGCGGACGTTCATCCCACCAGCAAGTTGATCTGGAACACAGGAAGCAGCATCGCCAAGATGATGAAGGCGATCACCGCGCCGACGCTTACTATGATAACGGGTTCGAGCAGCGACACGATGCTTTTCACCGCCGCGTCTACCTCTATATCGTATGCGTTCGCCACTGTCAAGAGCACGCTCTCCAGGTTACCGGTCTCCTCGCCGACTGCCGCCATGTGCGTGAGCAGCGGTGGGAAGACCCCCGCCTCCCTGAGACGAGCGGCGAAGCTTTCGCCCTCGCGCATCCCGATACGCACTTGATCCGCTCCACGCGCCAGCTCCTCATTCCCGATGACCTCGCGGACGATGGCCATCGAGTCGAACAGCGGAACACCGCCGTGGAGCAGTGTGGCGGTCGTCCGAGCGAGCCTGGAAGTCGCCGTCTTCAGGCCAAGCTTTCCGAAAAGCGGCAGTCGCAGCTTCAGCCGGTCCACTTGGAGGCGGCCGCGCAGCGTTCGCGAGTAGACCCTCAAGCCCAGCACGAAGCTCCCGATTGCAAGGAAAATGCACCACCACCAGCGGGAGACGAAAGCAGAGAAGCCGAGCATGACCACAGTCGGCATCGGAAGCGCCTGCTCGAACTCCTCGAATATCGTGACGAACTTCGGCACGACCAGCGTGACAAGCAGAAATACGGCAAGCGAGCCGACCGTGACCAAGAGAGTAGGGTAGGCCAGCGCGCTGCGAATCTGTATTCTGCGCGCGTGCTCCTTCTCGAGATAGTCCGCGAGCCATTGGAGCACGGTGGGGAGCTGGCCGCTCGCCTCGCCCGCCTTTACCATGCTCACGTAGAGCGGCGGAAAGATTCCGGCATGGGTTTCGAGCGCCTCCCACAGCGCCTTGCCGCCGCTGACATCCTGCTGCATGCGCTCCAGCGCTGCTTTCAGGCGTGGGTTCTCCGTGTGCTCGGTCAGCGCCGCAAAAGTGCGCATCAGCGGCAGTCCGCCCGCTACCAGATTCGCCAACTGCCTGCTGAAAACGGTCAGATCGCCGCCGGACACGCCTTTGGTCAGCCGCGTCCACGCTAACGACGAGATAGACCGCGCGGATGGCTTCCCTTCACGGACGGCGTTCAAGTCCGTCGGGAAGACTCCCATCGCCTTTACTCGTACCAGCGCTGTCCTCTCGTCTTCGGCGGTTAGCTGGCCGCCGACCTGCTTGCCGACGTTATCCAATCCCCTGTATGCGTAGCTTGGCATGAGAATAGCGAGTTATTCGACGCTCTCGACCTCGACCGGAGGATTTCGTCCTTTCTGAAGAGACCACGATGGCATATTGTCACCGTGCTGCGCCATGGCCACATAGAGCGCTCGATCTTGATTTCGCCGCCGGGTTTGAGCAGCACGCGCTTGCCACCGCCGTCATTCCATACAGTTCCCGTCGCTCGAATCAAGTTGGTATCGCAGATTAGTTCAACTGGTAACCCTGTACCGTGTGAAGCATATTGACCGTCATGTGGCGCCTTTCCGGATCGAAGCTTACAGATTGGATCGGCTCCCGCGGCTTTATTTCCCATAATACAGCCCCAGTTCGATCAATAATTTGAAGAGCCTGCGGCCCCACGGTGGTGTTCGGACGCTTGATAAGCAGGCGGTTAGACGGAAGTAACCATGCTTCGAATACTCCGGCGATGTTGGGCACATACCAAAAAACCTCCTCTTTGAGATTGCCCAACTCATCGAAAGCGAGAGTGACCAGCCCCGTACCGGTAAGAATTGTCAGTGACGGGAATGATTTCCCTTGCTCCTGGCGCTCGAATAGATCCAGGTTGATCACGGGTCCTCCACTTACACCACTGCGCCTTCCCTGTCCTGAGATCGTGCGACGCCATTTTATGCCAGCTTGATCCTGCTCTCCCAGATTATCCCCACTCATCCTGATACTCATCAGCTTGAGCGTGTTCTCCTCCTTTGGTTCTTCTGGTCCTTCAGCGTTGTAGAGCGAGAAATACTCGACTTCGGGTTTGCCCGGCTGAACAATACTCATAGATGTAGACATAGCCGCCAGCCATTTGCCGCTGGGGCCAGCAAGAACGGGACTCTTAGCGGGAGGATACCACTTCATGTTGGGAAGACGCCACAGGTGCTTACCAGGGATACTTATTGCTTCGATGTTTCCATTCTTTCTATCGCCTATAAGTACGCAACCTGCTTGCCATACGGGCTGGACAAAACCAGCCTCTTCGGCCATGTCCGACTTCTGCAGGTTCTCCAAATGAACGGTTTGTGGCAGGTCCTTGAGCGACCACCGTATCTTGCCGGACATCAACTCTTCCATGAGCAAGTTCTTTTTGCTATTGACCCAGCGCAGCAATAGTTTGCCATCTGGCGACAGCCAAACCCAGTGTGAATCCTCCATTAGTTGGGTTTCCTTGGTTGTCTCCCCAGTGGCGCTCAACAGCAGCAGTTTCATACTCTCCCGGTCGTCTTCCGGGATAAGTGCCGCGAGGACGCTCTTCCCATCTGGAGTAGCGTCTTCAAAAGAAAGCCGCCAATTTTCCGGGTTAGAATACGTCCACAGCACAGTGCCGTCAGGTGCTATCCGATAGACGACATTATTTCCAGGTGCGGTATCAGAGGAGTTACAACTGACAGCTACATATGCCCCAGCATCAGGTAATGCCATCACTTTATAAACCATATTTCCAGAGCTGTCGAACTGCCATTGCATGGACGGCGGTCGCTGCGCCGCATAGAGAGCGTCGACATGTGATTTCCACGGACTTTCGTCCGTTACAACCGTTTGGGTCTCGCCGGAGTCACCCGTCGTGCTGGTGTCCAATCCCTTCCAGCCGTTGCGGAGCCCGACCCAGACATTGGGAATCATCCAGAACATCGCCGTCGACTTGCCGCGCTCAGGCGGCAGGCAGTCGTTCCACACCAAGGACCATGACATCCCGACCTCCCGCGCAACCCGATTGGTTATCTTACGCACGCTAGCGCCGCGCATCTCGAATGTCACTTGCGGCTCAAATTTTGTTGGCCATTTCCCAGTATGTCCGATTGGTATGGCCGGTGCAACTTGAGGAAGTTGGAACAAACCCCAAACATGCGGTTGGCCAATGAACACATTTGAATATGGCCGATCGGTAACTGAGAACTTATCAACAGTGAGGTTAAGTGGATATGTCGGGCTATCATACGCCGAGCGTATTATGACGTTGGCGATGCCCTGATCCTCGACCCAGGTAAATGTGGGATCGAGAGATATCAATTTGTTGAGAATTTGTCGCGGTGTGGTGTTCTCCAGAGATAGAGAAACCCGCGGAAGCACAAAGCTCTTCAGCTCCTTTGAGCTTGACTGCCATGGAATCACTTCTATCCCGCAGAGCACATTATTGTCGTTGCTCAATTTGGCTACGGCATCTGGGACGGTAAGTTGATCTACCGAGAACTTCTCCACTTTGCCGTCCAAGGCTGTGAACTTCCGGTTGCGCGCCGCATAGAGAGCGTCGACATGTATGCGTATATTGGGCGGCAAGTCGTCAATCGATTTCCACGGGCTTTCGTCAGTTACAACCGTTTGGGTCTCCGTTGTACTCTCAGCCCACACTTGGCCACACAATAGAAACAACAGGAAAAGGATTGCCGCAAAGTAAGACCATGAATGTATTTTTTTCATCCCTGTTCCCCCACGTCAATGCACCAAAATGCCGTGGTTGTCAGCGCCGTCCTCTCGTCTTCGGCGGTTAGCTGGCCGGCGACCTGCTTGCCGACGTTGTCCAATCCCCTGTAAGCGTAGCTTGGCATAGGAAATTATTCGACGCTCTCGACCTCGTCCTGCTGAGTGACTCGAACGACCTCCTCGGCGGTCGTGATGCCGTCGAGCACCTTGTTCCATCCGTCCTGGCGGAGCGTGCGCATGCCGTGCTCGCACGCGACGTCTCTGATGGCGCCGGCCGGAGCCCGCTCCAGCACGAGCGAGCGAATGCGGTCGTCCATCAAGAACAGTTCGTATATCCCTGTACGGCCTCTGTAGCCGGTCTGCTTGCATTGGTCGCAGCCGCAGCCCCTGTACAGCTTAGGGGTGCGCTGCATCTTCACACCGTTTTCGCTGAATCTCGCAATGATCTCGTCCGCGTGCTCTGCGAGCGCCTTGCATTTCGGGCAGATGAGTCTCACCAGGCGCTGGGCAAGCACTGCTTCGACGCTTGACGCCACCAGGTAGGGCTCGATTCCCATCTCCAGGAGCCGCGTCACCGCGCCGGCCGCGTCGTTCGTGTGCAGCGTGCTGAATACGAGGTGGCCCGTCAGCGCGGAGTGGATAGCGATCTCGGCGGTCTCCGGGTCCCTGATCTCGCCGACCATTATGATGTCCGGGTCCTGCCGCAGGATGTGGCGCAGGCCGTTTGCGAAGCTCAGTCCGATCTTGGGATGCACCTGGATCTGGTTGATGCCGTCCAACTGATACTCGATCGGGTCCTCGATGGTTATGACGTTCTTCGCGGGGGAGTAGGCTTTCCGCAGGGCGGCGTACAGCGTGGTTGTCTTGCCGCTGCCGGTCGGGCCGGTGGCGAGGATCATGCCATGCGGCAGCACGATCAGTCTATCCATCTTCTTGAGGGCGTCGGGCAGCATGCCGATCGTCTCCATCGTGTAACTCATCGCGCTCCGATCCAGGAGCCTCAGCGCCACGCTCTCCCCGTATAATGTCGGCACAGTGGAAACGCGGATGTCAATCTCGCGGCCCGCGATCTTCGATTTGATCCGGCCATCCTGCGGCAGGCGGCGCTCCGCGATGTCCAGGTTCGCCATGATCTTCAGGCGGGAGATGATCGCCGCCTGCAATCTCCTGGGCGGCGAGGATATCTCGTGCAGCACCCCGTCAATCCGGTAGCGAACCCTCATCCCCTTCTCGAACGGCTCGACATGGACGTCCGTGGCGCGCTCCTGGACGGCCTGCCTGAGGATCAGGTTGACGAACTTGATGACGGTCGCCTCCCTCGCCATGCGCGCTAGGTCGCCTATCTCCTCTTCAGATTCCTCGAGGATTTGGACTTCGTCCTCGGTCGTATCAGCCATCATGCGGCGCACGTAGTGCTCCTCGACCAGTCGCCGAATCTCCTGGGGATCGGCATAGGCGATCTCGACGGCGAGGCCGGTGACCATCCTGATGTCATCCGCTGCGGCCACGCTGAACGGATCGGCGATGGCGACGCGGATGCTCGAATCGTCGGCGCTGAGAGGGAGGGCCTGATGCCGGTAAGCCAGTTCGGCCGGTATGAGCGAGATGACCTGCGGGTTGAGGTCGCCCTCGTGGATCTGCACGAGTGGAACGCCCGCGTGCTCGGAGATCGCGGAATGCACTTGCTCCTGTGCGCAGAAGCCGAGGTTGACGATGACCTCCGGGAGCGACTGGCCGGACTCGCGTTGAGCCGCCATAGCCTGCTGCAACTGCTCGTCGGTGAGCAGACCGTCTCCTTTCCGTACATCAGCAGTGGTCATTCAAGGTCCTTCCAGGTTGCTTGCCAAGTCTATGACCGTGAAACGGATCGCTTTGTTCCGGCATCCGGTGCGCTTGCCTGGCAGTCGCAACAAGACGCATACAGCCCCAGAGACAAGCGCATCTAATACTTAGACGCCCGAAGAGCGGAAAAAGTTGTGGGATAGCCGGCAATTGCTTCTCCACATCGCTTCGGCGTACTGAGTGTTTAGACACCGGGGGCCTGTTTATCCTTCAAGGGAATTCAGAATTGCAGGCACCCGGAGCGCGCATCTGCCTCCGCCAAGGTTGGCCTCTTAGCTGGTATGCAATCGGCTTACTGCCGAAGTGGTGGACGACAAGTAGAGCGCTAGGGTTCCACGGCCTTCTGCTGGAAATCAGGCGGATTACCCCCGTGCCGGAGGTCTACAAAGCGGTGCGTGAATCCGCCCTTGCTTACGTGGAAGACGCGATATCCGGTCAGGCCCGCATCCGGGCTGCACGAGAAGCTGGTCGCAGGCGTG
>DATKXU010000060.1:0-109342 GCA_035528905.1 Armatimonadota bacterium
TCCGGTTTTTGTAGTTCTAAGAACCCAGTCTTAGAATGTCATCCAGTGCTCTTCAATTGCCATGAAGGCGTCGGGCTGCTTCAGGAAGTCGTGGGTATCCTGAATTATCTCGAAGTGCTTTATCTCTTCATCCGAGAGAAACCGGTAAAGCTTTCGGGCAGTATCATCAGTGGCCTGCTCGGCGGCCGCCAGGTAGAAGTCATGTCCCCAGCGCTCCATATCCATGGCGATTGCATAGACCTTGAGGCGAGGACGCCCCTTGGCGGCCGTTTCCGCAAACTCAGGTTGAAACCGCGCGAATATGCCCTTTATCTCCTGCTTCGCCTCATTCACGGTGATGGGGCGGCTCAAAATCGCCGGATCAAAGGCCCCGGACAGCGCAAGAGATCCAGCAAAAGCCTTTATCGCTTCCATGTGCTTCACCTCCTCGCCGGCTAGGAAATCAAAGGTCGCCTTCGATAAAGGGTCTTCTGCCTTGTCTTTGGCATCGCACAGAATCCTGTAAGCCTCTTCCTCAAAGCGAAGAGCCGCCTCTACTACTTGACCTGCCCCCCGAAATCCGTACCGCCTAGAGTGTGAGGATCCGATAGAATACAGAACAGGAGGATTCTCACATGAAAGGTAAGCGGTATAGTGAAGAGCAGATCATCCGTGTACTGCGGGAGGCGGAAGCGGGAGTGCCGGTAGCGGAGGTATGCCGCAGGCATGGGGTGTCGGAGTGGTCGTTCTATCGGTGGAGGCAGAAGTACGGCGGCATGACCATCTCAGACGCCAAGAGGCTCAAGGCGCTTGAAGAAGAGAACGCAAGGCTTAAGAAGATCGTCGCCCAGCAGGCGATAGACATAGACCTACTGAAGGACATTAACTCAAAAAACTGGTAAGCCCTCCGGCGAGGAAGACCGCCGTGAGGTATCTGTGCGAGAAGAGGAACTGTCCCCTGCGTCGTGCCTGCAGGCTGGTCGGCATAAGCCGGTCGGTTGTGAGCTACAAGCAGCGCCGGCGGCCGGATGAAGAAGGATTGAGGGAGAGCATCCGGAGTCTGGCTTCGAGGCATAGTCGCTATGGATACCGGCGGGTCACAGCTCTACTACGCCGAGAGGGTGAGAAGATAAACATCAAGCGAGTTCACAGGATATGGAAGTTGGAGGGGCTGTCCCTGCCGCAGAGGCGGCCTAAGAGGCGGCAATACGGGCCGAAGGGAGAGGTCTTGCGGAAAGCGGAGTATCCACTCCACGTGTGGAGCTACGACATACTGGAGGATCGGACGGAGCGAGGGAACAAGCTGCGGATACTGACGATCCTGGACGAGTACACCAGGGAGAGCCTGGGGATATGGGTAGGCGGATCGGTCTCGGCGCAGACGGTGGTCGAGAACCTGAAGTGGCTGTTTCTTGGTCGTGGGATACCCGAGCACATCAGGAGCGACAACGGTCCTGAGTTCGTGGCAAAGGCGGTAATGGAGTGGCTTTCGGAGATCGGGTGTGGCACGATCTATATCGAGCCTGGGAGTCCGTGGGAGAACCCGTACATAGAGAGCTTCAATGGGAAGCTAAGGGATGAGTGCCTGAACCGGGAGGTATTCAGGAACGTGCTGGAGGCCCAGATCATCATCGAGTGTTGGCGGGAGGAATACAACAGGTACAGGCCGCACAGTTCCCTGGGGTATCTGACCCCGGAGGAGTTTGCAGAAAGGTATCATGCCGAAGAAGGAAGGGAACAGCAAGCGTCTAAATCCACTATTGATGACTTGCAAATCCTCACACTCTGAGTGGTGCTAAAAACGGGGGCAAGTCATACTCCCTTAGGATCGTCTGGGATTGCCACCATGCTTCACTCCTCCTCGTTTCCAGCGATGTTTTGTCTACCCCTGCGCCGATGCCAAGCCGCGGTCAGGTGGCAGAGCAGACCAAGCCCCTAGGTCCGTCGCGTCCGATGTGCAAGCCATCTATTCGCCGCATCTTGACAACTTCCTCTAACTTGCTTAATATGAGGCTATTCTGATATCTGCTGAAGCGGATGGAGAGCAATGGTTGACGGCCCGGCAACTGCCAGCGGCCAGAGAGCACCACCATCTGGCCACTTCGGCACTCCTGTACTCCTCGGAGCCTTCGGGCTGTTCGACCTGTTTGTTTCACTACAATCTCGGCTGTGCCCGAGCGGTCATTCGTCATCAGGTATCACGTTGTTAGCAGGTAGATCGGCGGTCTTGGATCCGGCTGCCGGAAGGATGTTACGAGAGCAGACGTCGAAGGCACGATGGGAACCATCATAGACAACCACACTGACAATTCGGTGTTGTCGGCAGTGGCTCGGCTGATCCGTCGCCCCGCACTTGCGGTGGAGAATGGAGTCGAAACCGTCGCTGCCGCGCCCAGGTACCGAGGTCACGTGAACTAGCCGGCCGGTAGTTGACCGGCATTCAGCCATTCCGTACGGTCCAGTTAGGCCCGGGAGTCTACGTTCCTCAGTCTGCAGTGGAGGCTGAGGTTATCTCAGGTCTCCGTGACCTCATTGGCGTGTGCGGTGACCCGAAAGGGTTCACACGGCAGGTCGATGAGGAACTCCGCAGGATATGGGAAACCTCGAATGGTCATGATCCTCATGCGGAGCATCGTCTGGCAGAGGTGGAGAGAAGGATAGAGAGCATACGGCGTTCTATCGAGGACGGTGTCCCCGACACCCGCTGGGCATATCAGCGCATGAGTGAGCTTCTCGCTGAACAGGAACGGCTTCAGGGACAAAGCCGGGTTGTGGGTGAAGCTCCTCAGATAGATGCAGAAACGGCGCTGACATACCGAAGGGAAACCGAGAAGGTCTTGTCGTCGGGTGACAACTCGGAGAGGAAGCAGATACTGAGGTCTTGGGTAGACCACATAAGACTAACTCCGGAGACCCTGGAAGTCGAAATCAACTACCGGGTTCCGGAGTTCGTCGTGAATAGAGTGGGAGCGGGGGCGTGTTTTGTCAGATTGCACCAATGGTACTCGCGGCGTGGATGGTCAGGCGGTATAGGCTGGCGAAGAATGGGAGGCACAGGTAGGCCGGTTGGAAGGCTGTCGTGATTATCTCACGGGTCGAGGTGTTCCGAACATGGGGTTGTCGCAGGTTCAGGACTTTGAGAACCGCCGGGATAAGATCGGGACGCGTGTTCGGGCGGACGGCACGGAGTAGTCATGGAGGAGGCAGGTCCATGCGAGTCAGGCCACAGCGGTCAGTCTAGCGTGTCTCGTGGTTCTCATCCCAGGGCCGAGCGGATCATTGGGTTGACGATGGGGTACACGACGGAGCAGACCCGGCCCAGAGCGCGCGCGCCAGGTCCAGCGCCGGAGGTTTGGCGGCGATGGCACGAGGATCTCCTGCAACGCCCACATGAACGCTAAGCCGATTCGGAAGTTCTGCGCACCAAAGGATGACGTGAAGGACCTCCTACAGACGGTGATGAACCGGCTCGGCCTCTCCGCCCGCGCGTATGACCGGATACTCAAATTCGCCAGAACAATCGCGGATCTAGAGGAGGTGGGGATGTCACACTGGCCCATGTGGCAGAGGCGGTGCAGTATAGGTCGTTGGATAGGAAGTTGTGGGGGTAGGGGGAATGCGAGCATTGCCGGCAGGGCAAGCACCAACTAGAAATGCATGAGTAGGAGCAGGGCGTCTTTCGATATCGTGCACCAGCCTATAAGACTATTTTCAGCATTCCGCCCGCAGCTAAGGCGACCAATATCATCAATCCGGCAGCCGCCTTCAGAATCGTCGTCCCTGCCAGAACGGACACACTGCGCCATTGCGGCTGAAATGTCACTCTATGTTGGCTCTCCGACATCTGTATCTTCCCCTTCCGATGAGTCGCCCAAGGGGCATGCGTTAGAGACTTTCAGGACGAGAACAGCTTGCCAACAATCGGCAACATTGGCGAAAGCCTCACAAATCGCCGTCAACGTCTCCTGCATCTCTCCAGTGACACATGTACTCATAGTGCCTGACTTCACACGCAATGACCCGCCCTCTAGATCGCGTATGAAACTCTCGATTGCCTCTTTGATGGTGTCGGTCTTTAATGGGTATAGGCTCACTTCTGCCTGGACAAGCATCTCTGCACCTCCGCAACTATAAACGCACCTTGTAGATTTCCTCTTGCATTTGAAAGACTTTCGCCGGTGTTTTGTGGCGACATGTCCTGCTCCTCGCTGCCTCGCAGGGACGATGCAACCATACGCACTCTTCCCCAAGGTGACAGAAGAGCCCGCAGCTCGGTGGGAGTGAATAGACGCCCTGAAACATAGGGCTGTTCGCCCCCGGCCAAACGGCGCTGGTTGAGGGGAGATAGTCTATTAAGTGTGCCGAGTAGTAGGGTTCCGTCGAGCTTCACGCAGCGAACCATTTCCGTCACTGCGGTGGCAGCATCGGGGAGGAACTCCAGCGTGGCCATAGCCGCCACTACGTCAAAAGATGCGTCTTCAAACGGTAGCTGATAGACATCCGCGACCTCAAATATGCATATACCGGCGGCAGCCGAACGCGCCACTGCGATCATCTCGGGGGATATGTCCACACCGTAGACCTCATATCCCACTGACGCGAAGAACCGACTCCAGTGTCCCGTGCCGCATCCGACATCCAGCAGCCTGTCCCCGAGTCGCGGCCGGCGCAGAACCCTGAGAACGTCGGCTTTCTGGACGCGGTCATGAACCTGGCCAGCCTGCGTTTCGTACCACTGATCATACTCCTGAGCAAGCGGCCCGAAATCGTATAAACTGTGGGAAGGATGATTCAACTCTTCGGCCATACTTCTCGACCATTTGAATGAACGCCTGAGGTCCCACATCCGCTCACTTCGTGTTCCTTCTGACAACGCTTCTCTCTTCGGGCGTCGAGCAGAAAGTCTCGAGAGCTAGCGCCCGTTTCCAACGATGTAGACCGGGGATCCCGTCACACCGATTCGGATACATCGCACAATAGATCATATAGCCGCCGCTCAAGTTTAGCGCTCGGTATCCATGCTGCCTAAGCAAGCGGCAGACGAAGTAGCTCCTAATTCCGGTCAGGCAATATACCACCAGGGTTTTGTTCACTGGCAGTTCGGTGAGGCGTGAGCGTATCTCATCAATGGGGATATTGACAGCCCCATCGAGATGCCCGCGATGGAATTCGCCTACTGTACGTACATCAAGCAAGAACGCACCTTTAGCGAGCCAACATTCGACTTCTTCGGCGTGCGCGATCTCTAAATCACCCTCAAGAACATTGCTGGCGACATATCCCGCGATGTTAATGGCATCTTTTGCGGTACCGAATGGTGGGGCATAAGCCAATTCGAGACGGGCCAGATCCGAGACAGTCGCGCCCATCTGGATCGCTGTTGCCAACACATCAATCCGTTTGTCAACACCATCGATGCCGACGATTTGGCCACCGAAAATACGACCGGTGTCGGGAGCAAACAGCAGCTTCATGACCATTGGCACCGCACCGGGATAGTAACCGGCGTGTGAGGCCGGGTGAGTGTATGACTTTCGATAAGGGACGCCTTCTGCTGCCAGGTGCTTCTCATTTACCCCGGTCGAGGCCACGGTCAGATCGAACACGCGTATCACACTTGTTCCGTATGCGTTAGCATAAGAGATCTCCTTGCCACATATATGGTCTGCGGCAAGACGCCCCTGCCTATTGGCCAGATTTGCCAGAGGTATCCGCCGGGGGACACCCAGGATGCCGTCTTGTACCTCAATCGCGTCTCCGATTGCATAGATATCCGGATCATTCGTTTGCAGATGCTCATTGACTCTAATGCCTCCCAGCGGGCCGAGCCGCAAGCCAGCTTGGCGCGCCAGTTCCGCCTCGGGCTTTACCCCCATCGCCAGAATAGCCAGATCGCAGTTAACCCTGTTGCCGTAACTCGTCGAAACAAGCAAGGAGCCATCGCCGCTCACTGCGAATTGCTCGACGCCCTGTCCGAGCATCAGCTCGATGCCATTCATGCGAAGGTGTTGATGGATCCATTCAGCCATTTCCAGGTCCAGGGATGTCATAACCTGGTCGGTTAATTCGATCAACGTCACATGGAGCCCAAGGTGGGCAAGGCTCTCAGTCATCTCCAGTCCGATGAATCCACCGCCCACGACCACAGCTGTATGAGGGTCGTTGCTTTCGATATAGGCGCGAATGCGTTCGGCATCGTCTATGGTTCGCAAGGTGAATATGCGCTCATCGCCGGCTCCAGGCAGGCCGGGCCGCAGCGGCGCCGCTCCAGGCGAAAGAACCAATTTGTCATAGCTCAGGGCGTATGTCTGCCCTGACTGGTGGTCCACCACCTGAACGGACTTTCTCTGCCTGTCGATAGTGATCGCTTCGTGACGGATACGGACGTCAATACCGAAGCGTCGCGTAAAGCGCTCCGGTGTTGTGACCATAAGTTTATGCCCTTCTTCGATTTCTCCGCTGATGAAGTACGGGAGGCCGCAGCTGGCAAAGGCTACGTGCTCCCCCCGCTCCAGCACCACGATACGAGCTGATTCGTCCAGACGGCGTAGCCGGGCTGCGCATGAGGCGCCACCTGCAACACCGCCGACTACCACAATCGTTCGACCCATAGATTTATCTCTCCTTGAGCAAGGCAGAGCTTTAAGTATCGTACCGACGGGACAGCGAGCAGCTTGCTGACCCAGCGGAGGTTTACGGAGACCTCTTGGGGTATCCGCTCACTGTCACGGCGCACAGCTTCTTGCGGACAAGCCTTATGAAAGCGCCCGCAACGGGTACACTCCGCACCCTCTGCATAAATCCTGTTCGACCCAAGGCATAAAGACGTTCCTCCCGTTGTTACACTGTTGGCGCTGGCGATTGATAACCGCGCGCCCAGATCACCTGCCCATGTTCAATGAGACGAACCCTGACGTCCTCGAATCCCGCGTCCTGCAATAGCCTCTTGACCTCGTCCGGCTGGCGGTAGTCCTCGTTCCAAAGCCTCTGGGCAAGCGAGTCCCTAGGAAAATCTACAACGAGGATTTCCCCGCCTGGGCGCAGTACGCGACGTGCTTCCTCGAGGATGGCTCGTGGCTTGGCCATCTCATGCAGCGCCCAGACGGTGACCACAGCATCTACCGACTGATCGGCTGCGAAGTCCAAACGGGTCGCGTCTCGTTGGAGACAACGGAACCGAACGCGCTGTGGCGTGCGTTTCTTCGCGGGAAAACTCCCGGCGGAAATGTCCACGCCGGTAACCTCCTGGCAGTACGCACTCGCCAAATACGTGACCAAGTCACATGAACCGCAGCCTAGGTCCAGCACCCGTCTAGCCAGCCGGAGTTCCCGCCCGATACGCTTGTGTAAGCGTAGCTTGATCTGGTTATAGAAGTTGTCTGGTAGCTTTTCGCTCTGACGCATGTTGTTTGCGGCTCACGAAAGCGAGCATGTTCCAGTCGGACAAGTCGAGCTACTCGAAGGCGAACTGCTCGACCTAGACGCGAATGTGGAGAATATCCTCTTGGTGTCTTGCGAGCTGCACTTCTCGCATATGTGCGGCTGCTGACTGTTCGATTTCTCCAGAAACGACGTCACGTAGCCGCACTTCTTCCATCGATACTCGAAGATAGGCATTGTTCCTCCTCGTACGCTGATTCGTGTTCAATCGTCGGCGTTCTTGGCTCTCCGTGAGCGACAGTAGTGTCTAATACCGGCCACGCTTCTCCACCATCTACGCAGATCAAGATCATGCCTTGCGTCACTATTAAGCAAGCGTCTTTACTAATGGCCTCGTTACTCGGTCCGTGGGCAGCAGACTCCAGGGGTTCGTCAGCCGATGAATACCTAAGGCCCCACGTGCGCGCGCGCGCCTATTTCCCCATCATGCGTGCCTGCCACATGCCCTTTGCGTGATCTCTAATGACTCAGGGCTAGCCCTATGCCTCCTACAGCGAGCGCAATGAACAAGTTGATACCTTTCACTACTATGAAAGCACGTCTGGAATAAGCTAACAATGGCAGCGCGCCGTGCCCGTCCTGCACGATAGAGTTCGCTAGGAGAACGCTGATGGGTATCAGCTTCTGCGCGTACAGCGTAACAAATATCAAATGAGGGCCGGACTCCGGGATAATGCCCGTAACTGATGCCATGATCAGCACTAGCCATTTGTTCTCATGCATTAGACCGCTCATGTCCAGATGTTGAGACAGTAGCCGAATTAGCACCAGAGCACCAAGTGTCCACAGGAAGATTCTCGGAATATGATGTAGAGCGACGTGCTCCCACAGATGTTCTTCCAAGAAGTGATCGGACACCGTCCCTACGATGAGTAACGCAATCGCGGTCCCTAGGATTACAGTCAGTCGTATCCAGTTCCATTGCTCCGGCCCGATGCCTCCAGCTAGAGACCCAACAAGAAGCAGAGCCAACGCTATCAAGAGTACACCTCTGCCGATGGAGCAGTGTCTAAGTTGCCGCAGGATCTCAGACCCGGACAAGTTGACTTGATCTGCGTGGGTCTCGTGTATGGCGAAGCCGGGACAAGGCGTGAACCCCAAAGCAAACCGATGTCCGACCAGAACATCCGTCAGCACCCCGAATCCTATACCCAGTCCGAGCAGCAGGAGATGAATTAACAACGCCTGTCTCGGAAACATTGCGAACATGACAAAGGATTCATCGCCGGCGGTTGCCAACATCGCCGCTACAAGCGCTCCTAGGGATATACTGCGGTGGCTATAGAGCGCTACTACCGCGAAAGCGCCCAGACACCCCGGCGTGGCGCCAAGAATCGCAGCGAGGATATACTGGCCCCATGGCTTAGTGACCAGCGATCGCTGCCAGGCACCCATCGTGCGCACGTTCAAGTACTCGATAAGCAGCATGATGACCGCCACGAACCCGGTGATCTGAATCGAGTGCTTCAATACTTCGAGAAGGCCAGCCATACGCACACTCTGTCCGTGACCGACGGTTCCATCGCCGACGATCCCAGGCTGTTAACCTCGTGCCATTGCGGTACCGCACTTCGGACATTTCACCTGTGTGCAGGGCACGCCCGCCTGATGCGGAACCCTGTGGGCACAGTTAGGACAAACACAGGTGCCTCCTGGTCCTGCGGCGTACGGGCCGCCCATACGGCCCCTTCCACCTCGTCCACCGGACGGAGGGCCCAATCCATCTCCTCTAGGCATCGTCGGTTCACCTCCTTTCGGAACGCCTGTTGTACTGAACAGGAAAAGCATTTTGCACGCGCCTCCATTCTGTATGGTAGGCTTTATATAGGAAGATCCGGCGCTCTCAGAGAATGAGATTTAGCAGACCCCCGGCGATGAGTGCCACCAGGACCATTACCCCTGCGGCCTTGAGCATATCTTTCGGACCAAACTCGCGTAGGAGAACGGCGAAGGTTGCCACACATGGGAAATACGAAGCGAGTACTACAGAGGCAACCACGAGTTGCGCCTTGTCTAGACCCATCGGCGCGAGCATGCCGACAGCTACATCTTTGCGCAGAAAACCGACAAGCAGGGCGCTGATGGCCTCTTCCGGCAGCCCAAGAATGGTCGTCAGTATCGGAGATGCCAGGTGACCGAAAACCTGAATGACACGCAGGGAGTGCAATAAGTTGACAATGAGCACTCCGAGCAAAACATAAGGTACCGCCTCAACTATGAACTGCCTGGTTCGCAGCCAGAGCTTTTGAGCCACGGCCCGAACGGACGGGATGCGATACGGGGGAATTTCCAGGAATATCTCCGGCGACTCCTCGACAGCCGTCACCCTGAAGATCACGGCCAGGATGAGCCAGAGTATCGCGAGTGTGCCGAAGACCAGCATCAGACCCGTCGCGCCGAACTTTCCAAGCAGGCCGATCACCATTGCGGTCTGAGCCATGCATGGCACACAGATTGCCATCAGCGTAGCGGTGACGAAGCGTTGTCGGCGGGTCTCGAAAACGCGCGTTGACAACGCCCCGGGTACGTTGCAGCCCAATCCAAGCAGCATGGGAATGACTGCAAGCCCGTGCAGCCCGAGGCGATGCATAATAGTATCCATCAGCACTCCGAGCCGCGGCAGGTAGCCGACGTCTTCCAGAATGCTGAGGACAAGGTAGAAGGCGACTACATAGGGCAACACCATTGCGAGGGGGACGTACAATCCAGTCGTCAGCAGGCCCATGGACTGTCCGAAATCTATCCGCCCGTGTACCGGATTGCCTATCAGCAGGTCGTGAATATGCGTACCTCCCCCGATCAGGCTGGAGAGCTTCATTACGAGCGGCCTCCAATAGCTCTCGAAAAGCGGATCGAGAAGATAGCCGATCAGACCTTCACCGATGAGCCTGATTGTTTCAAAGCAGGCCAAAGCTACAAGAATCGAAAGCGGAATGCCGGTCCAAGGCCTCAGCGAGAGGTCCGCAAGAGCCTCCAATGGGGTGTGGTGGTGGTGACCCATCCTTTGAACCTGCTGGACGATCTCTCCTACGAGACACCACCGAGTGCTATTGTCATGCTGTAGCGAGTTCGCCTTAGCCTCTTGCAGGCGGGACATTAGTTCTTTGATTCCTTCCCCGCTAAGGGCGCATGTGGGTACCACCGGAACACCGAGCAGATCCTCCAACTTGCCCACGTCTATCTGTATGCCTTTATGCCCGGTCTCATCGAACATGTTGAGAGCTATGACTACCGGCTTTCCGCACTTGAGAAGCTGCAGGGTAAGATACAGGTTGCGCTCAAGGTTGGTGGCATCTATCACATTGATTACCACATCGCCGTCTGCGAGCATTCCGACCGCCACTTCCTCAGCTCTGCTTGTGGGTTCGAGACTGTATGTGCCGGGAGCGTCTACCACCTCACCCCAGCTATCATCGAGCTTCATCCTGCCCTTGGCGAACTCCACTGTTGAGCCGGGATAATTGGAGGCGATAACCCGTGCGCCCGTGAGACGGGAGAAGACCACACTCTTTCCGACGTTGGGATTTCCGACCAGGAGAACGCGCTTCACCCTCCGACCTCCACAATGATTCTCCGGGCGATGCCGAATCCAAGCGCCAGTTCGGTGCCGCCGACTTGGATGGTAACCGGCCCGCGCAGAGGTTGGGTGCTCTTTTTCGTTATGGCTACCCCGGGCCGTATCCCCCGGGTTTCCAGACGATGCGACAAACCGTGTCCTGCATCTATCCTCACGATAAAGCCCGTCTGATTCGGTTTCATGTCAGCAACTGTCACGATTGGATACCACTCCTCCTTACAGCACGACTAAGCGCTTCCGGAATTGAGACTCGCCTGGCAATCCAATCAGGCGGTCCGTTCTTCCCAGAACGCCAAGCCATTGTCCAAAGCTATGATTTCCTCAACCTGGTCATCGGAACTGCCAGGCATACCAGCAGAAACGAGAGCGCCACGATCGTTGCGGCGGACGGCAGGTCGAGCACGAAGGACATGTACAGCCCGAGAACTACTGGTATCACCGCTGCAATCACGGCGAGCACGAATGCCGTTTTCAGCGCCCTGGCAAGCATGAGTCCGAACACGCCCGGCACTACGAGAAACGCAAACACCAGCAGCATGCCGGCCATTCTGATCGCCAGCGCTATAGTGACCCCCAGGGTCATGTAGAAAATGAGCTCCCAGATTCTCGCTCTCATGCCCAACGTCTCTGCCATCTCCGGATCGAACGAGCTAAATACAAACTCCTTGTGAAAGAGACAATGGATCAGTCCCACCCCGATGAACGTGCCAGCCATCAAGTGAATGTCCCCTGGGGTTACGGCAAGAATGTTGCCGAAGAGGAGGTTAAGCATGTGGGATTCTCCCTGAGCGCTTCTTGCGACTAGTAGAATCCCGAGAGCCGCCGCTGTGGCATACGCTATGCCTATAATGCTCTCCCTGGGGACCTTCTTCTCGGATGAGCGAATGGAGAAGACGGCTACGCCGAGCAGCATGAACAACAGCGAGAGCAGCGTCGGACTTAAACCCAGCAGGAGCGCCATAGCTACACCTGCGGAAGACATCTGAGCGAGCGCAACTCCTACGAATACAATTCGCTTGAGCACAACAAATACCGCAAGGAACGCGCAAAGCACGCTGATAAGCAGACCCGCGAAAAGCGCGTGCTGCATAAACGGTATGCGAAAGACTTCGAGCATAACGTGCTCCTTTCTACACTACAACCACTTGCCCGGCAACCTCCGCAACCTCGACCGGGATAGAGTACAGTTTGCTAAGGTTCTCCGCCGTCACAGCCTGCTTGACATCCTGGATCTGGAACGCCGAGTCGTCCAGGAAAGCTATTTTGTTCGCATAGTTTACAACCACACCAAGCGTATGGCTGACTAGTATTACGGTCAGCGAGTGCTCATCGTGCAGATGCCGGATCAGCTGCATGATCGCCTTTTCCGCCCCCAGGTCCAGGTCGGTGGTGGGCTCATCCAGTACAAGGACCACGGGGTCTGCTACAAGCGCCCTTGCGAGCAACACTCGTTGCTTTTGCCCCCCGGAGAGATCGCGGTACGGGGCTGAGGAGAGATGATCCAGTCCCACATGAGCAAGGCACTCCCTTGATCGCTCAATGTCCGATCTCCTCGGTCTCCGAAACGGCCCCAGAAGCCCATATCTGCCCATCAGGACTACGTCGAACGCGGTAAGGGGGTAGGCCTCGTCAACCATCTGGCGCTGTGGCACGTAGCCGAAGCGGAGGACTGCATGTCTCTTCGCATGATAGACTATGTTGCCAGCAAGCGGCTTCAAGGTCCCCAGGATAGCCCTGAGGAGCGTTGTCTTCCCTGCGCCGTTCGGACCGACGATTCCCAGGAAGTCCCCTCGCTCGAGTGAGAAGTTGAGATACTGTAGGACGGCTCTCCTGCCGTAGCCAAGTGTTACGTTCTTAAATTCGATCAGCTTTTCCATTTCGGGCCTCCGCTTCACCTCGTACATTACTTCAGGGCATCTGCAACTTGATTGGCCAGATGGTCAAATAGCTCGAAGTAGCTGTCTGCTCCCTTCATCGCCCCGACGGACGTGGGCACTATCAACAACTTTGCTCCGGTTTCTCTGGCAATCATCTGCGGGAACTTCCTGGGATAGAATGGCTCCATCAGAATGACCTTCACACGCGCGCCTTTCATCCGTTTGATGAGCGAGTTGACGTGTGAAGGTGATGGAGGTATCCCCGGCTTCGGCTCCACATTGCCAAACTCGACCAGCCCGAAGCGGTTGTTGAAGTAAGCCCAGCTCTTGTGGTAAGTTACCACCTTTGCTCCGTCAAAGGGAGCAAGCCTTTTCTTCCAGGCGGATATTGCCTTGTCGAGCTTGTTCGCAAAACTCTCGTAATTTCCCCTGAAGTAAGCTTCGTCGCCCGGCGATACTCGGATCAGACCTGCCAGAATGCTTCTTGCGATCACCTTGCCGTTTGCCGGATCAAGCCAGTAGTGAGGGTTGCCGTAGATGTGGATATGGCCCATGGAAGGGTCCAGCTTGACGGTGGGAATCTCGAGCTTTCTAATACCTGTCGAGGCGTCAACATATCCCTGCGCGCCGTAGACAATCTTCTTGTTGCGGGCTGCATCCACCAGCCCTTGTGCCCATATGTCCAGATCCATCCCGACCCTCACGAAGAGGTCGGCTTTTCTGAGATAGTTCACCATGCTCGGACGAGGTTCCACGAAATGCATGTCCTGGTCACCACGTGCGAGCGAGATCGCACTGACTTTGCTGCCGCCGATACTCCTCGCAATATCGGCGAGATCAGGCGTTGTAGTCACGACATTGATCTTTGCATAAGCTGCCGATGACAATGCTCCCAGCAGCGCCACCGTGGCAGTAAGTAACATCAGCCTTGTTTTCATATCAATACCTCCAGTCTCTGACTATTCGAGGGGGTGGCTGTGGGGACCGATGCCCCAGATCACCTGCAAGAGTCCCTCGTTCACCGTGCCGACTCCGGCCCGGGAACCATGGGTGAGCTGCAACCTTAGGGTCGTAGTCTCCGTCAACTGATTGCTCACGATCGCAGATATCCCGGAGTCGTGACCCTCGGAAGGGAACGGCCGCTCGCTCCGGTCGTACCTGAGACCTGCGTTCCAGTACTTATCCCACTTGTAGTTGCCGAAGAGATAGTATCCGAGCCTCGTGTGTCCGGCACGGCGGTGCGTGAGGATTTCGCCCTGAAGCAGAAGCCTCTTGTGCGCGGCCGGCCAGAGTTTATAGGTGAAGTCCAGACCTGCCAGCGTGATGCTGTCCCGAACATCGAGTTCCTCATTATGCTCTTCGCAAAGGCCTGTGCCATGAGCGCCGCTCAGCCCTATCTCGATTTCAGATGTATCGGATACCGGCCGCGAGGTCCAGAGGCGTGCTGAGTACAGTTTGTCATCGAATCC
Source organism: Armatimonadota bacterium (assembly GCA_035528905.1). Lineage (GTDB taxonomy): Bacteria > Armatimonadota > UBA5829 > DTJY01 > DTJY01 > DATKXU01. The sequence goes on from DATKXU010000060.1 coordinate 14,343, forward strand.
CGGCCCAAGATGGGAGTGCTCGTGTTCGTCTTCGTGCTCGTGAGCCCTGACCTTCCACGCACCAATGTCCAGGTTGGCAAACAGCTTTCCTGGGGTAGGGAGGAGATATCCGAGGGACAATCCCTCCGTGATCAGGCCTTCCTCCCCCAGGAAGTTGGTGATCACTCTGGGAGCGTCCACATATAGCCAGTGGTGCGGGTGAAGCTTGTTCACCTTCCCGAAATCCAGCCTGGTTTTGCCCACCTTGGCGCTGAGGTCGGTGTTGCCGATCTGCTGGAAAGATATGTACGCTTCTTCCAGCACAGCCTGGTGCTCGTGAGCATCGCCCAGGCAGATGATGGTATCTCCTCTTATCTGCGGGTAAAGGTATCCTTGAAGCGCAACCTCCGCTCCGCGGACAATGAAGGCATTCCGGTCTTCGTCCGACTTATCCGAGGTCGCTTTGCCAACGGTGTCGCCTACTATGCTGATATCCGGAAGCAGCGTCTGCGGAACACCTGTAGCGACAGAACCCCCGAGGACTTCGGGCTGAGCAGGTATCGCTGTTTCTTCCTCGGGGACTTCTTCCGGCATTCCTTCAGTATCTTCTGCAGGACTTCGCTCGATAGATTCCTCTGCAGAGGTCTTGGACGAACGCTCGGCTTCCAGCTTTTCAACTTTACTTTCCAGCTCCGCCAGCCTCGCTTTCATTGCCTCAAACTCGGCTATGGGAACCATAATTGTCTGCTGCTTGGTTCGGTTCTTATCCGTGCTTTCGGACCACCCCGCAACCGAACACATACAGATTGGAATGCACAGGAGTGCTGTGATGACACGTTTCATACTCGACTAAACCTCCTCATATATGTTCCAGCCAGACACGATGCCGTAGGCTCATGGGCAAGCGGCTGCATGTCTTAGTTTACAGGCAGGTGGCTGGACATGTATTAGATAGCGGGTTTGAGGGAAGTTTAGCCAAGCGGAGGGCCGCGGGCTTGGATTAGGAGCGTAGGTTCCTGGTAGTGGGGCACGAACTTGCAGATCGCAAATGGGGCAATTGCCTCGGCCGGGGCGTAGGGAGAAATACTCTGTTGGATGGACAGACTGCTTCTCGTCCATGTACATGCTACACACGTACCTCGATTGTTGTCCTGGGTCGGAAGCTGTGAGGTGAAAGTTTCGTGTTGTGGAGCATCGAGCGATACCGGCGCCGTTCGCGCTACCTGCGCCGGTTCATACATCTCAGGATGTCCTCCGCCGCAGGTGTGCAAGAAGGGTGCGCTGATCGCGAGAATCGCGTACGGCAGCAGTAACCACAGGCCCATCTGGAATTTGAGACATCGGTGCTGGTTACTCATAGTCGAGTACGTTCCGCCTGATAGGCTCGGGTAAGCCGAGCTATCTTACCACATTTTCGGTCCTGGCTGAAGAGCTTTATCGGGTCATGTGACCTGATAGCATTGTTTCGGCATCAGAACATGTCTTTGAATCGCGTTATCCACCATTCTGGGTACGGCTGGTCAATTGTCTTATCCTCGCACGATTTCAGGTTTGCGAGCTTGCGAGTGCGCTTGTTTCGGTCACTTGTAAGAATCTCGTATGCTTCTGCGATCACCTTGAACCTATCGCTAAGTGTCCCGTCCGAGGGATTAGTGTCCGGGTGAAGTCGCCGCGCGAGCGAGCGGTACGTTTGCTTGATCTCCTTCATATTCGCTGACGGCCCGACGCCGAGAACCTTTCGCGCAAGGCTTTCTGCACTCTCGATATCCGCAGGCCATACCCAATCATACCAGTACTCGTTCCAAGATTCTCCCGACATCGCATCACCTGTCAGCAAAAGCGTTCCGTCCACTGATCGCCGGCGAGAGGCGCGTCTCATGCCAACACACCGCAGCTCAGGCTACCGGCCAGATCGCCCGCGGCGGCGCAACCTCTTTGGCGAACAACCGCCGGTACCGTACCTGGTAGTCCTTGATTGCCTGCCAACATCGGCAGCTCTGTCTATCAGGAGGGTGATTACCGCCCCGGCTACACGGCCGAGAATAGTGAGCCATTTGCGGGATGAAATAGTTGATGGGACTCCGGCGCCGCCCTGCTTCACAGGTCGAGCCTCCAAGTGGATGATCTCTCCGGTCTCCGGCCGTGCGTCTCCGGGGGCCACAGGTAGTGCTGTAACCACCAGCTCGATCGCATCATTCGCACATGCCTGAACGCAGGCCCCGCATTCTGTGCACTTATTATCATCAACGACGGCAATCTCGTTGACTAACGAGATTGCCTCTGCTGTACATGCGGCCAGGCATGAACCACAGCCATTGCACTTGTCAGGACTTACTCTGGCAGCCATCGTTCCGCTCCTGATTTGAACCGCAGCCGTGGCCGCTGTGGGAACAAGCGCTCTCGCCGCCTGCCAGCGTGCCTGCCAGATAGGCCTGTAAGACGTCACCGATTGTTCCCTGAACGCCCAGGACAAGCTCGATCCCGTGCGACTCGAAGCTCTGCTGTGCCCTGGCGCCCATTCCGCCTGCGATCACACAATCCACACCCATCCGTGCCAGGTATTCGGGCAGCACGCATGGCTCATGCGCGGGCGTGGGAACGGACAGTTTCGAGACAACCCTGCCGTTCTCCACGCTGAACAGCTCATACTCGGCGCAGTGCCCAAAGTGACTGGACACATATCCGCCATCGTTCGCAATCGCGATCTTCAACTCTGTTCCTCCTCCTGTTTAGATTTGCCACGACATTCCCGCCCTGGCGAGAACCACTCTCGATCCGAGCCGGTCTCGCAGGTATTCGTAAGCCGCCTTCCCGGTACAGTGGCAGCAAGCGATTGTCTTGATCCGCACTTTATCGAAGAACTCGGCAACCTCGGACATTCTCTCCTCCGTGGCCCCGCCGAGATGCAAACCACCCAGCACTAGTTCCAGCTCATCCGTATTCGCGACACACATCGCCGTGAGCAAGTTGTTCTCCACGCCCCGATGGGCGCATCCGAGCAGAACCGAAGTCCCGGAATCCCCACGCAGAATAAGGCACTGTTCATCCTCAAACGTATCCAGTTCAACCCCCTCGTCGCCAGCGACGAGGAACTTGCTGGTCAACCGGTGTAGTCCCCCGCGCATAGGAATCTCGCCGCTCAGCATTATGCCCGGCAGTATTTCAACCGGTCGCCGGTTGAAGTGAAAACAGGCGGCATCTCCAGCAGATGCTGCGTCGGCAGGGATGCCAATGTATCTCAAGCCGTTCTCAGACCTGGCATACTTCGCCACAAAGACGGCTGGGTGCGCATAGTATTCCGCCGATGGGAGACACCGCATTGCCGCTCCCAGTCCACCGGCGTGGTCGTAATGGCCGTGGCTCAGAGCAATGGCCTTGATCTCCGAAAGATGCGCCCCCAGGCTACCAAGGTTCTCAAGCCATGCATCCGTCTGCCCGGTATCGAACAAGACCGAGCCACTGCTTGACTCCACCAGAATGCTCAACCCGTGCTCCGACCGGAGACTACCGAGAGCCAGATTGTCAACTACCAGAGTCACTCTCACCGCGGATATCGGCTTTCTTTGCCCAAGCAGCGCTTTCTATCAGATTTGCCATCTCCAGGCGCTTATCGTCAAACGGGTTTTCCGAATAGCTCTCAATCGAGCCCTCGTCGGCCAACCTGGAAATCTCCTGGTCAATCGGTATGTCGAGAAGATAGGGAATGCCCATGCTTGCGGCAAGCTCTGCTCCGTTGGTGTTCCCAAAGGGATAAACCCTCTCTCCGCATGAAGGGCATACAAGATGGGCCATATTTTGTACCAAACCCAAAACCGGCACACGCATCCTGCGGCACATATTGACCGCTTTCCGTACGACCATTGCCGACAGGTTTTGTGGAGATGTGACTATGACCACACAATCGAGCGGTAGGCTCTGCATCACAGTCAAAGGCGCGTCCGCTGTGCCGGGCGGTAAGTCAACCAGTAGGTAATCGAGTTCCCCCCACAAGACCTCCTCCCAGAATTGCTTTATCGTGTTTGAGATCAGGGGGCCGCGCCAGATAATCGCTTCGTCGGGACTTGGCAGGAACAGGTTGATTGAAACCAGCCTGATCCCAGAGCCGGTCTCCGGCGGAATTATGCCTAGTTCGCAGGCGTCGGGTCGGGTGTTCACCCCGAAGATTTTCGGGATACTGGGGCCGGTGATGTCGGCGTCCAAGATTCCCGTCCTGCTGCCGGCTTTCTGGAAAGCGGTGGCGAGGAGCGCTGTCACAAGGGACTTGCCCACTCCTCCCTTGCCGCTCATAATTCCCACAACGTGAGAGATTCTCCTGGATTGCTGTGCAAGGGATGGTTGTTCATTTACTTCCGTGTTGCTCACTTAAGCTCCTTAGTTAGTATCATGGTCTTGTTGTCGGACGACCCCACGCTCATTAGGTTGCTGTCTGTCTAGTCTTACGCCTGTCCTTTGCTTTTTCCGCCGCTGGGACGGCGCTCGCTGTATGCGCTTCTCGCCTTCATGCTCTGCGAGGCAATAGTAAGGGTCTGTGGCGGCGCCAATGGATATTACCAGGCCCTTCGACATAAGTCGTCGCAAATGTTTGACCGCCTCATGTAAGTGCAGGTTAGTCCCTGCCGTGATGTCGAGAAGCTTACATGGCCGTCTGCCAAGGAGATCTAGCAGCGCATCCTCAGCAGATTCGCAGGCATGATCAGCCTTGGTTGTTATTGGGCCCGGCGCTATTACCTCCGAGCAAGGGCCGAGTATCTCGCATGCTTTGGATAACAGGGCATCTGATACGGGAAGAGCCTCGCCTGAACGAGAGGGCCGCTCGACCGTGTTGATCTGAACCTTGTCCGGCTGCATCCGGTCAATGATCCTTCGCATTGCTTCCAGTTCTGCTTCGGAATCATTCAAGTTCTGGACAAGCATGACCTCAAGCCAAAACTCCCCGGCGAACTCCTGCCGCGCACGCTCAAGCCCCTCAATTACCTCGTGAAAACGGATTCCGTCAGCCGGTCGGTTGACCAGGGAGAATACTTCTTCGGTCCCAGCGTCAAGCGACGGCAGAAGCAAGTCAGCGCACGACACCGCGGCCCGCACCGCCGGTTCCGAAAGCAATGATCCATTCGTAATCACTGCAATCGGTATGTCGGTCAGGAGCGACGCTTTTCCGACCATCTCATCAAGCTCTGAGTTCAGCGTAGGCTCTCCGGACCCGCTGAAGGTGATGTAGTCGGCAGTATGACCATCCGCCAGCCATTTTTGCAACTCTCGGATAACATCATCCGTCCTGATCAACACTTGGGGCTTGCTCGTAAGTCTGGTAGTCCTGCCTAGCTGGCAGTAGATACAATCGTAACTGCAGACTTTGTAAGGCACGATATCCACGCCGAGTGAGCGTCCCAGCCTTCGAGACGGCACAGGGCCGTATAGGTGTTTGAATCGCTTAGCTTGCATATACGCCTCTGTTCAAGGGCACAGGTTCGGAGAGCAGTTTGTTCCTGATTATCCAAAGCAGGACTCTGAGCCGATGCTTCTTTATCGCCGGGCTTGCGCTCCCGATCATCCAGCAGTTCTTGCCACAACATGCAACGGACTGCCGCAGCTTGTCCGCACCCGAACCGGTCCAGATATCATCGAATGTGCACTCCTTGATACTGCCCATACTGAGTTCCAGGGCATTGCATGGACGCACTTCCCCAAATGGGTCTACCAGAAAGATACGCGTTTCCATTTTCGGCTCCATTTTTAGTGCTCCAGTGCCTTGTCCAACCTGGCCGCGAGGACGTTCTTGGATTCGACTCCGACGGCACGATCAACCGGCTCGCCACCCTTGAATAGAATCAGCGTCGGTATTCCGTAAATGCTGTACCGCGCCGCAAGCTGTTGGTTCTCATCCGTGTTCACCTTGACTATCTTCACCTTACCGGCGTAGTCTGCCGCGAGCTGGTCGAGTATCGGCGCCACCATCCGGCATGGCGCGCACCACGGCGCCCAGAAATCAACCAAAACGGGCTCTTTGGACTGCAGTACCTCACGGTCAAAGCTTGCTGTCGATACTGCTACTGTACTACTCATCCTTTCTGCTCCTTTCGGTTCGGTATCGCCATCTTCCGGGGCTGCGACTGGTGCGATTTCGTCTGAGACTTTGGGGGTGCAGGCCGGGTTTTCGGATGTTGTCACGTAGTGCAGAACCACGAGAAACCCCGCTACCGTTAGCAAAACCAATATATACTTGGATCTGCCTCTGAGAGAGCTGCGGAGGTAGTTTGCTGTATCTAGCATTCGCGTTTCTCACCCGCTTTCTGTCTTGCCTTATCCCCCAGAAACTTGGCCTCGGCTGATGCTTTCTGCTTGTTATCCTGCATAATCGAGGCTTTGAGTTCATAGAATCGTCCACGCTGCCTGACGAGGCAGGCCGAGACGGTCAGCTTCCTGTTGACCAGAACCGGCTCTGAAAATCTGATGTTCAAGCGAGCGGTCAGAGCCTCTATTCCATCGCTGAAAAGGCAATTCGTCACGGCAGAGTCAAGTAAGGTAGAGACAATCCCTCCCTGGACGATTCCGGGGTAGCCCTGGTATTCCTCGCCCAGAACGCACTCGGTGCTGACTCTGTGCTTTCCTATGGCTCGAAACTTCAGGCCTAAGCCGTGCTGGTTCTGGGTTCCGCAGGCAAAACAGCGTGCGTGTACAAACTCCCCACTTGGATGCATTGCTCTCATACCAGTAGATCTCTGGTTCTTTCCCAGGCCTGTCTCACCGCCGAAGCAGCCGGGCCGTCGGAAAACTCCACAAGTGGCTTGCCGGCTGCTATCGCATGAGTCGCCGTTTCGTCGAAGGGCATTTCCCCCGCCACTGGAATAGAGTGCTTCTCGCAGAAGTCGCGTATCCGCCGGCTGTTATCGGGATTCAAGTCCCACTTGTTTATAATCACCGCCGTCCGAAGCCTGAAATGCTCAGTCAGTTGAACCACTCGCTGCATGTCATGTATCCCTGAGAGGGTTGGTTCTGTCACTATGAGTGCAAGATCAACATCGGTCAGTGCCGCCGTGGCCGTGCAGCCTATCCCCGGCGGGCCATCAACAAGTACGAGGCCTCTGTCATCTCGAAGAGCAATGTCCTCCGCCTGTTGCCGCACAACGGTTACCAGCCGGCCTGAACTCTCTCCTCCCGGCATGAGCTTTGCGTGCGCCATTGGACCGTATGCGGTGTCAGAGAGAAAGTATTCGCCGCTCTTTACGGTTTCCAGCGTCAGGGCATGCGCGGGGCAGACCAAAGTGCATAGGCCGCAGCCCTCGCAAGCAAAGCGGTTCACTTCCTCAACCGTGATTGCGTCGAACCTGCACCTGAGCTCGCAATTTCCGCAGCCTATGCATTTGCTATCATCCCGAACGGCGACTTTAGCCCCGTAAAAGTCGTGCCTCTCCTCGATTCTGGGCTGAAGGAGCAGGTGCAGGTTCGCGGCATCCACGTCGCAATCCGCAAGCACCTTGTCCTTCGCCAGAACTGCGAACGACCCCAGAACGGTCGTCTTGCCAGTCCCGCCTTTCCCGCTCACGACGGTTAGCTGTTTTAGTCCATTCAATTGCAAGTGAGCACTCCGTACCTTGAAGGCATGCCTCTTCCCACCATAGGGGAGGCAGGCGCAGGTATTGGGCGGAACAGATCACCATCTACCTCTGCCGCGGCCACGGCCCATGCCGCGTCCCATTCCGCCGCCCCGGCCTCCAAGAGGCCTTGCACCGGGATAGGCGGAGCCCGTCCACAGATTGCGGAGCCAGCTCACCAGATTGAACGCATTAGGGCCATATGCAGGATTGGTCTGCCCGGGAGTCGGATTCGGCTGAACGCAGAAACCCCTCCCACCGCCGGTCATTGGTCCCTGGCCTGCAGGTCCTGTGCCATCAAACCCTGGCATACTCATCACCTCCAGTCGGCGTGCTGATATTCTGAACAATCGCGTCGTAGGTGTTCAGGAACGGATCTTTCCATTCAGGCATTGCGGCTGTCAGCGTAATGCCTCTGGAATACGCCTCGGCGACTTTCCTGATCTCTGGAATCCTGAGGAGCAGGGGGATATCCTGCTGCCGACAGTACTCCTGGATTCCGGGATCCGTCGGGCCGTCGCGGTTGACGATGATGCCACAAGGCACGCTCAATGCTTTGCATGTATCCACTGCCGCCCTCAGATCGCTGAGCCCGAACGGGGTCGGCTCTGTGACCAGAATGCAGTAGTCCGATGCCTCGATGGTTCCCTGCATGGGGCAGGCGGTTCCGGGTGGAGCATCCAAAATGCTAATCATTCCGGGGTCGATGTACTCTTTCGTGGCCTTGATAACCGGCCCGCTCCTCTGCACTCCGACATTGGCCTTCCCCATGTGGAAACGTATCCCTTCATCCGTGCGGCCGCTGGATGCAACGCCTATCTGACGAGTCTCCTCATCTATAGCCAACCTGGGACATGCGTAGATGCAAGCCCCGCAGCCGCAGCACAGCTCCGGGAAAGTCAATATCGCGTCCCGTATGACAGCGATGGCGCTGAACTGACACACCTGCGCGCAGATGCCGCATCTGTCGCATTTCAACTTGTCTACGCGCGGGATCAGAATCGAGACGCTCTCCGTGCGGTCAATCATAGGTCTGAGCAGCAGGTGCGCGTTCGGCTCCTCGACATCGCAATCGAGGAGCTGGACTTTGCCGGGATACTGATCGTTCAGCGCCAAAGCAAGGCTGGTCGCTATCAGCGTCTTGCCGGTTCCGCCTTTACCTGCCGCTACTGCTATTGTGGGAGTATACGGTTCCCTCATGACAAATCCAGTCTACGGGTAAGACTAACGTCCACCACGCCCGCGGCCCATTCCGCCGCCGCGGCCCATCCCTCGGCCTCCACCCATACCGCCTCCGCCGCCCATACCCGGCCCAAAGCCCTGGGCGGGACCTGCGCCGGGCGTCGGCCCTGCTCCTTGCCCCATACCGTAGTGTGCCTGGACGCTCGGGCCTCCAACAGGCTGGAGTGCGCCGGTCTTCAATGCCTCAATCGCCTGTCGGACGGTCCCGCCGGCCCAGGTGTAGACCTGTATGCCGCCGGCATTCAAGGCCTGAAATGCGTTCGGGCCGAAGTTGCCCGCGATGACCGCCTCCACACCCTTGCTTGCGACGATCTGAGCGGCCATGATGCCTGCTCCCTGCCCCTGTGCTGCCGCCGGGTTCGGCACGGCCTCAAACTCGAGGGTGTCGGTGTCTACTATGAGGAAGTAGGCGCATCGTCCGAAACGAGGATCCCCCATGGAATCGAGGTTGTTTCCTGTTGAGCATACTGCAGCTTTCATATCGCTATCCCTCCTGGTTTGAAAAATGCCCGCCCTGCCGCAGCCGGGGCCGTTTGAGTAGTTTCCGGAAGACTGACGAATCTCAGCCTTCGCCGCAGGGCGGGAACGGACTACTCTTTTTCCAGCTCTTCGATCTCAGCCTTGACCGCATCAATCTGCTGCTGGAGCAGCGCAGCCTGGTTCTTCAGCACGGTGAGCTGATCGAAACCGGCGGGCTGCACGCCCTGCCCTGCCTGCTGCATCTGCGGCGTGGGCCACTGGCCGCTTAGCAGGAACTGAGCACACGGACCCAGTCCGCTGGGGCTTCGGCCAACCCATCCCGGGCTGTAGCCGAACCGCATCCAGCCGGGAAGCCCGGTTGCGTAGTACATGTTCCTGTGTCGCATTCTTGCACCTCCTATCTACGCGCGCATCGATGTGTTTCTCAGCTAAGTGTGAATTACATCTAACACAGCGCAAAAAATTTTACGTGTGTGCGATTACAGATCGGCCAGGTTATAGAACGTAAGATCAACGCTCAGCCTGTGCTGCAGGTGATGAAGGTTCTTGAGTCAATCGAAACTCCCCTAGGAACCTGTCCATTTCCTGCCGGCGCTTCTCAATCAGCTGCGCCCATTCCATCAGGTGCGTCTGGCCTTCCTTTGTAAGCGAGTAACATCTCCTCGCCGGCCCCGGGCCGACTGTATCCCAGGTCGAAGTCACCATTCCCGCGCTTTCGAGTTGCCGCAGAATCCTATAAACCGCGCCAGCCTCGATCTCCGAATCCGTCATCGCCAGCCTTTGGACGTGATGGGCTAGATCGTACCCATGGACGCCCGGATGCTGTTTGATCGCGAGAATAACGACGGGCTCTATCAACCTGGATAGTTTTCCCATGCTGCACGAGCACGGCGGACCACCCATACCGTGCCGGCGACAGTATTGTCTTCGCAGTGTAGGTCACCCCTAAGTGTATGTTCCATCTATACTATACAACCGGTGGATATTTTTGTCAACCGGGGGCAGGAGATTTTTTTGCGGAGATTTCTCTATCCTGACTGACCTCACCTGAGACCCGAGATCGGCCAGCAGGACAAGATGGCACAGCGCGTCTGCACCCGAACTGCTTGCTCCAGTATGCCAGGTATGGTGTGTGGAACGTGCGAGGCAAGAACCAGCGTTGGAAGCCCCCGTCCGGGTGGATTATCGTCGAGAACGCACATCAGGCGTTGATAACGGAGGACGAAGCCAAAAGGGTAATCGAGGTTCGCAAAAGCATTCACCGTAAAGGGTTGCAGGCTGCTTCCAACAGGAGCAGAAGCTCTTCATATTTGCTCAGCGGGGGCTCGTTTGTCTGCGGACGTTGCGGGAGCCACATGATGGGGTATCGGCGGAGTGGAGAGGGCACATACTATATCTGTGGTAGTCAGCCTTATCGAAAAGGTATGGGATGTGGGCCGGGGGTGTATGTACCGCAGCAGGGCTTGGAACAGGAGGTTATCGCTGGTCTCCGCGAGCTGGTCGGTATCTGTGCCGACCCGAACGGCTTTACCCGTCAGGTGAATGAGGAGCTTCGGCGGCTTTGGGAAGAATCGGTGGGCTACAACCCGACCGATGGAGAGCAGTTGGAGCGGATTGAGGCCAAACTCGCCAACATCCGCCGGGCGATTGAGGACGGGCTGGCGGACACGACCTGGGCGAACAGCCGTTTGCGGGAACTCTCAGCCGAACGGGATGGGCTGATTTTGGCTAGTCAGGCGTTGGGCCGGCCTCCTCAGATAGACCGCGACACGGCGATGGCGTACAGGGCGCAGGCGGACAAGATTATGGGAACGGGGACGTATGCGGAGAAGAAGCAGCTGATCAGGTCATGTGTAGACAGAATAACAATAGCTCCGGATACCTTGGAAGTCGAAATCCAATACAAGGTACCCGAAGCCATTGGTGCATTAAGTGGGAGCGGGGGCGTGCTCCGTTGCTATCTACACCGGACTAGCCGCCTGGCTGGTCAGGCGGTATCAGTTGGCGAGGAATGGGAGACATGGAGAACACCATTCGATCTAAGCTACGATGTCAGCCAACGCGTTATCATTTGGTCGAACTGCCTCATGATGTAAGGGGAAAAGAAGCACTCGAATGGCAACTCTAGTGCCACGAGGTCGCCCACGCTTAACTCAGTGAATCCGGCGATAGTCAACGAATCTGGATCATAGCCGGAATCGACCTGCGACATACCACTGACAGCTTCTAGAAAGCTCTTGTCGTATCCTCTATGTTGGTGCTATTATGTTCGTGGAGTGAACATCCAGACCGCTCTCACTCCCTTCAGGCAGCACTGTATCGCCGGTCTTTCAAACAACGACGGTCAAGTATGGTGATTGCATGAGCCAAGAACCGACATACGGAAGGCGTGAAATTCGTGTCTTCATCTCTTCCACATTCCGCGATATGCATGCGGAGCGCGAGGAGCTGGTCAAGCGCGTCTTCCCGCAGCTTCGGAAGCTCTGCGAGCAGCGCGGAGTCGTCTGGGGCGAGGTTGATCTGCGCTGGGGTGTCACCGACGAGCAGAAGGCCGAGGGCAAAGTGTTGCCCATTTGCCTGGCGGAGATCCAGCGCTGCCGGCCGTATTTCATCGGGCTGCTTGGTGAACGCTACGGCTGGGTGCCGGAGGAGATCGATCCTGACCTCGAAGAGCGGGAAAAGTGGCTAAAGGAACACCACGAGCGCTCCGTCACCGAGCTTGAAATCCTCCACGGCGTGCTTCGCGATCCCAAGATGGCCGACCACGCCTTCTTCTACTTCCGCGACTCTGACTATCTCAACCATCTGCCCGATGGGGCAAAGAGCGCCGATTTCATCAGCGAGAGCCCAGAATCGGCCGACAAACTGAAGCAGCTCAAAGATAGCATTCGCGCGGCGTATGCAGCGCGCAAGGTCCACAATCCACCACGGGAGAATTATCTCACCCCGGAGGCGCTGGGCGAACTGGTTCTTCAGGATCTCACCAACGTCATCGACCGACTGTATCCAATAGGCGAAACCCCCGATCCAATCGACCAGGAGGCTATGCGCCATGAGGCCTACGCGCAAAGCCGCCGCCTGGCGTTCATTGGACGGGAGGATCTGCTCAGTCGCGTGGACGAGCAAATCTCTTCGGGACAGCAATACCTCGCGCTCACTGGAGAGTCCGGCTGTGGGAAGTCCGCGCTGCTCGCCGAATGGGTGGCTCGTTGGCGAGAAGACCATGCCGACGACCTCATCATCCAGCATTACATCGGCAGCACACCAGAGAGCGCCGACTGGCAGGGGCTGGTGCGCCGCATCCTCGGCGAACTCAAGCGCGCTTTCGACATTCCTGACGATATCCCGCTCCAGCCGGACGCCTTGAGGGGCGCGCTTTACGACTGGACGGCGAAGGCCGCCGGTTCGCGCCAAGTTGTGCTCGTGCTCGACGCGCTCAACCAGCTTACTGATGATAACGTGGCTCGGCAGCTTGGCTGGCTGCCGGTCGTCTTTTCGGCGAATTTTCGCGTGCTCGTCTCCGCGCTGCCGGGTGACAGCCTGGAAGCTCTGCGCCTGCGCGGTTGGCCGGAGCTGCCCGTGCCACTGTTTGATGAGGCCGACATCGCACCCGCGACGCTGGCTTACTTCAAGATCTACAGCAAGACGCCATCAGATGAACTCCTGGCGAAACTGGTGGACACCCCCGCCGCGCGCAATCCACTGTACCTGCGTGCAGTGGCGGATGAATTGCGCCAGTTCGGCAGTCACGAGGGTCTGCTGGTCATGGCAGATGCTTATCTCGCCGCGCCGGACCTGCCCAGTTTGTATAACCGCATTCTGGCGCGCTGGCACGACGATTTCGGGCGTGATCCCGAGCATCCCGATGTCGTTCGCCGCTCGCTCTGCTTCATTGCATGCTCCCGGTTCGGGCTTACTGAAGCGGAACTGCTCGACCTGCTTGGGAAGCAGAATGAGCGCGGGGAATACGCATCCTTGCCGCGGCACTTCTGGACCCCCTTCTATCTCGCTGCCGAGAGCGCGTTGGCTCATCGCGCCGGGCTGCTCACCTTCGGTCACGATTTCCTCCGCGCCGCCGTGCAGTCGCGATGGTTGACGGACGCTGAAGCCGTTCGGTCGTTCCGCCGGCAATTGGCAGACTACTTCGGCGAGACCGCTGATCCTACGGATCGCAAGCTGGACGAGCTGCCCACGCTCCTGCGCGACCTGAAGTTATCGGAGGCGCTGAAGAACCTGCTCGCCGACATTCCCACATTCCGCCGTCTGCGCTCCACAGAGCGCTGGAAATGGGAACTTCATGGCTTCTGGATCCCGCTGCGACAGCGCTATGATCCGGGCGAAGTGTATGAGGCAGCCCTAGCGGTGCTGCAAGCAACAGAGGACGAGACATCTGTTACCAGAAACTGCAGCGAGGTGGCCGTTTTCCACCAGGACGCAGGAGATTACGACGCCGCAGAGCCGCTGTTTCGCCGCACGCTGGATGCCAGGGAACGTGCCCTCGGGCCGGAGCATCCGGATACGCTTACCAGCGTCAACAACCTCGCCTTGCTGCTCTATTCCAAAGGCGACTACGATGCAGCAGAGCCGCTGTTTCACCGCGCGCTGGAGGGTTTTGAGCGCGTCTTCGGGCCGGAGCATCCGGATACGCTTACCAGCGTCAACAACCTAGCCGGGTTGCTCCTTTCCAAAGGCGACTACGACGCCGCAGAGCCGCTGTTTCGCCGCACGCTGGATGCCAGGGAACGTGCCCTCGGGCCGGACCACTCGGATACGCTTGCCAGCGTCAACAACCTAGCCGGGTTACTCATCGAGAGGGGCGACTACGACGCTGCAGAGCCGCTGTTTCGCCGCGCGCTGGAGGGTTTTGAGCGCGTCTTCGGGCTGGAGCATCCGAATACGCTGACGAGCGTCGGCAACCTTGCCGGATCACTCGAGGACAAGAGCGACTATGACGCTGCAGAGCCGCTGTATCGCCGCGCGCTGGAGGCAAGGGAGCGCGTGCTCGGGCCGGAGCATCCAGCTACGCTGGCCAGCGTCAACAACCTCGCCGCGTTGCTCTATTCCAAAGGCGACTACGATGCAGCAGAGCCGCTGTTTCACCGCGCGCTGATTGGCAGGGAGCGCATCCTCGGGATGGACCACTCGGATACCTTGACGAGCGTCTGCGACCTCGCCGTGCTGCTCTATTCTAAAGGCGACTACGATGCCGCTGAGCCGCTGTATCGCCACGCGCTGGAGAGCTGCGAGCGCATCTTCGGGCCGGGACATCCGGATACGCTGGGGACTGTCAACAGCCTTGCCTTTTTGCTCAAAGCCAAAGGCGACTACGATGCCGCCGAGCCGCTGTATCGCCGCGCGCTGGAGGCAAGGGAGCGCGTGCTCGGGCCGGAACATCCGGATACGCTCGTGAGCGTCGACAACCTTGCATTGTTACTGGACTCCAAAGGCGACTACGATGCAGCGGAGCCGCTGCTTCGCCGAGCGCTGGAGGCAAGGGAACGCGTGCTTGGGCCGGAGCATCCGAATACGCTTAATAGTGTCAACAACCTTGCATTCCTACTCTATTCCAAAGGCGACTACGCCGCCGCCGAGCCGCTGTGTCGCCGAGCGCTGGAGGCGGACGAGCGGAACCTCGGATCGAGCCATCCAAAGGTCGCGGAGGATTTGAATAACCTAGCGTGGACGCTGCGATGCATGGGAGACCTTTCAGGCGCGGAGGAGTGCTATCGCCGCGTGCTCGGCATCAACGAAAACGGCATTGGGCCTGAGATCACGCGAGCAGTGGCCATGGCTCACAACGAACTCGCATTCCACTTCGATGTGCCCGCGCGGAACTGGATTGAGGCGGAGTCCCACTACAGGCGCTCAGTAGAACTTTGGCGCAGTGCAGGTGATCCCGTGCAAGCGGCGAACGTCGAGCTGAATCTCCAGGTAATGTTCCAGCTTGCCGGGCGCAGGGTAGACGTGCCCCGCGTGAAGGAACTGACCGCGATCCTGGAGAAGGCTCAAGACGAGCGGGCGGAAAAAGGACACAAGCTTCTTGCATTGCTGGGGCAGGAGCGATCATGAAAGTATCGCGCCACCCGGATAAAGAGGAGTAAATATGGAGAAACCTTTTTCATTTTCACTCAACGCGATAATCAAGGATGATGCCGGGCGTTGCCTTCTCATCAAGCGCTCGATGAACTCCAGAGGCAATCCCGGCAAATGGGATTTCCCGGGCGGCAAGCTCGACCCCGGCGAGACGTTCGACCGGGGGCTGCTTTGAGAGACTCTGGCGCAGCCAGGACGTGCTCATTCGAGGGTTGTGCCACGAGCCTCTCAAGCTCAACCCGTTCGTCTGCGATCCGAGCGGGTGGCTGAAGTAACACACCAGCAAGACGAGTTGATTCAAGCAGGTATTCGCTAATATTAGCCCGAAATACAACGCAGTAATGAGGCGCACTCTAGTGGGAGGTAACAGGCTGTGGTTGATAAGAGAAATCACGACAAAACCATTGTCATCGCTGGCGATGTCACGGCGGACTGGAATATAGCAAGGCTGCGCAAGGACAAGGATAAAGGGCAGGCCTGGAATGCTGACGATACAACAAGGGTCTGTTTCCAGCCGGGTGGAGCAGCTATGCTGGCGGACGTTGTTGAGGCGATCACGGAGCGACTCCGAAGCGAGGGCCGAGTTGATTGCAGAGTGTCTCGCTTGCAGATACCGGAAGATGGGCTGAACACTCGCGACTGCCGTTACCATCACTCATACGCGATGTGGGCGCCCAAGGTCTACAGCGCCAAGGAAACAAAGAAATGGGTTTGGCGCGTTGAGGAGTTTCTTGGCCTGGATCCTGCTAAGGAGTGCGATACCAGTGACAAGACTGGAGCCGCGCATCTGCGTCTATCTGATGATCCCGTGCGTGCCGATGTGGTAGTGTTGGACGACGCTAACCTCGGCTTCCGCGAACGAAAGCAGATCTGGCCAAAGGCCGTTCTAGGCAAGACCACTGCTGCATGGATAGTGTGCAAAGTAGCCAGCCCCGTCGCCCAGGGAGCATTATGGGAACATCTTATCGCCAATTGCGCATCGCACACTATTGCCGTGATGACCGTCAATGACCTAAGACGCACCGAAGTCAATATCAGCCGTGGCCTGTCGTGGGAGAGGACAGCCCAAGACCTGTTCTGGGAGCTTACGCACAATCCCATGATCAATGGTCTGTCCCGATGCGCACACGTGATCGTGTCCGTAGGGACTGCTGGTGTGCTGCGGCTGTCGCAAGTAAGCGGAGGGAAGTCTGACAGCACGGAGATATGCTCGGAATGCAAGCTCTTCTTCGATCCCAAGTCCGCTGAGGCCTCCTGGGGACGCGAATATCCGGGAGGCATGATCGGTTACAACACTTGCCTCGCCGCAAGCATCACACGGGAGTTGATCCTGCAACCTGACGCCTCCACAATTGACGATGGGATTCAGTCGGGTATGGAGGCGATGCGGACGCTCCACATCGAGGGCTATGGTTCGCAGCACCCCAAGGAGAGCCTGAACGCGCCGACATTCCCTGTCAGTGCTGTAGTAGAGGCCATGTGGTCGGGCAGGGAACCTCTCCAGGTGGCGTCAGTTCAGGACCCTGTCCGATTCCTGCACGATCCATCGTCTGAGGCAAAGAGGACTGCTCCCGGATTCTGGACGATTCTGGACGACGTCTGTTCGGGGCGCGGTACGGGAAACCAGAGCCACTGCTCGCTTAATGAAATGGCCAGGAGCATTGTCGTCGATGGGCTGGACGTGGGGCTTGAGGGGATTCCACTTGGCAAGTTTGGCGGCCTCACCACTGCAGACAGGCACGAGATCGAGGGCTATCGCAGCATCCATTCCCTCATGGTCGAGTACAGCACGAGCCACAAGGGCAACCCGCTGTGCATTGCGGTTTTTGGCCCTCCCGGATCCGGGAAATCGTATGGCGTAAAGCAAGTAGCCAAGTCAATCACGCAAGTTGTCATCGAGCCAATAACGTTCAATCTGTCGCAGTTCAATGATCCGGCCGAACTGGTCAGTGCGTTCCACCAGATCAGAGACATCAGCCTATCCGGAAAAATGCCGCTGGTGTTCTGGGATGAGTTTGACGCCACGCTCAACGGTCAGAAAACCGGATGGCTGCGTTACTTCCTCTCGCCGATGCAAGACGGCGAGTTTCAGGATGCGCAGATCACCTATCATATCGGGCGAGCGATTTTCGTGTTTGCTGGCGGCACACGCACTCGAATAGAGAAGTTCGACCGGACGGTCGACGAGGAAGCTCTGAAGATGTCGTCGGGTGAGGATAAGCAAGAGGCCCACGACTTCAAGGACGCCAAGGGCCCGGACTTCGTAAGCAGGCTGAACGGTTTTGTCAATATTCTTGGGCCGAACAGGTTAGATGAAAGTGTTCTGGGGGGCGATGAACATTTCATCATACGCAGAGCCGTTATCCTGCGTCAGTTGATGCAGCGACATGCATCGCAGTTTTTCTCGGAGCCAGACGGAGAAGGGACTCTCAGCATTGACAGCGGTCTGCTGCGCGCGTTCCTGCAGACATCCAAGTATAAGCACGGCGTCAGGTCAATGGAAGCCATCATCACAATGAGCACGCTGTCGGGCAGGAATACCTTTGAGCGTTCGTGCCTGCCGTCAGAGGCGCAGCTCAATCTGCACGTAGACGGGCTGGAGTTCCTGGCTATAGTGCAGCAACCTGAGCTTGACAGCAAACAACTGCTCGACAAGCTTGCGCGGGCGAATCACGAGGTGTATTGCGTGAGCCTTAAGGGCAAACCAGGCGCACCTGCCGAGGCGTCCCTCACGTACGATCAGCTTAGTGAGCATTTGCAGGATCAGAACGAAGACGCCGTTCGTGACATACCTAGCAAGCTGAGCTCCATTGGTCACGTGATGATCCCGGCGCGCAGTGATGACCCTCCATTTGACTTTCCCGGGCCTTACCTTGAGCAGCTTTCCGAGGCAGAGCATACGCGCTGGCTGAAAGCGAAATTGGCCGCGGGATGGAGATACGGGGATCCCCCGAAGTCCAATGAAGCCAAGACCAACCCCGCGATGTGCCCGTGGCAGAAGCTGTCTGATGAGGAGATTGCACAGCAGGAGAAGTGGTTGGCCGAGGCAATAGGATCCGGGAGAGTCGAAAACAGAGATTTACCGGACGACGAGAAGGACAAAGACCGGGAACTAGTCCGAGGGATACCGAAGGTGCTGGCGCTAGCGGGATATACGATTGTCGACCTACGGAGTTGTGCTAAGCGCTCGTGAAAGGGAATGATTTGGAGTTGTCATACGCACCGAAACCGATTGACACATCAGATATCAAGTTAAGTGAGGATCTGCTTGGGCTCACCGAGCGCCTCGCGGAAAACGCCCATGACATTTGGGCGAAGCAACGCATGGCTGACGGATGGACCTAGGGTCCGTAGCGTAACGACGCGGCCAAGACGCATCCCGACCTGGTGCCGTACTCTGATCTGCCCGAGTCGGAGAAAGAATACGACGGAAACACCGCGATGGAGACACTGAAGGCCATCGTGGCCTTCGGATACAAGATCGAGACAGGATAGATCGCGGCAGGCATCGGGAAATGCGTTGCCCATAGAGAAGGAGTGATGTGAAGTGGATTATTCCGATTGCAAGTTTGTTCGCAGGCTCTATGAAGCGGAGAACAGATACCTTGAGGTGCTGCTTGAAGCGTTGGTCCTCAAACGATCTGGCCTCGGCATAGAGCTTGAGGTACAGTTCGACCGACAGTCTTACGTTGTTTGGAATGAGTCGGGTAAGACTGAAGTCAGGCTCAAGATGGGGGAACGCCAGGGGAAGACACGTGAGTTGCAGCGAAGACTGGATGCTTTTCTATTGCAGGGCGAGGGCGAGAAACTGGTGATAGAGCAGCCGAACTCCCCGTTTAGGTACGCTAGCGGAGGGACGCTGCCGGTCATTTGGATGGAGGGTAAGCAGTATTACTGTCTTTATTTTCGGGATATCTTTCCAACAGGCTGGAACATAGTGAACGGAGGCTGCGATTCATGGGTAGAGTTATGCCGTTTGTCCGACACCATTGAGCGGGAACTCCGGGAGGAACTCCTCATAATAGATCCCGCGAATGGGAAACGGTTCGTCTTCAAGGACGATCTGGGGAGATCTCTTGATCGTCCTGAGTTCGCGGAAGCACGCCGGTTTTGGCATAAACAGAGGCCCGATCGGCATATCGAGGATTTCGAGGAGCACTTGGTAACGCCCAGGTGGCTCACAGGCCCTGACTCGGTTCGAATAGCAGATGTGGAAGGTGAATCAGTCGAAGCCATATCTGACTGCTTTCTCAATATACGGGCGGAAGACTTTGGCATAGAGGTAGACAGAATTGCCAACATCCGTGTCGTTAGCGATGTTGTGTTTCTTGATGGCGAGGTTATGGGTGGAAGCCTAGGAGCGCATGGCTCCAAGCGCCGTCGCTTGGTAGACGCGCCGATCGGTCTTTTTGAGACTTCGAAGTTCGACAGCCTGCTGCAAAGCGGTGCGGTCGAATTCCTGCCTGATCGGCTATATCGAAGCGCTCAAGAAGTCGATGCGAAGATGACCAAGCAGATTGTCGAGAAGTTTCTTGAGGATATCAGGGACTGGCGGAACGAAAAGCAGATCAGGGAGTTCATGGAGTGCAAGCGCAGAGGCGTTCTCTATGATCTGTGCCCGATAGCTCGGGGTATCATTTCCAGATACTTGAGACTGTCCGAGACCGAGCGTGATAAAGGACCCACTCCCATCGAAGGCAGATTGCCCAGGCGAGAGGGATTTGACGTGTTCATTTCCTATGGCGGCGAGGACGTAAGACTGGCCAGGAGGGTGTACAACTACATCCAGAAGAACACCGGCCTCTCTTCCTTCTTCAGCGAAGAGGAGATGACGGATACGGATTTCGGCAAGGTCATCAACGACGCTCTTTCGTCCGCGAAATGCCTCGTTGCTGTGGCAACAAATCCTGAACATTTGAAAAAACCACACCCCGAGCACGAGTGGAATAGTTTCCACCTCGAAATGCTACACGGGAAAGAGAAACGCCAGATTGTCTCGTTCATTTATGGATGTGATCCGATGGATCTCCCTTGGGTGCTCCGACACAAGGAAGTAGTGGTCTGTCGGAGCGAACGTGATAGGGGTGCATTGAAAAGGCTCGAGAAACGGATTCGACTGGCATTTCCGACATGCTAAGCGCACGCATGTCGCTCGGCTATCGGATATACAAGGACTAGGGCAGGGAGAAGGTGAGCTAAGATGCATCCCTATCGTGTGTTCTTGAGTTACTCCCGGGAAGACCAGGAACTGGTTGACAAGATCGTCGCGATCCTCGAGGACGAACGGCTCGGTCTGGTCCCGAGGTTCGACCGGGACCTGCGATTAGGCAACCCGTTTGCAGAGGGCATAAAATCTCTGATCGAGACCTCACACGTATTCGTCCCGGTACTTACCGCCAACTCCAAAGACCGGCCGTGGGTCCACCAGGAGATCGGCTACGCCATGGGATGGGGCGTACCTATATTGCCGATTGCGATAGACGTGGACCCCGGCCAGATGATCCAGGGTCTCCAGGCGATCAAGGTTGACGAAGAACTCTATGGTTTGCTGGAGAACCTGGTCAAACGGCAGTCAGACATAGACCGCGCCGTGATGGAAGCCGGAAGCAAGGCACAAGGCAGGTTTGAGTGCGCAGTATACCCCGAAACTCGCACGCAGTTGATCGCGGAATATGCGGAGCGTGTGCGTCAACTCGCCAGCCACTGCAGGATACGACAGAGGGGAGCTTTCTCCTCGTTCAGTCTGCCGAGAGAGCACTTCAGCGATCCTGTCTGGCTGAAACGCGACTACCCTAAGCCGCGGAGTGAGCACTATCGGATGCTCCAGTGGTGCGAAAGAATGGCTCTCGAGGAACACGCCGTGAACGCAGGCTGTGATTTGCTCATCGACCCCAGTGTACCTTACGATAAGAAGGGCCAGCAGGCGAGGAACGTTCGGCTGGAAACGCTGGTCAGGTTCCTGGAGTCGATGCCCGAATCCCTTGTGCGCGTAGCGACGACCGAGGCGGCACGCCGCGAGAACACGCTGATAGTTGGCGACTGGTTCTATTGCCAATCGATGGCGCCTAAGCCTGGCGTCGGCTACTACCAGACCATCTTCACCTGGCACGCCCCGAGGGTGCTCTTGGAGATGAGACAGTTTGATCAGATGTTTCTGAACTACTACGTTGAGGACGGCCGTTCCCGTGACCGGGCTATTAATGCGATCGAGGAGGTCATCGGAACGTCCGTGCCATCGACAGCCAGTGCGCCAAGTGTAGGACCAAATGCTGACTGAATTGCGGGAGTGGCGACTTGCAGTGCCCGGGGCATAGTAGATGCCGAGGAAGTCCGGGATACGGGCTTCCGCGTTGCGGTTGACACCAAGCATTGAGGAGAACAAGCAGTGCCATCCTGGGCAATATGGAAACCGAGACCGGTATTTGTAACAAGCACATTCACTGATATGCAGGCGGAGCGGGACTACCTGCGCGACCACGTCTTCCCCGAGCTGGAACAGCGCCTGAAGGAGCGGTTCTGCCACCTGGAACCTATTGACCTGCGCTGGGGCGTTGAGACGGTATCCGTGGATGAAGCGCAATCGAAGGAGCTGCTCGTCCTCAAGGTATGCCTTGCGGAGATCGAGCGAAGCCGTCCATTCCTGATTGCGCTGATCGGTGACCGCTACGGATGGATTCCCCCTGAAGACCGAATGTCCGCCGCGGCGCAGGAAGCGGGTTTCCAGGGCGACATATCCGGCAAGAGCGTCACCGCGCTGGAGATCGAGTTCGGGGTTATCGAAAGCACCGACCAGCGGAGGCGCAGCCGGTTCTACTTCAGAGATACTCTTCCCTATGACCGGATGGACCCGCAGACCGCCGCAGCCTACAGCGACAAGCATTCCAATGACCCTGATGCGCAGGACAGACACGATCGCCTGCAGAAACTGAAGACCCGCATCAAAGACAAGATGCGCGAATGGGGCATGCCGGACCGTGTCCGCACCTATCACGCCGCCTGGGATGATGAGAACAAAGAGGTCATCGGCCTTGAAGAATGGGGCAGGCAGGTTCTTGAAGACCTGTGGCAGGACCTGGAGGAGGAAACCCGCGACTACGCCCGGCTCGCGCCGGATACCTGGCAGCGGCAGGAGAGCCTGGTGCTGGAGCAGTTTGTCGAGACCCAGTGCCGGGACTTCGTCGGCCGGGAGGAGCTTATCGGGCAACTTCTCGGATTCGCGACTTCGCCCACGAGCGAGAACGCGAAGCAAGGCATCTGCCTTGTGGGGCGATCCGGCTCCGGCAAGAGCGCCACATTCGCCAAGCTGGTTCGAGAGCTTGAAGACAAGGAGCTGTTCCTGCTATCTCACGCCGCGGGTGTCAGCGGGCTTTCGGTGCAGGTGGACGCGATTCTCCGCCGCTGGATATTCGAGCTTGCCGAGCATCTGCGCATACCGGACCCCACCAACGAGAGCACGCCACGAGAGGAACTGGAGCAAGTGTTGAGCAGGCTGCTTTCACAGGCTGCCGCAGACAGCCGGGTAGTCTGCTTGATAGACGCGCTTAACCAGTTCGAGCGCACTCCATCCGGCCGCTACGTCACCTGGTTCCCGCGCATCCTGCACCCGAATGTCCGCCTCATCGCCACCGCCATTCCCGGCAGGGAGTCCGAGGCGCTGGCCGAGCGCCCGTGGGTTGACGTGAAGGATCTTCCGCTCCTGACGGAGTTGGAGGCGCGGGACATAGTGCGATCCGTCTGCCGTCGGTATCACAAAACCCCGAACCCGGAAGTGCTCAATGTGCTCGTCTCCAAGAAGCTGCCGGATGGAACCCTCACGGCGGGCATACCGCTCTGGCTGGAACTGGCGGTGGAGGAGCTTCTGCTCTTGGACGCCGACGACTTCGCCCGTGCGGACAGGGAGTTCACCGGCACACCAGAGCAGAGGCTTCACGCGTTGCTGCTTGACACAGCGGAGAAGCTGCCGCCGGACGTTGAGACTCTTTATGACAACATGCTGGAGCGCACCGAGCAGCTCTACGGACAGAAGTGGGCACGCGGATTCGCGAACCTCATCGCCGTGAGCCGGAGCGGATGGCGCGAGTCTGACATGGAAGCGCTGCTAACACGGTTGACTGATGAAACATGGGACCCGCTGCGGTTTGGCGCTCTGCGAAGGAGCTTCCGAGCGCACCTCGTGCAGCGGGGCGCGCAGGGCCAATGGGACTTCTTCCACGCGCAGACCCGCGCGGCCGTGCTTCGCCGGAACCTGGCCGATGCCGAGACCGCCAAGCGGCTGCACTCCGCCAGCGCCGACCACCTGGAGTCTCTCGGCAGCGATGATCCTGTTCGCGAAACGGAACTGATGTATCACCTCATCGGCGCGGATGACCGCCCGCGCGCCGCGCGTTACTACTCCGGCGATCTGATAACGCAGGGCGAGCTTGCCGGCGCCAGCCGCTGCGTGGCCGAGCATATAGCAGCTTCGGGCGATGCGCAGCCGAATCCGGGACTGGGGTGGGTGGCTTCTCTTCTCGATCTCAGTGAGATCGAGCCCATGCAAGTTGGGATGCTGTGCATGCGCTATATCTTCGATCTTTCGGGCGCTCTGGCAAGCGAGGTCAGGCTTTCAACACGGTTCTCGCTCCTGGAATCAGCCAGCTCGGCATTGGGGCGACTGGCGGCATCCGACCTGGGAAACATACCTTTGTGGCAGCGCGGTCTCTCTATCAGCTACGGCAAGGTTGGCGACGTGCTTGTGGCGCAGGGAGACCTTGGGGCGGCGCTTGAGTCGTACCGCGCCTCGCTTGCCATCAGGGAGCGCCTTGCGGCCTCGGACCCGGGAAACGCGTCGCTACAGCGCGATCTCTCCATCAGCCAGGAGAAGATCGGCGACGTGCTTCGTGCGCAGGGAGACCTTGGGGCGGCGCTTGAGTCGTACCGCGTCTCGCTTGCCATCAGCGAGCGCCTTGCAGCCTCGGACCCGGGAAACGCCGCGTGGCAGCGCGATCTCTCCGTCAGCCAGGGCAAGGTCGGCGACGTGCTTCGTGCGCAGGGAAACCTTGGGGTGGCGCTGGAGTCGTACCGCGCCTCGCTTGCCATAGCGGAGCGACTGGCGGCATCCGACCCGGGAAACGCGGAGTGGCAGGACGATCTCTCCATCAGCCAGGGCAAGGTCGGCGACGTGTTTTGTGCGCAGGGAGACCTCGGGTCGGCGCTTGAGTCGTACCGCGCCTCGCTTGCCGTAGCGGAGCGCCTGGCAGCATCCGACCCGGGAAATGCCGCGTGGCAGCGCAATCTCTCCATCAGCCACGGCAAGGTCGGCGACGCGCAGGGAGACCTCGGGTCGGCGCTGGAGTCGTGCCGCGCCTCGCTTGCCATAGCGGAGCGACTGGCGGCATCCGACCCTGGAAATGCCGCGTGGCAGCACGATCTCTCCAACAGCCAGGATAGGGTCGGCAACGTGCTTCGTGCGCAGGGAGACCTCGGGTCGGCGCTTGAGTCGTACCGCGCCTCGCTTGCCATTAGTGAGCGTCTCGTGGCCTCCGACCCCGGAAACGCGGCTTGGCAGCGGGACCTGTCGGTGAGCCACAACAAAATCGGCGACGTGCGCACAGCTCAGGGCGATCTTACGGGCGCGCTGGAGTCGTATCGGGCGTCGTTGGCGATAAGGGAGCGTCTCGCGGCCTCCGACCCCGGAAACGCGGCTTGGCAGCGGGACCTTTGTGTGTCGTGCTGGAAGATGGCAATGGTTTCCGAGCAGGCAGGCAAGGACGACGCGATGAGTTGGTGGCGGAAAGCCTACGAGACGCTCGCCGGTATGAAACGTCGCGGGTTGTTCATCTCGCCGCAGGATGAGCAGTACTTGGAGCAGCTTCGACTCAAAGTAGCAGGTGAGGTCTGAGGCAAAGAGAGGACAGTAGGAATTGCGGAACTCGTTACGCGACATCTGCATAGTTCTACGAAGCATCTGGCTGAACCTGGCGCTATACGCAGCTCTCATGCTGGCCGCAGCGGGGCTTATGTGCTTGTTCGGCTGCTACCGCGATACGACCTTCGCCGAGCGGCTGGTAAATGCATTCTATATGACCAGGATAGAGTCCGTGCCGGAGTCGGGACACAACACGCTGCGCTCGATCCTGGTTTTCGTAATGCCCACGCTCACGATCCTCATCCTCGGCGAAGGCGTGCTGCGCGTGGCCGGGCTCTACATAAACAGGAAACGAGACAGAGGGGAATGGGAGAAGCTTATGGTTCAATCGCTTTCAGGACACATTGTTCTGTGCGGAGCTGGAGAGCTGGGACGCGCCCTGCTGAACAGGCTTCGCGAGAAGTGCCAGGGGGTTCCCATCGTTGTGGTTGATATGCACCCGGACATACTCTCCGAGCTTGGCTTGAGATCGCGGCGTGTTCATAGCATATGCGGGGATATGACGAGCCACGAGACGCTGGTGGAAGCCAACGTTGCCGGGTGTTCCATGGTCATAATCACATCGGGAGACGACGCGCATAATCTGGAGGCGGCGTTTAAGGTGCTGGACATCAACCCGAAAGCGGAGATTCACATCCGTCTCTACCGCTCAGGCCTTTCCCGAATGATGAACACAGCGACCTATCCCAATATCCACTTCTTCAGCCCTTACGAAAGCGCGGCGGATGCGCTGATGGAGGAGATTGGCACAGGGGTGAACTGAGTTGGTGGGGGACTGGCGAAACGTAAGGGTCTCTCGTATAGGGAGGACGCAATAGATGGGAGCCCAGCCCGATAGCAAGAGTCGTTCGATCCGCGTGTTCGTCTCTTCGACGTTTCGCGACATGATGGAGGAGCGGGACGAACTGATGACCCACACCTGGCCGGAGTTGCGCCGCTTCTGCCGCGAGCGCCAGGTCGAACTGGTCGAGGTGGACCTGCGATGGGGTATCTCCGAGGAGCAAAGCACCCGCGGGGCCACCCTCAAGCTCTGCCTCGACGAAATCCGTGCCTGCCGCCCGTTCTTCATCGGCCTGCTGGGGGAGCGCTACGGCTGGGTGCCGGGCGGCGACGCGTTCACCGCCGACCTCGCGGAAGAGCAACCCTGGCTTGAGGATCTCCACGGCAAGAGCGTCACCGAACTGGAAATTCTCCACGGGGTCCTCAACAACCCCGAAATGGCCGGGCGCTCGTTCTTCTACTTCCGCGATCCCGCCTACGCCCAAGGTCGAGGCGCCGACTTCCTTTCGGAGAACGCCGCCGCCGCTGATCAACAGACTGTGCTCAAGACGACGATCCGCACGACCTGCGCCGAGAAGAAGATACCGCTGCACGAGACCTACCCTGACCCGCGAAAACTGGCCGCTCTCATCCTCGAAGACCTTAAGACGGCCATTGAAGACCAGTATCCGATCCAGGATGTCCCCGACCCGCTCACCCGCGAGGCGAACGACCATGAAGCCTTTGCCGAGACCCGCCGCCGCACCTACATCGGGCGGCCCGACTACTTCGAGGCCCTCGACCGCCACACGACCGGCGATGGCGGTCCTCTCGTCTTACTAGGCGACTCCGGCAGTGGCAAGTCCGCCCTGCTCGCCAACTGGCTTGACCACTGGCGCAAAGACCACCCGCAGGACTTCATCGTCCAGCACTACATCGGCGGCACGCCCGACAGCGCCGAGCACTGGCGGCTGATGGCCCGTCTCATCGCCGAGATCAAGCGCTGGACCGACGACCCCGAGGACCTGCCGAGCTCCCACGACGACATCCTGAAGACCTTTCCCGTCTGGCTCGCCAAGGCACGAATCAAGGCTGAACGCGAGGGCGTGCGCTGCATCCTCGTGCTGGACGCGCTCAATCAGCTCGAAGACATCGACCACGCCCGGCTGCTGGGTTGGCTGCCGGCGCATCCGTTCACCGGCCCGCTGCGGTTGATCGTCTCCACCCTGCCGGGCGACACGCTCACGGCGCTGGAGCAGCATGGCTGGCCCTCGCTGCGCGTCCAACCGCTCACCCCGGATGAACGCCGCCGGATGATCGTCCACTACCTCGCCCGCTTCAGCAAGCAGCTTGACGCGCCCCGGCTTGACCGCCTAGCCTCCGCGCCCGCCGCAGCCAACCCGCTCTACCTGAAAATCCTGCTCGACGAACTGCGCGTCATCGGCACGCACGAGCGGCTCGACGAACGCCTGGACGACTACCTCGCCGCCCCTGACATACCGGCGCTGCTGCGCACAGTGCTGGCGCGTTACCAGCGCGACTACGAGCGCGACCGGCCGGGGCTGGTATCTGAGGCGCTAGGGCTGATCTGGGCCGCCCGCCGTGGATTGAGCGAGAGCGAGCTTCTGCAGTTTCTGCGTCCCTCTGATTTGCCACAGTTACCGCTGGCCGCCTGGTCGCCGCTGCGGGCCGCGTTGGAGGAAGGCCTGGTGGATCGAGGCGGCATCCTCAACTTCGCCCACGACTTCTTACGCACTGCAGTCGAGACCGCGTTCGTGCCTCGAAAAGACAAGCGAGACGAACTGCGCCTGCGCCTCGCCGATTGTTTCGAGGCCCAGCCCGTCACCGCGCGCAGTTGCGATGAGCTGCCGTGGCTGCTCCGGCAGACCGAATCCCGTGACCGCCTCCGCGCCTGCTTGCTGGACATGGATCGGTTTCTGGAGATCATCCAGCGCGACCAGGACGAACTCATGCGCTACTGGGTCTGGCTGCGTGAAGAGCGGACTATGGGGAAACCTTACCTCACTTCATTCGAGGCGTGGTCCGGCGCAGCGGACCGAGAGGACACGCGCCTCGGGTATGCCGCCGTCGGACTCAGCTACCTCCTCCACGCCGCCGCGCTCTACACCGAGGCCGAGCCGCTTATGCGTCGGGTGCTGGCCATAGACGAGCAGAGCTTCGGGGACGACCATCCCAATGTCGCTAGGGACCTCAGCAACCTGGCCTGGTTGCTCCGAGACACCAACCGGCTGGCGGAGGCCGAGCCGCTCACGCGCCGGGCGCTGGCCATAGATGAGCGGAGCTTCGGGCCCGACCATCACAACGTCGCCATCCGCCTCAACAACCTAGCCCAGTTGCTCCAGGCCACCAACCGGCTGGCGGAGGCAGAGCCGCTCATGCGCCGGGCGCTGGCCATTGACGAGCAGAGCTTCGGGCCCGACCATCACAACGTCGCCATTGACCTCAACAACCTGGCCCAGTTGCTCCGGGCCACCAACCGGTTGGCGGAGGCAGAGCCGCTCACGCGCCGGGCGCTGGCCATGGACGAGCAGAGCTTCGGGGCCGACCATCCCAACGTCGCCACAGACCTCAGCAACCTGGCAGCCTTGTTCTACGTCACCAACCGGCTGGCGGAGGCCGAGCCGCTCATGCGCCGGGCACTGGCCATAAATGAGCGCAGCTTCGGGCCCGACCATCACAACGTCGCCATCTGCCTCAACAACCTGGCCCAGTTGCTCCAGGCCACCAACCGGCTGGCGGAGGCCGAGCCGCTCACGCGCCGGGCGCTGGCCATAAATGAGCGGAGCTTCGGGGCCAACCATCCCAACGTCGCCATTGACCTCAACAACCTGGCCACCTTGTACTTCAACACCAACCGGCTGGCGGAGGCCGAGCCGCTCATGCGCCGGGCGCTGGCCATCGACGAGCAGAGCTTCGGGGCCGACCACCCCTATGTCGCTAGAGACCTCAACAACCTGGCCCAGCTGCTCAAGGCCACGAACCGGCTGGCCGAGGCCGAGCCGCTCACGCGCCGGGCGCTGGCCATTGACGAGCAGAGCTTCGGGCCCGACCATCCCAATGTCGCCATTGACCTCAACAACCTGGCCCAGTTGCTCCGGGCCACCAACCGGTTGGCGGAGGCCGAGCCGCTCACGCGCCGGGCGCTGGCCATAAATGAGCAGAGCTTCGGGGCCGACCATCCCAGTGTCGCCAGAGACCACAACAACCTGGCCCTGTTGCTCCGGGACACCAATCGGCCGGCAGAGGCCGAGCCGCTCTTTCGGCGGGCGCTGGCCATTTGGGAACGAAGTCTTGGGGAGGATCATCCCTTGGTCGCCACAGGCCTCAACAACCTGGCCATGTTGCTCAAGGACACCAACCGGCTGGCGGAGGCCGAGCCGCTCATGCGGCGCATGGTGCGTATCTTCCTCGATTTCACCCGGCGCACCGGGCACCCGCATGCGCACCTGAACGACGCCATCAACAGCTATGGTGGATTGCTGATGCAGATGGGCCTTTCGCAGGAGCAGGCCGTTGCCAGGCTCACCGAACTCGGCCGCGAGTATGGCGTCGAGTTCGGTGGAGGATAAGAATGCGTGACGCGGACGCATTGAGAGCGTGTCTGGAGTCCACCGCCGATGAGGTCTGGGGCCTCTGGACTCCAGCGATTTGGCCCAAATGGTGATTGAATCATGCCGACAACAAGCAGAATCTTCCGAATCTTCCTCAGCTCCACATTTGATGATCTGAAAGCCGAGCGAAATGCGCCGCCTGCAGTGCGTCTATCCACGGCTGCGCGATCTGTGCGTTTAACACGGTTCCCGCTTCCGAGCAATCGACCTCCGCTGGGGGTCAGCGAGGAAGCCGCCCTCGACCGGCAGACGATGAACATCTGCCTTGAGGAGTTGAAACGGTGCCAGACGCTGTCGCCGCGCCCCAACTTCATAGTACTCTTGGGAAATCGCTATGGGTGGCCTCGGCCTTGCCCTGTGGATGCTGGCCGCCCTTAGCCAGTTCCATTGCATCTACGTCAACAGAGACCTCCCAACCGCCGGAAGAGTTGAAAAGGTGTCTGACCAGTTTGGCTTTCACTTCCAGCTGATACATACGAGTTCTTCCTGGTTGAAACGGCTTCGCTCGAACCTATGCATGCTTGATCTGCGACTCTAGGAAGTATCGCTGCATTCTACGTCTTGGCAGACCTCTGCTTCCCAGAATGCTTTATACTCCTTGCGTTTAGTTAGGACAAGGGGCTTTTTCTGTTCGACTAGCTCGTCTGGGGTCTTGCCTTCAACATCCAACCGGGTTCGGTTGTGTGCTTCATTACAGAAGCGGCAAGCGGCAACGATGTAGTCGGGGTTGTCTCTTTGCGGATGGCCTAGCGGAAGCAGGTGATCCCATGAAAGGTAGAGCCAGTTGGGCCATACGGTGCCGTCGAGTCCACAGTATCGGCACCTGAACCCGTCGCGTTTGAGAATAGTATGTGCGTAGCCGCGCAGTGCGTCTCCGAATTTGGCAGTCGTGGGCTTCATCGCGATTAGTATAGGACTATATGAGTTTGCTGTCAATGATAGATATTCGCCTTGACTGCTTGTCATGGATCGGAGTAAGATAGGAGTATTCCCACAGGCAAGACAACCCTCTGAGATGAGGAGAACGTAGGAATGCCCCGAATCTTCGACAACATCGGTGAGAAGCTGCTTCCAGCCCTACAGACAACGCTGGACGTATCCGACCGAGCGGATTTCTGTGTCGGCTACTTCAACCTGCGAGGGTGGAGGCAACTTGATTCAAGAATCGAGCAATGGTCAGGTGAGGATGGCCAATGCTGTCGGCTTCTCGTCGGGATGCAGACTTTGCCCCATGATGAACTCCGGCACTCCCTCAGCTTCGTCTCCGAGGGTCTTGGTCTTGACAATCAGGCAGTTGTTCGCCTGAAGAAGAAACTGGCAGAGGAATTCCGGGACCAAATCGCCATGGGGGTTCCGACCAACGAGGACGAAGCTGGTCTTCGACGGCTTGCCAACCAGATCCGCAGTCGGAAAGTCCAAGTCAAGCTGTTTCTCAGACATCCGCTTCATGCCAAGCTATACCTGCTGTTCCGGCAGGATTATAACAACCCGATCACCGGTTTCCTTGGGAGCAGCAACCTTACCCTGCCGGGACTGTCCAGCCAGGGCGAACTGAACATCGATGTAACCGACCGTGACGCCTGTGAGAAGCTGGCACAATGGTTTGAAGACCGATGGAATGACAGATGGTGCCTGGACATCTCCGATGAACTGATTCAGATAATTGACGAAAGCTGGGCTGGAGAGAACGAGATTCCACCATATCATATTTACTTGAAAATGGCATACCACCTCTCGCAGGAAGCCCGTGCCGGTTTGTCCGAGTTCCGGCTTCCCAGGGAATTTGGCGAAAAGCTTTTCGAGTTTCAGAAAGCGGCAGTCAAGATAGCCGCACATCACCTGAACAAGCGTGGGGGTGTGCTTGTTGCCGATGTAGTAGGACTTGGCAAGACGCTGACCGCTTGTGCTATTGCCCGGATATTCCAGGACGACCACTTCCTGGAAACGCTCGTCATCTGCCCGAAGAACTTGGTGAAGATGTGGCAGGACCACGTCGAGCACTATCGTATGATCGCCAGGGTGTTGCCTATCAGCACGGCAATCAACAGCCTACCGGATCTTCGCAGATACCGAGTGATCATAATCGACGAGAGCCATAACCTGCGGAACCGGGAAACGAAAACCTACCATGCCCTGTATGACTATATTTTCAAGAATGATAGCAAATGCATTCTGCTCACCGCCACTCCATACAACAAGACTTACCTCGATCTCTCCAGTCAACTGCGCCTGTTCGTGCCGGAAGATGCCGATCTAGGAGTCCGACCCGAGCGTAAGCTTCAAGAGCCGGGCGGCGAAGTCGAGTTCGTAAGGCGGCATCAGTGTCCTGTCCGCTCGCTTTCCGCTTTCGAGAAGAGCGATTACACGGAGGACTGGCAGGAACTTATGCGGCTCTTTATGGTTCGCCGGACCAGGAGCTTCATCCAAAAGAACTACGCCGAAGTTGATCCTGACAACGGTCGGACGTATCTCACAATGGAAGACGGCAAGAGATCGTACTTCCCCGTCCGAAAACCCAAGACAGCGAAGTTTACGGTGAACGATGCTGACCCATCAGACCAGTATGCAAGGCTGTATGCGCCTTTCGTGGTGAATGCGGTAGCTTCGCTCGAACTCCCCAGGTATGGATTGGGTAACTACATCGCCCAGAATCCTGAGGAACCGCCGACAGCCAGGGAGGAGAAAGGCATCAGGGACCTCGGACGTGCCGGCAAACGGCTCATGGGCTTCTGCAGGACGAATCTGTTCAAGCGACTGGAAAGCGGCGGATTGACATTCCTGCAGTCGGTCAATCGCCACATCCTGCGGAACCACGTTTTCATCCATGCAATCGAGAACGACCTCCCACTTCCAATCGGCACTCAGTACATCGAGCTTTTCGATACTCGGCTCAAGGACGAGGATTCGGATGCTTGCACATACAGCCTCATGAACGGCGATGAGGAATATTCGTGCGACATTCACGAGGCAAACAGCGTGGTTTACTCCGAGGAGCTGTACAGGAAAAGGGCCGCGGAGATATATGGGGAATATGCCGGTCCGCGCAAGAGACAGTTCCACTGGCTCCGTCCGTCTTTGTTTGTTGCGGACCTGAGAGACAGCCTCAGGCGCGACGCAAAAACCCTTCTATCCGTACTCGATAACTGCGGCGATTGGATTCCAGACAGTGATGCGAAGCTCGAAGCCCTGTTCAAGCTACTGACCGTGACCCACCCAAGCGAAAAGGTTCTCGTGTTCACACAGTTCGCCGACACGGTGCGCTATCTGGATGCCGAGTTGAATAAGCGGGGCGTAACCGCCATGGAGGGCGTAACCGGCGATTCAGCAGATCCGACGGGGTCGGCTTGGAGGTTCAGTCCGAACAGCAACGAGAAACGCGACAAGGTGAAACCGGAGGACGAACTGAGGGTCCTGATTGCTACCGATGTCTTGAGCGAAGGGCAGAATCTCCAGGACTGCAACATAGTCGTGAATTACGATCTCCCGTGGGCGATCATCAGGCTTATACAACGGGCCGGACGCGTGGACCGCATCGGTCAGGAAGCTGAGGAAATCCTGTGCTACTCCTTCGTACCCGCAGATGGTGTCGAGCGGCTTATCCGACTCAGGGCGAGAGTCAGGCAGAGGCTTCGGGAAAATGCCGAAGTTGTCGGCACAGACGAAGCATTCTTCGAAGACGACATGACCGAGAAACAGCTAAGGGACATATTCACGGAGAAATCCGGGCTAATGGACGAACAAGAGGATGACGACGTAGACCTCGCGTCCTATGCTTACCAGATCTGGAAGAATGCCGTGGACCGTGACCCCAAGCTGGCCGGTATCATTCCTGACATGCCGAACGTCACTTACTCGGCCAAGGCTCATAAGGCTACCCCGAAGAGCCCTCACGGCGTCCTCGTCTACATGCGTACAGCCGAGGATAACGACGCCCTGGCATGGATGGATGAGAACGGAAACAGCATCACCCAATCCCAGCTTGCTATTCTGAGAGCCGCCGAGTGCCTGCCCGATACACCGGCTATCCCCCGGCACGAGCGACATCACGAACTGGTGAAAGCTGGAGTCGAGCATCTCGTGAAGGAGGAGAAATCCGTCGGCGGTCAACTTGGTCGCCCGTCAGGCGCCAGATTCAAAACGTACGAGAGGCTGAAACGCCATGCCGGGGAGGTCAAGGGCACGATCTGGGATACGCCCGAACTGGAGAAGGCGCTCGACGACATATACCGGTATCCACTCAAGCAGACAGCCACGGACACGCTGAACCGTATCATCAAGAGCGGAGTCACTGACGACATCCTCGCCGATGTGGTCATCAACCTGCGGAATGAGGATAAGCTGTGCATGGTTCAGGAGGAGGCTGAGCGACACGAACCCAAGCTGATCTGTTCTCTAGGACTGTTCGAGGCGGAGGGAGGTCGGTAGCGGGTGCGGCTGAACGTAGCGAAAGTCCGAGAATACCTGCGCGCGTGCCAGTTCAGGAACCTGTTCATTGAGGAACTGGGATGGAGCCACTGTACACTCTCACCCATAACCGTTTCCGTGGATGGAGAGGACTACACCCTTAGTGCCATCTCCGAAATGGGCGGTTTGGTCGCCTTGCAGTGCAAACCAGCTTCAAACGGTAGGATCCCCGAGTATCACATCAGGCGAAAGATAGACCGACTTGTTACCAAGCTGCATTACGAGCACATTATCATCTATTGCGGTGGCAACCAGCAGGTCTGGCAGTGGGTGAAGAAAGAACCCGGCAGGCCGTCCGCACCCCGTGAGCATCCCTTCCGCTACGACCAGTCGGGTACGCCGCTGATCCAGAAGCTCGATGGGCTTGTCTTCACGCTGGAAGAACTCGATGGCGAGGGCAACGTCTCGATCAAGGCTGTCTCCGAGCGGGTTAAGTCCGCCCTTGATATCGATAAGGTCACGAAGCGTTTCTACGACCGCTTCAAGGTCGAATTGGAGGTGTTCAAGGGGTTCATCAAGGGTATTTCGAATGCCGCCCACACGGACTGGTATGCCTCCCTGATGCTGAACCGCCTGATGTTCATCTACTTCGTCCAGAAGAAAGGTTTCCTGGACAACGACAGCAGCTACCTCCGCAACAGGCTTCGAATGGTTCAGGAGAAACGCGGGCAGAACCGGTTCTACTCCTTCTACCGCAGTTTCCTGAGAGTGCTGTTCCACGAAGGGCTGAATTCCAGAGAGAGAACCCCCGAACTACTCGAGCTACTGGGGAACGTGCCTTATCTGAACGGCGGTCTCTTTGAAGAGCACGAGCTCGAGCAGGAAAACCCCGATCTCGACATCCCCGATGAAGCGTTCGAGCGCATGTTCGATTTCTTCGACCAGTACGAATGGCATCTCGATATCCGCCCGATGCGAAACGACCGGGAGATCAACCCCGACGTGCTCGGCTACATCTTCGAGAAGTACATAAACGCAATCCAGCCGGGCGAGCAAAAGGCGAAGGGCGCATACTATACCAAAGAGGATATCACCGGCTATATTTCCCAGAACACGATCATTCCATATCTCTTCGATGCCGCCAGGCGAAAATGCGCCATTGCGTTTGAGGGAGAGCAGTCCGTATGGAGGCTTCTGCAGGAGAATCCCGATGCTTATATCTACCCGGCGGTCAAGCTAGGAGTCATAGACAGGCAACGGAACGTCCTGCCCGAATCCATGCTGCCGGATTTCGTCCAGCGTGGGATGCGCGATCCCAAGGCAAGGATGTTCGACAACCGGTACAACCTTACGGGAGCCGACCTTCGAGATGAGGAGGGAAATAGGCTCACTCTGCCCACCGAGACCTGGCGGGAGTACGTAGAGCGGCGAAAGCGCTGCCTGGACTTGCGTTCGAAGCTCGGAGCAGGTGAGGTGAAGTCCATTGATGACCTAATCACCTACAATCTGGACATTCGGCAGTTTGCCCAGGACGTGATCGAGAATTCAGAGGGGCCGGAACTGCTCCGGGCGTTCTACTCGGCAAGCCAGAGCGTCACTGTGCTCGACCCTACTTGCGGGTCGGGAGCGTTCCTGTTTGCCGCATTGAACATCCTTGAGCCGCTTTACGAGGGGTGTCTCGAACGGATGCAGGAGTTTGTCAGCGAACTGGACACCTCTCAGGAAAAGCAGGACCCCAGGAAGTACTCGGACTTCCGCCGGATACTGGAAGCTGTGGCGCAACATCCAAACCAGCCATATTTCATCTTCAAGTCCATCATCCTGAACAACCTCTTCGGCGTGGATATCATGCCGGAGGCGGTGGAGATATGCAAGCTCCGCCTGTTTCTGAAACTTGCGGCTCAGGTGGAGCCGGATAGATCGAAGGACAATATGGGGCTTGAGCCGCTGCCCGACATAGACTTCAACATCCGGGCCGGGAATACACTGGTCGGATTTGCCACATATGATGAGGTAAAATCGGCGGTCATGGGTAGCGACCAGAAGCGCATGGATGTTTTTGATGAGATGTCACCGATTGAAGAAAAGGCCCAGGAGGTGGAGAGGCTATGGCAAAGATTCCGCGAGCAGCAGGAGATGCTGGACGGCGGGGAGATCACTGCCAGAGACAAGCAGGAGTTGCGAAACGAGCTGGCGCCGCTGGAAGAGGAGCTGAACAGGTATCTCGCAAAGCAGTACGGCGATGCCGCCAGGGACTACGAAGGTTGGCTTGCATCACACCGGCCGTTCCACTGGTTCATCGAGTTTCATGGCATTATGAGCCGTGGCGGGTTTGATGTCGTGCTTGGGAACCCGCCCTATGTCGAGTTCAGCAAGGTAGTGGATGATTATAGCGTGAAGGGTTACTCAACGTTGGAATGCGGAAACCTCTACGCCTTCGTTGTCGAGCGAATCTGTGGTTTGGTTAGGAAGATACTTGGCAGATCAGGTATGATTATACCCCATTCAGCCATTTGCACTGACAGGATGGCCCCACTACAGAGGGTATTCCGTGAAGCTGCGGATACGTTATGGGTCTCATCCTATGATATACGTCCAGCTAAGTTGTTTGATGGCGTGGATCAGAGGTTAGCCATATACATGATCAAGCATGGAAACGGTACGGACGTAACGGTGATTGCTTCTCGATACCATCGCTGGCATGGTGAGTTCCGTCCCTTCATCATGGGATCGCTCAAGTACGTCGATGTGTCCGATATGGGATTTCCTAACTCTATCCCGAAGGTAGACAGCCTCTTGGAGACCTCACTCTGGACCGACCTTAGCGCATGGCCTAAATTGGCCATGGAGTTTGTCGGCTACCGAACCCCCAGCGTTGTGTACTACCACAATGCGCCACGTTACTGGAACCGAGCAATGAGCTTTGCCCCCTACTTCTGGAACGAGCGGAATGGCGAACTGATCTCCACTCAGGTCAAGTCAGTTTATCTCCAGAACGGACTTGACAAGGAGGTTGTGGTTGCCTGTCTAAACAGTTCCCTGTTCTATTGGTGGTTTATAATACTCTCAGATTGCCGCCATCTCAACCTTTGTGAGATTGAAAGCTTTCCTCTGGGACTTGAAGAAATGTCATCAACCACGAAGGACATCCTAGCGACATCGGCTACTGAGCTGATGTTGGATATGAAGAGGCATGCCAAGCGCAAGAAGTGCCAATATAAGTCCACTGGCAAGGTGGTTTACGACGAGTACTATCCGAAGTACTCCAAGGCACTTATCGACAAGATCGACCGTGCTCTGGCGAAGCACTACGGCTTCACGGACGAGGAGCTGGACTTCATCATAAACTACGATATCAAGTACCGGATGGGGCTGAGAGGAGAAGATAACGAGCACGAAGAATAGGAATCATCAAGCAGTACAAGTGCTTGGGGTGGCAGTATGACGAGGGTGTCTGTCAGTAATCAGGTTCTGTACTGGGCGCTCGAGCGTTCAGGTAGGCGAAGTTATATCGAGACCAAGTTTCCAGTAGGAGAGTGGTTGAGCGGCTCGAAAGCGCCGACACTGCGGCAGTTGGACAAGTTCGCTAAGGCAGCCCGTACTCCGTTCGGCTACCTTTTTCTGCCACAGCCGCCGCGGGAACAATTGCCCATCCCTCACTTCCGCACGCTTACCGACGAGCCGGTCAGTCCAAGCGCAGATCTTCTCGAGACCGTCCATATAATGCAGCGGCGACAGAACTGGATGCGTGAACACCTGATTGAACAAGCTTTGGAGCCTTTGCCCTTTGTCAGGTCGGCAAAGGTAGGGGAGGAGCGTAAGCTGATTGCAAGGGAAATGCGGCGCACGCTGGGGTTAGAAGGGGGATGGGCGGCGAAGCAGCCCACTTGGACCGGGGCGCTCCGAAACTTGCAGAACAGGATAGAGGATGCAGGGGTAATCGTAGTGGTAAACGGGGTCGTCGGAAACAATACGCACCGCAAACTGGACCCCACCGAGTTCCGCGGATTCGTCTTGGTTGACGAGTACACTCCCTTGCTCTTTGTCAACGGCGCCGATGGCAAAGCGGCACAGATGTTTACGCTCGCACACGAGCTGGCGCATGTGTGGTTTGGCAGCAGTGCCGCCTTCGACCTGCGGGACTTGCAACCAGCCAATAACGACACGGAAAGGGCGTGCAACCGGGTTGCCGCGGAATTCCTGGTGCCTGAGGATGAACTACGTTCATTCTGGTCCAGCCGGAAGGAAAAGCCAGACTTCCAGGAGATTGCTCGCCATTTCAAGGTGAGCGAGCTAGTCGCCGCTCGGAGGGCTCTTGACTCGGGGTTTATCACAAGGGACGAGTTTGTTCAGTTCTACAATGATTATCAGGAAAGAGAAAAGCATAAGCCGAGTAAAGAAGGTGGTGACTTCTACAAGAACCAGAATCTGCGCGTTGGACGTCGCTTTGCGGAAGCCATCTTTCAAGCTGTAAGGGAGGGCAGGCTACTCTATCACGAGGCTTACCACCTTACCGGACTACATGGCAGAGCCTTTGAGAAATACACCTCTTGTCTTGAATTTGGGAGGGCAGCTTGATCGGTACCGCGACATACCTACTGGATGCCAATGTGTTCATAGAGGCTGCGAAGCGATACTATGCCTTCGACATAGCCCCGCGCTTCTGGGATGCTCTCGTCGAACATGCGAATGATGATTCCGTAACAAGCATAGACCGCGTAAAGGAAGAGCTGGTACTCGGCAATGATGATCTTGCAGAATGGGCGAATCGTCAGTTCCACGAACGGTTTGCAGCAACGGATGAAGACGAGGTTGTGAAAGCTTTCGCAGAGATCATGTCATGGGTAAACGAACAAGCTCAGTTCAACGACGCCGCTAAACAGGAGTTCGCTAGTGGTGCGGACGGTTGGCTGGTCGCGTATGCCAAAGTCAATGGGTGTGTAGTCGTTACCCATGAGCAATTCAACCCGGATATCAAAAGGAAAGTCCCGATACCCAACATTTGTCGAGCGTTTCAAGTTACTTGTTGCGACACATTTGATATGCTCAGAAAATTGGGGGTGCAGCTCGGCTAGCACGCTTCTTATCACATGCCAGACTCTCTTCGAATCTTCTAATGGCCAGTTCCTCATCAGCTGTGACATCAAGTACCGCATGGGGATCAACAGTATCTCCACCCTGAAGAGTTAGAGAGGTGCCATCCATGGCAAAACTCAACAATCTGAATGGCTTCCAAGCTAAGAAGCGGTTGAACGACTTGCTGCTCTTTCGGCAGTTATTCGTAGACTATACGTACCATCTTCTGCCTCCCGACCATCCGTTCGGTGACCCTGGATTAACCCCCCAGGGGCAGGAGATAAAGGCCAAGATGGACAAGATGCTGCACGGCGTCATTGAAAGCATGTATCTGGCAGGAACCTACGTCATTGTCGACTACACTGCTCCGCCAGTTGCAGGGAGAACTCGACATACAATCGATCTTATGCGCAACATCGATCACCTGCATAACTACGACATCGATCCTCGGCAGGTGGTTAGTGTCATAGACGAGACTATAGGCGTTTTCCAGCGAGATGTCACCTCGGCATGGCTAAGAACGTTCTGGCCTTTCTTCTGGATACATAAGATTATTGCCTGGCTGATCGCTTATCCGTTTCGATTGTGGTCGGAGGCAATGGGTGGCAAGGCGTCTGGTTCCGGAGCCTCATGCCTACAGGGAGTGGCCACGTTCCTTGGGACTCTGCTGGGCGACGTCGTTATCATTCTGAGCATCCTTAAGGAACTCGACTTCCTTGAGCCTGTGAAGCATTATCTTCACACTCTTGTGCGATAAGCTCAGACCACAGGATAGAGGTATCAACACCATAGGAGCATGTACAGATGGCGGAGGAATGCTCAGTCGATGGTTTCCCAGGGACGGTATCGCTACTCGGCAACCCGGAAATCCTGAAACGCCGCAAGATAGGCTTGATATGCTCCGTCAAGTGCCCGGGAAGCATCATCCTTCGGACGTACGATCTGATGCAGAGCCTGAGAAATGAGAACGTCGCCGTCGTGAGCGGCTTTCACTCGCCCATGGAGCGAGAATGTCTGAACATACTGCTGAGAGGGACTTGCGGAATCGTTCTTTGCCCGGCACGAAGCATACCGAAACGCATCCCGTCCGAGTTCAAGCAGCTCATCGAGGATGGTCGAATGCTGATGCTCTCGCCATTCGATGAGAAACACAAACGACCGACCTCGGACGCATCCGTGCTGAGAAACAAGCTCGTCGCCGCCCTCGCCGATATGGTATTCGTACCATATGCATCGCCGGGCAGCAAGACAGAGGAATTGTGCAAGGAGATCATTGGCTGGGGTAAGGCGCTGTACACGTTTGATAGCGAGTATAATGCTGGTTTGATGGAGATGGGAGCACAAGCCGTGACAACCGTGAGCTTGATCCGCGAGTACCAGCACAACACGTCGTCGCTGATTAGGCAGAATACCGATGTCGAGGAGATGGAATGCCGCTAGAGCCAACGCACTGGATGGTATGTGAACAGGAGGATTTGCTATGAAGATCGCAGTCATCGCCTGGGGTTCTTTGATCTGGTGCCCCGGATCGCTGCAAATCGGTAGTTGGTGGCACAAAGACGGTCCGGAGCTGCCAATTGAGTTTGCGCGCATATCTGACGATGGCCGTCTGACGCTGGTTATCTATCCAGAATACCTGAATCCAGATACAAAACATCTCGTGACAACCTACTGGGCAATGAGTTCGTTGAACCGTTTACAGGATGCTATCGATAATCTGAAGATACGTGAAGGCAATCCGCAATGTCCTGTTCACTATGCTGATCGTGGAGGCAACTTCGACTGCCCAGATCCGCATATTCGCCAGATCATCGAGGATTGGCTGAAGGCTCACAACAAGCTTGATGCAGCAATCTGGACGGGACTAAAATCAAACTGGGACCGGAAGTCAACGAGTCCTATCGGTGGTGCAGAAGTAGTCCAGTATCTGCGCTTGCTAAAGTATATCTGTTCCAGTGCTTGCGAGAGAGCAGAGGAATACATAAGGAATACGCCTGATCAGATAAGAACTCCGTATAGACAAGAAATCGAGACGCAGCTCGGATGGACGGCGCACGTTCTGCCCACCATACTATTTGTGTAACTGGAACAACTGCATGAAATGGTGGATACGTCGTGGGTGACCTATACCTGCTTGGCGTCATGAATTCGCAGCCAGCGTTTGCGTACTTGCGTTATGCCTGCACAATTCTGGGCGACCAGGATCGTCGGGGAAGAGTGGTTCTTCGCCCGGTTTACTTCGAGAAGCTCCCCATCCCGGATGCCTCCGAGGCAGATCGGGCGGCGATCTCCGCCCTCGTGCAGAAATGTCTGGATGCAAAGGGCGTCGGCTGCGAAGCATGGGAAAGGGAAATAGACGCCCGCGTGGCCGCGCTGTATGGGCTGTGAAACGACATGGAAGAAGGCCGAGCCGAGATAGACAGGGTTAATCGAAGGCCACGGCGGCTGGCCGCTGCCCGGCAGCGTGCCGGATGAGGTTCTGTAGCGCATTACGACAGCCTAGAGTACACGGAGACGAGCGCATGAAGGACAAGTGGTATGGAGACAATGGGGACTTGGTGAAATGGTCGGCGCTACTCCACTTGGCAGACCGATACGGGGCCGCGAGGGTTCTGCAGATCGCGTACTACAGGCCGAGTTCGTGGGGTCGTATCAAGGTCGGCGATGATGAAGCCGTGATCAGGCCAGAGGTGTTGGCACACTTCAAGGATGTCCGGAGCGCCGGAGCCATTCGCTCGCGAGCCAAGATCGCGGTGTTTGATGCACCGTTCATAGATCGCCATGCGTACCTTGCCTCAGTACTGCAGTTCATCGCGGATTCCCCAAAGGAGAGATGCGTGGTCTTCCTTGATCCGGACACAGGACTCCCGCCAGGGACCTGCAAACCTGAGCATGTGTTGGAGAGCGAAGTTGGAGCCATATGGGGCAGCCTCAAGCACGGAGATGTGCTAGCCTTCTACCAGCACCAGACCAATCGGAACGGCCAGCCGTGGATAGAGCCCAAGAGACAGCAGTTGGCCCGAGCGATTGGGGTACGTGAGGATCAGGTGAGTGTTGCATCCGGACTCAAGATTGCCGGCGATGTAGTGATATTCTTCTGCCAGAGACTCTGAACGGTGGTCGGCGGTCCGTCGGCAGCGCGGAATCGGAACGCGAGATAGACGCCCGCGTAGCGGGGCTGTATTGAGAGGAGGACAATCGTGGCCAGATCAGACATGACGGCGGTAGGAGCGGCATTTGAGATGCTGCTTGAGGAGATTGAGGGAGTCATCGAAGACGTGAACCATCAGGGAGCGGTGGCATTTGAGCATGGCAAGCATGCTGATGCAGAGAAGGTACTTGACCAGGCGAAGACATTGACCGGTCTACGGCAGAAGCTCCTGTCCTTCCGCAAGGAATGGGACTCCCTGTACTCCCAACAAACGGAAGAGGTAAAGGAGAAGGTTGCCCGGAAGAACTTGGGCAAGGTCAAGCGGGGCACTAGAACTCGTGAGGAAGCCTATTACGTCCCGATCCTGCGTGCCCTGAGTGAGATGGGCGGCAGTGGGCGAATCGGGGACGTGCTGGATAGGGTTCACGTGCTCATGAAGGGAATCCTCAAACCTGTTGACCATGAGCCTCTTCGCTCGTATCCCAAAACGATCAGATGGCGGAATGCCGCTCAATGGGCTAGGAACTCGATGGTGAATGAGGGTCTGATGGTAAAGGGGTCGCCTTATGGCATTTGGGAGATCAGCGACCAAGGGCGGGAATGGCTGAAGAAGAATGGTGGGAATGTGGGCAGGTGACCTATGGTAAGCACTGACAGATACCACCTCGAAGTTGACAAGAAGGAGTTGACGAATGCCCTGCGCCAGATCACGAAGTTCAAAAAGCGCAAGGGTAAAGGCGAGATGCTGATGCTCTCCTTCGAGCATGGTGTGCTGAGGTTCAGCATGGCCAATGCTTCGGTGGGCATTGACGCGGTTGGTGCCTGGCCTGCGGATGTCTTTGTGCCCGCGGCTTCAATCTATGGACTGGCGCGTGTGCCATTAAGTGAGGAAAAAGTTGAGATTGTCGTAGAGGGCGATTGGCTGAAGATCGGATCATCTGCGATGCGAGTTGAATGGCAAGCACACTAACGATAAGGCAGGAGGTTTGAATAT
The DNA here is from genome assembly GCA_035528905.1 of Armatimonadota bacterium. Lineage (GTDB taxonomy): Bacteria > Armatimonadota > UBA5829 > DTJY01 > DTJY01 > DATKXU01. Next base: position 57,652 of record DATKXU010000060.1, read on the forward strand.
GGCCCGGCAGTATTCACCGAAGAGTCTCCTCATGAAAGCCCCAACAACTTATCCAAACGCCGAGCAGTCATGTCACGACCTCGATGCCCAGGCTGAAAGTTAGTCAGTAGTCTACGGCTGAAGCGGCGACCATCGTGCAAGATACAAGAAGAGGAACAAGTGCACACTAATCTGGAAGAATGGACGCGGGAGTATCAAAACCATGCCAAACTGCATCCATGGTTCTTTGTAGTTCAATCAGAGGAATACAAAGCTGGCGAGGGAGTTCGAGTGTTAGCCTATCCAGATGTACAAGAATGGATCAGACTTGGCACACTCGTAGAGCCGGTAAACGAAGATGATATCTATATTCCCTTGGCCGTAGTGGACGAGATCCTAACCAAGAAGAACGCCGCCGAGCTTACAGCAGCTCTTAAGGTCATCCAGCAGACGCAGGCCCTATCTTTCAACGAGGGCTTGCTCATGATCATACATGTGCTCTTCTGGCTTGCTGACTGGGATCACCATAGGATGGGGGAAACATCTCTGTTCTCAGGACGGAGGTTTAGAGACTTCCCGGACGAACTTCGCCGAGATGATTCGAAACTGATGAGCATCATCCTTGACCATACGCTCACCACCATACACAAGTTGCTCTTGCTTTGGCGGAAGAAACAAGGGCATCTGATACGAGGTTTCTTGAGACCAAAGGAAGAAAAGCCGGGCTTACCGAGCTACAAGTATTTCCCGCCCCATTGGTTGAGTCTTGAGGATCTGCGTCAACTTGATGGACCTGACAGCATGCCGCCGAAGGTGCCAGTACTGATAGATGCGGACCTCGCGCCATTTCTGCCAAACATGGTACAAGTCATCAAGCTTCAGGGCTCATACCGCCAACCAATGCAACCGACGCTGGATGCTAAGGATAGGCCCATAGGACAGAGATTCAAGAAAGACGGGCAGCGGTGGTCGGTGGTTTACGACAGCAAGCACATAAGCCTCAACCATTCGGACGGAGCCACATACATCGCTTATCTACTGGAGCATCCCGACGAGCCCTTCCATGCGCGGGTGCTGTACGAGATTGCTCATCCGCCGAGTCGCGACCTCGAAGTAGCCCGATACTCTGATTTGAGAGCCGAGGAACGCATGGACCCACTGCTGGACGATGAACGCAGCCCCACCGACAAGCTGGACGACTGCGAACTGTATAAGACTTATATCGAGGGGATTCGCGATACGCAGAGCAAGCTTGATCAGGCACTTAACCGTAAGGACTTCCACGAGGCTGAAGAGTTGCAGGCGCAAGTAAATAAGTTGAAAGGCGTGTTCTCTGCCGAGTTCGGTCTTGATCGCCAACTGAGGAAGAAGGATGATCCGAACAAGCAGGCTTACGACAAAGTAAGCAAGGCCATTAACGCAGTAAGGAAAGTCATCAAGGAACACCATCCCGCCCTCGCAACTCACCTCAAGAACTCGCTGCACTACGACACCTACACCTACTGCTATTCCCCGGATTGTCCAATCACCTGGGAAACGTAAGAAGGTCCCAAATCTTTTTCCTGACGAAGCCAGATTTCGCCATGGCGAAGCCCGATTTCGTGCTTAGGGTATTGAGGACAGCTCAATACCGGCCCGGCGGGTGGTCGCCAATATGACCTCCTCCGAGTTTTCGGAGGGTTGAAGCCCTGAGAGAGCCTTGCCGGGCCAGCCTCTCGGGGCTTTTGCTATTACCGTGCGACAGGCAGGGCAGGGATTCGGAGTGGCGGCAGGCGGACAGCGAAAGAGACTGAATTTCAGGCGAACGGCGTCAGCGGAGCCGATGTCGGCTTGCGATATGCAGGCGGCGGAAGCGATTCTGGCCAAGCTGGTTGCTCGCGCATATGCCGCCGATCACCCCGAACTTTTCGGCCCGCACCTCGCCCGCATGATTGGAGGCCCGGCGAATGAAGAACGATGAGCAAGTATTGTTGCCCCAGCATCAACGCCTGATAGATGAATCAGGTGTATCTAAGGAGGTAGCAAACACCAGAGGATACCGGTCCGTGACTGACAAAGGCGAGGTTCGGCGGCTTGGATTTGCCGACCGGCAGTGCCGTGTTCCTGCCCTGGTGATACCGGTTTGGGGAGTTGATGGGAAGATCCGCAGCCATCAGATAAGGCCCGACAGCCCAAGGAAGGATGGCAAAGGCAAGGAAGTGAAGTATGAAACCCCTGCCAAGAGTCGAATGGCTCTCGATGTCCATCTTTCAATTCGCAAGAAGATTGGAAATCCAAAGATACCGCTTTTCATAACGGAGGGAGTTCGGAAGGCAGACGCTGCCATAAGCCGAGGATTGTGCTGCATAGCCCTTCTCGGAGTCTGGAACTGGCGAGGAACCAATGCGGATGGTGGGAAGGTTGCTCTTCCTGATTGGGAAGCGATAGCACTTGAGGGCAGGCTCATCTTCATCGCCTTTGATAGCGATGTAATGCGAAAGCCTGAAGTGCAGAAAGCTACGATGAGGCTGAAAGCCTTCCTGGAATATCGAGGCGCGAAGGTACAACTAATCCATCTGCCTCCAGGAGAAGGTGGGGCGAAGAACGGGCTGGATGATTATCTAGCAGCAGGGCATTCCGTCGAGGAGTTGCTTGCGCTGGTTTCAGAAGTAACCGAACATGGGCCGTCAGAGCAGCTTCCCGAGGACCTACGGGAGGAGTTCAAACCGCTCGTAGTCCTTACTCATAGTGAGCTTGTTCAGGGCGAGCTCCCAGATGTCTCCTGGACAGTCCTGAATCTTGTTCCCACAGGGGGCATATCCATGATCAGCGGCGACTCGGGAGTCGGCAAGTCATGGCTAATGTTGCACCTAGCGCAGTGCGTAGCCTCAGGCATGGCGTTCCTGGGAACATTCCCAGTGACTCCGTGCGGAGTCTTGGTGCTTGATGCTGAGACGGGGCCAAGTCTCCTTGAGCGGCGCGTCAAGAAGTTGTTTAGCGGCCTTCAAGCGGAGAACTCGGATAATGAGATGCCTGCCGACTTGCCGGTCAGCATTATGCCTACGGCGATGAGGTTCAAGCCTGAGACCGTGAACCAATTCGCGGATTATCTAAAGCGCGAAGGCATCGCTCTAGTGATCGCGGACCCGCTAATCAACTACTGCGGAATGGAGGAAAACTCAGCCGAGGGCATGGCAGCTTTCTTTGAGATCATCCGCTCGATAACGCAAGAAGCCGGTTGCACGTTTATCTTCACGCATCATTCAAGGAAGGAAAGCCGTCTGGCTTCCAACGCCCCAGGCCAAATGCTGCGAGGATCTTCCGCAATTCGGGCTATCCTGGACAGCCACCTTTTCATTCGTAAGCTCAAAGGCGGACGACTGCTAGTTGAGCATGACAAGTGCCGATGTGCCGAACCTATAGCGCCATTCATTATCGCCGTAGAGGACACTGATACGCAGACAACGGTCTGCCGCTATATAGGCGAAGCGGAGGAGAACTGTGAGAAAGCGGCCCTGGCGCAAGACTGCGTTCTGCGAACCCTCGCCGATGGAGGAGGCGCGATGGCCCGGAAGGGTATCATCGAGCAGGGGAAAGCCGACGGCGTATCTGAGAGGACAGTGACTGATGCCCTTGCCCGGCTGCTAAGAGCCGGAGAAATCACAAAGCGGCGGGCCGGAAACAGCATAGTCTATGAGCTTGCTAAGATTAATGACCAGCTTTTCGAGCAGGGCGAATGACCAGCTTACAGAGAGGTTCGGCAGAGGTTAGGCAGAAGGCATTGCCGAACCCTGGGCTGCCACGATAAGTTCGGCAAAAGATTCGGCAGTTATATAAGTATTGCCGCGTTGCCTAACCTCTTTTTGGGTAGTCTGGGGAGCGCAGGTTCAGCAATAGTTCAGCAAACATGGTGGCAGTCCGCAGCCGCCGGAATTGTGGCGGCGGCGGCCCGGACATACCCATAACCTTGCGGGCACTCTGCCTAAAGGCAAAGGCAGGGCAATGATAGCAAGGCATGCCATGGTCTGGATGGAAGGATACGTCATGGCGGACAAGGTTCTGGCAACTAAGGTGTTAGGAATGTTAAGGGTCTCGTGGTGGGCGCGCTAAACAAAGGAAATTACATGGTACTGGCCTAGAATGGGGGCAGGTTTGGTGGAAAACTCGCTTCGCAAGCGCTAGGGCAGAGTGAGACAGCGAATGAGAAAAAAGGGTATTGACAGAATAGCACTATGGTGCTACCATACTCAAGGAGGTAGCGATCATGGTACGATACACTATCAGAATGCCGGATAAGCTTCATGAGAAGATCCGACGGCTCGCATATCAGGAGCGCAGAAGTCAACACGAAATCATGCTTGAGGTCCTAGAAAAGGCCTTGGCCAAGGTGGAAGTCCCGGAAGAGGCAAACAGATGAGCTGCTTACTGGATGATATGCTGTCGAAAGGCAAGAATAAGACTCCCCTGGCTGAAGAGAAGCAGATCAAGGCCTTGGCCTGGGCGCGGGTTTCGACCGACATGCAGGAGGAGAAGGGGCTTTCGATCCCCGAGCAGCTTCGCGAGATTCGCGCCTATGCTGAGAAGAATGGAATCGAGATAGTCGCGGAGTTCCATGAGGCAGCCAGCGCCTTTCAGAAGAAGGTCAGACGCGTGGAGTTCGAGCGCATGCTGGAGATGGCGAAATCCAGCAAGGATATATCCGCCATACTGGTTCATGATCTATCCAGGTTCTCGCGTGACAGTCTGGAGGCGAAGCTGTGGATAAGGGACCTGAGGCAGGCCGGTGTTCGTGTGATCTCCCTGAACGACCCCTACATCGATCCTGAGTCCGTGGCTGGCGTCTACATGGAGGCGATCACCTTTGCCAAGAACGAGGCGTACAGCCGGGAGGTGGCCTTTCATACCAAGAAGGGCTGCCGTGCGAATGTGCAGACACGCGATCCCGAAACCGGCTGGTGTTACAAGAACGGTGGGCAACCTCTTTTCGGATATCGGTCAGAGCGGCTGGTTCGTGGTGAGGTCAAGAAGGGGCGTCCGCTGGTCAAGTCGATATGGGTGCCGGATGATACCATCGTCGCCGCGAAGCCACTTCACGAATGGGCCAGGCATTGCCTGGTGGAGTTGGCGGCGAAGGGCGCTTCACTGGACGAACTCCGGGACTTCTGCAATCGGAACGGCATCCCTGCTCCGCGACAGCAGTATTGGGGACACACGACGTGGAACAGCCTGCTGCACCCGCACTGCCTGCTTGAGTACGCGGGATTCGGAGTGTGGAACGTGCGCGGCAAGAGCCAGCGACACAACCCGCCTTCGGAATGGGTGATTGTGGAGAACGCGCATGAGGCGCTGATCACGGAAGGCGAAGCAAAGCAGATCATGGCTGCTCGCAGGAGCCGGACATTCAGCCCAAGCGTCCAGACCTCCAACAGAGCGTGCAGTTCCCCGTATCTGTTGAGCGGAGGGATGTTTGGCTGCAGCAGGTGCGGCGGGAACATGGTGGGCTTCTACAAGAAGCGGGATGAGCAGTACTACATATGCAACAGCATTCCGAACCGGCGGGGACTCGGCTGTGGTCAGGGTGTCTATGTACCGCAAGAAGAGATTGAGAAAGAGGTGTTCGAGGGGCTGGAGGGCTTGCTCAGAGTGTGCGCGGACGGAAAGGGCTTCGTTCGGGAGGTCAACGCCGAACTGAGGCGTATCTGGGAGCAATCGCACGGATACGATCCGAATGCCTCGCGGCGGCTGCGTGAGATCGACGGCAAGATCACCAATATCCGCCAGTCGATTGAGGACGGGCTTGCGGACACTGCTTGGGCGAACGCGCGGCTTCGGGAACTGGTCAAAGAGCAGCAGAGCTTGTCGGCCTCAGCGACCGTGCAGGAAAACGCGCCGCAGATCGACTTGCAGACGGCAATGGTTTACCGGGGTGACGCGATGCGGGTGATTGCGCACGGAACGAATGCGGAGAAGAAGCGGCTGCTCTCAGCGTGGATAGATAAAATACAACTGGCCCCGGAGACTCTTGAAGTCGACATTCGTTACAAGATCCCGGAGCCGGTTGTAGATAGAGTGGGAGCGGGGGTTGGATTTGAACCAACGACCTTCGGGTTATGAGCCCGACGAGCTACCGGACTGCTCCACCCCGCAGCGTCGAGACTGATTATACCACGTGAAAACGCGTTTGTAAAGCTTTCGAACTGCAGAAGTTCTCTGGCGAGTGGATTCGACCGGCGATGCGGCAAATAGGGCGGTCTCCGGGACGGAGACCGCCCTCTCGGTTTCCGACGTACACGGCTGGCAGCCTTAGTCTATCACGATTGCGACAAGCCCCTCGCGCCCTTTGGCTCTGATTCGCAGCCGAAGTGTGTCGCCGGGCTTGAGGTCTTTGGTCAGAGCGTTGAACTCCTCCACTGATGTGATCGGCTGGCTGTTGGCGCGGACTATTACGAGTCCGGGCCGGAGGCCTTCCTGCGCGGCGCTGCTCCCGATAGATACCTTGGTGACCACCACGCCCTTAGCGCCTTCATCGAGGTTGTACTTCTTGGTGAGCTCCGGCGTGATATCCGCCATGCTGAATCCGAGTTTTGTGCTCGGTTCCTCGGCAGGCGCTTTCGCAGTTTCGATAGGTGGTGCCTCGCCGACAGTCACCGTGAGTGTCTTCTGTGCCTTGTCGCGGACGATAATGACGGGTACTTGCCTGCCCGGAGGGGTTGCTATGACGGTATCGCGGAACTGAATCTCGTTTGTAACCTTCTTCCCATCAAACTCGGTGATGACGTCCTCGACCTGGAATCCGGCCTTGCCTGCCGGGCTGTCTAGGTCAATGGCGTTCACGAACACACCCTCTTTCACACCGTAGAGCGCTTTTCTCTTCGGTGTGAGATCCTCAGGCACAAGACCCAGATAGCCGCGTGTTACTTTTCCTCTAGTTATCAACTGGTCCAGGACGAATTTGGCTGTATTCGTCGGTATGGCAAAGCCGATTCCGATATTCGCCGCGCCCAATGGTGATTGGATCAGCGTATTTATGCCGATCACCTCACCGTCAATGTTGACGAGAGGGCCGCCGCTGTTCCCAGGGTTGACAGAGGCGTCTGTCTGGATGAGGTTCGGGTAAAACCCTGCGCCTTCGGGCAGGGATGCCTGTCGTCCCGTCGCGCTGATGACGCCCAGCGTGACGGTCTGGTCGAGGTGGAACGGGCTCCCGATGGCGATAGCCCATGAGCCGACCTTAACCTTGCTGGAATCGCCCAGCTTTGCTGCCGGGAGGTCCTTCGCGTCTATTTTGACGACGGCGAGGTCGCTTCTCGGGTCTCGGCAGACCGTCCCCTGAAACTCACGGCCATCTTTCAGCGTGACCATTACCTTCTCTGCGCCCCCGGCTACGTGATCGTTCGTGAGTATATAGCCTTCACTGCGGACGATGACCCCGGAGCCATAGGTCTTGGGCGGTTGCTTCCCGGGTACTTCCGGACGAGGGACAGGGAAGGGAAAGTTTTTGAAGAACTCTTCGAGACCTGGCATCGTACCGTTGGTCTCGACAGTGCGAGTGCTGGTGATGCTGACTACCGATGGAACTACTTCGTCTACGATGGATGTGAAGGCGTCTTGGAGTTCGTGCAGAGCTGCGCAGTGCTCTTGGGCTGTGGCCTTCCGGTCAAGCGCATATGCGGCATCGCGGCCGGACAGATTGACCGCGAGCGAGATCCCGAGCGCCATGCTCAGCACTATGACCAAAACAAGGCGTGCGCGCCGTGAAACGAGGGTTTTCATTCTATTCACGCTTACCTACCTCCTAAGTGAACGTGCATTGGAGAATTGAGTTCTTATAGCGATTGTGCTGTTCCCGCGTCGGTCCAGCACAGCCATCCAAGGCATTGAGTTAGCATTTCACCGCTAGGGACAGTTGCCAATCGGGCCGGAGCACAGCCGATCCCCAGAAGCGCTCCGGGCTCTGCTACTCGGAAGTGTAGCCAGTTTGTGTCAGAGTTGTGCTGGGGAAGGCGCTGTCGGGCGCTTTCGACAATTCCCAGTGGTGACTTGCCGATGCCGGCGCCGGGGCCGCGCCAAACGGTACAAACTCCTCCTCGGGAACTCGCGGAATGGTCGGTGTCAACCCGTGCTCAGCCGTTCCAATAAGCTGCGTGTCCGAAGGCAGCTGCGCAAGTAAGGGTTGATTCGTGCTCATCTGGCCCGCCCGGAGCATTAGCAGCACGGTGAACACGCTCAGCCCTGCGGCTGCCCACCTCAGCCTCGCGGGGAAGGCTGTGAGGTTTGCTTGCAAAGCTGCCAGAATGAGATTGCCTTTAGGGAGGGATAGCTGGTCAAGCCGCGCGCATATGCGGTTTGCCAGGTCGCTTGTAGGACGCTGTGCACACAGGCTCCCCAGGGCTTTCTTCACACCAAGAAGGGATTCAAACTCCAGAGTGCACTCGCCGCAGTCGCTCAAGTGCTGACGGACAGCAAGCATCTCCAGACCGGACAACTCGCAGTCTACGTATGCGGATATCAGACTCTGGACTTTGCGGCAGTTCATGGCTGTTCCTCCCAACGATGCGCTCATTCGAGATACGATTTCAGCTTCTCTCTCAGCAGTTTTCTACCCCTATGAAGCCGTGATCGAACGGTTCCGATGGAGCACCCCATGACATCACTTATCTCTTCGTATGACAGCCCCTCGATGTCGGAGAGGATCACCGTGGCCCGGAAATCCTCGGAGAGCGTGTTCAAGGCGGCCTGCATCTCACCGTCGAGCTCGTGTGACAGCGTGAGTGCTTCCGGGCCTTCCGCCGAATCAGGGAGGTCGAGCGCGGTCTCGCCTTCCTCCTGTCGGACCGGCTCGTCGAGGGACCGCATGCTAAACTTCGGGCGGCGGCGGAACCAATCAATGAAGATATTCGACATGATGCGGTAGAGCCAATTGTCGAATGGCATGTGGCGCTTATAGTTGCCGAAGAAGCGATATGCCTTCAGGAACGTATCCTGGGTTAGGTCCTCTGCATCCGCATGATTTCCTGTCATGCGATATGCCACGTTGTAGGCCTGCTTGTGGTGTCTGTGGACGAGCTCGTCAAAGATCTTTCTATCTTCGTTCTGGCAGGCTAGGCTCATTCTGTCGCTGAGCTCTACCATTTTCTTGCTCCTCACCGCTATCTTACTATACGGCGGTTCTTGCCGAACGGTTCCCCATGGGCCGGCGTTGGTTGCCAGCAGGTTTCATTGGTCTACCACTACATTATACTTGAAAGTGCTTGCTGCGGCAAGTTCCGGTCGAGACTGCACGGCCCGGCTTGACTCAGCCGGCGGGCCAGACTATAATTTCACCGATTGCTCTAGGCGCGATGTGCCTATGACGGAGTGGGCCGCTGGACTCAGGGCGCCCCAGGTGGATATATTGCAGAGAGAGACTCCCATACCTTATCTTTCCATAGTCATCCCAGCGTACAATGAAGGAAAGCGGATCGGCACATCGCTGGATAGGATAGCGGATTACCTTGGCGCGCAGGCGTATACCTACGAGGTATTGGTTGTTGATGATGGCAGCAGGGACGGCACTTTCGGAATATGCCGGGCTTTTGCGTCGAAGCACGGGTGGCTCAAAGCTCTCCGCTGTTCCGTGAATCGTGGCAAGGGGCATGCTATCCGCATGGGCGTCTTAGCTGCAGAGGGAGAGCACATTCTGGTATGCGATGCTGACCTCGCGACGCCCATCGAAGAGATCGCTGGATTCTGGCGGTACTTGGAAGAGGGTGCAGACATAGTCATCGCATCAAGGCCGCTCCGGGAGTCTCGTCTACTGAAGCGCCAGCCGCCATATAGGGAGTTGGCGGGGCGCATCTTCAATCTCCTCGTGCGCGCCGTGGCCGTTCGCGGCATACATGATACCCAGTGCGGTTTCAAGCTCATCCGCGGCAAGGCGGCGGGAAGCATATTCCCTCTGTGCTCGTCGAACGGCTTCAGCTTCGATATCGAGGTTCTCCATGTAGCCCAGAAACTCGGGTTTCGGATCAAGGAGGTGCCTGTGCATTGGTTTCACAGGCAGGGATCGAAGGTGAAACTCCTCCGCGATGGAGTGCGTATGCTGTTCGATCTGCTGAAGATTTGCGTGCGTCACCGTGGTTTGGCAAAGTGTGGTCGGCATGAGGGCGGATGAATTCTCGAAGATGCGGGCGCTTGAGGCGACCCATTGGTGGTTCCAAGGGCGGCGTGCCTTGCTGCGCAGTCTGGTCGAGAGACTGCCTCTTTGGGATGCGTTGATTCTCGACGCGGGGTGCGGCACCGGATATGCGCGCGGCGAACTGGGCAGGGCTGGGACCGTGATCGGGCTTGATGCCTCGCCTGAAGTCTTCGCTCAGCAATCCGGCGATCGAGTCATGGGGTGCTTGGGCCTCATCGAGCGGGCTCCTTTCAAGGAGACGGTGTTCGATTTGGTCGTGGCGCTCGACCTGCTGGAGCACCTGGAGGACGATGAGGGGGCGCTCAGGGAGATCTATCGCGTTTGCAGGCCCGGCGGGCATCTAGTTTTGACCGCTCCCGCCTATCAATGGGTCTGGAGCCGCCATGACGAGGCCCTGGGCCATTGTCGGCGGTATTCGGCGGCCGATCTGGCAAAGAAAGTGCGTTCGGCAGGCTTCACGATTCGCAGACTGTCCTACATGGTAACGGCCGTATTCCCGGCCGCTGCAGCATATCGGCTCATGCGGAGACGGTCACGCGCGGGGAGTGATCTTTTCCGCGTGCCTGAGCCTGTGAACGCGTTGCTGGGGGCTTTGATGAGGCTGGAGTCCCGGCTGGTGTGGAATGTGAGCTTGCCATTCGGCCTGAGCGTGTTCTTGGCAGCGCAGAAAGAGCCAGGCGGGCACGAAGCCGTCCAGAATCGGGAGAGAAGCAGGTGAGCGTAGGTGACATACTAGCTCCAATGGCCGTGGTAGCTGCCTTGGGCCTGATCGTCTATGCATTCCTTGTCGAGCCCTACTGGATTCGGCTTTCTGAGGTTGACATTCGCATCGAGGGTCTGCCCGAATCGCTCGACGGTTTCAAGATTTGCCATCTATCGGACACGCACACATCCCGGTACGGCAGGCTGGAGAGAAAGCTGAGTAAGCTGCTCTCCGGCATAGAAGCGGATCTGTGCGTCATCACGGGCGATCTGCTCAATGCGAAAGCTGGAAGGGAAGCACTTCGGCGGGTGCTGAGCTTATTCAACCCCAGGTTCGGTTTTTTTGCCGTGCTTGGTAACGGCGACTACAAGCCGCAGATACTTCTCCCAGAGTGCGTTGGTGAGTTGGAGCAGTTGGGCATACAGCTCCTGCAAAATAGTTCCGCAACCCTCTTGCCAAATGGCTTGGAAATGTCTATAATAGGAGTAGAGGATCCTTTTCTAGGGCTGGATGACATAGCCCGTGCGATGTCCGGAGCGGCTGAAGGGGGGTTCAAGCTTCTTCTCGCGCATTCACCCGATGTTGTGGTGGAGGCAGCCGGCCAGCCGCTGGATTTGATTCTAGCCGGGCACACGCACGGGGGGCAAGTTCGGATCCCCGCGATCGGGGCGTTTTGGCTGCACTGCCGGTATCGGCTTGGAATATCGGGCGGCTGCTATGGGCCGGAGGTGCTCTCGCGAGCGTTGAAGCGGGATGTGGGAAGGCTGCAGATGTACGTGAATCGCGGGGTGGCGTCGGGTACGCTAAGCCCGAGATTCATGTGTCCGCCGGAAGTGGCGTTGATTACTTTGCATCGGAGGTTTCGGGCGTAGCGCAAATATGGTATATCCAAGATGGAAAACTGGTAATTTCACCAGTTGACATAGATTACGTGGGATGTGAGAATTGGGTTGTAGGCATGTGACAGTTTCCCACTAGGTAGTAGAGTAACATCGAGTATTTCATAACACCTGCGGAGGTGACACGCATCCGGTAATTGAATATTGGAAGGAAAGGCAGGTGAGGGCCGATGCAAGACAGAAGGCGCGTTGACCTGATCTTTCCTCGGAGCGGCCAAGTTCTGCTGATCTATGTGCCCACCTCGATGGTCGAGTGGGTGGCACGGCGCAATCTTCAAGTGTTATTATCATTATACAAAGCGGACGCTCTGAGCGGTCACGCCGGTAACCCAGGCAGCATGCATCTGTACCCATCTTAATCGAAAACCTCCGTAGAGACAGGCCGGGACGAATAATCCCGGCCTGTCTCATTTTGCGCTTGGCGCAGCGTTTGCGGAAGTCTCCTGTTCTCGCCTCCATGTCAGCTCGCGGCCACAGCAGCGTGCTTCGATCTCAGTATGCTCTTTCTTGCCCGCGCTGCTCCATGCAGGAATGCGCGCTGACCGTGGTGAAAGCCACTGGGGAAGGCCTCAGTGGGCATATCGCCGGTGGGCATAGACTCAGAGCAGGAGGAGTTTATGGTGAGTCGCATGAACAGGCGGGAATTCCTGGAGACCGGCGGAAAGGCGGCGTTGGGAGTCGGACTCGGGATGGCGGTGGCAGACGCCCTTGCGACCCCTACCTATGCCCAGGAGCCCAAAGTCTCGGCGAATGAGAAGATTGTGCTTGGCATTATCGGCGTCGGTGGCATGGGCGAAGGGAACATGCAGGGCTTCATGAAGCACTCGCAAGCCGAGGTGGCGGCCGTGTGCGATGTTCATCAGAGCCGCCTGAACAGGGCCGCCGACATGGTAGAAAAGAAGTACGGACGGAAGCCGATGGATGTCCAGTCCTAGCGCCGTGAGTATCGAAAGCCCTGGAAGCTCCCGATTTACAAGATGACTTGACCCAGGCTGCCGCGTATCATTCCGGCTCTGCCGTGTTGCCAACCAGCGCTGGATCTCGGATGGCGGCGACACGGCAGGTGCACCCTCACCTCTGGCGGCATAACCCCCTTCTGCCGAAAACGCCGGAGTATCGCGTTTGGTCGCCTGCAAGCGCTGGGGTATCAAACTGTGACAGAGAAGGCTTCAAAATTTACGCTTCTTGACTTGGACAGCTTGTGCTTCTTGCTGGTAGAATGTTATGCGACAGGCGACAGATCGGCTGCTTGTCTTGACGGACGAATTCGGTAAGGCCTGGCCTTGCCATATTCGTTTGGGAGGCTCTCGCGGTGCCCTGGCGGGCGTCTGATCTCCTGCGGAGAAGCGTGTATGGTTGATATTCCCAGCAGGAAACGGCCTCTTGGCCGAGAACTCTGGGATTGAGTATCGCCCTCAAAAGGAAGTGCGGCATGTCGGATCCTGACTTTGTACATCTGCACACCCACTCAGAATACAGCCTCCTGGATGGGGCATGCCGAATCTCCTCTCTTGCAAACCGCGCGGCTGAGCTGGACATGCCGGCCTTGGCGCTCACCGACCACGGTGTCATGTACGGTGTTGTGGACTTCTACGAGCAATGTAAGGAGCGCGGCATCAAGCCGATTATCGGCTGCGAAGTCTATGTCGCACCAAGAGCGCGCACAGGCCGCAATCCGAAGCTCGACAACTTCCAGTACCATCTTGTCCTCCTCGCCAAGGACATAACGGGCTACCGAAATCTCCTCAAGCTCGTGAGCAAGGGATTCCTCGAGGGCTTTTACTACAAGCCGAGGGTAGACCGGGAGCTATTGGCCGAGCACAGAGAGGGCCTCATCGCGCTGACGGCATGCCTCGGCGGCGAGATTCCCGAATATATTCGGGCGGGTCAGCTCGATAAGGCTAGAGAAACCGCCTGCGCCTACCGCGAGATATTCGGCCCTGATAACCTCTACCTCGAACTCCAGGACCACGGACTGAGAGACCAGAAGCCGGTGAACGAGTTTCTCGTGCAGTTGTCCGGCGAGCTCGGACTTCCGCTGGTCGCAACGAACGACACGCACTACATGGGCCGGCAGGATGCCGAGGCGCACCAGGTGCTTCTCTGCATACAAACAGGAACCACAATTGACCAGCCAAAGATCAGCTTCGGCTCGAACGAGTTCTACTTCAAGAGCCGGCGGGAGATGGCGCAGGTGTTCGCTGACCATCCCGAGGCGCTGGCAAACACTGCAGAGATAGCGTCCAGGTGCAACCTGGAACTGGACTTTTCCACCATCTACCTCCCGCAGTTCGAGCCGCCCGGCGGCCTGGGCGCCGAAGCGTACCTGGAGCAGCTTTGCCGCGAAGGCCTTCACCGGCGATACCCCGAAGAGGGACCAGAGATCAAGCAGAGGCTGGAGTATGAGCTGAGCGTGATCTGCGAGAAAGGGCTTGCAGGCTACTTCCTGATAGTCTCGGACTTCATGTCCTACGCCAAGAACAGGGGCATCCTGGTCGGTCCGGGACGCGGCTCTGGAGCGGGCAGCCTGGTCTCGTACGTGCTCGGCATAACGAACATCGACCCGCTGAAATACGGCCTGCTTTTCGAGCGGTTCCTGACACCGGGGCGCATTACTATGCCGGACTTCGACCTCGATTTCGCGGATACGCGGAGGGAAGAGGTCATCCAGTATGTGCGCGCGAAGTACGGCGACGACCGGGTCGCTCAGATAGTCACCTTCGGAACCATGGGCGCGAGAGCGGCGGTCCGTGACTGCGGCCGCGCGCTGAACATGCCACTGGCCGAGGTGGACCGGATCGCCAGGATGGTGCCGGAAACCTTGAACATCACGCTGGACGATGCCTTGGAAGCCTCGCCCGAGCTTCAGGACAGCTGCCGGAAAGACGAAGATGTGCGCAGGCTCATCGACACAGCGAAGGCACTTGAGGGCCTCGCACGGCATTCCTCAGTCCATGCGGCGGGTGTCCTCATATCAAAGGATCCGCTCACGGACCATGTCCCGCTTCAACGGCCGAACGAGGGTGGAAGCGCCGTTGCAGGCTTCGACAAGAACATGCTGGAGAAGATCGGCCTGCTCAAGATAGACTTCCTCGGCCTGCGTACCTTGTCCGTTGTTGATGACTGCATCAAGATGGTGGAGAAAGACCGGGGCGTCAAGATAGACCTGGACGCCATCGGGTTCGATGACGAGAAGGTGTACCGGACGCTGCAGGCGGGCGAGACAACGGGCGTATTCCAACTTGAAAGCTCCGGCATGCGCCAACTGCTGAAGGATTTGAAGCCGGAGTGCTTTGAGGACCTCGTTCCCGTGGTCGCGCTTTTCCGCCCGGGTCCGCTCGGCAGCGGAATGGTCAGCGATTTCGTCATGCGGAAGCGGGGCCGTGCTCCTGTTGCCCACATTCACCCTCGCTGCGCGCATATTCTCGAAGACACGCATGGCGTGCTCCTTTACCAGGAGCAGGTCATGCGGATTGCCATGGAGCTGGCTTCGTTCTCGCCCGTGGAAGCGGATGCCCTTCGCTCGGCGATGGGGAAAAAGAATCAGGATAAGATCGAGCAGCTCCGGCAGGTCTTCATTGATGGCGCGGTCGCCAACGGCTTGAAGGGAGAGGAAGCCGAGAGAATATACGACGTGATGGCCAATTTCGGCTCCTATGGCTTCAACAAGTCCCATACGGCTTGCTATGCAGTCGTGGCGTATCACACCGCGTACCTGAAAGCCAGTTATCCCGCGGAGTACATGGCTGCCCTGCTGACCAGCATCATGGACAACAAGGCTAAGGTTGCCGCGTATGTGGATGAGTGCCGGCGCATGAAGCTGGCGGTGCTCCCGCCGGATATAAACACGAGCGAGGTTGACTTCAGCGTTGAGGGCGATGCCATCCGTTTCGGGCTTGCGGCAATCAAGAACGTCGGCCGCGGAGTGATTGATGCCATCCTCGCTGAGCGCCGCGAGAGAGGACCGTTCACGTCCCTTCACGAGTTCTGCCGCCGGATCTGTGATTCTACCGTGACTCGAAGCGCCGTCGAATGTCTGATCAGGGCGGGTGCGTTCGACTGCATGAACCAGAACAGGGCGCAGCTCCTCCATGTGCTGGAGGATGCCATGGGTCAAGCCGCGCGCTCCCAGCGCGACAAGCGCAACGGACAGGGCTCGCTTTTCGGCGATGTGGCAGCGGAGGAAGAGGCGTCCTACCTGGAGCCTAAGGCCCTGCCGCAGGTTCAGGAGTTCTCACGCGATGAGCTGCTTGCCATGGAGAAGCAATTGCTCGGCCTGTACATTTCTGACCATCCTCTGCTCCAGTACACAGAGAGACTGGAGAAGCTCACCAACACCTTGAGCGACCAGCTCAAGGACAAGGCTGAGCGAGCCAAAGTGGTCGTGGGTGGAGTGATCACTCGCGTCCGAAAACTCACTACGAAGAAAAACGAGCCGATGGCGTTCGTCAAGATAGAAGACCTCTCTGGTTCGATAGATGTGACGGTGTTTCCGGCTGTTTACAAGGAGTGTGTGGAGTTGCTTGTCACCGACGGGGTTGTCATCGTGAAGGGGCGGGCGAACCGCCGAGAGCGCGCCGGAACCGAGAGCGGTGATGCCTCCGAGGTGGGCGTCATCTGTGAGTCCGTTACTCCGCTGTCAGACGGCAAGAGCGGCGAGGGCGAGATGGACAATCGCGGGCCGGCCAAGTCCGTCAACATTCGCATAGAAGCTGCGAACAAGGAGCTCCTCGGCGTCCTCCGCAGCATATTCGGCATTCACCGCGGTGATAGCTCGGTGTTCTTCCACGTGCCGTCGAATGGGTCAGTCACGAAGGTACGCAGCGACCTGAAAGTTGACGCCTCCCCGAAGCTCCTCTCCGAGATAGAGCGCCTCATCGGCAAGGAAGCGGTCTGGGTGGAGTAACATAGTCTGGTGTGTGCCGCTCCCCCTGGACTTCCACGCCGTTTTTCAGCTAGAATTGCCTTGCCATGCAGACAAGTTCCAAGGGAGAACCAAAGGCCGTCGTGCTGCTGTCGGGAGGAATGGACAGTGCGACCGCCGCCGCGATCGCTAAGTCAGAGGGGTACGAGCTGCACGCGATTTCATTCTCCTACGGCCAGCGCCATGCGAAGGAGCTGGATTGGGCCCGGAGAGTAGGGGAGTCCCTCGGCGTGAAGCGGCACGTGGTCATCGAGTTCGACCTTCGAAAATGGGGCGGCAGCGCCCTCACGGACGATATCCCTGTTCCCTTTAACCGCGAGAAGGACGGCATGTCCGCCGAGATTCCGGTCACGTACGTTCCAGCCAGGAACACGATCTTCCTGTCGTTCGCCCTGGGGTATGCAGAAGTGATCGGCGCGGACACGATCGTGATCGGCGTGAATCAGCTCGACTACAGCGGGTATCCCGACTGCCGGGACGACTACTTGCTTGCTTTCGAGCGGATGGCGAACTTGGCAACGAAGGCCGGCGCGGCGGACGGCCGCCGCTTCAGGATATATGCGCCTCTGCTTCACCTCACGAAAGCGGAGATCATCCGGCGAGGAACCGAGCTGGGCGTGGACTACTCGCTCACGTGGAGCTGCTACCAGGGCCTCGAGAAGCCGTGCGGGCGGTGTGATAGCTGCATGCTCCGCGCCGAGGGCTTCCGCTCCGCCGGACTCCCCGATCCGCTGGTTTCCCGGCGTACAGATTGAACCACGGAGGGGACTGATAGACAGGAGACCATAGACCGTGGACTGCTGGTCTGGACTGCATAGCGAATCTGGGCTCTGGGTGCTGCGCCCGCTCTCATTTCAGCTTCGGTATTAAGTGCTCACGCGTCTTTCCAGCCAGTGTCACCTTGACCCTCAGCATGTCGTAGGGGCCTTCGGAAGCTGAAATCTCGACCGGCGGGAGATCGCGCTTCTCCGCCTGGTAGAGCGCGACGAACGCCGCTGATTTGCCTTTCCGCTGAACCATCAGCATCGGCATCGGAGGCGGCTCGAACTCGTCGTTCCTGGGGAAGTCGCAGAGCGTGACTTCGGTCCCAGGCGCGCCGAGCATGGTCAGCCGGAAGCGCACGTCGCCCTGACGCCACTCCGCATTCCATGTGCCGTCCAACCTCGCGGATCGAGCGTTCCTCAGCCAGGACCAGGGAGGGCCATCGGGGAGGCGGACTGGCTTGAAATCGCCCTCTGTCCGCGTATTCCCCTCATCGTCGAGCGTGTGGAAGAGCCAGTCGTAGGTATGCTCTGCTTCCGATGCTGCCTGGAAGACGTCCAGCACATAGGCGCTCGTGCTACGTAGCGTACTTCGCGGAGTAGCATCGGTGACGGCGACCGTGCGCTGCATCCTCACCCCCTCATATACCAGCCCTTTCAGGTCGCCGACGGTAGCCGTCTTCACGCTGGGAAGCGGCTTGAACTCGATCAGGGACAGCTTCTCGCCTATGTATGGATGGTCTTTCCCGTCCACCATGATGGTGTTGTGGCACAGTGTCGTCCGGTCTAACTGAGATGTCACTTTCGCAGAGAAAGCGTGTGGGACAGAGGCCGCGGCATTCACATCCTGGGCGAGAACCCTTCCTCGGCCGAAGAGTATGAGGCCGAGCTTGTCATGATGCGCGTGTATGCTGTCCAGGTCGTGGCTCAGGAACGCCGCCCAGGAATCGCTGTTCCAGTACTCCTTCCCTTCGATGCTCCTCAGCATCACGTGTCCATGCTCCGGAAACACGCGGCTCGCAACTGCCGGGGCTTCCGCAGAGCCGGGCTCACGCTCTCGGAAAAGAGAGATCGCTTGGAAGGGCTGCTTCTTCTGCGACATCAGCCAGCCATAGAGGGGCTTTTGGTAGACAACCCAGGCCGTCTCGTAGGATTGCTCGTCGGGCAGGCATACCGTGTGGCCGTAGGTGTCCCCGATCTGCGGGACAGTCGTGTCGGGGAACAACTCCTGAACCATGGCCGACAGGCCCTGCTCGAGCGTTCGCCCGTTTGCGAATTCCCTGGTGAACAAGTCAAACGGATGCCCTGCGTTTCGAAGCATCAGCGCTATCGGTAGAAGACCGTGCAGCGCGGTGTAGTGGTAATTCAGAGAGCTTTCGAACCACAGGCCGTCATCCAGGAAGCCGTGATCCATCAGCTCGCGAATCCCCTGGTTGCCGTTGATGGTCCGATCTACCCACTCGGGCTTATCGTAGAATAATCCGTATGCCGCCATCATCAGCTTGTGCCAGGTGTAGTGGTTGTTGAATCTGCCGCCGAGGCCCTCCGCGATCCACCAGTCGTCGTTTTTCACTACGGCGTTCAGCATGCGGCGGAAGAAGTCATCCATCTCAGCCTTTTCCTGCGGCGTGAATCGGTCGCAGAGCAGGTCATACGCCCAGAGGGCCTGTATGCCCCAGCTCGCGTAGTTCAAACCGACATCGGGATGGACGAATTCGAAGGTGTACGCGGTGTAATGGAGCAGGACGGGCTTTGCCCGCTCGGCGCAGATGTCCTCGCCGCCCAGCCGGTAGACCAGCGCGGATTGAAAAGCGGCATTCATGGCGGGACGGGGCACGCTGCCCGTATGGAGATTGATCTCCGGATAGGTAAGCCGCCAGTCTTTCTTCCGGGCTTCCTGCCACCAGTCGGTCTCGAATTTCGGCAGCTCCATGCCCGCGAGCTTATCCGCCTCAGCCTTGAGCTGGCCGTAGGTCTGCTTGGCCCACTCGTATCGGGCGATGTTGCGTTTGGCGACCTCCAACTGACGCCGAGTTGCGTAAAGACAAGGATGAGCGAGCACAGTTCAAGCTCCTTCTTCGTTGATACGTTGTCACGCACTGATCGTACAAGTGTGGTTGTAGCCCTCACCCTGTCCTGCGGCCACCCCTCTCCCAACTTTGGGAGAGGGGAAAGCTCCCCTTCTCCTAGAATTGGGAGAAGGGGCTGGGGGATGAGGGCCATTAACTATCTGATCATTAACCTCTTCTCCCAGCGACCATTTCCGCCATCGCGATGAAGTTGCGGGCTCCGCGCTCGCCGAAGGTGCCGGAGGATGTGCCCCCAAGGATGAATCCTCGATCGCCCGCTGCTTCCAGGCGCTCGCGGGCGACGGCGAGAACCTCCGCCGTCGGCAGCTTGTCCACGACCTCCATGTCATCCAGGTTTCCGAGGAAGCAGACGCGGTCTCCGAGGCGCCGCCTTGCCTCTCTCAAATCCGCATCGCCCCACGGAGGCGCCTCGAGCGGGTCGAGCGAGTCCATCCCGATCTCCGCGAAGTCCTCGAGGAATCGCATCACCGGGCCGTGATTGTGGTAATGCGCGATAGCTCCGTGCTTATGAATGGCATTGACCAGCTCGCGGTCGTAAGGCACGCAGAGCTTCTTGAAGCCCTGAGGGCCGAGCTGCACAGATGCGAATTCGCCGCCGATGATCCGGAATGCCGTCACCCCTGCCCGGCACAGGCGCTCGGCGTAGTCAATCAGTCGCTCCGTCGCAACGGCCGTGAGCTTCTCGAGCAGATCGGGAGCATCGGCCCATGCAAGGCAGAATCCCTCCGGCGAGAACCAGGATGCAGGCACGCCGACGCCGTTCGATATGGCTACCGTCACTAGCCCTTCATCGCTGACCAGATCGTGCAATCCCTGGTATTCGGAGAGGTCAATATCCGGCGGCTCGAAGGGAATCGAGAGAATCTTCTCGATGTCGTCCGGCTCCTTCAGGAAGAATTCGATCGTTGCGCCTGTCATCTCTGTGCGCCGGAACTTGCTCCTCAATTTTCCTTTTGGGGTGTGCAGGATACTTGCGGTCGTATCGCCTTCCTGCTCGTGCTCAATCTCTGCTGTCTTGCCCAGAACGGGGTCACCGCCTGCGCAGACATCCATCACCGGGTCGGTCTTCAGAAGCAGTTCTTGGCCAAGCGGGCTGTCCAGGCTCACCTTGCCGGATCTCCACGGCGAGACCGGCACCCGATCCACTTTCTCGAACCTCATAGCTGCAAGAATGCGCTCTCTCGATGTCATTGGCTGCTCCATAAGTGTCCTACGCTATGATATTCGGCGCATCCTGTGTCGGTATCCTGCACGATCAGCCGACATGCTGGGATGGGCCTCGGATTTACTGCTGACGTTGTAAACCGTCGCCAGGTCTGGTATAATACGTTAGTTCAGCTTGCCACATCCTGGGCATATTGTGGAGGGGGTGTCGAAGATGGGAAGAAGCCGTTGTCTAGTCGTGATTTTGGCGGCATGGTCTCTTGCCGCGCTGCCTGCTGCTGCTCAACAGCAGCCCCCGCCGGGGCACTATCTGGCGGCGATCGATCAGTACCGCGCTTCTAATCTGGAGGGTGCTGTTTCGGAATTGAAGGCTGCACTGGAGGCGACTCCGGATGATCCCGTGCTGCTCGGTTGGCTGGGTTTCATCTACATGAAGCAGTCGAAACCGGATGAGGCCATTCCGGTCCTCGAGAGCGCTGTGTCCAAGCGCCAGGATATGCCTGAGGCGTACAACAATCTCGGGAACGCATATCTGGCGAAGGGACGGATTAAGGACGCCGCAGACGCGTATGAGAAGGCGATCTCGCTGCGTCCCACGGGAGGTACGCGGTATAATCTTGGCAACTTGTACCTGAGGCAGAATCGCGTTGCCGACGCGATAAAGGAATACACTGCCGCCGCTGAGTTGATCCCGGACGATCCCAACATACAGAACAACCTGGGGTACGCGTACTACCTGAGGTCGGATTGGGAACAGTCCGCGGCCGCGTACAGCAAAGCCTTGGCGCTCTCGCCACAGGATTCAGTCCTCTACTTGAACCTTGGGATAGTGCTCACGAGGCAGGGCGACCTGGATAAGGCGATCGAGGCGCTGGAGAAAGCGACAGCCTTAGACGCGTCCAATTACGTTGCTCAGCTGGCTCTCGGCGAGGCGTACGTTGCGAAGGGTGCAACAGAGCTTGCGATCCCGCAGTTGCAGGCCGCGGCGGAGTTGAAGCCGGCCGAGTTTGCGCCTCACCAGAACCTGTCAGTCTTGTATGCGCGGCAGGGCGACTACGAGCGTGCGGTCGAGGAGTCCAATCGGGCGCTGGAAGCGAAGCCCGGCGACTTGTATGGCGTGAACAACCTCGGCTGGATCCTCTTTACGCAAGGAAAGCTTGACGAGGCGCGGGTGCAGTTCGAGAAAGCCGTGAGTCTCAACGAGAACTTCGCCGTTGCTCATAGCAACCTGGCTGTCGTCTACCAGAAACTGGGGCAGGGGGAGCTGTCCGCCGCACAGTGGCGCGAGGTGGAGAGGATCAATCCGAAGAGCGTGACAGCGGCGGTTTCTTTGGGCAACATACTCCTCACAACTGGCAAGTACGCTGACGCGGCTGCCGAGTACGAGAAGGCGTTGAAGGTAGATGCAGCGAACGTCCATGCGCTCAACGGACTTGGGTTGGTCGCCGAGAAGACCGGCAAGTTCGACGAAGCAATAGGCTACTATAGGAGGGTGGTAACGGCCGACCCGAAGTTCGCGATAGGATACAACAACATGGGGGTTGCCTACGAGAAGAAAGGCAATCTCGTGAGAGCGAAATCCTGCTACAAGAAGGCACTGGATCTGGACCCCACATACAAGGATGCTGCGAGCAACCTGGCTAGGTTTAGCCGACCTGTGCAAAAATGAGATCGGTCGCCATCATACTTAACCCTGAAAAGGGGAATGCGATTGAGCTCGCGCGCGAGCTGGTCCCGTGGTTCGAGGAGCGGGGCGTGCTCGTCATGGCGGAGCACGATGCGGCGACGGCGATGCGTATGGCCCGCCTTTCACGAGATGAAGGAATACTGGCGACAGCCGATTTTGCACTTGTGATGGGTGGCGACGGAACGCTGCTGCGCGCGAGCCGAATGATGGCGCCTCATGGTGTCCCTATGCTGGCTGTGCGGTTCGGGAAGTTTGGCTTTCTGAGTGACACGGAGCCCGCGGGTGCACGTGATGCGCTGGCGGCGGTTCTAGAGGGTCGTTATCGGACGGACGAGCGCATGATGCTTCAGGCTGCCATGTATCGCTCGGGTCGGCGGCTGAGCCGGGCCGTTGCCCTCAACGATGTGGTGGTAGCGAAGGGGCCGCTCGCACGGATGCTTCGTCTGGGCACGTGTGTTTCCGGCAAGTTCATCTCAACCTATGCGGCGGACGGCTTGATAGTCGCCACACCCACAGGCTCTACCGCATACTCGCTGTCAGCCGGCGGGCCGCTTGTAGCCCCCGACTTGAAGGTCTTTATCATAACTCCGATTTGCCCGCACACACTGAATGCCAGATCGCTTATTATCCCTAGCAGACAGACGGTGGACGTCGTAGTCGAGAGCGACCCGGGCGACGTGGTCACCCTAACGGTTGACGGTCAACTGGGCGTTCCGCTTGAGCCCGGAGACAAGATATCGGTACGCGAGGCGAGGTTCAAGGCAAAACTCATTTCTGTAGACGGGCCGGCCTTCTTCGACAAGCTCCAAACAAGGCTGAGATGGGGCGATAGGTTCGACACTTGACACATTGCGCGCGGGTGTGGCAGCCCGTCGGTTCTGAGCTGCAAATTGCAGATTGGGCTGTCGGAAGCTGAAACGGAATCGCACGTCGAGTGTGACGTGTCACGCAATACGCATCACGCACCTTCTCTCGAATAGCGAGCGATGATTCATCAACTCTACATCCGGGATTTCGCAGTGATAGACGAGTTGGACCTGGAGCTCGGCCCTGGTTTGAATGTGCTAACCGGGGAAACCGGGGCGGGCAAGTCCATCATCGTTGAAGCCATCAACATTGCTCTGGGCGAACGAGCAGACGCAGAGGTAGTTCGCAGCGGGTGTAACCGGGCCGTAGTTGAGATGGTGGTCGATGTTTCCGCGTCGGCGCAAGCCATGTGCAGCTTAGGGGAGGCTGGACTGGCCCCTGAGGACGGCCGCATCGTAGTCAGCCGCGAAGTGCAAAAGAGTGGCAAGTCCCAGTGCCGCATCAGTGGGCGCCCCGTAACCCTATCTTTCGTGAAGGACATTACTGACCGGCTCGTAGATACTCATGGACAGCACGACCACCAGTTCTTGCTGCGGCCCGATCGGCACCTGGAGGTACTCGATGCCCGGTGTGGAGAAGCGGTTCTCTCGCTCGCCGGACGCGTGGCGGAGGGCTATGCGCGGCTTCGTCAACTAGAGCGCGAACTGGACCAACTTCAAAGCGATGAGCGGGAGCGCGTTCGCTCGATTGACCTGTACCAGTTCCAAATCCGGGAGATAAGCGATGCCAAGCTTACGCCCGGTGAGGAAGAAGAGCTTCTCGCAGAGAGGCTGCGCCTCGCGAATGCCGAGAAGCTGCATGCCGGCGCATCCGCCGCCTTCGAGTCCATGGGCGACCGGACCGGTGAGGGTTGCGCGCTGGACACCATCGGCGAGGCTGTCGTGGCTCTTCAGGGCCTGTCGCAGCTTGATGCCAAGCTTGGGCCGTTGACGGACTCTCTCCAGGCGGCTGTGTACCAGGTCGAGGATGTTGCACGCGAACTCCGAGCTTACCGGGACGCCATCGAGTTCAATCCGCAGCGTCTCCAAGCGGTCGAGGATCGGCTGGATCTGATACGTGCGCTCAAGCGCAAGTATGGGGAGACGATAGAGGAGATAGTCGAATACGGGCGCGATCTGGAGCGGCGGCTGGAGCTTCTGACGCACAGCGAGGAACGATCCAGCGAGCTGGCGAAAGAGATCGAAGCCGTGAAGGCCGAGGTCATGGGGATCGCGGAGGAGCTCTCGGCGCTTCGGCGGAAGGGCGCGTCTGCCTTTGCGCAGGCGGTGGAGCTAGAGCTCGAAGGCTTGGGGATGCCGAAGGCGGTGTTCCACGTCGCCTTAGAGCGACATGATCTCGATGAGACGGGCATTGACGGCGTGGAGTTCCTATTCTCGGCGAATCCTGGAGAGCCGCCCCGGCCGCTGGGGAGGATCGCCTCTGGTGGCGAGATGTCTAGAGTCATGCTGGCGATCAAGTCCATCATGGCGTCGTCAGTCGGCATGCCGACCCTTATTTTTGACGAGATAGATGTCGGTGTGGGCGGTCGAACTGCGGAAGTTATCGGCCGGAAATTGGACTCCCTTGCGGAGAAGGCACAAGTGTTGTGCGTGACGCATCTTCCGCACATCGCGAGTGGCGCCGGCGAGCACTTCTACATCGAGAAGAAGCTCGCAGACGGACGGACGGTCGTCCGCGTCCGGCGACTGACCAATGAGGAGCGGGTGGAAGAGCTTGCTCGTATGCTGGGCGGCGCGAAGCCTTCCCAGACCGCCATTGAGCATGCCAAAGAAATGCTGGGCATCTCCTGATGGGGAACACGGCACTAGCTGTGCCCGGGAATGAATTCCTGGGCTGGACATGGGCAGAATCCACTGCGGTGGATTACAGAGTCCGGTAGGGCTTTGCTCCCGTCTAGCCCACGTGTTTTGAACCCTGGGGCTGTAGTTGGACGCGAGGAACTGGCAAATGCTGCGCATCTCAGGTACGGCAAGGGTGGATAAGAAGACCAAGCACCTCGCCGGAAGGTTGGAGCGAGGCGAGATCGCGGTCATTGATCACCAGGACCTCGATTCCACCTGTGCGCGCATGCTTGTCGAGCGCCGAGCGGCTGCCGTCATCAACGCCGGCGCTTCCATCTCCGGGCGATACCCGAATACCGGCCCCGGCATCCTCCTCAACGCAGGCATTCCCATCCTGGATAACGTTGGCGACGAGGTCATGTCTGCTATCGAGGAAGGCGACTTCGTTCGCATAGAGGGCGACACGATCTGGAAGAACGGGATTGCGGTCGCATCTGGAAAGTACCTCTCGACGCAGGATATAGCCCAGCTCACTGAAGCTTCCCGCAGCAACCTTGCGGCCGAACTTGAGAAGTTCGCCGAGAACACACTGAGATTCATCCAGGAGGAGAAGTTCCTCATCCTGGATCCGGTGGAAGTCCCGGAGCTGAAAACCAAAATTGCGGGAAGGCATGCCTTGATAGTCGTGCGCGGTGAGGTCTACAGAGAGGATTTGGCGATCATAAAGTCGTATCTTCATGATGTCAGGCCGGTGCTCATCGGAGTGGATGGCGGGGCGGACGCCCTGCTCGAACTTGGTTTCAAACCTGAACTCATAGTCGGTGATATGGACTCGGTAAGCGATGAGGCGCTGAAATGCGGGGCTGAGATCGTGGTCCACGCCTATGGTGAGGGCGGTCGAGAAGCTCCGGGCCTGGCCAGGGTTGCGCAACTTGGATTGGGCGCGCAGGTTTTCCGCGTCCAGGGCACGAGCGAGGATATGGCGATGCTCCTCGCGTACGAGAAAGGCGCGGACCTCATCGTCGCGGTTGGGACTCACTCCAACCTTTTTGACTTCCTGGACAAGGGGCGCGCTGGTATGGCGAGCACTTTTCTCACGCGGCTGAAGATCGGTTCCAAGCTCGTTGATGCGAAGGGCGTGAGCAGGCTCTACAGGCGTACCCCTGGCGTGAAGGAGATGCTTATCCTGGTGGCTGCGGCTGCGGCGCCCGTTCTGGCGGTCGCCTCGCAATCGCCCGCTGTCCGAACGTGGGCCAGCCTGATATTCTTCAAACTTCGACGTCTCCTCGGAATGTAGGTGTGCACAATTGCTGATTGACCTTAAGTACCACTTGACGACTCTTGTTGCTGTCTTCCTCGCCCTGGCTGTGGGCATACTCGTGGGTAGTTCTTTCATTGCCGGATCATCTGTCAAGGGCCTCGAGCGCCAGTTCGGCAAGCTGCGAGCGGAGAATCGCCAACAATGGAAGACCATCGAGGACTTCCGCGAACAGATCAAGAAACACTCCGATTTCGAAAGGGCTACCGCTCCGGCGCTCGTGTACGGCCAGCTCGCAGGCCGTTCCATCGCCATCATTCAGACCGGCGACTACAGCGAAGCTACTCAGCGAGCCAAGTCGATCCTGGAGGAAGCCGGAGCGAAGTTGGTCTCGGTGACGACTATATCGAATCTTGAGTCGCGGTCTGCTCGCCAGCGGGCGATCCGGAGCGTGGAGCTAATCACCGGCGAGGCGGAGAAGCAGGATCCTATCGGGCGTGTGCTGGGACTTGTGGCGAAATGTGTAGCAACCGGCACGGGTTCGGAAACCTTGGGTGTGCTCGAAGACAAGGCGCTGCTTTCCAGGGCGGGCGACTATGACAGGCGAGTCGTGCGCGTCGTTCTGGTAGGCGGCTGCAGATGGGTAAGATCGGCCCGCGCCGAGCACACGGACCTGGTGCTCATAGACAAGTTGACAGCCGAAGGGGTGGTCACGATTGTAGGTGCCGAGCCCCTGGAAGTGGGGACATCCTATATCCCGGTGTATCACCGCAAGGCGATCCCTACCGTGGACAATGTGGACCAGTCCATGGGCCAGGTGGCGTTGGTCTATGCCGTGGCGGGCGAGACCGGCAACTTCGGCGTGAAGAGGTCGGCCGACCGGGTCGCGCCGGACTATCTGGAGAGAGGGCTGTGGCGGTACGGGTATCGGCGATAATCCCGGCGTTTAACGAGGCGGATGTGATCGCCGAGACCATTCGTGTGGCGCTAGGTATCCCTGGCGTCTCGGAGGTTGTCGTTGTTGATGACGGCTCGTCCGATCGCACCGCGGAGGTCGCCCGCTCGGCGGGCGCTCATCGGGTGATTGTGCTCCCGCGGAATCTGGGGAAGGGTGAGGCGCTCAATCAGGCAGTGCGGGCTGTTGAGGCGGATGTCCTTCTCCTGCTTGATGGGGACCTGGGAGCATCGGCCGGCGAAGGTTTGAAACTCCTGGACCCCGTGCTGCGCGGAGATGCCGACATGACGATCGCGGTGTTCAGCGGCTCACGTGAGGCGCAGGTGACTGGCGATGCGGTCACGCTGGCGGCGAGGAGCGGCGGATTCGGCATGGTAGTGAAGACTGCGAGGTTAGGCATCAGGCTCCTCGCGGGGCGACAGATGCAGGCGCCTCTCGCGGGGCCGAGGGCCTTGAAGTGTGAGATTATCGAGAAGGCCGGGGGCTTTGCTCCGAGGTTCGGTGCGGAGGTCGGCTTGACGATTGACGCCCTGCGGATGCGTTACCGCGTTGTGGAAGTGCCGGTGGGGATGGTGCATAGGGCTTCCGGCCGCAACTTGAAGGGCTTCGCGCACCGGGGCAGGCAGATGGTAGATGTGCTCCGGACACTTGGGCGAAAAGCGCTGACAAGATGAAGACCCTGGCCTTGGTGATTGCCTGTATTTCGCTGACGCTGGCTGCTGTTCCTGTCATGCGAGCCTTGGTCCGGGCCTGGGAACTCGAGCGCACAAACTTCCAGGGCAGGAGGGTTCCTACCGGATTCGGATTCATGCTTGTCTTGGCGGCGGCTCCGGTCTACGCGGCGATGCTGTTCCTTTCCGCGCCGAATGTCATAGTTGGCAGCTTCCTGGCCGCGCTGATCGGGTTCGGAACGATCGGTCTGCTCGATGATATTTACGGCACGCGCGAGATAGGCGGCTTCCGAGGGCATCTTGGCCTTCTGAGGCGGGGAAAGGTTTCCACCGGCTTGGTTAAGGCGGTCGTTGGAGGCTGCCTGGGTCTGGGCCTGGGGGCGGTGGCGGCCCGCTTCGACCCGGCGATCAGCCTGCTGAACGGCCTTGTCATAGGTCTGGCCGCGAATACGCTGAATTTGCTGGACTTAAGGCCCGGTCGTGCGGCGTCCTGTTTCTGGTTGGGTGTCCTGGCGTTGGCGGCAGCCCGACTCGGCAAGCTGGCGATCTGGGCGGGGCTGATACCTGTCCTGATTCCGGCAGTCTGGTTGACTATGCTCGACCGATCGGCGCGCGTCATGCTCGGCGATGCAGGATCGAACGCCGTGGGAGCGATTCTCGGCCTGGCACTGGTTTACGAAGCCGGTGTTCCGGCCAGGATTGTGCTCGTTCTGATTATGATAGCTGTGCACCTTTATGCGGAAAAGTACTCGATCTCGGAGCTGATCGAAGGTAATCGCGTACTGCGTGGAGTGGATAGAGCGTTGGGGGCGAGATAACGTTGGGTAGGATTGTCATCAATGAGGAGAGATGTAAGGGCTGTGGGATCTGCGTTCACTTCTGCCCGAAGGATCAGATCTACATGTCGGACGGATTGAATAGCAAAGGGCATCACCCTTGTGCGTTCCGCGGTACGGGAGAGTGCAACGGATGCGCTGTTTGCGCGATTATGTGCCCTGATGTGGCGATTGAGGTGTACAGATAGCGATGCCAAAGAAGGTTCTGATGAAGGGCAACGAAGCCGTTGTGCGAGGTGCGATTGCGGCACAATGTCGTGCGTTCTTCGGCTACCCCATCACCCCGCAGAACGAAGTCCCCGAGTACATGTCGAAATACATGCCCGAGGCCGGCGGTGTGTTCCTCCAGGCGGAGAGCGAAGTCGCAGCGATAAACATGGTCTACGGCGCGGCTTCTGCCGGCATCAGGGCGATGACTTCTTCCTCCAGCCCTGGCATAAGCCTGAAAATGGAGGGTATTTCCTATCTGGCGGGCGCCCAATTGCCGTGTATAGTTGTGAATGTCCAGAGAGGCGGACCGGGCCTGGGCAACATCGCACCTGCGCAAGCCGACTACTTCCAGGCCGTCAAGGGCGGCGGACATGGCGATTACAGAATGCTGACCGTAGCCCCCTGGTCTGCGCAGGAGATGTTCGAGCACGCGATTTTGGCGTTCGACCTCGCCGACAGATACCGAAATCCGGCTATGATCCTCAGCGACGCCATCGTGGGCCAGATGTTGGAGCCGGTGGAGATTCCGGAGAAGCTTGAAGTCTCTATCCCACCGAAGCCCTGGGCCACCACCGGAGCGAAAGGCCGCCACAGGAACTGCATCACCTCTCTCTACATCGTCCCGGAGGACCTTGAGCAGATAAATCTTCAGATTCAAGAGAAGTACGCCGAGGCGGCTCGGCGCGACGTGCGATTCCAGGAGCTGCAGGTCGAGGATGCTGATATAGTCCTCGTCGCTTACGGCAGTGTCGCACGAATTTGCCGCACAACGATGAACCTGGCGCGGCAAAAGGGGTTGAAGGTCGGGCTCTTCAGGCCGATAACCCTGTTCCCATTCCCCAGTGTGCGCTTGGCGGCCCTAGCGCTGGAAGGAAAGCGGTTCCTTACGGTCGAGCTGAGTGCCGGGCAGATGGTTGAGGATGTTCGCCTTGCCGTGAATGGCTCGGCGCAGGTTGATTTCTACGGCAGGCTCGGCGGCGTAGTCCCGAGTCCGACGGAGATCCTGGAGCAGATAGAAGAAGCGCTCATGCGGCCCTTCTTGCCGGGGCTTGCGGCGACTCCTCGCATCAGCGGCAGCAACGCCTTGGGCGGTGCCGCGTTGGTAACCGGGTTGGCAGCGGAGGAAGCAGATGCAACAGGTGTTTAGCAGGCCAAAGGCGCTCACGGATGTGGCAATGGCTTATTGCCCCGGATGTACGCACGGCATCGCTCACCGGCTCCTGGCTGAGGTCATTGACGAGCTGGGCATCATGGAGCGCACCGTGGGCGTCTGCCCCGTCGGCTGCTCGGTGTTCCTGTATGAATACTTCGAATGCGACTCGATCGAGGCAGCGCACGGGCGCGCTCCGGCGGTTGCAACCGGCGTGAAGCGCTGCTTGCCCGACAGCGTGGTGTTCACCTACCAGGGCGATGGCGACCTGGCGGCCATCGGCACCGCGGAGATCGTCCACGCGGCGGCGAGAGGCGAGAATATCACGGTCATATTCATCAATAATGCGACTTACGGAATGACCGGCGGACAGATGGCGCCGACCACGATGCTGGGCCAGGAGACCACTACCACTCCCGGCGGCCGTGACCAGGCCAGGGCGGGCTATCCGATCAAGGTGTGCGAGCTTCTTTCTCCGCTGGAAGGAGTGGCTTACGCTGCGAGGGTCGCCCTGACAAGCCCGGCGAATGTCGTAAAGGCAAAGCGGGCGATAAAGACCGCTTTCCAAACCCAGTTGGAGGGTAGGGGATTGTCAATAGTCGAGGTGCTTTCCACGTGCCCGACCCAGTGGGGCATGACCCCTCTCGACGCCATGAAACACGTAGACTCAGTCATGATGCCCTGCTACCCGCTCGGGGAGTTCAAAACGGCGGGTTAGCGATGGCAGTGCTGCGGTCTATCACGAAAGGCGAGCCAATGCACGAAGAAGTCATAATGGCCGGGACGGGCGGCCAGGGAATAATGATTATGGGCCAGCTCCTGGCACACGCCGGGATGGTCGAGGATCGCCATGTAGTGTGGTTTCCATCATATGGGCCTGAGGCGCGAGGCGGAACCGCCGACTGCACGGTGATACTCTCGTCCGACGAGATCGGCTCTCCCATATCGGCGAACCCGGATACCTTAATCGGGATGCATCAGTTCCTGTTTGGCAAGTTCCTGCCGATGGTGAAGCCGGGCGGGCGATTGGTCGTGAACAGCTCGCTGATAGACATGTCGTGCGTTCGTGAGGACTGCCGGGTGCTCACGATACCGGCAAACTCCATTGCCGAGGAGATTGGGAACGCCCGCGTAGCGAATATGGTCATCCTGGGGGCTTATGCGGCGTCAACCGGTGTGGTTTCGCTCGATTCGCTAATTGCTTCCCTGGCGGACGTCCTGCCTTCCCATCGCCACAAGTTCATTCCTCTGAACGAGGCAGCCCTGCGCAAGGGAGCGGAGCTCGTGCCTGATGTTAAGAGATCAGGCTAAACGGGAATAAGCATGCTAAAGCAAGCTAAGCTCAGAAATCAGCTTGCTTTAGCATGCTTAGGAAGTCGGTAGCCTCACCATTTATGATGAGGTCCGATTCTCCCCGCGCCCCAGTAGTTCCGGCGATATGGGTCGTCGTCCAGGCGGCTTATTGTCACCCCGATATTCGCCGTCGAATGGATGAATGTCCCGTCTCCGCAAGCAATTCCGACGTGAGCCACCTTGCCCTTATCTTCCCCGTGAGCGAAAAAGATTAGATCGCCCGGCGCCAGGTCTGGCTTCTCCACGGCAGCCTGACGCGGATCGTTTGCCTGCATGTGCGCATCCCGGACCAGCCGCACGCCGTGAATCTTGTACACGAGCTGCAGGAATCCCGAGCAGTCCAGCCCGAAGGGGGTGGTCCCGCCCCAGAGGTACGGCACACCGAGGAACTGCTTTGCCGTGAGAACTAGCTCCGATGCGATCGGTCCCAGAGGTAGTTTCTCCTCGCCTGAGACGCTGAGCTTTGCATCCTTGCCCATCAGCCATGCCTCGTTTCCGTCTGGCAGCCGGACATGGATGAGGTCGCCTTGTTTGTCCAGGAATTCCAGGGATGTAGTGATTACTAACTTCGTCCAGATTTCTCCGTCCGGGTCAGGAGCCCACAGAGCATCTGTGAATAGTGATGTCACCGTCACTATTGTGGTTGGTTGCGGAAGGCCGCGGTTTACCCAGCAGCTTTGAATCCAGCCGTGGTAGGTGTCCCACGTTTTAACGTAAAGCCATTCGCCCTCATCCTTTTCAATTTGAACCGTCTGGCCCATGATGGCTTGGGTTACCTGTTCCGAATCGGCGGACTTATCCCGGTGCAGATTCGCCACGTTCTTGATGATGACTCCCTGCATCGGGGAACCTCTCAAGTGGGAGGAATGAGGGAGCATACCAGCGCTTCCAGGTCTTGCTGAGTGAAGCGGACATGCCGTACGCCCCGTAGGGTGGTGCGCTCTATCAAGGCTCTTTGTTCGAGAGATCTCAAGACGGAGTTCGCCTGCAGCCGGCCAAGGAAAAACGCTCTAACGCAGTCGCCGTTATACAGCCGGTCCAGCGGGATCGCCGGGAAAGACTCTGTATCGAGAAACTCCTCTCCCATGCAGTAGGCAAAGACTTCCGGACTCAGCGAGTGCGGAAGGAGATAGTAGCTGAGCACGCGATGGTTTTCGATCTCTACATTAAGGGCGTCGGCTATTCCGGCCTGCCTCATGATCCGCAGCGCCAGAGTCACCGTCCTCGCGCTGTCGAAGTTCCAGATGCGCCTGGCGTACTCCACTGTGAAATCGAGGCTGATCACCCGGTCAATCGCAAAGAGCCCGGCCGTGTTTGCCATGCGGAACGAAGACTCGTCATACCCCTGGGGCAGATCATTCAGCACGAAGTATGGATAGAAGATCTCTCCGGCAATGGCGGCAATGAGGCTGTCCGTGCGGGCCGTGCGCCAGTAAAGCAAATCGCGGCGGGCGGACTCGCTCTTCAGGCCGTTGACGAGTCTCAGGAATGGGCCTGCGTGCGACTTTCCGTCGGGCGATTTGAAGAAGCGCTGAACGATCTTGGTAGCGACGCGAAGCCGGGTCGCTGGAGATTGATGGGGGAGCTGCTCGGCGATTCTGGCGGACAAGCGGTCGTGTTCGGGCGCATCGTGAAAGGATTCGATTGCTCGGATGCTTTCCTCGAAATAGAGTTCCTGGCCGAAGACCGCAAATCTCGTCGTGCGCACGACCATCCCACCATCCGGCTGACAGTATACCAGAAAAGCGCAGGCTCTTCAATGCGTCGGCGAACGGGTTTACCGCTGTCCCGTCACTATCGGAAAGTCCTCGGTACGGAACGGCAGGGTGCGCGGATTCCCGGGCTAGAACAATCCGCCCAGGGATTTGAGCACGTCGGCGTAAAAGTTGCCACCGAGATGTCTGAAGACCGAGAAACCCAGACCTGGATCGCCGACGAACGGCCGGAGAATCCACGCCATCTGAGTTCCGACGAAGGCATAGATCAGGAACCAGAACCTCAGAAGCACGCGGTACCCAGCAGCGTCTTGGTCCCCCATAGTCTTCACTGCCCCCGCGATGATGGACAAACCTGCTCCGGCAGCGATCGCGAAGAAGACGACGTTGAGCAGCTTGATGAACACATAATGGCGTGCCGAAAGCATGAAGAACGCCGTAATCGGTGCAAATGCGGCCAGAAGTGTGGTTGTTACGAGAAAACTGGCCATCAGTATGCCGAGCACTTGGCGCAGGTTCAAGCTGCTTCCGAGCAGCGAGCTTGCCACATACAGCGCCGGCAGGCAGACCAGCAGCGTCAACATGAACAGGCAAGGGACTTTGATCGCGCTTGCCAGGGCTTGCTTCCAGCCGCCCGTGGCGGCTAGTTGATACGATCCCATGACGAGGCCGTAGAACGCGGACAGCCCGATGTTTACAGCGGCGGCCTTCCCGATAGGCCAGGCTTCAGCCGCCTTCAAGCTGGTCCAAATCGAGGAACGATTCCTCATCGCCTGGTCGAGCATTGCTCCTGTACTAATAGCTTTACCCATTGTTCCACCTCCACCGTGCGTTTGATAAAATGCGCTTGCACTGCAAGCAATCCTACTACTTACGGTACGGATGAGGCAGCCCCTTGGTTCCGGGCGTATTCTCTAATGCCTGAACGAGCCATCGTATGGGGCGCAGGAATTCATCTTCCTAAGAGGCGAAAAGAACCCAGGGGGCTTATAATGCCATCAGTGGTTCTTATCCTACTCGTGCTCCTGGGTTCGTGTGCCCTCGCCGGGACGCCGTTTGGCCTGCGGAACGGTGATCTCCGCGAGCAGAAGGATGGCAAGCTCGTCGGCTGGGAGCAGATCGGCGACTGCCGGGTGATACCCGACGGCGGGCGCAAAGGCATGCCGGCCGTGGAACTGATATGCTCCGGCGAGGGAACGTCCGCCGCCAGGCAGGTACTTCGTTTCGACCTGCCGCGCAGGGGAGCCTTCGCAGTGAAGGCCTGGATGCGGTGTGACGAGGTCGAACCCGTCGGCGACTGCTGTTTGTGGCTGGACGTGTGCCAGGCAGGAGGGCCTCCCATGTGGGGACAGCAGGGTCTCCCGCGCATCGGGTACCGGCGCTGGCAGCAGGTGAGCGTGGAAGTCAGGCCGACTCACCCGGTCACCGAGGTCCACGTCTACCTCATGCTGCGGAGTACCAGGGGGAAAGTGCGCTTCTGCGACGTTCGCATGGAGCAACTCCCATTGGAAATCCGCGAGCTGCGGTTACATCCTGCATCCGCCTCCTCGTATGACGTATGGGCGGAGTTCAGCGGCGAGGCGGATTGGCGGATCAGCGCGAAGCAGAAAGGCAGGGAGATATGGACGCTCTCAGGAACCGGCATTCGGATTGCCGAGCGGTTTACCGCCTCCGGTACTGTTGCTGTGACTGTCATAGTCGCTGCGGAGCTCAATGGTGTAACCAAGACTGCCTCCGCGAGGGTGAAGCCGCCCAGACGTGCACCTGTCTTTGATTGGTGGATCGCGGATTCGTCTACCCGGGTCTTTCAAGATGATTTGCCGCCGATTCGGCCTGTCACGCGAGTGGGGTTGAATGCGGCCCGTAATGATCGGGAGTCCTTCCAAATCTGCCTGCGCCCGACGGGAGAGGTGATCAAGAAGGTACAAGTTTCGGCATCAGACCTGGTCATGGACTCCCCGCAATGTGCGAAATCCGCAACCTGCATTCCGAAGTCCGAGATAGAGTGGTTCCGCGTCGGATACGTGTGGGTCGAGCAGCCGTTTGCGCATCCCTACTCCCCACGGCGCACTTCCTCATGGTGGCCCGATCCGCTGCTTCCTCCGGGGGATTTCTGCATCGAGAGCGGGCAAGTGCAGCCGCTGTGGTTCACCATCCACGTGCCTGAGCGCACAGCGCCGGGGACGTATCGCGGCAGCATCACCATTCGCGCCGACGGTGCTCCAGGGGTTGAAGTCCCGGTCTCTGTCACCGTGCATCCGGCGGTTATCCCCGTTCAGGGCTATATGAAGACCGCTTTTGCCCTGATGGATGGCTTCCTTGAGAAAGTTTATGGCAAAGCCACGCGGCCGCTCCGCCGCGCGTATACCGACTACCTCCTGGCACATCGCCTGAGCCCGGACGACGTCTCCCGAACCCGGTTGCCGGACCTCGCTGAGCTGGAGTATGCAGACTCGCGCGGCCTGAATGCCTTCAATATTCTGAACGTCGTCTCGGAGCCGACTAAGCGGGTTACATGGGTCTGTTACGATCCGGTGTCTGCATACACGCCGGAGTTCAAGGAGCGGTTCTTCCGGCGGTTGGATGCTTTTATTCCCGAGCTGGAAAAGCGCGGGCTGCTGGACAAGGCATACATTTATGGCTTCGACGAGCGCGGCTCGGAGTACATACCGATTATTCAAGACCTGTTTGGGGAAATCAAGCGCCGGTATCCGCGAGTGCATACTCTCTCGACTGCCTGGCTGCCGCCGGGCACCGATCCGCTGTCGCTCAATATAGACTGGTATGTGCCGATGACCTCGTCCTACGATCACGAACTTGCAGAGAGCGTTCGGCGGCGCGGTGGCGAGGTATGGTGGTACATCTGCATGGGGCCGAACTATCCCTATGCGAACTGGCTGCTCGAGAATCCGCTGATCGAGGCACGGTTGATCTGGTGGCAGGCCTTCCAATACGATGTAGAAGGTTTCCTGTACTGGGGCGTGAATATCTGGGATAAACAGAATAACGACGAGCCGATCCCTTCAACGGCCGGCCCGCGCATAGATTGGTCAGTCACCGCGGGCGGGCAATATCCCTCTTTGAATGGCGACGGCGAGCTGCTGTATCCAGGAGAGAAGGGCCCGATCGGCAGCATCCGGCTGGAGAATTTCCGGGACGGGCTGGAGGATATCGAGCTGCTCAGGCAGCACGAGAAGCGCTTTGGAAGAAAGCCGACTCTGGCGATTCTGCGTCGGGTCGCATTGGACCGCACTGACTATTCCCGCGACAGCAGGAATCTCCTAGCATCAAGGCTGAAACTGCTGCGGGCGCTGAAATAGGTTGCCTGCCTTGACTTCGGGGCGGGCGTCGGTTATACTTGGTGTCGGCGCGGCGTGCGGAAGGCCGCGCCTTAGTGCGAAGATTCCACTGCGCGATTTCAGGAGGACGGCATAGTGACAAGACTCCAGCTCTCTTCCAAGACGAGGGCAGATTTCAGAAAGAGCGAAACAAAGCGGCTGAGGCGCGAGGGACACCTGCCCGCTACTGTGTATGGTAGAGGAGAGGAGTCCAAAGCGATAACAGTTCCGGCTGCAGATCTGACGCAAATTCTGAGAACGCCGGGCGGCCGGCTCTCGCTGATAGACTTGAAAGTTGACGGGAAGGGATCGAAGGCCCATCCGGTGTTGATCCAGGAAATCCAGAGAGACCCGATCACCAACAAGGTGCTTCATGTGAATTTCCATCGCGTATCCATGGATGAGCCTGTCCAGGCGTCTGTTCCTATTATCCTTCTGGGAGCAGCTCCTGGGACGAAGCAGGGCGGCATCCTTGAGCAATTCACGAGAGAGTTGGAGGTGCGGGCGCTGCCGGACCACATTCCTACGCATATTGATGTTGATGTATCGAGTCTCGAACTTGGCGACGCTGTGCACGTGCGGGAGGTCAGCATCCCAGAGGGCGTCGGGCTGATTGGGCCGCTGGGAGACAATGTCGTCGCAGTAGTCCGCATGCCTATCGTCCAGGTTGAGGAAGTTGTGCCGGAGGTCGAGGAGGAGATAGGGGCCGCGCCGGAGGCTGAAGCTCCTGCGGAGGTCAGCGAGGAGCAGTAGCTCTACGCGCATCGCAATCGTAAATCCTAGCGGCTCGCCTTGGGCGGGCCGCTTTTTTCGCGCCTGGCGCGATTCGTTGACACGGCGTTCCAACTCTTCTATAATTGACCAGCGAGCTATTCGAGTTGACAGTCTCCTGGGAGTTTCAACGCCTGAATGGAGAGAACGCATCTAGAGCCTGAACCGGGACCGGCGGCGGTTTCTACCGAGCCGATCCTGAGCTGGAAGGTGCACATCTTGCGGGAAAGCCCGGGCAGGATGTTCCTAGTCGGGCCTGTCGTTCTCGGAAGCCTGCTCGCCTCCTACATCATGTTCCAAAGCCTCCTGGTCTTGGCCGTCGCCGCTTTTCTGCTCATATCCGCGCTCGCTGAGTTCCTTTTCCCGATTAGGTTTGTAATCAGTGAGCACGGCGCTTTCTCCCGCACCCTCCTGAGCCGGACTTACATCGAATGGGACAGGGTAAAAAAGTACTACCTGGACGACCGCGGGATCAAGCTGAGCCCGCTGGAGCCGCGGGGGCGTCTGGAGGCATATCGCGGCGTCTACCTCAGATTTGGTGGAAACCGCGACGAGGTGATCGAGGCGGTAAGGAGGATGCGTGATGCCAGATGCGCCAATGACGAAACAGGCCGATGACGAGCTCTCCCAGGAGGAGCGTGATAAGCTGATTGGCAAGTTGGCCCGGAAGATCGTGAGCAGACGTCTGGAAACGCCGGCGATCCTCTTCCTTGAGATGCACAAGCCGCTGGCGTTTCTGGCGAGTCAATCCGTGCTGGTCGCCAGCCCGGTCTTGGTTCCGATCTTTGGCCGGGAAGGTGTGGAGAGGTATTCCCAGCTCCTCAGCACCCAAGAGAATGTCGAACTCCTGATCCGGCGGATCGAGGACTTGTCCGAAGAACGGGATGCGAAGGCGCAGAAAGAGTAACTCGTATGAACCATGCCAACTGGACGGTCGCAATCCTGGAAGGTGTGCTGGTCTTCCTGATACTTTACAAGATATTCTGGGCACGGCGCGGCAAGGACCTCTACATAAGGAAGATTCCGGGCCTCAGTGCGATTGATGAGGCAGTCGGGCGGGCCGCTGAGATGGGTCGCCCGATGTTGTTCTGCCCCGGCCTCAGCGGATTGAGCTTGCCGACTCTTCAGGCTCTTGCCATACTGAAGCACATAGCGAGTGCTGCCGCGAAGTACCGGACGCGCATCATAGTGCCAACCGCCGACTCGGTGGTATACACGATTGCGGAGGAAGTCACCAAAGATGCGTACGCTGCCCAGGGCGTGCCGGAACACTTCAACCCGGAGGATATCAGGTTCCTATCTGACGACCAGTTCGCCTACGCGTCCGGAGTGGTAGGCATCCTGAATCGCGAGAAAGTTGCATCGAACTTCATGTTCGGTAACTTCTTTGCAGAATCGCTGATTTTGGCTGAGACAGGCCACCAGGTAGGGGCGGTCCAAGTGGCAGGCACGCCGGAGATAACCCAGATTCCCTTTTTCATAACGGCTGCGGACTATACCATCATCGGGGATGAGTTCTATGCGGCCAGTGCATATCTGTCACGCGAGCCTACACTTCTCGGCAGCTTGGCGGGACAGGACTACGCGAAGGCGGTTCTCGTATTCATCATGCTGGCAGGAGTCGTCACCGCCACTCTGCTCGCAGTGCATCCTTCCTTGGGGGAATGGCTGAACTGGCTGAAGTGGTTCAGCCCTGGATAGTGCAGACGGCCAGGCTCCCGGCTGGTCTGCGGTCTGTGGTCTAATGTCTACTGTCTCTGTCGGGCACTTTCGGAGGGTTAGTTGTTCACTGGTTGGCTGATAAGACCTGGGGCGCCGCAGTGGATCTGGGCGGTCGGAGTCCTGTGCGATTTCCTCATCTTCGGGGGCGCGGTGTTCCTGCTGCTCCAGCTTGTTCCGGTGCACTACAGGAAAGCCCTTGTAGCGATTGTCACATTCCTCGCGGGGTTGATCTACTCGGTCGAATTCTTCGTGCCCGGGGATCCGAAGACCGGCAAGAACTTCCTGACCGGCTTTATAGAGCAGGTGGCGGATGCGACGAATGTGGTCTATGCGTTCGCTTTGGGACTGGGCGTCTACAGTCTGTTCAGGTTCCACGGCAAGAATCTCGCAAGGAAGCGCCAAGGATGGCACAACAATCTGGCCTTCTTCGTGGCTTTCTTCGTGATGATGCTGGCCGGCTTCTGGCAGGACTTGACGCCGTCGTCCGCTATGAGTAAGAACACCTTCAACATGCTCTTTGACGGCACCGTGGCGGCGCTGGGAGCCGCCATGTTCTCCATTGTCGGGTTCTTTATCGTTTCGGCGGCGTACAGAGCCTTTCGCATCCGGTCAGCCGAAGCGACTTTGATGCTCGCTGCTGCGTTTGTGGTGATGCTCGGCCAGGTCCCGATCGGCGCGTACATCACCAACGGCCTTCCGGCAGCGGGCCTCGGAAGCCTTTTCAGGCTTGAGAACGTGAGCTACTGGATACTAAACGAGCCGAACATGGCCGCGTGGAGAGCGATTGCGTTCGGCATCGAAGTCGGTGCTCTTGCTATGGCTCTCCGTACCTGGTTGAGCCTCGAGCGGGGCAGCTTCTTCGAGCGGGAGTTATAGGAGGAGTCGTCTCGGCCAAAGGCGACACACCATGAGCGTATTTGAGAAACTCCAGCATATCGACAGACGAATAACGTATCTACTGCTGGCTGTTGTCATTGCGGCACCGCTCATTTGGAGGCTGAGGCTGCCGATCGTGATCAGTCCGTCCGTCCGTGGGGCCTATGACGCGGTGGAAAGCATCCCGGAGGGCAAGATCGCGATCGTGTCCATCTTCTGGGCTTCCGGCACGACAGCCGAGAACCAGCCCCAGACTGAGGCGCTGATCCGGCACATGTTCATGCGGCGGAAGAAGTTTGCAATACTCGCATTCGATCCCCAGGGAAACAAGTTTTCATATGATTTGGCGGTCCGCATTGCTGGGGAGTTAGGTAAGAAGTACGGAACCGACTGGGTCCACTGGGGGTACAGGCCTGGTGCTAACTTTATCCCGCTGCTGCAGTCCTTTCCACATGACGTGCAGGGCGCCATAGGCACGGATTACTACGGGACGCCGCTGACAAGAATCCCGATGATGCGCGGTATCAAGAAGATTCGTGATATTGGGCTGATCGCTGAGGTGACTCCATCGCGCACGCTCGAATACTGGATAGCCTTTATATACGGCCCATATCGGACGCCTTTGATCTATGCTCCAACTGCCGTGATGGCGCCCGAGGGCTTCAACCCGCTGGATGCGGGGCAGATCAAGGGCATGCTGATAGGCATGAAGGGCGCGGCGGAATACGAGCGTCTGCTTGACCGCCAGGACTTTGCTACCAGGGGGTCCGGGGCACTGTCCACCTCGCACATGCTCATCATTGCGCTGATAGTAGTCGGGAACATCGGCTACATAAGCTCCCGCCGACGCAGGCTGCAATCGTAAACAGCATGGTGAATGAATTGTTTAGCTGGCTTTCGGATAGTCACATAACGGGCACGATCGGCATCTGGTTGGCCGCGTTCGGCACGCTGGCGATCTACTCCATACTTTACAAGGAGAATCCGGTGTACCGGCTGGCAGAGCACGCGTTCATCGGGGCGGCGGCCGGTTATGGTGTGTACATGACATGGGCGCAAATCCTAAAGCCGCTCTGGTGGGACAAGATCACCGGCGGCCAATGGTACTGGGTGTTGGCGCTTGTGGCAGGCGGCATGTTCTACTTCATATACAGCCAGAGGTACCTCTGGATCAGCCGGATAATATTCGGCGCGCTGCTTGGCCTGATCGCTGGGTCCGCCTTCAAAGGATTTGCGGGCGTCAACATTGACCGCATTCATGCTTCCTTCAAACCAATATATGGGCCGGGGATGGGCCTCGGCGACGTCCTGAACAACGTGGTATTCATTGTAGTTCTGCTGACCGTGATGGCTTACTTCTTCTTCTCCTTCGAGCACAGAAGCGCCGCGAGGCGCGTGCCGTCAAGCATCGGGCGCTGGGTTCTGATGTTCGCTTTCGGGGCGATCTTCGGCTCGACGGTGATGTCCCGTATGTCGCTCCTGATCGGCCGCATGTACTTCCTCCTCCATAATTGGCTCCACATAGCGAGCTAGGACCAGCCTACCTTGGTCTCCGGTCCCGCCTTTGCACGCTCTCGCTTCTCGACCTAGCGTAGTCTCTCCGTGCGCCAGGAAAGCAGACAGACTCGCAGACCGGCGGAAGTTTGGCACCCGGCGGGTGATGGTACACTAGTCATGAGACGGCCTAAGAGGCCCGATGTGTCTCGCCGTACACGCTTGGAGCAGCCCCAGAAGGAGGATGTGCAGCATGGCTACGCAGCAGATACCTCAGGACCAGTGGAACGATTTCCTGGCTGCGTTCAGCGCCCAGAACCAGACGCGGAACGTGACAGTAGACATGGAGACCGCAGAGTTGGGCGCCCAGAGACTGGTAGAACGGAAACCGCTGCTGGGCGTTGAGCCGGATCTGAAGGATGAGCATGAACCTACGATCACGGTGATCGCGGGGGACCCCGAGGGCGGCGAGCCGGCGGCGCTGACACATGAGGTGATGAATCCTCAAGCTATCTGGGTCAAGGAGGACGAGGCGGGGCGCGCCGAGGCGCTTGACATTGAGATGGAGGACGGCCGCACCATAATCCAGTTCATCTAAGTATAAGTATTTACGTTATTCTTCATCATGATGGGGATTCAGGATAAGCAGGAACAAGGAAATGGCCGAAGACCGTTTGAGAAGAGATTATGACTCTGTGGAGAACCTGGGCGACCTTATCGAGGCCAGGGAGGAGCGGGACTCCGCCTTCGCCGACGACGTGGATGCCGCAGAGGATATTGACGACGCGAAGCTCCCGCGCGATCCGGTTGACGAGCTGACTCGGCCGCATCCGCGCGGTCGGTCGGAGGAAGAAGGCAGCCTGGGCATCAACGTAGATCTCATGAGTACACCGGACGAAAAGGATGTCGGGTTCGACTGGCAGGACTCGGCTGAGGAGATGCTTCCGACGGATCCGGAGTCGAGTGAAGGCATGGGCGCGGACGAGGCCATAGAATCGCTCGCGCACACCGCTCCCGCCGACCTTCTAGCGCCCGCGCCACCGGTGGAAGTGAGCCCGGAGACTGACACGGCTGCAACCAAGGCTGAGGAAAAGGAGTACGAGCTTGACAACGGAGAGGCTGAGCGTCCTGCGGCAGGCCCCGTGCCGATTGACAGCGCAATGGATACCGACTCGGACGAGTTCGATTTCACCATCGAGGACAAGTTCGAGGATCAGGTAGACCGCGAAACCGCCCTGTACGAGTTCGAACAGATGCGGGAGACCGCCGAAAAGAAGCCAGGTGAAGAATAGGGAGAAATGTCCTCTCTCACAGCCCTCCTAGAGTCGGCGACGGCTTTGTTTATCGTGACGGATCCGCTCGGCCTTGTGCCGATCTTCATGGCTCTGACGCACGGTGCAACCCCGGATGAACGGCGTGCCATATTCGCGAGAGCTACGTTTGTCGGTTTCCTGCTAATCCTCCTCTTCACGTTCGCTGGCACCGGGATTCTGAGTCTCTTCGGCATAACTTTGAGCGACTTCAAGATTGCCGGTGGAATACTCCTCCTGGTCATTGCTCTTCGGATTGTAGGTGAGGCTCACTACGGCGAGGCGGGCCGTGGACGCCCAGGGGTGGTGCCTCTGGCGATCCCACTCCTCGTCGGTCCGGGAGCGATCACGACGACTATCGTCTTGATAGGGACATACGGGGTGTGGATTACCTTCAGCGCCGTAGTCCTAAGTTTTGCCCTCGCATTCCTCATATTCAGGTACGCCAGTACCTTCTACAGATACCTCGGGAAGACCGGTTCGGATGTCATCGCCAAGATAATGGGGATGCTCCTCGCTGCGATCGCGGTGAAGTTCATCCGTGAAGGTGTACAGAAAGTCTTCGGCATCTAGGCGGTCTGGCGGGGAATCACTGGCGCAGCGCCTCGCTTCCACATGAAGGTCCCGCGTCTGCCTCGCGCGTGGCTGATGGTTTACAGCGTTCGATTAGCGGGTAATGGTTTCGCGGCCACCGGTCGGAGCGCTCCCGTGCAAGCGAGTTCTCCGGAATCCTGGTGAGCCAACCCAGCCCGGGAAGTCCAGGCACTCGCACGGTCCTGCTAGGATGCCTGGGAGTGAGTATTTCAGGTGCGTCGAATCGGGATCATCGGCTCAGACATCGAACAGGATTGGTCCAGCACGGAGCTGTTGAAGGCGGCGAACGGTCTCGCTGTGGGCGTTGCTATTGATCCGATGTCGTTTGAGATTCGCGTGGACGGAGCGCCGTCCATCTGTGTTCAGGGCGATCCGGCGGATCTCTACGATGCGTTCATTGTCCGAAGCTTCAACCGAAGGGGCGAGATAGACTACCAGTATGAAGTCTTCCAGCTTCTTGACAGGCAGGGCTGGCTCGTAGTGAACCGCCCGGACGGTCTCTCTCTGGCTGAAAGCAAGGCCCAGACCACGTTCTATCTTGAAAGGGCGGGGCTGCCCGTCCCACGTACAGTGGTGACCCAGAGTGTGGACAAAGCCGCTGCCGCGGTTCGCGAGTTCGGGACAGCGGTGGTCAAGCCGCTCTACGGTTCGCATGGCATAGGCATCGAAAAGCTGGAGGTCGAGGGCTGCGAGAGACTGCTTCGTGCCTTTCTGGACAGGTACGGAGCGGTCTACGTGCAGGAGTTTATCTCGAATGGAGGCCGGGACATACGTGCCTTCGTCGTGGGCGATGAGATACCGGCGGCGATGTATAGGATTGCCCGCAAGGGGCAGTGGAAGGCGAATGTCTTTCAAGGGGCTGGCTGCCAGGCGTGCGAGTTGTCTGCCCGGCTTCGCGAGATCTGTCTGGAGGCGGCCAAGACTATCGGTCTGGACTACACCGGCGTGGATGTGGTTGACGGTCCGGACGGTCCCGTGATACTGGAAGTGAATGGCGCTCCGTCATGGTCCGGCCTGTTCGAAGCCACTGGTCGGAACGTGGCGGTGGACGTGGTGAGCCATGTCCTGCGAATGCTCGATACGGGGCGATCCGCACGTCAGCCAGCGGCATTTCGATCGCAGTAATGCCGTCAGTTGCCAAACCGTTTCTAGGCACGCATTGGAGGTAACTTCGTGCTTGCGGGATGTTTGGCACGATTAGCAATTGGTTATAACACGTCTGAGGAGGTGAACCG
Organism: Armatimonadota bacterium; assembly: GCA_035528905.1. Lineage (GTDB taxonomy): Bacteria > Armatimonadota > UBA5829 > DTJY01 > DTJY01 > DATKXU01. The sequence goes on from DATKXU010000060.1 coordinate 102,151, forward strand.
GTGTGCCAGGGGAAGGCAAGGGTGAGATGACAGTCGGTGAAGCCGGAAGGAGAGGCGGTCGGAAGACCGCCAGGACGCACGGCCATGAATTCTACGAGGAAATCGGTGCAAAGGGCGGGGAGCTCGGCGGCCCAAGGGGCGGGCGGGTCACAAGAGAAAGGCACGGCCACGGATTCTATGAGGAGATCGGCCGCAAGGGTGGCCAGAAGGTTAGGGAGCTTATCGAGGAAGGAAAGAGGGTAGGGGAGTGAGTCCCTCTGGCCGTCTGGACGGCTTAGACATGACCCGACCAGGGTCCGAGCAGCACTAGGTAGGAGGTGAGACGAATGGCCAAGGAGAAGAAGGGCGCGATGACCGTAAGCGAGGCCGGCAGAAAGGGTGGGGAGACCACCAGCAGCAGGTACGGCCACGAGTTTTACGAGGAGATAGGCCACAAGGGTGGCCAGAAGGTCAAGAGGCTGATCGAAGAGGGCAAGAAGGCCGCCGGGTAATGATAGGCTTGCCTCATGTCACCAGTATACGGCGAGAGGGCAGGCGGGACAGGATCCCGCCAGCACGGCTGGAAGTTGCCCGTAGTACGAGGAGGTGAGCTGCGTGCGAGAAGGCAAGGGCGGTATGACAGTAAGCGAGGCGGGACGAAGAGGCGGCAAGCGTACCGCCGAAACACATGGCCACGACTTCTATGAGGACATCGGCAGAAAGGGCGGCCAGACGACGAGCGGGAAATACGGAACGCCATTCTACGAGGAGATAGGTCATAAGGGCGGCCAGAGGGTCAAGGAACTCATCGAAGAGGGCAAGAAGGCTGCTGGCGGCTCGCGCTAGGACTGTGGGACCGGCGCACGGCACGACCCGCAAGTTGCATGAGGAGATAAGCGACCAGGGCGGCTAGAAGTCGAAAGCTCAGTTGAGGCGCGCGAGATCGTGGTTTGAGGTGGCAGCAAGTCTGCCGGGCAATAGTGAATGAGGATGAAAGGAGGTGCGTTGAATGGCTGCTGAGAAGAAGGGTGCAATGACCGTGAGCGAGGCCGGGAAGCGTGGTGGGGAGACCACCAGCAGCAGGTACGGCCACGGGTTCTACGAGAATATCGGTAAGAAGGGCGGCAAGACTACCAGCGAGCGCTATGGTTCTCCTTTCTATGAGGAGATAGGCGCGAAGGGTGGCCAAACCACCAGCAAGAAGTACGGTCACGAGTTCTATGAGGAGATAGGCCACAAGGGTGGCCAGAAAGTCAAGGAACTCATCGAGCGCGGCAAGGCCGGAGCTGGCTAGGACGATAGGCTCGAAGAGACACGGCATCCCACCGCTGCAACAGCGTGCCGGGGTGCCGCTTGTCTTTTCTGTCTGGACACGGCGAATAGCGCTATCGAGATGGCTTTAAAGGCCGGCCTTTTTCGTGGGAGAACTTCTTGACCATGCGGATGCGGGCGCCCCTCGGCGTATGACACACTCTCACGTTGTCCATGAGGTGGTAGATCAACCTCAGGCCCCGGCCGCGCTCGTCCATCAAGTCCTGCCGGCACTCGGACTCAGGCAGGTCAAAGCCCGGGCCTTCATCACGAACATCTATCGTGAGCTTGTCGTCCGCAATCCTGCACACTACCACTATAGCGTTCGTCTTTTGCTCGGGACTGCCATATTCTAGTGCGTTGGTCAGGGCCTCTGCAACGGACAGCTCGATGTCTTCTGCCACGTCTGCTGAGAATCCGAGACTGTATGCAATAGAATGGATTGCCTGCCGGACGCCGGATACGTATTTGGGATCGCTGGGTATCCTCATCCGGACTACCTCGCCCTGCGGCGCGGCTGCCATCTTGCGTTCACCCCTTAGACCTCTTGAGTACCAAGTTCGTTCATAATCTCTTTTACCCAAGCCAGGTAAACTCAAAACCTTACTGAATGGGCTCAACCGATGGCAATCCTACGCTTGGCTGTGTCTTTGGTCCGTTTAATCTGTTCGTCAGTAAGCGCCTTCTCGAAGCTGCGGAAACCGGCCAACCTAAAGCCATGTTTCTTGGCTAGCGCTGAGATCTCCTCGACCTGCTCCACGCTCACCTCCTTGCCGAGCGTGAAGCTCTCATAGCGGCCTTCGAGGGCCAGCATCATGGTTTCCGACATGCACGCATATGCCGTCTTCGGCGGAAAGCCGAAGTTGAAATTGAACTCGACATCTCCGGGGACCGCCACGACTCCGCCTTCGATTACCAGCACGTCGTCGCGCTCCTTTGCAACCTGGGTCGAGACATCCCTGGGGCGAGCGATATCGCACACGACGGCGCCCGGCTTTATGTCTGCCGGGTGTATTATTGCACTGACGGCGCTGGTGGAGGAAACGACGATATCCGCGTCCGCGATCCCGGTGCGAACGTCAGTGTGCAGCCTCACGATCGCATTGCATTCGGCGGTTATCTCTGCAGCGGCCTTGTTTAGTTGCTCCAGTCCGAGATCGACCAGGTTGATCTCGGAGACCTGCCGCGCCAGAATCTTGGCGCATGTGCGGCCGATGGAGCCTGCTGCGCCTACGACGGCGGCTCTTGCCTTGGATAGGTCAATATCCATCATGGCCGCCGCTCTTAGTGCCCCTTCAATCCCCGTGGCTATGGTGTAGCTGTTCCCGGTCGTGACCGCGATGTCCACGTTCTTTGCGATTGTGATGCCCCCGTCGCCGACAACGGAGGTGAAAGCCCCCAGGCCGACAATGCACGCCCCAAGCTCTTGGGCGGTGCGCGCGGCCTGTATGATCTTCTCCAGTACCAACTCCACAGGGAGCGCCATCATCTGGCGAGCGGTGAGCGGACACCCGATGAACCAGCCTTCGGCCTCCGCGCCGGTGAGTGATTTGACGCCGGTTATGTGTGAAACCATCATCGGTGCTTTATATTTGAACCCCCATTCGATGACACTTTCCGGGAGATACCTCACAAACGGATATTTCCGCGCCAAGTCCGGTCTGGCTTCCAAAGGGTGAACTATGAAGGCAAACTTCTCCACTTGCTGCTCCTTGTCGCCTCAAAGTCACTAGTCTACAGTATCTGCGCCGGTTCCTCAGGTGCGGATCTCCGCCAAAGCATCTTCCATCTCGGCAAGGCACGCTGCTTGAGCGGCCCGGCTCCGTACTGCAGCAGCGCCTGGAATTCCCTTGACATACCAGGCTATCTGGCCCCTCATTTCACGTACGGCACGCTCCTGTCCAAGCATTTGCACCATCAGGCGCAAGTGCTCGCGCGCCGTTTGGATTCTTTCGATGCGTGATGGCTCCGGCAGCAGCTCTGCGGTCTCCAGGAAATGAGCCGTCCGACGGAAGATCCACGGATTGCCGAGGGCACCGCGGCCGATCATGACGGCGTCGCAGCCCGTTTCGTCGAACATCCGCTTTGCATCTGCAGGCGACCTGACATCGCCGTTCCCAATTACCGGAATGCCGATCGCGCGTTTGGCCTCTCCGATGATCTTCCAATCGGCGCTTCCTGAATAGCCTTGAGCCGCGGTCCGCCCGTGTATGCAGATGGCGGAGACGCCGACGTCTTCCGCAATCCTGGCGACCTCCACAGCCGTTAATGTACGCTCGTCCGGCCCCTTGCGGGTCTTGACTGTGACCGGAATGCTCACTGCCCGAACGACCGCCGCCATGACCCTGCGTGCAGTTTGAAGGTCCTCGATCAAACCGGCGCCCGCCCCAGTCTTCTTAACCTTGGGTACAGGGCATCCGACGTTTATGTCTACGATATCCGCGCCCGCGGCCTCGACCATCCCTGCCGCAGCGGCCATCACATGTGCATCCGCCCCGAATATCTGCACAGCGACGGGCCTCTCTTCGGGAGTCCAGTCGAACATGCTCAGCGTCCTGGGATTGCGATAGTGAATCCCGTAGCTGCTGATCATGTCCGTGCAGACGAGCCCGGCGCCGAATCGCTTGCATATCAGCCGGAAGGAATGATTCGTCACACCGGCCATGGGTGCCAGAACGACCGGGGGAGCAATCTCAATGCATCCTATTCGCATCTTTGAGAGCCTAGACCCTGGAGTTCGGGAAAGTCTGGGAGTCCCAGGGTGTAATGTCCGACGTCTAAGGGTTACGCCTCTTCTCCCACATGAGCCTGAGCCCTTCGAGGGTCAGAAGCGGATTGACGACCTGTATAGTTCGGCTCTCGGCGGCGATCAGTTCTGCGAGACCGCCGGTTGCGATGACCTTCGCCTCTTCACCTAACTCCTGCCGGAATCTGGACACGATCTCGTCCACCTGCCCCGCAAAGCCGTATATGATTCCCGCCTGCATGCTCGTTTCGGTTGTCGTGCCTATGGGAGTGGGCGGGCGAACCAGGTCAATCCTGGGCAATCTGGCGGCAGCGCGGAAGAGCGCCTCCATCGAGGTCGCGATGCCCGGCGCAATCGCCCCTCCCAGGTACTCGCCGGTCGCGGAGACGGCATCGAACGTTGTGGCGGTCCCGAAATCAACGATTACCGCAGGGCCGCCGTACAGCGCGAACGCCGCGACGGCGTTCGCGATCCGGTCTGCGCCTACGCCAGATTTGGGTTCGTAATGGATTGTGATTCCCGTTTGCTTCTCAGGGTCAACGACATAAGGCTCTATGCTAAGGAACTTCCGACAGGTCTCGAGTAAGGCGGACATGGTGGGAGGGACTACGTTCGAGATGGCGATGCCTTCGATGTCTTCGAAGCTCAGGCCGGCGTAGGTGAGCAAGTCGTGGAGAAGCATTCCGTACTCATCGGCTGTGCGCCCAAGTTGCGTTCGGATGCGCCAGTCGGCCACAAGTGCGGCATCCGTGTAGACACCGAGAGCGATATTCGTGTTCCCGACGTCAATGGCAAGAAGCATGAGATTTCAGCTTTCAGCAGTCAGTCCGCCAGCAGCGAGTAAGCTGGTTCAACACGCGGGGTTGATAAGCCATTTGAATGCGCTAGCCCTGTCATGGTCGAGCTTTGCTGCTGGATCCCTAGACCCCTAGGTTACAGCCCAATGGTAGCATAGGAGCAACAGGCGAGTCAATTGGACTGGGGACGAAGCGTACTTATGAGTCCGGTACGCAGCAAAAAGGGCCGTCCGGGTGGACGGCCCTTGTCACGCTTAATGATCGCACGGGCGTTTAGTCTGCCTTGGCCAGGAATGTCTGGGTCACGTACAGCTCGCCTCTTGGATTGACATATGCTCCCACGCCGATGCGCTGATACCTGCCCTCGAGTATGTTTGCTCGATGGCCCTGGCTGTTCATGAGCGCCGCGTGTCCACGCTCGATATCCACGATGGAGCAATAGACTAAGTTCTCGCCCACCAGTGCCCATGACGGCCTTCCGTTTTCAGCGGCCAGGTATCGGTCCATCGGTGTCTGCATCCCGGGAGTTGGAGAGGTATGCGAGAAATAGTGCTTGTCGCCCATCTCTCTGCTGTGCTTGCGCGCCACCTCTATCAGAAGCGGATCAATGGTCAACTGTGAGAGTCCACGGCCCGCCCGTTCCTTGTTTACCAGCTCGACGAACTTTAGCTCCTCCTGAGTCATAACAAAGCTCTGATACATGGCTGGCGGCTGAGTGGTGACGGTTGTGGATGTCACATTGCTAACGGTTGCCAGTAGACCCAAGAACAGTGACAGCTTGACCATTTGTGCCTCCCACGCTCCGCCGTACAGAGCGTTGTCAGTGTTATCCTTCCATACTTCGCCGCCGGATTGTTATGGAAATTCGGCGGCCGGATAGCAGGACGGCGGGATGGTCATTGTAGCAGAGGGAGGCATACCTGTCAAGCTATCATATTGTGCCCGTCACTCTCCGGCGGCGTATCGAGTCGGACGCACAGCCCCTTGGCATAGCTGCCGGACGAATGGGGGTTTACAAGGCTGCTCGGCTGTGGTATCATATCGTGGATCGCTGGGGGTGCTGGTTGAGTACAGCTGAGAGAAGCGACGTGTTATCGCTTCATCCCTTTGAACCTGATCCGGTTAGTACCGGCGTAGGGAATGCGGAAATCTCCTGAACTCGGAGATGTCCTCGTGCTCAGCGCGGTTCGTGCTTCTAGCGCGACTCGCGGCCTGCTGATCTTCAACTCCCCAAGCTGAACTGTTTTTCGCGTAACAAATCACCCAGGAGGTTGCAATGACAGGCGAGCGTCACGTAGTGGTGTTCAGCAAGACTAGTGAAAAGGATGTAACGCGGGCGATCGTGCACGAATTCGCAGCGGAATTCGAGGAGTACGTCGAGAGCGACGTATTAATCGCCGGAGCCGGGCCGAGCGGGCTCATGTGCGGGAAAATCCTGGCCGAGAACGGATTGAAAGTCCTTACGATTGAGCGTAACAATTATTTGGGAGGAGGCTTTTGGAGCGGCGGCTATCTGATGAACAAAGTCACGATTCGGGAGCCTGCAGACAAGATCCTCGACGAATTGGGCGTGCCGCATAAGGAGTTCTCGAAGGGTCTGCACGTAGCAGACGGGCCGCATGCCTGCGCCAAGCTTATCGCCGCCGCCTGCGATGCAGGTGTGAAGTTCGCAAACATGACTTCGGTTGACGACGTTATCCTGCGTGGCGACGGCCGCGTCAGCGGCCTGGTTATCAACTGGACTCCCGTCTATTCGCTGCCCCGACAAATCAGTTGCATAGATCCGGTGGCGATGGAGTCGAAAGTCGTTGTGGATGCCACAGGACACGATGCGGTGGTTGCCAGCATGCTCTCCAGGCAGGGCGTGCTGAAAGTTCCCGGCTGCGCTCCCATGTGGGTTGAAAGGTCGGAGAACGACGTGGTCGAGTTTACAGGGCAGGTTTATCCAGGGCTGGTTGCTACCGGGATGGCTGTATCCTCCGTATACGGCCTGAGCCGCATGGGTCCGACGTTCGGCGCGATGCTGGTTTCCGGCGTGAAGGGAGCATCGTGCGTATTGTCGCTGCTGAAGTCGGAAAAGGGATCGCGGGCGAAGGCTGAGGAGAAGATTCCGGGGCCGCCGGGACCTCTGCGTGTGGGCTAGAAACTGATCGCGTTGGCCGAGCGAGAGCAGCGCCGGTATGTGGGAGTCCTTCGCGCACTCTCGGCTGGAAGTCTCCATGTTGCCTCATTTATCCTTGTTGTCGAAATGGGTAATCGTTGCCTCACGAATATTGTTGCCGAATGCAATGTCTGCAAGTCCGTATATGTAAGTTATAAAGACAGGGCTCCGGGTCGAGTGTCCCGGGTGTGGGCTACC
>DATKXU010000061.1:0-20216 GCA_035528905.1 Armatimonadota bacterium
GGTAGCCCACACCCGGGACACTCGACCCGGAGCCCTGTCTTTATAACTTACATATACGGACTTGCAGACATTGCATTCGGCAACAATATTCGTGAGGCAACGATTACCCATTTCGACAACAAGGATAAATGAGGCAACATGCTATCGGGGGACCGCGGACGATAGAGGTTCAAGGCCGACGTGGAGCCCTGGCGGGGATGCGCAGTTTACAACTCAGGATCGGGCCCTAACGGAGCGCCATGCTCAGCAGGCTGCCGCCGACAATCACGCCGACCGCGAGAAGGATGACCACAGCCCATTCCCATATGCCCAGCCGACGCCTCTTCCCGCGGCCCCGCCGTACCGCCCGAGCCACCTGTTCTGCGTTCTTAGTGGACGACATCCTGGCGGCCACTTCCAGCAGACACGGCACGCAAAGGGACACAGCGGGCTCCCGGTGCCCGCAGCGAATACACAGCCCCGGCCTTGCAGAGTCCTCCCGAGCCGGCCTCCAGTCGCTGATGGTCAGATAACTCTCCAGTGCCTCCGGCTTCAGCATGTCAGCCTCCTGCGGTACAGGATGCTTGCCTATCTGAAACGCCCCGACAAGTCGGGACAACGGACACTGCCCTACGTCTCCCGGTTCATGGATACGCCAGCGAGCTACCAGCAACTTACCTGCGACCAACGGCGCTTCTCATGCACCCGCACTAATTCGACGAAGGCCGCTGGAACTCCTCCCGGTTGATGGGAGACCGATAAGGCCCACGCCTGCGGATGGATTCGGAGAACAGCCAATGCGTCTAAGCGGGTGAACTACAAATTCAAGAGACCAGCTCATGCGAGCTGGTCTCCTATCCGGCCCAGTACGGCCATGTTTCTTGTTTCCGCTAGTCTTGCCGCCGGGGTTCCACGCCTCCCGATCGAAACACGCGTTCCAGCCGGCGCAGGACGCCGTTTATGAATCCCCTTATTCGATGTGAGGCCCTTGTGTCTGCCAAGTCACCCTTACTTCCACGAGTCACTTGCGGCAGCCTGGACTCGAAGAGCCTTTGGAGCTCTCTCAGCAGATGTACCTTGCTCTCCTCCGGCAGTTCCTCCGCGTGGCGCACGCCGTTGGCGACAAGGTGTCGTTCGATCATCTCGATCGCCTGGTTCGCAATCGCCTGGGGGACGTCCGGCGCCGATTGATAGATCCTCCGCATTCGCAGACCTCGGGGGCCGCTTGTTCCGGCTACACCACCGCAGCCAGGTCGGACACTAGATTCACCCTCTGCTGCGGGCAAAGCCCCGCCGGGTTCAGCTCGTGGCCCTGGTATATGGACTCATAGTCAAGGTGGCGATCAATGATCCTGGCTACCTCGTTCGATTTCGAGACAAGGATGTCCCAATCGGGCACTACCGGCAGTGGAAGCTCATCGGTATCGGGCAGTTGGATGAGCCCTTCGACTTCCTGCGGCGCGATGCCTATTCGTTCCCTCATTTGCATCAACCCCTTCTTGTAGCTCCGCGTTCCTGTTCTGTCTACCCAGTCCGTCACAGACACTAAACCGGATAGGCCGGACCTTAATGATGCGGACAGCCCCGGTCTTACTTCAACCTGCCGCGCGAGGATGAGCCGACTTGCATTCGGGGGTATAGACACTAGCGCAGGCGAAGGTTTTAGGTTCGGTCCCGGCGAATCTGAAACTTGGGACTTGGAACTCGAAACAGCTTTCTGCGCTTCCGCACCGCGCGGAACAGCGTTGAATCCAGGAGGGAGATGGATATGAGACGAATCTTGGCGGCCAGTGTTCTTGTGTTTGTGATGATCCTCGCGCTCCAGGGATGCGGCAGGCGGTCCGCGACGGAGATCAAGGGTTCCGATACCATGGTGATCCTGTGCCAGGCATGGGCTGAGGCGTACACGAAGCAGCATCCGGGCGCGAATATTTCCGTAACCGGCGGCGGGTCAGGCGTTGGGATTGCCGCGCTGATCAACGGCGACACCGACATCGCCGCCGCGTCCCGAGAGATGACGAGGGAAGAGCTGGCCCAGGCCAGAGCAAGAGGTATGAAGCCGCAGGAGTTCATCGTCGCCCGGGACGGGCTGTCCGTCATAGTCAGTCGCGCCAATCCCGTGAGCAGGCTGACCATCGGCCAGCTTTCGGACATCTTCACGGGCAAGATCACGAACTGGAAGGAACTGGGCGGCAAAGACCGGAAGATTGTTGCCCTTTCGAGAGACCGGAGCAGCGGAACGCACGTGTTCTTCCTCGAACGTGTCGTCCGGAGCCGCAATCCGAAGGCGGAGTACGCGAACTCAGTGCTTATGCTCCCGTCATCGCAGACCATTGCGGACGAGGTTGCGGGAAACACCGCCGCGATCGGCTACGTCGGCATGGGCTATGTGGACCTCAAGAAGCAAAAGCCGCTTCCAATCGCCAAGGATGCGAATTCGCCCTTCGTGATGCCCACAGAGCGGAACGTGCTGAATGGAACTTACCCGATAGCCAGGCGGCTCTACTTCTACACGCCCAGGCAGCCGACGGGAACAGTCAGAGGCTTCATCAACTTTGTCCTGAGCGCCGAGGGCCAGTGGATAGTGGCAGAACAGGACTTCGTACCGGTCAGGAAGACTTGACGTCGCCGCGCCTGAGCACGATCAGGGTTATCTCCGCCGGGCAGTTGAACCTCACCGCATACGTGTGCATGCCCAGGCCCCGGCTTACATAGACCTGCGTGCGGCCCACCTTATAAAGCCCTGCCAGGTATTTCACATCGGTCATCTTGAAGGGCCAGCCCACTTGTCCGCCGTGCCAGTGCCCGGCCAAAACCAGATCAACGCGTGATTTTGTCTTCGCCAAATCATTGACGGCTTCGGGAAAATGGTCCAGCACGATGGTCGGGGTGCGTGGGTCCAACTGATTTGATTCCGATTCGGCAGCCGCCTCTATAGCCTCCGTGGCGGCCAGGTTTAGGCGGGCTTTGCGAATCTTCAATGTCACGAGCGTTCTATCAATCATCTTGGCTCCGCAGCGCTCGAAAGCGGAGGCAACCTCGGGCGGATCCCAGTTCCCGGATACTGCATACACGCCGTATTCTGCGTGCAGGCAGGATACAAAGCGGGCAGCCTGTTCGATGCACTCGCTAGTGGTGTAGTCCCCGGAGGTAATCCCGTCGTCTTCGACATAGTCGCCAGTGAGGCAGATCAAATCGGGCTTGATGCGCTGGACCAATCTCACAGCCCTCGCTTCCCGCTTGCCGAACTTCACGATGTGCAAGTCGGAGAGGTGGACGATCTTCAATCCGTCTAGTGACTTTGGCAGTCCCTCGATATGGATGTCCTGCCTAATCACTCGCGGGTAGTTGGGTTCGATGTAGTAGGCGTCCAGGCAGCACACCCCGGCGATGGCAGCCACCACGCTGAGGCCCAGGAGTACTCGCTTTAGGAAGCCCTTTGAGACGCCCCAGATTCTCATGCGAGCTCGCAGATCACGGCTACTTCGCCGCAGTCGGGGAACTTGACGCAGTGAATGCACTCGGTCCATACCTTGTGAGGCAGCTCGGACTTGTCTATGGTCTGGAAGCCGAGCTTGCAGAAGAAATCAGGCTTGTAGGTAAGCGCGAATACGCGCGAGATGCCGAGCGCCTGCGCCTCATCGAGGCAGGTCTGGACGAGCTGCTTCCCCAGTCCCTTGCCATGGAACTCCTCGTGAACCACGAGAGCCTTAACCTCAGCCAGGTCTCCCCAGTTCACGTGAAGCGCGCACGTGCCGATCAGAAGTCCTTCCTCCTCGGCAACGAAGAAGTCGCGGATGTCCTCGTAGAGCTGGTTCAGAGAGCGCGGAAGAAGTTCACCGCGGTCGGCGAAGAAGTTGATCAGCTTCTGCATTTCCGGCACATCGCCGGTTCTCGCTTTTCTGATTAGCAACTCGGTATCCTTTCAGTCCGCCGCGGCGGACTCGTCCCCAGGCGCTCTTGTCTTTGTACTCGCCACGCGTTGCGCCTCGGCCAGGAGCTCGTCCACCATTCGATCGGCGGCGACTTTTCTGACCGCGCGGCCCTCGGAGAAGATCACGCCGCCGTCGCGGGCGCCGGCTACGCCGACATCCGCGTCTCTCGCCTCGCCGGGGCCGTTCACTACGCAGCCCATGACCGCGACCGTCACCGGCGGGAGACCCTTCATCTGCTCCAGGCGGCGCTCGACCTCCTTCACCATCTCTATCAGGTCAACCGAGCACCGGGCGCATGTCGGGCAGGAGATGATCGTGAATCCGTGCTCCCGCAGATTGAGCGACTTCAGAATCTGAATCCCGGCCTTGACCTCCTCCTCCGGCTCGGCGGTGAGCGAAACCCTGAGCGTGTCGCCGATCCCCTCGGCCAGGAGCGCGCCGATGCCGACCGCGGACCTGATGGCGCCCTGCCAGAGAAGCCCGGCCTCGGTCACTCCCAGGTGCAGAGGATAGTCGGTCTTCTGGGCGGCAAGCCTGTATGCGTCAATAGTAGCCTGCACGTCGAACGACTTCAGCGAGATCACGATGTCACGGAAGCCGCGTGATTCGAGGATGTCCGCCTCGTCCAGCGCGCTCTTCACGAGGGCCTCCGCCGTTGGAGGGCCGTAGCGCCTCCGGTCGAGCGAGCCGGAATTCACCCCTATGCGAATCGGTATCCCGCGCTCGCGGGCTTTGTCGGCGATCAACTTTATCTTAGCAGGGTCGGTGATGTTCCCGGGATTGAGGCGCAGCTTATCCACGCCTTGGTCTATCGCCATGAGCGCGAGCCGGTAGTCGAAATGTATGTCGGCGACGAGCGGGATGCGGATTTGCGACTTGATCTGTCCCAAGACCTCGGCGGATGCTTCGTCAGGGACGGCTACACGCGCGAGGTCGCAGCCTGCTTCTTCCAGGCGATGAATCTGCGCGACGGCAGCGGCGACGTCCACGGTAGCTGTGTTCGTCATTGACTGCACGGATATGGGAGCGCCTCCGCCGATCAGGAGGCTTCCCACGCGGACTTGTCTGCTCTTTCGCCGCTCTACCATGACACGCCTATGGGAGGAGCTTGCCGGAAACAAGCTTGCTCAGGTCTAGGTACATGACCAACATGAGGATGGTGAGGATCAGCGTCCACCCCACCCTGTGTGCAGTCTCCCAGGTTCGCGGCGATAGACGCCGCCTCCTGGCCGCTTCGACGATGAGAAGCAGCATCCAACCGCCGTCTGTTACCAAAAGCGGCAACAGATTCACAACTCCCAGCATCAGGCTCATAACGCCTAGCCATTGAAGGAAGCCGCCGACACCGCCCTCCACGCTGGCCCTCGTAGCAGCTACAATGGCGATCGGGCCGCCTACGTTCTTCGCTACATCCCGACTAAACAATGACACAACTATGAGCTTCAGAATAGTGAATGTGAAGTCGTTGCCGAAGCGAACGGATTCCACGATGCCGATGCGTTCGATTCTCTGCACCGGTGTAAACCCGAGCAAACCGATGCCCTTGCCGAGCTTGCCGGGTACCGGGGTTGCATGGACGCGGATTATGCGGCCGTCGCGGTTTACTACGATCACGAGCGGCTTAGAGGCGCTGCCGTGGATGATTTCCACCATCTCGCTGCCGGTTTGGATGCGCTCGCCGCTGATCTCCACCACGCGGTCGCCCGGCCTCAGCCCCGCCTGCTGCGCGCGGCTGCCTCGCTCAACGCGGTCGACCTGATTGACAGCCTTGGGCACCCCGATAAAGATGCCCAGGGTGCAGAATATCGCATAAGCCAGCACGAAGCTCATGAGTGGACCGGCCATGCACACGAGGAAGCGAGCCCACCAGGGCTTGCTGTTGAACCCGCCGGGGACGCTCTCCTCGCCGGGCTCCATCCCGGCAAGCTTGACAAATCCCCCCAGAGGCACCGGATGGATCGTATACTCGGTGTCGCCACGTTTAAAGAGTCGAATCCATTTCGGGCCGAAGCCGAAGGCGAACTCCTGCACCTTTATCCTGAGCAGCTTCGCCATGCCGAAATGGCCCAGCTCGTGAAAGAGAATCAGCGTACCCAGCAGAATGATCAGCGCCGGAATTGTGAGAAATGTATTAGCCAATGATTGCCTCCGCTATTTGTGCAGCCACATCCCTTGCCCAGGAATCGGCCTCCAGAATCCGGTCGAGGCTTGGATCCCGAACGGGCTCATATCTCGCCATCACTTCATGGATCGTCCTCACTATATCGAGGAAGCCGATTCTGCGGTCCAGGAACAGTCCGACGGCGACTTCATTCGCCGCATTCATGACGGCCGGCATCGTGCCGCCCTGTTCCGCCGCCCTGTATGCCAGGCCAAGGGCCGGATAGCGCTTCGGATCCGGCCGCGCAAAGGTCAGCGCCCCCTGAGCAGCGATGTCCAGCCTGGGAAGTCCGGTGTTGACCCGATCGGGGTAGAGCAGCGCGTATTGAATCGGCAGGCGCATATCGGGAAGCCCTATCTGCGCGATCACGGATCCGTCTTCGAACTCCACCATTGAGTGTACTATACTTTGGGGATGAATAACAACCTCTATCCGCGACGGATCAACCCCGAAGAGCCAGTGAGCCTCGACGATCTCGAGAGCCTTGTTCATGAGCGTGGCCGAGTCCACGGTGATCTTGCGGCCCATGCTCCACGTGGGATGGGCAAGCGCTTCCTCGACGGTCACCCGCTCCAGGCTCTCCGGCGGGTAGTCTGCAAAAGGCCCTCCGGACGCAGTAAGCATCAGCCTGTGTATCTTACCCTTGTCCTCGCCCTGAAGACACTGAAATATCGCCGAGTGCTCGCTGTCTATCGGGAGGAGCTGGACGCCTTTCTGCTTTGCCAGCCGGGTGACGAGGTTCCCGGCGGCCACCAGGACTTCCTTGCTTGCGAGGGCTATTTCCTTCCCCGCTGATATGGCTTCGAGCGTCGGAGCGAGACCCACTGTGCCCGCAACGGCGACCACTACCACATCCGCCTCTGGAGCGGTGGCAGCCCGCCTCAAGCCCTCGGCTCCCCAAACAACCTCCAGGTGTGCGTGATGAGTGATGAGTGATGAGTGATTGTCTGGGCCGGAGGAGCCGCCTATAATGGTTAGACCCTCTACATCGCTTAGCAGTTCCCTAAGCCGGTCGGCGTCCTCCTTTGAGCCGATGGATGCAAGCGCCGGCCGGAACTGCCTGATCTGGTCGGCGAGCAGCCGAACGTTCCGATGCGCGGCCAGGCTGACTACCCTGAGCCTTTCGGGCAGCCTGGAAACCACATCGAGAACCTGCGTGCCGATCGAGCCTGTCGAGCCTAGAAGGGCGATGTTTTTCATAGACCCTCGTCTTGCATCAGGAATCCGGCCATTCGATCTCCTGGAAGGTGTTTGTGGCCGCCGACTCCTTTGCCTTCAGGCACATCAGGACGCTGAGCAAGCCGGCGCTCAGCGGGGATACCGATTTCTGCTCGCCGCGCATTGTCCGCACGAAGTTGTCCGCCAGAACGGTGTCACCGCCGCCGTGCGATGCGCCCGTGGCATCCATCTTGTAGGTTTCGGTCCGAGGCGTGTGGTGCATATAGACCTTCAATTCGTCTGTGTGCCAGTCGAATTCGATCGTGCCCTTGTAGCCGAACAGAGTCGCTCCCCGCTTGCCTGCCTTCTTGCGTGCAAAGAAGTTCTGGCTGTAACACGCGTGCATGCCTGTCTCGTAGCGGATGAGCGCGCTGCCGGAGTCCTCGTTTCCTGTGTCAACGGCGAATCCGCACATCAGCCCGGACGGCATTACCCTGTTGGCCTCAAGCTTGGTATAGTGCAAGTGGAACGGGCTCTCCAGGCATGAATCCCACTCGCTGCAATCATCACAGCAAAGCCCTGCCGGGTGATCTCCCTTGTAGATTTGCTTGGAGGTCATCGCGCAGATCGAGACGGGCCGGATCCCGAGCAGATAATTGATGTAGTCGAAATCATGAGTCGCCTTCTGGAGGAAAAGCCCCTGCGTTTCGTTCTCATCGCGATACCAGAGCTGGTAGTAGCACCATCCGTAGGCCACGTTGTTCCATGCCTGCACGTGCTCGACCGTGCCGATCTTGCCGGAGTCTATGATCTCCTTTGCCAGTTGAACGAGCGGCGTCACGCGTAGCGGAAATGAGACGACTACCTCGCTGGAGCTTCTGGCGGCGGCGGCGCGGAGCGCAAGTAAATCCTCCATGTTCGTGGCGACGGGCTTCTCCAGGTAGAGCGGGAGATTGCGGGCGAGAACCTTGACCGCCATGCGGGAGTGAAGCGAGCAGCGCGTGGCAATCAGCACACCGTCAAGCCGTTCTGTGTCCAGCATCCGATCCGGATCGTCGTAGAAGGCAACCTTCGCAGGATCCTGACCGGAGGCTTGCATCTGCTGCTTAATATCTTCATTGCGGACGTCCGTGATGGCGGCAAGCTCAGTCCCGGCGTTGAGCCGTCCTATTAGATCGAACACGCCTTGTGCCCGCGCGCCGTAGCCGATGACACCGATTCGGAGCATTTTCATTTCCTCTAAAGCACAGATTGCACATAGATATGATGCGTGATACGTGATGCGTGAAAAGCGTTTCGCGCATGCACCAAGGTTTCCGCTTGCCATTCTAGCAAATCTCTCGGAGCCGTACAATAGCGGGACCGGAGCAAAGAGCGCTTTGGCCTTGGATTCCAAGTATTGAGTGGAGGATGCGACGCGCTCTATATAGAAGTTGACGCCATAAGGGGCGCCGAAATCCCCCATTCGAATGTTCATGGCAAAAGGAGCGCACAGATGGCCTGGTATGAAGAGAAGTTCGCAAGCGAGGACCCACTACGCTTCGACTTGTATGCTGAGAGTGAGGCAAGCCGGCAGGCGGTTGACTTCATCATCGAGAAGCTGGAGATCCAACCCGGCGCGCGGATTCTCGACCTCTGCTGCGGCCAGGGCCGACATCTGATTGAACTCGTGCGTCGCGGATACGATGGGGTCGGACTCGACCTCTCGCCTTACATGCTGGAGAAGTGCAGACAGGCCGCCGCTGCGGAGAATATCGAGCCGTGTCTCGTCAGAGCCGATATGCGCGACATCAACTTCACTGCGGACTTCGACGCGGTAATAAACATGTGGTCCTCCTTCGGTTACCTGGAGTCCGAGGAGGAAGACCAGAAGGTACTGGACGGCGTGTCCCGCGCTCTCAAGCCGGGCGGGCGCTTTCTCGTGGACCTGATAAACCGCGACAGCCTTGTGAGAAACTACACAGAGCGGCGCTGGCAGGAGAACTCGCGCGGCGATATCATATTGACAGACAGCCAGTTCGATTCGGTCGCAGGCCGCGATAACGCCCGCGAGATCACGATACGCGCCGACGGCCGCAGGTCGGAGAGTGATCATTCCATGCGCATCTACACCTACCGCGAGCTCGAGCAGATGCTCGATAAGGCGGGGCTTGAGATTCAATCCGCCTGGGGAGGCTTCGACTCGTCGCCCTTTACCTTGACATCACGGCGGATGCTAGTTGTCACAGCAAAGACGCGATAGACTGTCGGGCCGGCATTAACCTGCAACCTGAAACCCGAAACTTGAAACCCCTAATGCCCGAACAGCTTCCAATGCGCGCTCGACCTGGCGCTTCCGGCGGTCTCTTTTGTTCCTGATTCGCTCCGCCGGCTTTGGCAGGATGCCGAAGTTCGCGTTCATCGGCTGGAAGTCGGCGGTCTGCGGGGAGGAGACATAATCCGCGAGCGAACCGATCATGCTCTCGCGGGGAAAGACGAGCGGCTCCTCGCCTTTCAGAAGCCTGGCGCCGTTGATCCCGGCAACGATCCCCATCGCCGCCGACTCGACATACCCCTCGACGCCGGTGATCTGGCCGGCGAAGAATATACTCGGGTGCTCGCGCATCTGCATGGTCGGCAGGAGCAGCTTCGGCGACTCGATGTAGGTGTTTCGGTGCATGACTCCGAAGCGGGCGAATTCCGCGTGCTCCAGGCCGGGGATCATGCGGAACACCCTCTCCTGCTCGCCCCAGCGAAGCCGCGTCTGAAAGCCCACCATCCCCCAAAGCGTGCCCTCGACGTTTTCCTGGCGAAGTTGGACGACGGCATAAGGCCGCCTGCCGGTTCGCGCGTCTACGAGGCCGACCGGCTTCATCGGCCCGAAGGCGAGGGTCTCCCGCCCGCGCGATGCTAGTTCCTCGACCGGCAGGCACCCTTCGAAAAACCTCGCTTCCTCGAACTCCGCGAGCGGCACGCGCTCCGCCGAGACGAGCGCGTTCCACAAGGCGTTGTACTCGTCCTCGTCCAGCGGGCAGTTGAGGTAAGCCGGCTCGCCCTTCCCATACCGGGAGGCCCTGAAAACCTTGTCGTAGTCTATTGAGTCAGCGGTGATGGTCGGCGCGACGGCATCGTAGAAGTACAGGTACTCAAGCCCCGTCAGGTCGCCGATTGACCCCGCAAGCGCGTCGGACGTGAGCGGCCCTGATGCGATGATGGCGACGCCGTCTTTAGGGATTTCGCGCGCCTCCTCGCGGATCAAGGTCACATTCGAGAGGCCGGTCACGCGGGCGGTGACGCATTCGGCAAACCGCTCACGATCAACGGCGAGCGCCTCCCCCGCGGGGACTCGGTTCTCATCGGCGCAGGCGACCACCACCGAGCCGAGCAGGCGCATCTCCTCCTTGAGAAGACCCGATGCGCTCGTGAGGAAATTCGACTTCAGGGAGTTGCTGCAGACGAGCTCGCCCAGGAGGTCAGTCCGGTGGATAGGCGTCGTCTTTGCCGGGCGCATTTCGTATAGAAGGACGCTTGCGCCCGCGCGGGCGGCATGCCACGCCGCCTCCGCGCCTGCTAATCCGCCGCCGATGATGGTGATGCAGTGGTTCTGTCTTGCCATGTCTCTAGGGGGTCGCCCAACATCCGGGCAGGCACAGGGGCCTGCCCCTACAACGGCTTGTATTCGTGATCTTCCGACTACTTCGAAGGGTTTGCGATTATGTATTCACGTGGCTCCGCGAGGTCATCCTCATTCCGGATTATGTGCTCGTAGTAATTGCGCTGCCATAGTCTGCCCAGCAACGCCTGCCACCCGTTTTCGCGGATTCCGGCGATGTACTTGCTGGTCGTCAAACACTTGAAGTTGCCCAATATGTGGGCAGGCACAGGGGCCTGCCCCTACGTTTCGGTCGGCATCGTGCGTTAGCATGATGATACCATGAATATGGTTCGGCATGATGACGAATTCGTCTATCCCAACACCCGGGTAGTGATCCGGCATCTCTTGCCAAACCGCCAATACCACTTGCCCAACCTCGTTCAGGCGCACGTCCCCGTCTATGACCTCGCCAAACAGACATTGTCGGCCATGGGTGCAGAGTGTCACAAAGTAAGCCCCTTCTTGCGAGTAATCGTGCCCTGGCAGCCGAATGGAGCGCCGATGGTGCTTCTCAGGATCGAATGTCATCGCATGTTCACCTGTAGGGGCAACCGCCCGTGGTTGCCCAACATCCGGGCAGGCACAGGGGCCTGCCCCTACATCGTATCGTTCGTTAACGAAAAGCCGGTTCGGGTGAACGCGCCTTCTGCATTCTACCTCGAACCGGCCTGCTTTGTCATGTGTTGATTCTGGAATGCCTACGAGGCCAGGGCTTCTCCGTCCGCCTCCTCGGTCTGTTCCTCTCGATACATGCACTGCCTGCCGATGCACTTGACCGCCTGGACTCTCCCGTTGCGACGCTCCTCGACGAGAAGCGAACCGCACCGAGGGCACCGGCGATCGAGCGGCTTATCCCACGAGGCGAACTTGCACTGAGGATACCGACTGCACCCGTAGAAGGTCCTTCCTTTCTTTGACCGGCGCTCCACGATCTCGCCGTCGCAGCCTTCGACGGGGCATGCTACTCCGACGCTCTTCCGCACGTTAACGATAGTCCTGCACTTCGGATAGCCGGAGCAGCCGAGGAACTCACCATATTTGCCCATCCGGAGCACGAGAGGCCGCCCGCACTTTGGGCAAGTCTGATCGGTCTCGGTTCCTGGCTGGACGGTCTGGGCCTTTTCGTTCTCGGCGAAAGGCCCGGCCTTGGCGCGTGTTACGTAGCCGCACACCGGATAGTTGCTGCACCTGTATCTAGGGCTTCCGGATTTCGCCTCAACCAGACGGCCGCTGCATCCCGGCACAGGACAGGACTCGCCCAGATTCTTCGACACCACTTTCTTGCAATCGGGATAGCCGGAGCAGCCCAGGAATTGGCCGTACTTGCTCTCGCGAATCACGAGCGGGCGTCCGCAGTCCGGGCACATCTCCCCAGTCTCCTGGGGCGGCTTCTTGACTGTCTCCATGTTGGCCTGGGCGTCCTCCAGAGACGCATGGAAGGGCTCCCAGAACTCGCTCAAGACTTTCACCCAATCGAGGTCGCCTTCCTCGATGTCGTCCAGCTTCGTCTCCACGCCGGCGGTGAACTCCACGTCCATCACATCGGGGAAGTGCTTCACCAGCAGGTCTGTGACGGTGAAGCCCAGCTCGGTAGGCATGAATTTGCGGTCATCGAGGCGGGCGTATTTCCTGTCCTGGATTGTGGAGATGATCGCCGCGTAGGTGCTCGGCCGGCCGATGCCCTTCTCCTCCAGCGCCTTTACCAGCGTAGCCTGGGTGTATCTCGGCGGCGGCTCCGTGAAATGCTGCTTCGGAATCAGCTCCAGCAGCCTGAGCGCCTCACCCTTCGAAAGCTCCGGAAGCACCTGGCGCTCGTCCTCTTCTCCGCCGTTGTCTATCCCCTCGATGTATAGGGTCATGAAGCCGGGGAACTTCACGACGGAGCTCGTCGCTCTGAACGTGTAGTTCTCGGCAGCGATGTTGGCCGTTGTGATGTGCAGCGTCGCGGATTCCATCTGGCTGGCGAGGAACCGCTGCCAGATCAGTTTGTAGAGCTTGAACTGCTCACTGGTCAGGAACTTCTCGACGTCCTCCGGCTTTCGGAAGACCGATGTGGGCCGGATCGCCTCGTGGGCGTCCTGGGCCGACTTCTTCGACTTGTACTGCCTGGGCGAAGCCGGCAGGTAGTCCTTGCCGAACTCCGCCTGGATGAACTTCCGCGCCTCCGCGATGGCCTCACCTGCGACGCGGGCCGAATCGGTTCGCATGTATGTAATCAGGCCCACGGATCCCTCTGCGCCGAGACCAATGCCCTCATACAGGTCCTGCGCCACGCCCATAGTCATCTTGTTCGAGAACTTGAGCTTTCTAGCCGCCTCTTGCTGGAGAGTGCTCGTAGTGAACGGCGCATGCGGATGCCTCTTCTCGTCGCGCTCCTTGACGTCGGCGACGGTGTAGGTCGCGCCTTCGAGGTCGCGTAAGATATCGTTCGTCTCGGCCTCACTGGCCGGCTTGATCTTCTTGCCGTCTTTCTCGATCAGCTTTGCGGAAAACGGCTTCAGCTCGGTCAGCTTCGTCAGCTCGGCGGTGATGCTCCAGTATTCCTCGGGCACGAAAGCCTGAATCTCCCGCTCGCGGTCGCAGATCAGCCTGACCGTGACCGACTGCACCCGTCCTGCGCTGAGGTACTTTTTCACTTTCGACCAGAGCAGTGGGCTGAGCTTGTAGCCCACGAGACGGTCGAGTATCCGCCGGGCCTGCTGTGCGCTGAACAGATTCTCGTCCACGTCACGCGGATGCTCGAGCGCCTCCCTAACTGCGCTGCGAGTGATCTCGTTGAACGAGATGCGCTTTGCCCCGTCGAGCTTCAAGGCCTGGACGAGGTGCCAGGCGATCGCCTCTCCCTCGCGGTCGGGATCGGTTGCGAGGTATACTTGCTTGGCCTCCGCTGCAGCATCTTTCAGGTGCGAGAGAACGCTCTTCCGCTCGGGTATCGGGACGTACTTGGGCTTGAACCCCTGGGCGACGTCCACGCCGAGGTTCTTCTTCGGCAGATCGCATACGTGGCCCATTGACGCCTCGATGCGGTATTCGTCGCCGAGGAAGGTCTTCAGGGTCTTCGTCTTGGCCGGTGATTCAACTATGATTAAGGATTTGGACATTCTGCTCCAACTCGTGCTCCGGCTCCTGCTCATGGGCCGGGCAACGCTACATTATAGCGGGATTTCTCCCCGTGTCAAACTGCGAGATCGGCCAACCGATCACGCTGACCGGATTATCGGGTACATCCGCTACCTTCTTCAGACCGCGCGTCCTAACGGGGAGTTCCGGGCAAAACTAAGCCTGTCCGTATGAGCCGCAGCGGCATCAACAGGCAGGCACACAATTAAAGCACATTCGGGTGGGTGGTGCAAGAAGAATGGGAAGCGGGGCGTGGCAGGACGCTGGTAACAGCGCGAGGCGTCTAGCTTAGCCGTAGCGTGTGATGGAAAAGTTCGCTGAAGAACTCCTCGCGGCTCTTTGGGTCTTCCAGCAGCCGGATGATGTCGAACGTCTTATCAACCAGCCGGTCCGCGCTGATACGTCTCTCCAGTTCAGGAGTAAAGACGGCTCCGAGGTAGAAGTTTCTGCACCGGGGGCTTACACTGACGGCATGCTGAAAGGACTTGGTCGCCGCTCCATATCGTTCGAGCGCTCCCGCGGGGTCAATGCCACCTTTTACCTCCACAATGGCGAGCAATTCATCGTCTCGCATGAAAGCTATATCCGGCTCTGAGCCAAAGCGCATGGCAATACCTTGTTGGAGGGTACAATCGCGCGGGACGCTCTCATAAACTTGCTCCTGCGTAAGAGGCGGCTCAACCAACAGGCCATGGTTGATAACCCAGTCGAGGATTAGCGTTCGGATTCGCTCCTCAGCGATGTTTCCCACTCTGTTGCGCATTACACCGTCAAATGTTATCCCCAGTGTCGCGACGATGGTGCGATAGCCGTTATCAAGCGTCCAGTCGCTGGAGTTCTCAATTATCGAGCAGATGAATGCGTTATAGGTCCTAGCCATTTGCAGAGCCTTCTTGTCGCTTAACACGCCGCGGTGGCTACCCTCTTCCAGCCTGTTTACGTCCCCGAAGTAATCCTTAGCGGCCTTAAGAGAAAGAGCACAAAGTCCACGGTAATACAGACTTGTTGCTGGGTTGTATCGGAGGATGTCTGGATGGCAGAACACAAATCTTGGGTCGTAGCCCTGCGTCATGACGGCATATGTCCAAACATCTGGATCAATCAACAGGTTATTCAGCGGTTCCCAGGAAAGCTCGCCTGGATATTCCCGAATCAGCTCAAGGGCTTTGAGATCGCTTTGCCTCTGAAGCGATGTAACTATCAGTAGGGACCTTAGGCGGCGCAGCTCATCCGTGTAGTCATTAGAGCCTCGCATAGTAATCTAGACCTCCTGTCAGCCGGTCTCCTGTTTCGACCACACGTAGACGCACTTGCGCAACTCGTTCCGACCATGGACTCCCATTTGCTGGCTGCTATTGCCCTTCCCCTTCGGCAACACCCATATTTGGTCTGCTGAAAGTCCGGCGCTCACGGCGAAGTCCGAGAGGATTAAATCCGCTGGAACCTCCTCGCCGTTGTATTGAACATTGTCGTTCACCATAACGACCCAGCCGCCCGGCGCAAGTACGCGAGCTATCTCATGTATAACGATGTTCATCTCGAAGAAGTAGTTCTCTACCATCTCAGGTATACTATTGTTGTTTAGCCTGCCTCTCTCTCTCGCCTCGTGGAGAAGACGGATCACTTCCTGCAAGGCCTGTTGATTGGTGAAGGTTTCGACGCACTTGGTGTAGAACTCTCCCCGATTTCTGGAATGGTACTCCCGGGCTAACGCTTCCTGTTTCGTCCTATTCTCCACGGTGGCGGATAGCAGTGTCTGTCGTAAGGTCTTCAGCTCTTCCTCGTCGTAGCCCAGGAAGGCGAGTTCAAGAGCGTATGTGCGGGTGTAGTCGTAGCGATTGCAATATGGAGGGGAGGTAACGACAAGATGGAAAGAACTGTCGGCTAGGCCGGGAAGTTCCTCAAAACAGGATCCCTCGATGACCTCCACGCTCCGCGAAAAAGTCCCGCCGTTCCGCTTTTTGAGATCTTGAAGCATAATCCTTAGCTTGGTGAGGATAGCGGGTCGGAATTCCTGAATATGTCCTTTGTGAAAGTCTGACTTCAGGGCCCTTCCAGAACGCGAGTCCCACCGTAGGTACTGGCCGTCCTTGCGGGTATAGCTCACTTCTTCCAGAATCGAGAAACAGGCGAACCAAAATAGCTGGCGTACATCCTTCTTCTCAATGCCGTTTAGGAACTCGACGTAAGCTGACAGTGCCTGCTCTGTCTGCTCCGGGAACGCATGCGTAGTAATGCGCAAATGCGGAAAGTGAAACCCTTGCGACGCGGGCTGTTCCAGCGAAAACGCCTCCAGCCGCCTCAGGTGATATTCGAAGCGCTTGGTATCTACCGTATCGGCCGTGAGCCGGGCACGGATTGCCGCCGTGCCGACCGGCAGCAACTCAATGCCGGTAGCCTGCCATCCTGCTCTTGTCGCCGTAGTTAACGTCGTTCCAGCCCCCGAGAACGGATCCAGCACATGTGGGATTGAATCGGTGTGTGGGTTGAACTTCTTGAGGATGTACTGCACAAACTCGGAAGAGAAAGCCTCTTTGAACTTCAACCAGCGGTAAAACGGCTGGTCCTTGTTGGCTTGGAAGGAAATCAATGCTCGGTTGAGGTCGGGGTTTACAACAAGCTTGTCGGCAAACCGGCGGTACAGAGCAGCGCGGTTGAGGTTTTGGGGAGTTTCCGCTATGCGGGGCTCTCTTCGTATCACGGGTATATCGAGCGGGCTGTTCTGCACAACGACGCTGGCCGTCCCCAATTCTTATCAACCTCCAAATCAGCTAGCCAGTACGTGGATTGGGAGTGCGATATGTAGATTCCCTGTTCAGCACTCCCACATTCAAGGTATTCGTGGTGATTGCTGGGTATTCCTGCCTTGCCTGCTCTGAGCGTGACAAGTGCTTTCACACCGCGCGGACATACGCGTTTCCGGGGACGCGGCGGACTGGGCTGGTTGAGGGCGAAGTCCGGCCGGACTCCAACCCGGAGGGTTTTGCCTATGTTTAGCCCAGGAATTTATTCCTGGGTGCGGGTCCGGCGGAGCGCGAGCGCCTTCATTGACGCGCAAAGTAGTTGACAGTCCCGCATTCTCCGTGGTACGATTCCATCAGTAAATGTTGATATACTAATGAGCGTCCCAAGTCCATCGTGTCGCGCCTGGTGAATCGGAGTCGGCCCCGAGGGGCCGGGTGATGACCCAGCACCTCTAGGAGGCAAACAGCGTGAATCTGCTCAAGAAGCTGGAGGATTTCCGCCTGCTCCCGGCGTTTGTCGTCGTGAGCATGGCCCTGGGAATACTCATCGGGAAGGTCTTCGGCATATCGGAGTATCAGCTCACGCCGCCGATTGACGCGATCAAGCAGATATTCCGCGGCACCTACACGTTCAACCTGCCGAACATCCTGGCGCTTGGAGTTGTTGTCGGCCTGTTCCTGATGATGTATCCCGCCATGACCAACGTGCGGCTGAACGAACTGGGCCAGGCATTCAAATCCCCGAAGCAGCTTGGGGTCGTGGTCTTCTTCAACTATGCCATCGCACCGTTCTTCGCCGCGCTGCTGGCGCATATCTTCCTGGCGGGGAACCGGGAGCTGCTGACCGGGCTGGTGCTCTACGGCCTCGCGCCGTGCATCGCCATGGTGATCGTCTTCACGTTCCTCGCACGCGGCAATACCCCGATGGCGCTGGTGTTCGTGGCATTCAATTCCATCATTCAGATGATCCTCATACCTGTGTATGCCAAACTGCTGATCGGCAAGGTGAGCTTCGACGTCTGGCTGGTCGCGGAGAGCGTCGCGCTCTACCTCGGACTTCCTTTGGTGCTCGGGTTTCTCACGCGGCGGATCGGCGTCGCCCGCATGGGAGAAGAAGGGTTCGAGAGGTTCAGGACGGTTCTGAACGCCGTCTCCATTCTCGGCCTGCTGTTCACGCTGGTGGTCATGTTCGGCCTGAAGGGCGACCTGATCATCGAGCGGCCGATAATCGTGCTCCAGATGGCGATTCCGATGACCATATTCTTCTTCGTCATGTTCAACGTCGTTTACCTCATTGGGTGGAAGCTCAAGTTCCCGTATGAAGACGCGGTTGCCACCGCGTTCAACGCGACCGGCCGAGACTTCGAGATCGCGATCGCCATTGCGATAACGGCGTTCTCGCCGATGGTGGCACTGTCAACCGTCGTCGGCCCGCTGATCGAGGTGCCGTTGATGCTGACCCTGGTATGGATAGCCAGAACGAGCAGAGCGCGGCTTTTCGGGAATTCTGCGGAGACATCTGCCGGGAGAACCAGTTGACAGTCCCGGGTTCTTCATGGTAAGATTCATCAGTAAATGTCAATATGCTGATAAAGACGGAGGCTCATTATGACTCGCCTGGCGCGGATTTTCCAGGCCCTGGGTAACGACGCGCGGCTCAGCATACTCAGGGAGATAGCCAAGCGCAGAGAAGCTTGTGTCTGCGAAGTCATCGAGGCAACTGGGATGGGACAATCGGCTGTGTCGCACCACCTGGCCGTGCTCCGAAACGCCGGCGTAGTGCGCGACCGCAAATCCGGCCTCTGGGTGATCTACTCCATTGACCGAGACCTTCTTCAGGGAGAGGTCGGCGCATTCCTATCGGAGCTGGTTGAATGCATCGAGAATGCTCCCCCAGAGTCGCCGGAAGTCAGGCTTGCCCTCAGCTGTAAACTCTCTTAGGCGTGGACATGAATGCGAATGTAAGAAAATTCCTGGCGCTCTTTTCCGCCTTTCTGGCGGCGTATTTCCTGCCGCTGGACTCCATACAGGTCCGCGGGCCTTTCTATGAGGCAATCGCGATGCTTCAAGAATACGCCCGGCAGCACGTGCTGTTCTGTCTCGTCCCGGCGTTCTTCATAGCCGGCGCGATAGCGGTCTTCGTGAGCCAGGCTTCCGTGATGAAGTACTTCGGCCCGAAGGCGAACAAGCTGCTTTCCTATTCTGTGGCGTCCATATCGGGGACTATCCTGGCGGTATGCTCTTGCACGGTGCTTCCGCTCTTCGCCGGGATATACACTCGCGGCGCGGGCCTCGGTCCTGCGGTAGCGTTCCTCTACTCCGGCCCGGCGATCAATGTGCTGGCGATAATCCTCACCGCGCGAGTGTTGGGCCTGGAAATGGGCATCGCCCGCGCATTGGGAGCGGTGGGATTCGCCTTCATTGTGGGACTGCTCATGCACCTGTTCTTCATCAAAGAGGAGCGGAGCAAAGCCAATAATGCCAACGACTTTGACATAGCCGAGCTACGGGAATCCCGGTCACTGCCGAAAACGGCGCTCTATTTCGCTGCGATGGTCGGCATACTCGTCTTTGCGAATTGGGCGAAGCCCGCGGCAGTCCGCCACGGCGGATGGGCGGCAATCTACGAGGCCAAATGGATCGTAACAGCCCTGCTCGCCGCCGCGCTCGCCGTCATGCTCTCCGCATGGTTCAAGAAGCACGAGCTGAAGGAATGGACGTCGGCCACCTGGGGATTTGCGCTTCAGATATTCCCGCTGCTATTCGGAGGAGTGCTGGTTTCCGGATTCCTGCTGGGAAGGCCGGGCCATGAGGGACTGATTCCGTCCTCATGGGTCGCGTCCCTGGTCGGCGGCAACTCGCTCCTCGCCAATTTCTTTGCGGCGCTATCCGGTGCGCTGATGTATTTCGCCACGCTGACGGAAGTCCCTATACTTCAGGGGTTGATAGGCTCCGGCATGGGCAAGGGTCCGGCTCTGGCGCTACTCTTAGCGGGGCCGTCGCTCAGCCTGCCGAGCATGCTGGTGATAAACAGCGTCCTCGGCCCGAGGAAGACGGCGACATATGTCAGCATCGTTGTGGTTCTGGCCACAATCGCCGGCTTGATTTACGGAGGTATATAGTCTCAGTGATTCGGGCCGACAGATGGATACGGGCGGGGCATGTACGCGGAAGCTGAGGGAATGGTGTTAACCTAACCCCCTCGCCCCCTTCCCGAAACGGGAAGGGGGAATCCGCCGCGGCGGACACCCCTCTCCGTTTCGGAGAGGCCAGCCCTGAGTTTGTCGAAGGGGGCCGGGGGAGAGGTTAATCTGCGGGAGCATATCATACGAGGAGGAAACGAGATGAGGATTCAGGTACTAGGCCCAGGCTGCCCGAGGTGTAAGATGCTCACTGCGAGTGTCGAGCAGGCCATCCAAGATTTGGAGCTGGATGATGCAACCATCGAAAAGGTGACCAGCATCGCCGATATCGCCGGATTCGGC
>DATKXU010000062.1:0-10330 GCA_035528905.1 Armatimonadota bacterium
CGAGTCCCCGGGGTGGGCCAGAACCCAGAGATCCAGCACGTCGACCGGGAGGTTCGGTGTTTGAAGCAACCGCGCGATGTAGAGCATGCCGTCTCTGTCGGCAAGTCCCGGTGTGGATATGCCACCGAACTCCACGCGCCAAGTGTTGCCTTCCTTGCCGAAGAAGGGCCTCTCGGCGTCGGACAATCCTGACTTGGCATCGGCCACCTCCAGCCTTTCCCACTCATCCGCCCGTCGCTCCACTTCGTCGGGAAAAGAAACGTTGCCGAGATCGTTCCGCAAGTGACAGTAGTCGGCGAGGTCGAGTTCGAAGGTCCGTCTGGCGAAGAGCTCGTCGAGCGTCACGAAGGCGATGTCTTCAACGCTGAGCGTGTCGGCGAGCGTCTTGTCCAGGGACTTGCTTCGTGGGGTCAGCACGATCAGGCTATCGCACTGCAGGCGGCCCTTGAGTGCCGGTAGAACAGTCGGCGCCTCTTTCTCATTCAGGTTCGCTGTGTAGATGGCCAAGGCACTCTTGCCCCCCATTCGGCCCATTGCCACAGGGTGGAAAGCCTGGCCCAAGTCCAGATCATCGCTGCAGGGGGTCAGACCATTGTCTGTCGCGAATTCCGTGCGGAACGCCGGAAAGTCGAACCTGTAGCTTGACACCTCGTCTTCAGATACCGGGACAGGCCTTTCAGCATATCCCGTCGGGCAGATGAAGTATCTTTGTCCTGCATCCCCATCCACTGGAACCTCGCACATTTCCTCACACCGTTCGCAGATCACCGTAGCTTCATAGCTCTTCAGAAGTATACGTCGGTCAAGAAGGAATCGCACTGTCGCACTCTCAGACGGTACTATCCTGGAGGCTTGAAAGCGAGGCTCGAAGGTAGCTGCCAGTGCATCGACGACATCGGCATCACATATTGGCGATTTTCCACTCAACGAGGTACCTCTCTATCAGTTGGTCGTTCTTGCTGTCACCGAGGTTGTTGCGGTTCGGCATGCTCAGATTAACCGTCCTTGCTCCGATGCGCCCCTTGCCGGGGAACTTGAAACACAGGGAAACGTGGGTGATCTTCACGCGATTGAGATCGACGTTCATGCCTCGAAGGCGCTGGGCCAGGTCACGGTAAGACCTCACTTCCACCGTATCCTTGGTGTTCAACTCAGGATGGAAGCGAATGGCCACGACGCGAACGTATTCAATGTGATCTGCAGGATCCAGCTCGAACTGCCAGGGTAGCTTGAAGCGGTCAAGATCATAGATCAATCGAACATCCTGATGCTGGAAGAAGTCTCTGCTGCCGATGATGTGCTCGGCAAAAGCATCACGGGAGAATTCGACCAGCTCGTTCTTGGTAGCCTTGACCTTCAGTTTCCCCGACGAGGGGTAGTACACCATGGTTGCGTAGAAGACTGGCCGATCGTTCTCGACAACGAGCGTATGCTCTCGGAATCGTTCCATCGCTTTTACATAATCCTCGTGACAGACAACATAGGCAATCTTCTCAATGTCCTTGTAGACCTCCACCTTAACGTCCACGCCTTTCTCGAGGCTGCCGAGGTAATCGGAAAAGGCGGCTTGGAGTTGCGGCAGGCCCTTGTCTGTGTCCTCGATGACGAGAGGGTTCCTGCCACGGAAGTCCGAGTATCCCTGAAAGTGGTCAATCGTCCACCAGTCGTGAGCCGTGTTGAACGTGTCTCTGTGCTCCAGAAACAAAGTCATAGCGAGGTTATGCGCGGTCATGTCCCCGCAGTCGATGTGCCAACGGCCTGCAGCTTCAACTAGGCAAGGCATTCCACGTTCGGACGCAAGGTCGTTCAGGTTTTCGAGGTCGTTCGCAATTCCGCGCCTTGTATCCTCAGGCAGCTCAGAGTAAGCATCGTACACGTCATCCACGTCGGCCTCTGCGCGGCCACTCCATGCGATCTCTCGGAGCGTTTCGTAATGCTCAAAGAACCGCTTGAGTAGTGCGTTGCTCGTTTTGCGGAAAAAGGATTTCTCCCGCAAGGGACTGTGAATCGGTTTCATGGGCTTGACTTCCCGTTCTGGTCTGAACCACTTTCTCTGGACTCCCCGCGGCGGTCGCTGCCCTGCCCGGTGCTCCGAAGCATGCATCGACGGAGGAACCCTGATTCCACCCTGGTTCCGAGCGGAGGCCGTTGCCTTCTCGCCCCGATCGCTTGAGCGCGGCCTCATTCGGGATGAGAGTCAGCGGAGGTCCCCTGCACCGCGCCCGACGTGCCCTTCGGCACGTGGTTCGCCATCGCGAGCCTCTGCTCACCCGCAAGCAATGCAAATATTTTAACACGCTTCAGCCCGCTTTACCAGCGATTTCGCCGTCTCACAGCGGTTCGCCTCTGAATGCATCCGCTTGCAGGGGCCGGGCAGCCTAGGCGCCGAGCGGTTCCCCCCGAGGCTCCGGCTGATCCGCCGGACGAAATAGGTCATTGACATGAGGCCATAGGGTGGTCATAATATGGCGATGTGACCCCGGCAACGCAGGCTACCCGGCTTGCACTGGAGGCGATGAGCATGACTTGGCCTGACTTGATCAAGATGACCCCGGACATCGTAACGGCTCTTGCAGTCGTGGTCGGGGTAATCGTGGCAGCCCTTGGGCTTAAGACCTGGCGACGCGAACTTCAAGGTCGAGCTCGGTACGAGCTTGCTTTGAGCATACTCATGGAGGTCCGCGAGATTCGGGATGCGATTCATTCGTTCCGTCGCAAGCTTGCCGAACTCGATGGTCCACCTGACCTGATGACAAAATGGGAGAAGATCAGGGAGCCGCTCAAAGAACTCGACAGTGATCTGAAGGTCGCCAACATCATCTTCGGTGATCGATTGCACAAGCCGAAGATGGCCCTGAAGGAGTGTACGGACGAGATCATCCTCAGTATCAACAGTTACCGCCGGCAGCAGGAAAGCAAGCAGAAGGACGAGCGGAGGATGGAGAAGATGGACAGCGAGAACGCAATCCTCTGGGGCAAGCCCGACGATGAGTTCAGTCGGAAAGTCGATGCGGCAGTAGGAAGCTTCGATGACGAGCTGCTCGTCTTCCTGAGGAGATGACGGCGATCTTCTTGGGCTTCTGGGACTGATAGGGAAAGGAGTTCACCCGTGGCGAAGCGAAGAGGACGACCCGCAACCCGAAACGCCGGCGGCAACGCACGCACCCCGAAGGCCGAGAACTACAAACATCCCGTCGACTGGATGGGCCACGAGTCTGTGACGACCACTCGAAATCTATTTCCGCGGATTTTGCGTCGCCCGGATTGTTCATGTTGAGCCACCACATGAAGAGAATGCCGTTGGCATTCATGTTGGTGACCACAACATCAAGCCGCGACTTTGCCTGGTTAATAAGCGAGTCGTCATGGAGGATGTAGCCCAATCTAACCAAACCATCAAACCAGTACCCTCCTCCCTCGTATGGCCATCCGCCATTAGGCCAGTAAAGCCGGTCGCCTGTCATCTTGTAATCGCTTGCCCAAGCCTGTCGAAACGCCTGATTGAACTCGTCCATGTGCCCGGTATATCCGTCCCGCGCCGTGATACACCAGTCGCGCAGCCAGCCTGCGGGCTCAACCGCACCGGGCGGTAACGGAATGAATGCCGGGCGTGTAGGCGGTTCGAAAGGTCTCCCATAGTTCACTTTCCCTGGTTTACATTCATCTGTTCCTCCTTTGCCAAGCAATCAACTGCTGCAGCAGCGCTCAACATGAAAACCAACAGAATCATCCTGCCGGCCATCTGGATGCCCATCAAATTTTCTCCTGATATATCTGTTCAACCGGCTCGGCGGCAAAACTTGTTGCTGGAAGCATCGCTCCGAACGCGACGACTGCCGCCACGAGAAGACTACGGGTCAACGATCTTGAGGCTGAAACTGTGTGCATGTCATGTCTCCTGTTATCTTTGGTGTGTGTCATCGCGCCCCAGCCCGCGTCGCGGTCCAGTAGAACAGGCGGTCCGTCGTCCCCTTGGCCATGCAGTCTGGAAAGCGGTGCTCGGGCGGCGCCTTGCCGCCTGTCACGTCGCCCCAGAGGAACTCGCAGCCCATGCGGAAGACGAGACCCGCCTTGATCTCAGGCGCCTTCCGGTAGAGGACCGTCCATGGGAACTTGATCTCCTGCACGAACCCCTTGCCATCCGGATCGGCCCGGTAGGCCATCTGCGCGCCCTGGCCCAGATCCGTTCCGCCTTCCTTGGCCTTCAGGAGCGTGTTGTCCGTGCCGTCGCGGGAATCCTGGGTCTTCCAATGGGCCAGCGAAATCGCCGGCTGCTTGGGCGCCGTGTAGTACCAGGTCGTGTTCCAAAACGGGTGATCGGTCACCATGTGTATCTGCCAGCAGTCCGATTTCCAGCCGTCGTTCGGGTTGATCGCCGGATCGATCGCGCTGAACATCGGCGTCGGATCTTTCCATTTGGCCGCCAGATAGAGGTTGTCGGCGTCCCACATCGCCGCGACTTCCGCCGGGTAGCGGTCGCGCACCGCGGCGTCGGCGAATATCCAGATGCGGCCGGAGCGGTCCCAGTCCTCGAGGTCGCCGTCGATAACCACCTTGCCAGGAGCCGGCAGCACGAGAATGCCCTCGTTCTGGCTCATCTGGCCGATCATGTTTTCACCCGCCTGAAGGGTGGCGTTCGCGCCGCTGCTGCAGGCCAGAATGGCCATGCTCGCGAGCACGCAGGCTGTTGCCGATAATCCGCTGATTCTCATGTGTCGTTTCTCCGTCTGGTTGGTGGTTCGTTGTAACTCAGCCGCGCGACCCGGCCGCTCGCGACGTCCTTGAGTGAGGCGACGTCGTAGCACATCACTCGGGCGGCGTCGGCGAAACCTTGACGGACCGGAGCAGATCCTCGGGGCCGTGCAGGATGAGTCCATTCTTAACCCGCATTTCTCACAGCCCGCCAGATCGTGGCTCGGGCGGCTTTTTCGGATGACCACCTGCGTTTTATACGCAATGGTGGCCTACACAATGGCTTTGATCTTCATGCTCGCATCCTTTCTCCAAGACGGACGACCACAGAGGGTGCCTTTTGACGCCGGTCACAGACCGGCAACACAGATGCTTTCGAGGCGCAATTGTCCTTTCTTTGCGCCTTTCGGCAGGAGCGGGACGATCTCCAGAACGTGCTTCCCGGGAGCGAGTTCTCGGGAAATCGGTCGCCAGAGGAAGAGGTTGCCATTGCCGTGGGGCATGTGGAGAGGCCAAACCTCCTCTTCGATCGCCTTGTCGCCCTGATATCGCACATACGGATGAGGTTTGCCGTCTATTCGGATTCTCGCCGCCAACCCATCCTGATTGGCTTCGCCAAACAATCCGACAAACGTCCCCTCGAACTTGATCCGGAGCGGCTCGATGGCTCCCGCATGCTTGGCGTCACACAGGGCGACATCGTCCATCCAGCGGCTGGATAGGCCGTCGAACCAGAGGGAAGTACGGTAAGTCATGGCGCGGCTCCATCCCTGGGGAAGCGGCGTTTTTACAAGCCGGATGCGGCTGCGATTCCGGTACTCGCCGTACAGAGGTGTCTTCGGAACCGTGCAGACGCGCCCCTCCGCCACCGCTTGCTGGAAGCCCTGGCGCACCGCATCGTAGAAAACGGCGTAGCCCGCGTCGTCCGGATGCGCCTGGTCGAAAGGCCAGAGGGCGTCGATGTCGGTGCCGCCGGCGATGGCTTTCTTCATCACCGGATGCAGATCGCCTTGACCAGTGTGGTAGGCGTTGGCGAGTTCGATGTGGGCCGTTCGCAGGACGGCCAAGCCCGGCTTGGCGTCTTTGGCGAAGTGCCACTTGAATCCGAAGAACACCTGTTCCACCGGAATCCCCCGGCCGATCAGCGTTCGCAGGATCGTCTCGTACGAGACGAGGTTCTTGGGATCCTTCTCGTCGATCCCGTCGTTGGCCGTGAAGTCCAGGAAGACGAGATCCGGCTTGGCGGCCAGGACGTCCCGTTCCAGCCGGAACATCCCCAGATCGGATCCGGTGCCGCCGATGGCGGCGTCCCGGAGCGTGAACGGGCACTTGGGATACCGCTCCTGCAGGTATCTGCCCATGAGGGCGCGATAGCTGGTGAGCTGCGGGTCGCTGGCGTTGGCGCCCCACGTCAGGGATCCGCCGAAAAACACGACTGTGAGCGGCTCGCCCGCCTTCGCCTTGCGGTCGAACTCGGCGAACGAGGCGGTTGTCGGCGAGGAAGCGGATTCCGCATGTCCCGTTAGTGCGTTCATCACCAGCAATCCTCCGAGAAGAAGAGCCGTGCAACGCCAATGTTTTCTGCACATACGATCTCCTTGCATCGCGCCCATTCGTCTCAATATCGCCCATACGCCTGGATCAACTCGCCAACCAGCTTGACCAGCCTGATATCACCGTTGGGCGGGACCTGATCGGCGACTCCAAACATGAATCGGCCGGTATCCTTGTGCAGGCGGATGATCTCCCTCACCTGCCCCTCGATATCTCGGGCCGTGAATGGCGGCGCAAACATGGCGCCGGGCAATCCGCCCAGGAGGATAATGTCGTCACCGGCCAGCGCCCGCAACTCGTCCAGCCCCACATCCCCCACTGGCTTGGGCACCACCGAATCAACGCAGTCCACGCCGACGGCGGCCAGCTTCTCCAAGGTGCCGCGGAGTGTGCCGTCGTTATGGA
This sequence comes from Armatimonadota bacterium, assembly GCA_035528905.1. GTDB lineage: Bacteria > Armatimonadota > UBA5829 > DTJY01 > DTJY01 > DATKXU01. The sequence goes on from DATKXU010000062.1 coordinate 6,652, forward strand.
TCAGCGTCCGGTGCCCGTGCGCGTGCAGCCAATCCGCCCAGCGACGCAGATGCGGCGCGATATACTCGTGGAAATACCCGCCCATCGTGGCGGCGGATAGATTCTCGCAGATCATCGCGTACCCGACGGGGCCGGCGGCGATGTGCCGGTAGATTACGTCGTGCGCTCTCTCGATGGCGGCGAGCGTGTTCTGCATCTCTTCCTGCTCGTCGACCAGCAGGTACGCCAGATCCATGACGCCGACCCAGTGCTTGTTCAACTCCGAGATCGGCGTGGGCGGCGCGGCGTAGTGGGCCGGCCCGAAGCCGCAGGTCGCGTAGCTCCCATCGAGCTCGAGATACCGCTCCGGACGGGGCTTGAATTGCCGGTGCTTGTAGATGTAGCGGACGACGCGCAGGTCGCACGCGTCTTTCACCGCGTGCTCGGTGTAGCCCCAGCAGAACGACCCGGGCAAGTATTCCTGGACTTCCCGTACCGCGCCAACCGGCGTGTGCCACTGGGCGATGCGCCGTCCGTTGCTCTGCGTCACCTCATGCCGCACCTGTGTCCCTTCGACTATGTCACAAGGGTCGCAGCCCGGAATATACTCGCCGATGTTCAACTCGCGATGCAGCTCGTGCATGCCGTTCGATCCGCGCCAACGTTCGGGCAGATCGCCAATCTGCAAGTGCGCACTGTGCCAATAGGTCATATCGCCGAACCAGGCCATCTGGTCCGGGCGCTGTCCGCGAAACACCGCCTCCATACGCTCACGATGATTCATGTTGCCACTCCGCCTTGAAGGCGAATCCGTCCGCGCATGTGACGGCGTCAAACCAGTCCTTTCCTGGAGCATTGAGTCAGGCCCAGCCCAGTTCCGTCAGTCGCGCGAACACCTGCCGGGCGACGACCAACTCGCCGCCCGGGTTGAGGTGCACTCCGTCCGCCGGACAGACCAGCGCGGCGAAGGGGAGAGCGGCCCGTGCCGCCTGCATCGGCGGGCCCAAATCCAGGAGCACGGCGCCGTGCTCCTTCGCCGCCTCCGCGATCAGGTCGTTGTTGCCGTCGAGATGGCGCCAGGTCTTTTCCGGCGCATCGGGGATCTCCAAGACGGCGTATTGCAGAGCGAGGATCCGGCAGCCGGCGGCGCGCAGGCTTCCGAGAATCCCGTCGAGATTCCTCCGCGTCTCCTCGCGCGCGAGCTTCCCTGGCGCGGCGTCGTTGCCGCCGATCAGGAGAACGACGAGATCCGGCTTCTCGTCCAGGACGTCCTTCTGCAACCGAGCGAGGATGTCGGCGGTGGTGTTGCCGCCGATGCCGCGATCCAGCACGGAGCATGCTCCCGGACCCATCTTCGCATCGATCATGCACTCGAGGATATGGGACCACTTGAGGTAGCGCGACAGGTCGGAGACCCCGGTGATGCTGTCGCCGAGGCAGACGATCTTCATGCGCATCCTCCTTCCGCAGTAATGCATCAGGTGCTGACCGGGGAAACGACATACGTATGGAATCGCTCAGCGGAGAACACTCTGACGCTCGCGAAGGTCCGACCCGAAGTGATGTCCTCGACCCGGCCCGCAGTCGCGCAGGGGAAATCCGCGAAAGCGAAGAGCACCTTCCTGTCGTCCGATCCGTTTGTCCATTCAACCCCCAGATCGTCCTCCAGCAGGCGCCGTTTCTCCATGAGCGTGTGCACCCGGTTGTATTCGCGGTTGACGCGCCCCAACATGCCGGCGTAGGCCTGGTCGGGGAATCGGATCGGCTCGGGGTAGCCGTGCTCCGTCTCGACGCGGATCGGCGAGCCGCAGGCTGTCGCGCGGTAGAGAAAGGCGTCCGGGATCAACCCCTGGGTCAGCCATGTCGAGTTGATGCACGGATGCATGTTCTTCAGTGTATATTCCTGTCCGTACACTCCTTCCAGACCGCCCTTTCGGTGGAACGGCATCGATGCAGGCGCGAACCAGTTCAGGCTGATGCCGAAGATTCCCTGTGTTTCAATCATGATCTTGGCGCCAGCCCGCTGCAACTGCACCTGGAGATCGATGAGCGCCTCCATCTGCGGCGTCTTCGCCGGATCGGCGTAGTTGATCGGCTGGAAAAACAGGTTGTGGTAGGAATCCAGAAAGAATCCATCCAATCCGGTACGCTTCATCGTGCCGAGCAGTTGGTCGAGCAGCCACTGCTTGAACGGCGTGTTCAGGCACATGACCGCGAACGTGGGATAGCCGCCATTGAAGATATCGCCGGTCGCTGTGCGAAGGAGCCACTCCGGATGCTCCTTGCACAGGGGGGCGTCGGTGTCCACCCACCGGCCCATCCAGGTGAGCACCCGAATGCCGCGCCGATGCGCCTCGTCGCAGATCTTCTTGAGATGTGCTTCCCCGCCGAACTCAGGCGCGATTTCATACCTCCAAGGACAACAGATATTGCCTTGCCCCCCGCTCATCGGAATATCGCTGCCGCCCATCTTCAGGGATGTATCGCACACCCACATCGGCCCGAGGAACAGCGTCTTGACGCCGGCCATTTCCAGCTTCGGCAGCCAGGCGACGATCTCACTGTCCTTCTTCGGCTCCCGCGGCGGCCAGGACCAGATCACGCCGGAGTAGCAGGGATCCATGGCATCCTGCTGATATCCGAAGAAATCGCGCAGCTTCTTCACCACCGCGTCGAAGGCTGCTGACCAGCGGTTGCGGCCTTCGGTCAGGCTGATCCCGGAAGGTTCCTGGCGCAGCAGGATGAGCTTCTTCGGGTGCGTGGCGGTTCCGCTCGCGGCGAAGCGGTGGCGGTCGATGTGGGCGATGAAGCGCTGTCCGGCCACCTTCTGCTGCAGGGCGGCCACGTAGGTCGGCCGCTCGTAGTACATCAGCAGGCAGGCGGCGCTGTTGAACTGGAAGTCGAAAGCCGGCGCGCCGGCGTAGCGCGTCATCATCTGCCAGCACAACGAGTCCTTGCCGTCACAGGTGAAGACTTCGCTCGTGTCGTACGCGGCGTCTTCCGTGACCCGGATCTCATAGGGCATGCTGCTGGAGCGTTGCGCCACGACGTAGACGGGGTGTTGCAGTTCGCCCAACTCCCAGGTGCCGCGCTCCAACAGCGATGTGAATTGCTGCGTAGCGCTTGTGAGCAGGAATTGATAGCGGAAGCCCCGATAAGTCACGCCGTCGATGTCCTGCGTCGCCGCCTCGAAGATCCACTGCATGGGATCGACGATGCGCATGATGCGCGGCCGGGGCAGGACGACGTGAGGATTCCGGAACACATCGACGACATCCAGAAATTCCCCGGGCTCGCCGATGGCATCCAAGTGCACCACGACGCGATCCGGCGAGGCCGCGATTTCCTTGAGCCGGAACTCGCGGTAGGCGATGCCCGCCTCCGACTGGATCACCGGCGCCAACAGCACGTCTTGGGCGCGCAACTCCAGGGCGCCGCTGCGTACCCGGCCGATGCCGAGCACGCGCTCGCCCTCGCAGACGAGGTGGATGGAGATGCCGGACGACAACGTCAGGATTCGTTCCTCGTTTCTCGGTTTCGATTCATTCATACCCACAGCTCCTTCTGGTCGCAGCCAAGCCACGCGCCCATCGGCGTCTGGCGCGATCCGCTTTATCGTTCGGGACTTGCATTCCCCCGCATCGGGTCATTCTCCGTGCCCCGCGCACGCAGACGCTCTTGGCGTTTTCCACGCCGCTAC
>DATKXU010000063.1:0-3187 GCA_035528905.1 Armatimonadota bacterium
CCTTGAAGAGGATGTCCTTGTCGAGCCGATGGTAGTAAAGCCATAGCGCGTAATTCTTCCTCGATGACTGAAGCAGCCAGTAGAGCGGAGCCCTGCGGCGGCTCTTTGAGTACCGCTTAACATGGTCGTCCCAAAAACCTCCTACGCCCGGCTTGCGGAAGTAATCCCGCAACTCCCTCACCCCAAGAATGTCACAGGCTTTCCGCTCAACAGATTCGGCGCGTTCCGTCCAGATCACTTCCAGCACTTCGCGGACACGATGCACAATGTCGTTTCGGTGTTCGGCATCATCCACCATAATGCCATCCCAGTCGATGCGGAGAGGATATGCCGTAGGCTTCTCTCTGACGGCAAGGGCATTGTCACCCAGTAACGCAGCCGGTGCGCACACGGGTATCTGAAACTGCGGGTCGGATGGCAGCAAAGCCGCTACAACTCCTGTGGTAGCGCGAATATCCCAGCGACCGTAGGCACAGCCAATCGCGTGCGATACTGCGTCCTTTATTTGTCTCATTCCAAGGAATTGCCGAAATGAAGAAGGGTCGTCTTCCCTTGCCTGGTCGGCATCTTGAGTGTCCTCATCGGCCGAATCATCGCACACGTCCAGGGCGTCGATCCATTCTCCAAGGTGATGTGGCGCGCCCGCAATCGCAAGCAAACGATTGATGTCCTGCGCACTCATTCCAAAGTGCTTGGCGACGAGGGCGTCGATCCGCTCGTGGACAACTCCTATTTGCTGAAACACACCGACGAGTTGATTCTCGTGCAAGTCGGTTGGCCCAACGTAATATGGGTCCGCCTCGTCATGGGCACGAATCCGACGTGCAAGCTTCCAAGCCTCTTTCCCCAGTCTTGCCAACTCTGAATCGTGAAGCACCGACTCCGGTAGCGGCAGCGCAGCTATTATTCCCGCTTCATGTTTCCGATCCGGCGTAAGCGCCCAGGTCAACATATCCACAGCGGACGAGTTCAAGTAGGCAACAAGAGCACTGGGATCGACGGCTATGTCGTAATAGCCACGGCATGAGTTGCTCAGGACATGCTCAGATGACAAGAAACTACAGCCAAGTCCTAGTTCCGATATGTAAGGCGATACGAGCCCCGGCTTGAAGAAGTGCTGAGCACAGCGGAGGCGTGGCTTCGTGTTTCCCCGAGAGTCAACAATGGAGAGCAGTTCATGTCCATCCCCATACCATTTCAGGACGGCATACGTTGGCGCATAGAAACGGCAGAACCCAGTTGCGTGCGCGAAACGTACCCAACCGGATCGACCAATCAGCGAAGCGTCTATCTCCCAATGACAGCGGACAAAGCGTTCATCGTCTGTGGTAGACGCGCCAACGGCAACCTTGGCATTTGAAGCTACTTCGTCGTCACCTAACAGTCGTGACCGGTCGAGGTGCGGACCACCGGCCAGCATGTCAAGAAACGGTCGGGGCAACCAGTAGCAAAATGGCTTCCCAGGAATGCCGCGGAAATCACGAGCACGAACAAGAAACATGCGGGTTCCAACTTCGTGCTGCAATATACTGAGAAGGTCTTGGGCTCGGTCGGGTGAATTTCGGAGATCAATGAAAAGTAACGAGCCGCGCTCGCGCTCTGTCAGTTCTGCGACGAAAAATGCCGCCCGAACCGTGGCTGCATCCAGAACGCCTAGACCGCATTCCGCAGCATACATGAGGTGTAGTCTACAAAGCAGTAAGTCGCGCAGCGGCTCGAACGACGATAAAGCGAGGAACGTTCTGGAAGTGATGGCACCGAGTCGTCCGCTTGGAAGCAGCCAGTCAGCGGTGCGCGTGATAAAGGCTGCGTATAGGTCCGCCCACAGCCGAGGATAGGTCTTGCCAAGGTAGTCCCGCGAAACAGCCGTCGGGTTGCCAAAAGGCGGATTCATTACAACGACATCAAATCGCCTTCTGGAAAGATCGACAAAGGCAAAGCCGTGTACCGCATTATCCACAAAAAGGCGCCGTTGGAGTCGCTGACCATTGCCCGCGAATGTGGCGAAGTCGTGCAGCGCAGCCATAACCAGGCTTTCGGCCTGTTGCCAGAAACTCACGCCTTCGCCGGGGACGAAGCGGAGATGCGACTCTTTCGGCTGCTCCGTAAGGCCGAACTCCGTGATGCGGAAGAGCGGCTGTTTCTCCTCCCATTCCTCCTGGCCGACCCGGATGGCCTCCTGCAATTCCTCTTCGATCTTGAGCAAGCTGCCCGCTTCGCCTGCCAGACGCATTTTTTCCCATACGACGCGCACCAACTCGCACAGGCTGTCCACCATCGACTGCGTGGCGCGGACCCGACTTCCTTCCGGCACCGGCATGACGCGCTGGATGAGCGTCTCCAGGCGGTCCTGCCGCAACGTCTTGAGGAAGTCTTCGAGCAGTTGCTCTTCGCCCGGCATGGGCTCCGCGCACACGATGTTGGACCTGCGAATGGTCCTTTGTCCCTGGTCCCTGGTCCTTAGCCCGTAGGTGGTCTCGTAGTCCTGGTATGCCTTCTGGCACTTGAGCCAGAGGGCCAACGCGGCGATCTGGGTTGCCCGCAGGTCGATGTCGATGCCGTGGAGGTTGTGCGCGAGGATCAGGCGTGGGACATCCCGCCGCAGGGCATCCAGGGTGGAATAATCGTCCCGGAGCGACCGAAAGCCCTCACCCCGACCCTCTCCCAAAGGGAGAGGGAGATCAGGATCGGCCCAGGCTTCTTCGTAGATCGTCTGGAGCAGATCGAAGCAATACAGGAGAAAGTGACCGCTGCCGCACGCCGGGTCCAGAATCCTGAGTTCTCGGGGATCTTTCTTCGGCCGATGGGGAACAAAGGCCGGCTGCTTGAGAAGGTCTTCCTGCGACAAATCTTCGCCCTCACCCCCGGCCCCTCTCCCAGAGGGCGAGGGGAGAGATTCGCCCTCGGCCAGGAACACCTCGTTCGGGCGGCGGACCATGTAGCGGCACTGGTCCTTGAGCCTGGTCTGGCCTTTGCGCATCTCGTACCAGATGCGTCCCAGCGTGTTGTCGGTCAGGAACTCGACCACGTAGCGGGGCGTGAAGAACTGATTGCGGAACGCCAACTCGTAGGAGTTGCGCGGCGCGGCGCTTTCCTTGCGGGCCTGGTCCCGCAGTTCCTTGGGCGTGAAATACTGGTAGACCCAGCCGATCGTCTCATCGGCGCTCCAGATCGTCGACCACGCCTC
>DATKXU010000064.1:0-6409 GCA_035528905.1 Armatimonadota bacterium
TTCCCACAGATGATCTCTCCCGTGGCTTGGGCAGCAGGCACCCCGACGAGGCCCGCGCCATCTTCCACACGAACCTCCGAACAGACGGCAGCCGAATAACCCGGCGCTTCTTGTGTATTGACATCAACTGAAGGAAATGTAAAATGGTGCTCTGTCATTCCGCGTAAGGACACCGGTTGGAGCATTCATTCGCCATGGCCGACATACTCGCCGCTTTGAAGAAGTTCGCCGATACGGTCACGGCGAAGATGACCACGATGACCACAGGTGAGCCGGAAGACAAGCTTCGCGGGCCGTTTGAAGCACTCGTGCACGAAGTCGCGCAGACGCTGGTGTTGGACGTGGTCTGCACCGGCGAGGTGAAGCTGCCCGGCCGCCTGGGCAAGCCGGACTATGCGGTGCACAAAGCGAAGCTGCTGGTAGGCTATGTCGAGTTGAAAGCGCCCGGCGCCGGGGCGAACCCAAACCGGTTTATCGGCCATAATAAGGAACAGGCCAGGCGCTTTGCCGCAATACCGAACCTGATCTACTGCGACGGCAACGATTGGGGCTTGTACCGTGATGGGCAGCCTGTCCGGCCGGTTGTCCGGCTGTCGGGCGACGTGGCGGCGGATGGGAAAAACGCTGTCGCTGCCAACGACGCTCAAGCTGTCCTGAGCCTTCTGACCGACTTCCTGTCCTGGCGGCCCATTATTCCCACACGGCTCGCGGCAGGCGGCAGGCATGAGATCGACCTCAAGGGCCTGGCTGGCCTGCTTGCCCCGCTGTGCCGAATGCTGCGTGAAGACGTGGCCGACGCTCTCAAGGACCCGCAATCGCCGCTGGTGCAGCTTGCAGGGGAGTGGCGGCAACTCCTGTTCCCGGATGCCAGCGACGATCAGTTCGCCGATGCTTACGCTCAGACGGTAACATTCGCGCTCCTGCTGGCTCGGAGCGAAGGAGCGGACCCGCTGGCTCTGGATAGTGCAGGGCGCGCTCTGGCCGCCGAGCACAGCCTGCTTTCCCGGGCGCTGCAGGTCCTGACGGACCCTATCGCTCTGGCGGAAATCTCCGCTTCGGTGAACCTGTTGATCCGCGTGATCGGGGAAGTGCCGCCATCGGCGCTCATCGGACCGAAAGATCCGTGGCTTTATTTCTACGAAGACTTCCTTGCCGCCTACGATCCGAAGTTGCGGAAGGATGCCGGCGCATATTATACGCCCGTTGAGGTCGTCCGAGCACAGGTCCGGCTGATCGACGAACTGCTGACTAATCGCCTGGGCAAGGCGCTGGGATTCGCCGACCCCGACGTTGTCACAATGGATCCCGCCGCCGGCACGGGAACGTACCTTCTTGGCGTCATCGAGCACGCCTTGGGCAAGGTTGAGAGCCAGCAGGGCGCGGGCGCCGTGCCGGGGCAGGCTACCGCCCTTGCCGCCCACCTCTACGGCTTCGAGATCATGGTTGGTCCGTTCGCCGTGGCGGAATTGCGCGTCACGCGGGCGCTTCAGGACAAGGGAGCAAAGCTGCCCACTGGCGGAACGCACGTCTACCTGACCGATACGCTGGAAAGCCCGCATGCTGCGCCTGCGCAACTCCCGCTCTTCTTGAAGCCCATCTCCGACCAGCACGCCAAGGCCCTCGAGGTGAAGGCCAAGGTGCCCGTCATCGTCTGCCTGGGCAATCCGCCTTATGATCGCCATGAGGCCGCCGACAAGACAAATAAGGCTCGCACGGGCGGATGGGTCCGGTGGGGCGACAATGGCAAAGGCTCAGTCGCGACCTTCAGGGACTTCCTTGACCCCGCCATCGCCGCCGGCCACGGCGTACACGTGAAGAACCTGTACAACCTGTACGTCTACTTCTGGCGATGGGCGCTCTGGAAAGTTTTTGAGCATACAACCGCTGCTGGTCCCGGGGTGGTATCTTTCATCAGTGCGTCAAGCTACCTGCATGGCGTTGCGTTTTCCGGTATGCGTGAGCATATGCGTAGGTTATGCGATGAGATCTGGATTCTCGATCTAGGCGGAGAGGGACGCGGACCTCGCAAGAGTGAGAACGTTTTCGCCATACAAACGCCGGTAACGATCGGCATCGCTGTCCGTTACGGCAAGAAGAAGAGCGCACCTGCGAAGGTTCACTACGCACGGATCGATGGTACGCGCGAAGAGAAGCTGAAGGCGTTGGATGCAATCAGCGATCTGACCTCCTGCCAATGGGAAGACTGCCCCGATGGTTGGCGGGCGCGATTCAGCCCGGCCGGTATTGGCAAGTATTTCGATTGGCCATTGCTCACAGACTTGTTGCCTTGGCAGCACTCGGGACTGCAGCTGAAAAGGACTTGGCCCATTGCACCTGACGAACGCACTTTAGAGCGGAGGTGGCGCGCTCTGCTTTCGGCAAGTGACCGATCGGCCGCATTCCACGGAACAGGCGACCGCGAAGTAGATGGCACATATGACGTGCCACTTGAAGGGAGGGCGGATTGCAGGCCGATTTCCCAGTTGCCAAGGAATGCCCCGCTACCTTCAGCCGGGAGGTACGCCTACAGGTCTTTCGACCGGCAGTACATCATCATTGACGGACGCCTGATGTCCAGACCACGTCCAAACCTCTGGGCTGTCCACGGCGAGTACCAGTTGTACTTGTCGGGCTTGTTTTCCCAGGCGCTTGGTCGAGGGCAGGCTTTGACTGCCTGCGTGAATCTGCCTGATCTTGATCACTTCAGGGGTTCGTACGGTGCTAAGGCCACAATCCCGATGTATCGCGATTCGACGGGTAAACAGGCTAACATTTTGCCTGGCCTGCAGGAGTTGCTCGCGAAGTCTTACGGCCATAGGGTCACGCCGGAGGATCTCTACGCATACATATACGGAGTGCTTTCACAACCCGCCTTCACCGACCGATTTGCGGATGAACTGGATACATGCGAGTTGCGCGTTCCAATCACGAAGCACAGAGCATTGTTCGCGAAGGTCTGCGACACGGGCGCGAAGTTGCTCTGGCTGCACACCTATGGCCAGCGGTTCATCCCCAAGGGACATCACAGGGGACAAGTGCCAAGGGGCGCCGCCCGGTGCGCGAAACCCGTTCCGGCCGACATTGCGGGCTACCCTGAGAAGTACGAGTACAACGATGCGACAAAGACACTGCGCGTTGGTGATGGTCAGTTTGCACCCGTCGCTCCGGAAGTCTACGAGTTTGAAGTCTCCGGCCTGAAGGTAGTCCAGTCGTGGCTTGGCTACAGGATGAAGGAACCCAAGGGCAGGAGGTCGTCGCCGTTGGACGACATTAATACCGACCAGTGGCCGGGCGAGTTCACGACGGAGCTTCTGGAGCTCCTGTGGGTCCTGGAGGCGACGGTTGAACAGTACCCCGCCCAGGCCGAACTGCTGTCGGCTGTGGCCAAGGGACCGTGTTTTCAGGCGGACGAACTGCCGCCGGTACCCGACGCCGCCCGCAAACCGCCTTCCCGTCCTCGTGAGAAGGGGCTGTTTGAGCAAGAGGAAGCTGAAGACGCATAGCTCACCTGGCACCTTGAGCGCAAGCCCCGAAGGGGCAGAGTTCCATCCAGCCCAGGGTAACGCCCTGGAGGTTCGTTGGTTGGATGACCATCTCCAGCCCTGAAAGGGCGTTGTTCCATGGGAAACGTACCCACGGATACATGGAACCTCGCCCCTTCAGGGCTTGAACCCTGTCATCCCCTCCCCCAGCCCTTCGGGCTGGGCTGGATGGAACTCTGCCCCTTCGGGGCTCAAGATGAACTCGTCATCGTATTTGCGAGATCGTGTACTAAGCCAGCTCCTGACCCTGTTCATGCTGTACCGCATCCCATCCTCATCACCGAGCTTTGCCAGTATCCGTGCGAGCTCCGCCCGCACGTTTTCGGCCAAGTCGGGATTCCACTGGCGCAGCGCATCTTCATTGATGGCGCCGTGCCTGTCCAACTCAGTCACCTTGGCGTTGGCTGCAACGGTCGCATCCATCGACACGTACAGCCAGCCGACAGCATAGGCCGCCACCAAGGCGATGTTCACGGCCAGGATGATCTTCAGCGCCAATCTGCTCCGGTGGTTCTCCATCGCGATCCTTTCACGACGCTCATCGTCAGGCCTGAAATACCACCTCATGTGCGAACGGCGAATACCCGCACAGCACGAGCCGGGCGCAGCGCTGCTCGGCGTTGCCGGTCACGATGTGCAGATCCTGGACGATCAGCAGGCCGTAGTCGGCCACCATGTTGTAGTTGGGGCTGCGCCCGACGTACCAGATGCCGTCGTGCGTGCAGTCGATCCCGTCGTCGAAGTAGTCTTCGATCTTCTCGAGGTTGCCGGGGTGGGGGAAGATTTCGTTCACGCAGGCGAGCGCGGCAGCTGCCCTTCAGCGTTGGATTCGGTTGCATTCAACACGATCTGGAAGTCGTCCACGGATGGTGCCCTCGTGTCATTGCGGATGGGGATTTCGACACGGGAGGGATTGTAGCGAGGAGGAGCGGTGAAAACAAGAGGGCTCCGGTCGGCGACGGCTGCGGTTGAGGTTCGCGGCCAAGCCCCTATTGGCCGGTCTTTCTGTTCGTTGAGCTTTCCACGATGGCGATTTCCTCGTCTGTCAGGTCGTAAAGCTCATAGACCAGCCGATCAATCTCGGCGTCAGTTGCGTCGATCTGGCGCTGGATGACGGTCTTCTGGGCAGCGGAGCTGGCGGAGGCGAGGTGCTTGTGCAGGGCGAGCATCGATTCGGCCAGATCAACTATGCGGTCATGATGGTGCTTTTCCGAAGGGCGAGACATGTCCACGTTTGGTACCGGAAAGGGATTGAGGTAGGCTGTCTTCATCCGGAAATACCCTCCACGTAACGTCGTGCCTGTTTCCATCAGGAAATAGGTAAGCATCGGAGAGTTCAGTACCGCCAACAGGAAGCGCAAGTCGAAGCATGTAGTGGGTTTGAGCGTGATGGCATAAGCCGTGTCTATGAGCCATGCTGCCTGTCGATCAAGAAGACACGAGCCGCGACTGACTACATCGGGTAGCACAATCTTCTGAGCCACCTCGAAGCGGTCCATGTTCTGCGGGCGGCCATAGCAGTACCAACCTGCTCCCTTGAACCGGCCCTTCTCCCGCTCATCAAGGCGGGCCTTGCAGTCTCGCAAGTAGGCCAATGTACGCGGCGCTATCTGCGCGAGGTTCTTCTCCGGCACGAGGATGCTTTTCCCGTTGATCACCTCGTAGGGCACGATCAGCAGCAGCTTCGGTTCCTTCTTCGGCTCATAGCGGCCAATGCTCCTCCCGCGCAAGACCCTCTTCAGGAAGGTGCGCTCCAGAGGAAACTCCGTATCCTTCTCGTACGAATATACCCTCAACAAGGCTCCCTTACTCCCGCGCTCCTCAAGCAGGTAAACCCTGTCAGCCCTGGTTCCCGTTCCCTGGAAAACATCGGCAATGCTTCCGAGCGCGGGTTGCTGTCTGAGCTTGATGAGGAGATCACCGGTTGAACCCGCAATGACCCACGGAGCTGGTGTGAGTTCAGCAGAGGGAACCTCCGAGGTAATCCACAGTCCAGGCGTTTCCTCCGGCAACGGGCACGGAGCATCCTTCTGATTCACGGGTCCGACGTAGCGCGCCAGCTTGGCGAACGATGTTCCCGCTGCGTTCAGAAATAGCAGGCACGTGTAAGTGGTTACCTGAGGGAAGACCTGAAAAGCTCCGAAGTGCAGAAGCTTGTCGAGGTAGCGACCACGAGCGATGATGGCTCGCAGGTTTTCCCCGACGCCCGAATTCACAAACTTGTTGGGCAGGATGAAACCCAACGTGCCATGCGGGTTCAGCAGCTCGAGGCCCTTCTCGACGAAGATCAGATAGGTGTCCCACTCCCGTGCGGAAGCAGCGCGATAGAGCGAGCGATAGATCTCCCAGAGCCACTGGGCTTGTTCCTTCAAGTTGATGCTGCGCACATACGGCGGATTCCCGATCACGCAATCGAACCCACCATCCTTCATGGCATCGGGGAATGCCCGTTTCCAGTCGAAGGGATTGACCCGCGTCATGTCGTCGGCGTGGTTGATGAGCCTGCCGGTGAAGTAGTCGGGGCCGATCAGGGAGTTGCCGCACCGCACGTTGTCGGCGAGGTTGGGCAGGGCGCGGTCGCTGAAGGGCAGCAGGCCCATGCGCAGGCTCTGGTCGGTCTCGCCTTCCAGCACCTTCAGCAGCAACGACAGCTTGGAGACTTCCACGGCCTGAGGATCGATGTCGACGCCGAAGATGTGCGTGGTGAGCAGGCGCTTCTTTTCCTCGATGGTCAGCCGCCATTGGCCGTTGCGGGTGTCCTTGTAGACGGCCTTCTTGTGGTTTTCGGGGGTGTGCTCGATATGCCATTTGAGGCAATGGTCGAGCAGGTATTGGTAAGCCCCGATGAGGAACGACCCGCTTCCGCA
>DATKXU010000065.1:0-2036 GCA_035528905.1 Armatimonadota bacterium
TGCCAGCGAAGGAAGACGCAGCAGCCGAGACAGGTAGCCGATGGTAAGCCGCTCCTGGCTGGCTATGGCCGGCACGGTTAGATCGGGGTCTTGCATCAGACGCTCTCGAAAGTCGTGCGCGCGAGCAACGATCCGGAGCAACCCTGGATCGGCTGCCGCTTGGTCGTCGGCATTGTGCACGACCAGTTTCATCTCGCGGCCGACGCGCTGAAGTCGCGCCTTGATCTTGAGTTTTAGAATATCCCCAGGGTGGCTAGTAGGGGTGGGAGCGGCGAAAGACGGTTCTACCGACTGTGCCTGGAGTAGGTCGTGAAGCCGTTGCCGATAGACTCTGATCTCGATGTGCTCCTCCTTGATCTCGATCCGGTTGACGAGCGTCATAAGGATGGATCGGACCATGTCTGGGGCAAGCGTAGGGAGTTCCTCTGAGATCTGACGCCCACGCATGATCAGCCTCTTCTGCTGGGCTCCATTCTGCTCCGCATTGGTGATTGCGCCGAGCACCGCTCCTTCATCGGCGAGGAAGGCGCGGAGTCTCCCAACGACGAGGGTCTCCAAGTTGCCAGCGGGTATCCGCCTTCCCTGCGAATGGTCCTTGGCGGTTCCGGTAATGAGCGACCTCGAGACGTAGTACCGGTAGCGCGTACCCTTCTTCACGGCATGTGTGGGCGTCAATCGCCCGCCGCTTTCGTCGAAGGCCAACCCGGCGAGCAGGCTGGGATACTTTGCGTTTGCTCCTGTAGCCCGGTCGACCCGGTTCTCGGCGAGGACAGACTGGACCTTGTCCCACAGGGCTTTGTCGACAATGGCCGGATGCTCTCCTGGATAAGCGTCGCCTTTGTGCGTGATCTCGCCGCGATAGATACGGTTCTGCAGCATCAAATAGAGGGCGCCTCGGGACAGCTTCTGGCCGCCATATAGGGTGCAGTCCGCGAAGGTGCGGTGTTTGCCGCGGATTCCTGCAGCATCGAGTTCTGCCTTGAGAGCACGCACCGATCGGAGTTCGACGTAACGCCGAAAGATATGGAGGATGGTGCGAGCCTCCTCGTCATTGACGACCAGCTTTCGGTTCTGCACGTCGTATCCAAGGGACGGCAGGCCGCCCATCCACATGCCCTTCTTCTTTGAAGCGGCGATCTTGTCGCGGATACGCTCTCCGGCCACTTCCCGCTCGAACTGGGCGAAGGAGAGGAGGACGTTCAGGGTCAGCCGACCCATGCTCGTGGTGGTGTTGAACTGCTGCGTAATTGAAACAAAGGAAACGCCGCGAGCATCGAAGGCCTCCACGATCTTCGCAAAATCGAACAGCGAACGCGTCAGCCGGTCGATCTTGTAAACTACCACCACGTCCACTTTGCCGGCGCCGATATCGGCAAGAAGTCGCTGGAGGGCAGGGCGCCCCAGTGTCCCGCCGGAAAAGCCGCCGTCATCGTACGGCGTCGGCAATACCGTCCAGCCTTCGTGCTTCTGGGAGAGAACGAAGGCCGCGCAGGCTTCGCGCTGGGCATCGAGCGAGTTGAAGGCCTGCTCCAGGCCCTCCTCCGACGATTTGCGCGTGTAAATCGCGCATCGCATCTTTCCGGTAGGCGGTCTCGACGGCTTTCCCGACTTAGCCATTGTCGCCTCCGTCGCGCCGGTGCGGTGCGGCTACCCGCACAAGCCCGAAGAAGCGAGGGCCAGACCAATGCGCACCGGTGATCCTACTGGCGATTTTGGTGAGTGACGGATACGTCATGCCGCCATACTCGAACCCATCTTCCGTTACCGTGACTGTGTGGGTGCGTCCGTGCCATTCGCGTACCAGCCGGGCGCCCGGCTTCAGGCTGAGACCTGGATCAGGAGCGACCCGGCCTTCGGTCCGGAACATCTTCGCCAGAGTCTTCAGCTTGCGCCGCGTAGATTTGCCGAGCCCGCCATGTTGGATTTCCTGGAGCCGATAGCCGATCCCCCGGATCAGCAGGTCGCGACTGATCCTTGGTGGTTCGCTGTGGGAAAGCCGTCGCCATTCATGGCGAAGCTCGTCGAGGCTGGCGCCT
>DATKXU010000066.1:0-4007 GCA_035528905.1 Armatimonadota bacterium
TATATCAAAGACCAGTTCAACCGCTACCTTGGAGAATCCAACCGCCAGCCGCTGATGGCCCATGGGTGGCGCTCCGCATCCCAGATGCTCCGTCATTACCAGGAGGTGGTGTAACACATGTTTGACAAACCTACACGCACGCGGACTCACTGCTGTGAATCACGGGACGATACGCATAGCAGGCATGCTGGGGCAAGCTCAATCTATTGCGGACCGCTGCACCGCCTGTCACAATACACGGTTGGGGCGGAACAGGCCGCCAGAGTATTCTGCGGGAAGCGTCAGGATCCCTTTGTATACACCCCGAATTCGCGCCAGGCCTCGAACACGGCCCGCACGTTTTCCAATGGCACGTCCGGAGCGATTTCCCCGTGGCCGATCAAGCCGCCCTCGTAGCTGCCCAGCGCCTCGAACACTTCCCTCACGTGCGCGCGAATCTGCTCCCGCGTCCCGTGCGGCAGTATATGCTGGCGATCGAGGTCCGACCTGAACGCGACCTTCCCGCCGAACTCCCCGGCGATCCGCCGCAGGTCCATGATGCTGTGCTGGACGTTCAGGACATCAATACCTATCTCGACGAGATCGTGCATTATGTCCCAGGTGACGCCGTCAGTGTGGAAGTGGACGTGTTTCCCGGCGGCCTTGCAGACTTCGAACATGCGGGCATATGCGGGCCTGTAGAAGTTCCGCCAGGTGTCCGGACGTATTATGAGCGAGACCTGCGTGCCCCAATCGTCGCTGAAGTGGAACGCGTCAGCATCCAACCTGGCGGCCTTGCGCAGATACTCGAGATGGTGCTCCACCAGGCTGTCGCGCAGGATGTATGCCTCCCGAGCTCCGAGGGCGATGCCGGTGAGAAGGTTCTCGTAGCCGCGAAGCCACTGCATCCGCTCGAAGAGGTTGATGGCGCCGAGGACTACGTAGTGATCGTGGCCCGAATCCTCGATGCCCTTCTGTGTCGCGGAATACCAGTCATCGCCCGGGTTCGCCGGAAGCTTGTAAGTCTCGTAGCCGCTCCAGTCCGCAAGCGGATGACCGACGGGTATGCCGAGCATCCCGTCGCGATCGTTTTGCCAGACCACGCCCCAGGGGTCGGTGAACGTACCCTCGCGGTATGTGCCGTCAAGCTCCTCAATCTCCGGGACCTTCCAAGACCCGCCGGAATCGTCTTTGAACTCGTTGAGAAGGTCCACAAGGGCCTGGCCGTGGACCAGCAGCGCGGCCGGCAGAACGCCGTGGAACAGCGGAACCCTGTCCGGCCCTTTGAATTCTATGGCGCGTATCACTCGCTCTCGGCTGTTCACCGCTCTGTGTCCTCTATCTTCGCAAAGCATACGTCGTCGTACCACACAACTCCATGCTCAAAGTGGTGGTGCAGCCATATCCTCGCCTTCGCGGTTCCCTTAGGAGCGACACCGCGGGCGGTGATCAGCTTCCAGTCATGGCGGTCAATGTTGGCCCTATCCTCATCGCTCTCCCGGCTCTCTCCGATGAGCTTGCCATTCTCATCCAGCCACTGGACGGACAGCCGAAGCCACTCCCAATGCGCGACAAGCCTCTGGATTCTCACCCAGGCGGAGAGCCGGTATTCCTCGCCCGGTGTTATCGGCCCTTCGATGACCTGCGAGATGGCCTGGCTGCGGAGCGCGATCCCGTGCGCCGGATGGAAGACTTTCTCGCCGGTCTTGGGATCGTCGTGGAAGCATATCGCTCGGGTGTCGAAGTTGTACCCTTCACAGCTCATTCTCTGGGAGCGCTCTCCGGAATGGCTCGCCAGGTCGGTTACATCATAGATTTCCGGGTGAGGCCCACCGCAGGTTGTTTCCCATGATGCGCCGACGCCGCACTGATCTCCCTCCTCGAAGCCGGGATTCCTGACCATGTTGAACGCGGGGTTGAGGTATATAGGCAGCTTGGTGACGATGCCCGTGAGGACCGAGACGGTGGTCGCAAACCGCTCACAGCCATCCGCCTGGGCGGATACTCGATACTCGCCCGGCTCCAGGGCTTGGAGCGCGAAGACGCCGTCGTCGCCGTACGTCACATCTATGCTCGCCCGGGACTCGTGCTGAAGCACTACTTTGGCCCCGAGGCCGAGGCGGTCTAGATAATCCCTGACAATCCCCTGGATCGAACCCGTGGGCCTCGGGCGAGGTCTCAGGGGTCCGTGCCCCGGAGTAATGCTGAAGTCGTCCAGAACCAGCGAAACGCCGGGCGCGTCGCTGATTGCGGAGATCGTCACGTTCATCAGCGTGCTGCCGGACAGGTTTGGGTCAATGTCGGCGAGCTTGATCTCCTGCCTCACCCACTGGTTAAGCGGCGTTCTCTGATGCAGAATAGTGGTCTTGTCTGCGCCGTAGATGGGGGTTGCAGGCGTCGTGGTGACCTCAAGCCTTGTTCCCTTCCCATTATCGCCCGATGGGATGACGAACCAGAAGCTGAGGGTGCTGTTGTGATCCTTGACGTAGGCGTTGCAGATGAGGGTGACGCACCTGTCCTGACTAGCCGCTCGGAGCGCACGCTTTCCGCCATGCACTGGACTGGAGACGCTGGCCAGTTCCGATGTCTCCGTCTGATCCGGCGGCAAGCGCCACTCGATCGGCAGCCCGGCCTCGAAGTCGTATGAGCAGCTTTCGCGCGGGCCTTTTTCCTCCACCGCCTGCTTGAACGCGATCAGGCCCGGCGTCGGCTTCAGCGGGCCGGCGCCTACCTCGTAATTCTCGAACAGGTGGTTCGCCAGATGGACGTGGAGCGCGGCTATATATGGGTTCTCGCGCCCCCAGCGGATTGCCTCCAACATCGGTCCCGGCCGATCGGCGAAGCCCCAGGCGTATTCCGTGATCCAGATTCCCTTGTCGCCGTCGCCCTGGGAGACCATCAGGTCGCGCACTTCCTGAATCCACCTGCGCAGGAGCGGCTCGCCCGGCTCGCCGTAAGGATGAATGGACACGGCGTCGAAGTATCCCTTGCCGCCCGCCTCGTATATGCCCTGGAGGAAGGCCGTCTTGCTCTCCAGGCTGCACGCCACCACGGTGCAGCCCGGGTGACACCTGTGAAGGGTTGTGTAAGCGGCCTTCAGCACGCGCGTGAGAGCGGCGGGATCGCCTCCATACCAGACATCCTGAAGCTTGCCTTCGTCATCGTAATGGATGATCGGCCCGGCCATGCCGTCCGGCTCGTTCCAAATCTCGTAGTACTCCGTGCGGTCGCCGAAATGCTTCGCTACCGCCTCGACCCAGCGCACGTAGTCGTCCGTGTGGTTCGGGCTGATCATCAAGGTGCCCGCGAGATGCGTGTGGCCGCGCTCGTTCAGTATCTTGAGAGCCTCTGGTGGAGCCTCGCTCGCCCAATACGGCACGGTTGCCAGGTTCAGCAGCACGCTGAGGCCGTGCTTCAGGTGCAGCCGGACCTCCTCGTCCGCCCTGCTGAAATCATACCGTTGGCCGCGCACCTTTTCGTTGTCGAGCCAGCAGACGCCGACACGCGACTGCGTGCCCCCGTATTTGCTGAGAAGCCCCAGCATCTCGTCGAGGCGCCCCTCGTCAATCACCTGCGTCCCGAAGAGGAACGGCCGCTCGAAATCCTCGGTTCGCCTGACCGCGAAGGCGAGCAGCAGAAGCAAAAACGCGATAATCCATTCCATACTTAACTCCCGGTTGTGGTTTGCCATTTAGCAATTAGAGGCGTTGGCGGCGAAATCCTCCGGCCTGCGCCATCTCGTGCGCTCTACAGAGAGCTAGAGAATCGGAGAAAAGGAGAATGGGAGAATAGGGGAGTGGGAGAGAAGGGGACAGAATGCGCGTGTGGGTGAATCCACACGCTAATCTCACAAACCCCCGCCGCAGGCTGGGCTGGCCTGGGATGCTCCGATGCTGCGGGAATGGGCTTCTTTCTCGCAGCAGGGCAGGCGTATACGGGTTCTGCTGTCGGAAAGAGCTTCATTCCGCCAGCATCAAGATTGAAGTATGGGAGGGCGAAGCTCCTGCTGAGCCGCATTGACCCGGCTC
>DATKXU010000067.1:0-2609 GCA_035528905.1 Armatimonadota bacterium
GCCTTCTCGGACTTGATCACCCCGCCCCAACGAGTCTTGCGCCGGCTGTTCGCCTTACTACATGGCTCCCCGTGGATCGTCCCCGCCCATACGACGCTCATCACGCTACCCCAATCGTTTCCATGAATGCCCTCACGAACGTGGCCGCGAGCTGCGGGACGATCGCATTGCCTGCTCACCGCAAATTCCACCCTCCGAAGCAGCGCCTGGCACCACGCCAGGATAGTCCCCCGCAGAGTCCTCGCTTGCTGACAGCCGCTTCCTCTCGATCTCAGCCATACCCGGAGTCATCGCTCTCGCCATCGCGTTAGAATCGACTACAGGGGCCTCCCCAGCGTCGTAGAATCTCCTTATGTCGCCGCGGAAGTCTAACTCGATGAATGACCTGGCCTTGTGCCGCGTCTTGTCGAGATACAGCGTCACCTTGCGCCCGCCTGAGTCCATCGCCGGGTCCAGAATCCAGATCTGCTCGGCTGCATGGCATATCTCAAGCGATCCGCGTATCTGGTCCATGGACGGGCGCTTGCCCTCCTTCGGCTTTGTGAACGAGACCACGAGGAGGATGGTCAGCCCCAGCTCGAGAGCCAGGCGCTTCAGGGCCTTCGCCGCAAGCCCCGACTTCTGCCAGTCGGCGTCATTCCCAGGCACGTCGATGATCTGCAGGTAGTCCACGAGGGCGAACTTGTACCCGGCCGAGGCGTTGACCCGCAGGTGCGCCAGGATGTCGCTCAGCCGCGTCGGCCCGCGGTAGTACGCGCCGAGCATCGGCATGCCAGCGTAGTCGTGGCGCTTGACCGCTTCCTCCTCTATGCCGGCCCAGGATTGCCGAAGCACCTCATCGAAGGAGTTGACATCCTGATCCATGCTGACGAAGGAGATCTGATTCCCTGCGGCCATGATTCGGTTTGCGAGCTGGGCAAAGAGGGTTGTCTTGCCTGCCCCCGGTAGCCCGGCAAGTATGTTGAGCCCGGTATAAAGCCCGCCAGTTGCCGACTGCAACGCAGGTATGCCGACATCGAATCCCCTTTCCCCGTTGCGCGGCGGAAGGTCACGCATGTGCACCCACCCGCTTGACGCGGTCTCCTGCTCGCGCAGCAAGTCCTCCAGCGTTGCCCTCGCTATCGCCGGGTCCTCGTGCCCGTAGACTTGGTTCTCGACCTTCATGCAGACCTCAAGCATGTTCCGCCCAGCCGATCGGTTGCGCACTGACTCCGCGTACTCCATCAGCATGGACGTGCTCGGGACCGCGCTCTGCATCGCGGTCAGCGCGTGGAGGTCGTCGATGCCCTCCTTCTGCAGGGCCCGGTGCACGCTGAAGACCTCAAGCTTCTTGCCGTCAAGGAGCATCAGCCCCATCACCCGCCAGATCTCGCGGTGCTTCGCAACGTAGAACGCCTCCTCCGGCAGGTACGCGTAGAGCTCGGGGAACGTCGAGTCATCCAGTAGCGCCCCGCCTATCACGTAGGTCTCGGCGTCGATGTCGTGCGGCGGGATGCGCTCTGTCACTCGCCGCCCCTCTCAGCCGCCGCAGCAGCCTCCCGCCGCGCCTTCGTCAGGTTCACCATGCCGTCGATCATGTCGGGTTTCTCTTGCGGCTTGGGCGGCTTCAGCGGCTCCCTGCGCCGGTATTGACCGTCGAGGGCGTTCTGAGCTCCCTTCGCGTTTTGCACGAGCGTCATCATTGTGATGCCACCGAAATCGCCACCTCCAGCCATGAAGTCGCTGAGCGGTACGCAGGATCGCATCACCGCCTCTGGGTCTTCCCAGTTCGGGTCCTGCCTACGAGACCTAAGCTTGTCGGTTATCGCCTTGCTGCGCGCGGTGACCCTCGGACGACCGTATGGCTCGGCGATGATGGTGTTCCACGAGTAGATTGCGCGGTCGCAGAAGTCCGTGAATGATTCCGCCTTTGACGGAGCCTCTGTGGTGGCCACCCGTCGCTCAGCGACAATAGATGTTTCTGTTTCTTCTACGTCTGCTTCTACTACGTCTACTTTACAGGACAATCCGTGCTCATCCGTTGGGGACGGATTAGTCCCATTCGTCAGGCATTTCTTGTAGCGCTCGATGAAGCCGAGGCTCGTCACAGACGACGTCCCGATCCTGCGCTTACGCTCGACAAGCTTGAGTTTCACCGCGGCCTCAAGCATCCTGCGCACCTTCCGCGTAGAGCACCCACATATCTTCGCTAGCGCCTCGATGCCAGGCCAGATGACGAGTTTGCCCTGCTTCGGCCTTGAGTATGATATCAGGATAGACAGGAAGCCCTTGAGTTCAACGCTGATCTCTGGGTCGTAAAGCATTGCCTCTGGGACTGGCGTGAATCTGTATGGTATCGGCTCGTGGTTCGAAGTCACGGGCTCTATCGACGTTACGCGGACTTTGTCAGACATGGACAGCCCTCCATGTTGGTGCCCACGGGGGCTGAGCCACCGAAAGGGATTTCGGAGGACCCGAGGGCACCGCAGATTGAATTGTTGTTGGCAGTCCTTTCCGATGACTCAGCTACCAACAGCCAAGCACACTCGCGGCGTCACGTCAACACTTTTCTTCGGAAACTTCCCAGCAGCGGTCTCGGCATCCAGTTCATCATGCAGCTTCTTGTAGCA
>DATKXU010000068.1:0-4997 GCA_035528905.1 Armatimonadota bacterium
CGATCTCAATGTTTTCATCCCAAACCTCCAATCTTAAGGATGACCGGTCCCGGACCTCCCGGGACCGGTGTAATGCGCTACTTCTTCTGCGCCTCGTCCGCCGGCTTGTCCGACGTAGCTTTAGCGGAGTCGGAAGCCTCGGCCTCTTTCTTCGCTTCGGCGTCCTGTCGCTCGAGCTCTTCGATCGCGCCCTGCGCCTTGTAGAGTTCGATCTTCTTGTCCTCGATGAACCCCTCGAGCTGAACGATCTGGTTCTGCGCGGTGTGCATCTGCGCGATTATCCGCTCCTGGCCTCGCGTGAGTTCCTGGATCCGCGCCGCGTTCCGGCCCGTCGGCCCTTCGTCCGCGGCCGTACAGAGACATCCCACCAGAACCACCAGTAGGGGCAGGGTCATCCTGCCCATCCATGGCCTCATCGTCCTACGATCCTTTCGCCAGCAGCGGAATCCACAGCTCCGTGCCGTTCACCCATACCTTCAATGCCCCAACGATGGTTCCACTGCTCGGTATGTCTGTCTTGTACACGTTCGTATTGGCTGTCCCAGCGTCGAGGCCGACAAGCCTCAAGACCGCTTTAGGTTGCAGGCCCGATCCGGCTCGGAGATCCTCGATCTTGATGTACGCGCTCTCAGTCGCACTTGCGATACTGGACTGGATGTCGGTCTGTATCAACAGTCCGTAGTAGTTTCCGGTTGAGATCGTCAACCCGGTCGGAATCGTGATCCTCGACCGTACTCCCACCAGTTTCCCGGCCGCGCTTATGGACCCGCTCGTTCCTCCGTGCTGTTCGCCGATGCCGTAGACGCCGCAGATTTCCCCGGCGTTCGCTCCATCGGTCTTCTCGGAGTAGGCGTAACCTCTGACCGCACAGGCGCTGCCGGCAGCGCCGGCCTGCTTGATGTAGAAGGCCCCTGCATGTGCCCACCGCGCCGCGGTGTTTCCGGCGGAAGAGCATCTGATGTCCACTGCATTTGTGTCGTAGGTCGCTGATACCCTCAGCGCGTACTCCCCGCCGCTCTTTGCGCCCGCGCCGAGCAGCACGCACTCAGGCCCGGCCGCCGCCGTGCCCAGCCGCAGGTTCTTGGTAACGACCACCCGATCGTACCAGCCGCTCGCTCCCAGACACGGCCCCAAGGCCGCCGCCAGGAGTATCACTACCACCAGTAGGGGCAGGGTGACCCTGCCCACCCTTGTTCGCGAAATCCTCTTCATGATTGTTTTCTCCTTTCATCGGAGGGAGATGCCCTCGCATCCCCCTCCGCTAGTTGCCTTACGCTATTACGTCAATCGGTTTGACAATCACAGCGTAATCTGCTACAGTCTGCCTATGGCACATGGATATAAACCACGAGAATGCGTCAGGTGCGGTAAGACCTTTGATCCAACCCGCGGCCACCAGAAGTACTGCACCCTTGAGTGCGCTGGCAAGGCCCGGTCCGGCCCGTTGCATCCAAGATGGA
Organism: Armatimonadota bacterium; assembly: GCA_035528905.1. GTDB lineage: Bacteria > Armatimonadota > UBA5829 > DTJY01 > DTJY01 > DATKXU01. The sequence continues at coordinate 1,461 of DATKXU010000068.1, forward strand.
CGGGCGGGCATACCGCCAAGGATGGATATAGGTATATTTCGGTAAATGGTCGTCATATGCTGGAACATCGTTATATCATGGAACTCCACCTTGGACGACCGCTCAAACCAGGAGAGACAGTGCATCATCTTGATGGCAATAGAAGTAACAATGCCATCGAGAATCTTATCGTTCTGCCTGGTCAGACTACACATTACCGTTTTCACCGCTCCAGTTACGTTGATGACAATCATCGTCGTTGTACCAAATGCCGAGTAGTCAAGTCCCGCTCTGAGTTTGGCATCCGGCGGACGGCTTCCGATGGCCTATGTGAATGGTGTCGCTCTTGTGTTAGGGCATATGCCCGCGCCTACCGTCGCCGTCAAAAAACGCCTATAATATGACAACTCATGCGGAGATATCAATGTCCTCCATGTGCGCGGAACCCCAGGACAGACCTATTGTGTTGAACCGGGTCCGCATCCAGGACTCATGAGTCAGGTTGCGCGCCGTCGGAGGGGTGAACACTCGCTTGCCGTCGAGGTTGTGCCACCCGACCGGCACTTTGGTCAGTCGGACGTAGTCCTGCTCGGCCACGAAATCAATGTGGCCGTCCGGCATCCCGCTCATCGGCACGATGTCCACAAGCCGGCCTGTCCCGGTCCGCATCTGCTCCGTGAAGATGCCCGGAGTGATCCTGCCGGACTGCGACGGAGTGAACGTGTTCCGCTCCGCGTCCGCCGTCCGACCCAGCCAGTTCCGGGTCTTCCCGTTCATGTAGAGCGCCGTGATCAGGCTTCCACTCTCGCCCTCCTCATCCTGGAGTCGGATTACCTCCTGGATATCCGCCACGCTGGCGATCTCCGGAGTCCCGGCCGTCCCGCCGGTCTTCCAGTTGTTCGCGCGCCACATGGCGCATTTGAGCTGGTCGTATAGCAGCCGGTCCAGGTTGCAGTAGGTCTTTCCGGCCCAGCAGCCGTTCGCGCCCACAACGGATCCGTCGTGGAACTCGTTCCCGTCGGAGCTGCCGTCGTCGATGATGTTCATCTTCCCGTATGGGACTTTGAACCTCACGAACTTGTCGCTGGTGTCCAACTTCACCGAGTTATTCACGAACACGAAGTCGTCGTTCGCCGGCGCAGCATCGATCACCGAGTTCGGGTTTCCGTCAACCACTGTAATCCGGAACGTCCCGGCTACCTTGCTCACCTGGTCAACCCTCACCTGAAGCGCCTTCGGCGTCCAGGCCGCGGTCCCGGTGATGTCGGCTACCGTAAAGACGTCCACCAACATCCCGTTGTACACCCACTGCAGCAGATCCCAGGCGAAATTCGCCTTCGTGCTGTCTGTCGTCACTACTCGGGTCCCGGCGTTGTATGCCGATACCCGGGCCAGTCGCCCTGTGCCGTCGGTCGCGAGGAAGTAGTTGATCTTCCTCTGCATGTCGATTGGAGCGCGCGCTACTTTCCGCTGAACCAGGTTCAGCACCGCGTCCCTGTCCGTCTTGACGGCGTCCTCCGCCTCTTCGGTCGTCCACCCTATGCTGCTCATCACCTGGAAAATCGTGAATCGCAGCTCCTCGAACTTGTCGGGCAGTGGAAGTATGACGTCATCCAGTTCCTCGCGCGGACTCGCGTTGTAGTTGAAGACCGTCTGGATGACGCCCTTCAGCCACTTGCCGTGGAACTCCTTCACGGATCCCACTGACATAATTCGATGCCACCAGGGTAGCCGTACAACGGCATCCCCCAGAACATCATCAAGCGGGTCCTCGAGCATGATTTCGTTAATCACGCTCATATAATCGCCCGTCCATGCCATCTCGCTTTCCTCCAGTTTTGGCGATCAGCTCGAAGGCCCGAAATGACCCTCTAGTCGCTGATGCCTAGTTTGCTGAATACGCGGTCGACAATCCCGCGTCGTTTCTCGAGCCGCTTCTCCGGCGTCAGGTCGGCCATCCGGATTTGTTCCGATCCCGGACTCGCCGCCTTCCCGCCGGGTGCAGCCGGCTCTCGCTCCCCGGCCGCCGCCTGCGCCATCGCCTGCGGGTTTTGTAGTTCGTGAACCAGTTCCAGGGCACTGTTCATGCCCTTCTGGGTCGCCGCCGAGACGATGTCCTCGAGTTTCTCCGGCAGATCGTAGGGATCGAACCGCCCGACGATGCCTTGGTCGTACAGCGCCCCCGCGACCGTCTCCTCGATCTCTCTGGCGGCCACCGCCAGGATTCTCTCGGATGCGTTTGGGAAGAGCTTCTTCGCGCTCGACTTCATGTCGGCCCGGATCGAGCCGAGTATCTCCCCTCGGCGCTCGTCGATCAACGCCTCTTCTCGCGCGCGCTCGGAGTCCTGGGCCCGCTGCTGAAGCTGCTCTGTGGTCAGAATGGCCTTGGCCGCCCTCGGAGACATCCACTCGCCGTCGAGTTCGACTTCCTTCTCCTTTGGGTCGTAGGCCAAACCTTTCAACTCCGGGTAGAGCGTCCCGGCGTCCACCTGGCCCTCCGCCGCGCCGGAGACTGCGCCCCGAGTCTCGCGTTCCTCGCCTCGAGTCCGCTGCAGCTCCGATTCGGTCTCCTTCCTAAGGCGCTTCTCAGCGTCCCGCTCCCGCGCCACAGCGGCTAGCGATCGCTTAAGCTCGCCCGTCGAAGGTTCGGCCTTCTCCCCTTCCGGCGGCTTGCCTTCTCCCTCCGGTGGCTGCTGGCCGCCCGCCCCGTCCTCCGTAGCCTTGGCGAAGGAGGATGCTGGCCGCTGACTGCTGGCTGCTCCTCCGGCGCCGGCGGGTTCGCCTCCACCGCCTTCTGTATCTCCCGCTGTCCCCGTTGCCGGGGTATCGCCGCTCGCGGGTTCGGCGCTGCCGCCCTCGACCACCGCTCCGAGTAGAGCGGCCAAGCCGACGGCTAGCATCCCTGTGAGAGTAAGCATCTCTCCTCCTCTGAAGTCTCGCCCCCTAGAGAGCGGTATTTCGCCCGAAATCTCGTGCTACGTAGCGAAGCTACTTCGCAGAGTAGTAATGGTCGGAGCCGCCACGACTTTGCCCGAAAACAGAGAAAGCCCTGATCCTCCCTTACGTAAGGATCAGGGCTTTCTAGCCTCCGCTTTCGTCCCGATGGCCATCGGGACTATTCGGGCAAATATGAAATTCTGCTACTGGCCGCTAGGTGCTGGCCTCTTCCCACGCCTCCCGCCGCACGATCTGCCCCGCTGCGTCCAGCAGGCGGAACTCATCCGGCGTCAAATCGGGTATCATTTCCGCAGTCGGATAAGGCAGCCGAGTCATAGATGCCCCTTCGGGGTAATACCAGACGCGCCTGGCCCAGTAGCACAAACAGCCCCTGCCGATCCGCTCGCCTTCCTGTGCGCCCATTCTAACGCCCACCTCCTGCGTTCCCGGCGGCTTATCCTCCGACCGGTCCGCTTCTCCAGAATGCTGCAGTACTGGTCGTGCATCGCCTCGAGTACTCGGTCGTAGTCGCTGAACCATGGCGAAGGCCTTGAGGATCGCCAGAACAATCCAAACCATCGGGCTTGCGCCCTGTACCTCCACGAGAATCTTCCTCCCGAC
>DATKXU010000069.1:0-4572 GCA_035528905.1 Armatimonadota bacterium
ATCCCAATTTCCTCGTGGTTTCCGGCTGTCACCCGTATCCGGCCGGGGAGGTCAGCGGTAAGCTCACCTATTCTGGCAGCGATCGGCGTTCCCGCCTGTTTCAGCGCGTCCAGCAGGCGGTCCGCCTTCTCCGGCGGCACAGCAATCAACAGGCCGCCCGAAGTTTGAGGGTCTGAAAGCACCAACTGCGCGATCTCCCCAATCCCCGGATCGAAGGTCACGTCGGCTATCACATATTCGCGGTTCGAGTAGGCTCCTCCAGGTACCGCGCCGTCCTCCGCCAACTGCCAGGCGTCCGAGAGCACAGGAATCCCAGACAGGCTGATAGTCGCACCGAGCTTGCTCGCCGTGCACATCTCCCACAGGTGGCCGAGCAGCCCGAAGCCCGTGACGTCCGTGCACGCATCCACTCCGACCTCGACCATCGCCAGCGAAGCATCGCGGTTCAGGGCCTTCATCAGCTCTGTCGCGTGCCGGGCCGCCGGCTCGGGCGATACGCCCATTTTGATGCCCGTGGTGATGATGCCGATTCCCACCGGCTTGGTGAGCACCAACACATCGCCCTTCCTGGCGCCCGCATTGCTGATGAAGCGCTCAGGATGGGTAAATCCGACGACCGCCATGCCGTACTTCGGCTCCGGATCGTCAATCGTGTGCCCGCCCACGATGCTCACCCCGGCTTCCACGGCTTTGTCGGAGCCGCCTTTAAGAACCCGGTCGAGCACGTACAGCGGCAGAGTCCGCGTCGGGAAGCCGATTATGTTCAGCGCGATTGACGGCTGCACGCCCATCGCATAGCAGTCGCTCAGCGCATTGGCAACCGCAATGGCGCCGAAATCATAGGGATCGTCCACAACGGGGGTGAAATAGTCAACCGTGAAGGCAATGGCAATATCATCGCTGACCCTGTAAATGGCGGCGTCGTCGGCCGTGCTCAGCCCGATCAGCACATTCGGATCTGTAATCGGCGGCAAATGGCGCAGAACCTGCGCCAGGTCCTTGGGACTCACCTTACACGCTCACCCACCGCCGTGGCTGAACTGCGTCAGCCTGATTTCATCATCCGCCATCGCACTTCACCGCCCTTCCCAAGACCTCCGGTCCCGCCGACGTGCCCGATTGTGCGCTGGGGCTCGTAGATACAATACGGCTCGGGATCGAGGTAGTTCCCCGTGCAGGCGTATGCCCTAGCGCGGCAGCCCATGCAGACGCGCCGGAACTCGCAGTATCCGCACTTGCCCCGCAGGTTATCTTCGTCGCGCAGGGCCTCGAACACTTCCGCGTTGTCCCAGATGTCCCGAAAATGCTGTTGCCTGATGCTGCCGGCCAAGACAGGCAGGTAGCCGCATGGGTAGACCTCGCCTCTGTGTGAGACAAAGCAGACTCCGGACCCGGCCAGGCACCCTTTGGTCATTGCCTCGAATCCGTGACTCTCTAACGTCATCTCGGCCCCTTCTTCCTTCGCGCGCTGGCGCATGATGCGGAAGTAGTGCGGGGCACAGGTCGCCTTGAGGCCGATTTTCGCATCCTTCGAGCGCTCGTAGAGCCAGTTCAGCACCCGCTCGTACTCCTGCGGGGCGATCATCTCCTCGTCCGCGATTTCCTTTCCGCACCCGGTGGGGACCAGGAGGAAGATGTGCAGCGCCGCAGCGCCGCGCTCGATTGCGAGATTCAGGATTTCGGGCAGCTCGCGGACATTGTGCTTCGCGACCGTTGTATTGATCTGTAACGGGATGCCAGCCGCCTTGATGCTCTCTATGCCGCGCCAGGCCTCCTCGAATGCGCCGGGCAGCCTGCGGAACTCATCGTGCGAGGCGGCTGTGGCCCCGTCAATGCTCACGCTCACACGCTGGATGCCTGCTTCCTTTATCCTTCCCGCGACTTCGGGCGTGACAAGCGTGCCGTTCGTGGCCAGCGCAACCCGCAGGCCCCTGGAGGTTCCGTATGCCGCAATCTCGAATACGTCCAGGCGGATGAGGGGCTCGCCACCGCTCAAAACCAGGACCGGCTTCGAAAATGAGGCGATCTGGTCAATCAGCCTCTTTCCCTCGTCGGTTGTCAGCTCATCTGACGATCCCTGCTCCGCCGGGCAAGCCCGGCAGTGGACGCACCTCAGGTTGCAGGCAGAGGTAACCTCCCAGAAAACGAGCTTCAGCACATATTGGTCGCCGCGAAGTTTTGCTTTGTGTAACCCGGCGTGAGGATGACTCATCGGAATCGCTTTCCATACACAACGAAGGCTTCACTCTACGCGTGACAATTATAGCACCGTCCATACCGGCAGTCCATCGAAAACGGATTCTTTCGAGGCACGCGTGAGGATTCGGGACTGTCTTGGCCCAGGCTGTATTCCGGGGTTCTGCGCACATGGGGGTTGCCGTCGCTACGGCCGGTGCTTAGTCATCCGGAGGGTGGTGTGCCCATCCTTGAATGAGTACTCCACGCTGTCCGTCAGCTCGCGCATGAGGAAGCGCCCAAAACCACCGCGGCCACTGTCGGGATCCGGAGGATAGCTAACCCTGGTTTCGAATCGGCGTCCAGGATACACCAGATCGATGGCCAACTCGTCTTTCGAATGGGCCTCCACTCGCACGTTAACCTTCGAATTGAGCACGCCATACTTTACGGCATTGCTCAAAGCCTCGCCGATGGCAATCTCTACGTCCGCAACCGCATCAGGGTCGCGAAGGGCGTGAGAGGCAAGACGGCACACGATCTTCCGAAGCCTGCGGCACTGCGCGGCGTTGGAAGGCAGTTGTATCTCCGTTATGCGAGCTTCCCGATTCCACACTCGAGAAACCACCCCTCGGTTCGACTATGCTTGTGCCACCACGGAGTGATCGAGCTCCCGCCCGCAGACCGTGGCTGAGCCAATCCAGCAATCAGTATAGCAGCCTATTTCCTTGTGGTCAAGGGCTCCCTTCTGTCGCAAGCCCGTGCGCGATTCCTTGGTGTCCCTAAAGAATGTTGCAGGATGGGCCGATAATTTCGGCAGGGAAGACACCTTTTCTCCTTTTCTCCTTTCCGGATTTGCCCCGATCCGCCTTTCGCGGATCGGGGCACTTTTTTCGCCTAGTCCAACTGAAGGAAGCCGCTCGCATTGACAAGCTCGTCCAAATATGGTATACAACGCTAGTGTAGCAGATACACGTGTCGGTCAGTCACCCCGAGATCGGAAAGGGGAACGCCCAATGCCGGAGAGGATAGACGTAACCAAACTACTGGACAAAGTCGTTGACATGAATGCGTCCGACATGCACATGCTCGTCGGTGAACCGCCGACTTTGAGAATCCACGGTCACCTTCAGAAGCTTGAAGAGTACGGTCAAGTTACACCCGAGCAAACCGAGCAGTTCATGAGGGACATAGCTCCCGCCAGGTCTCTGGCCGAAGTCGAAGAGGTACAGGGAGCGGACTTTGGCTACACCTTCGGGGACCGAGCACGGTTCAGGGTCGCCATCTTCATGCAGAAGGGCAGCGTCGCGTTGAACATGCGCCTCATCCCCTTTAAGCTGCTGTCATTTGAGGAAATCGGGCTGGACAAGCGGCTGCAAAGACTCCTGTACGCGCCGCGAGGACTGTTTCTAGTAACCGGGCCGACAGGAAGCGGCAAGACCACGACTCTGGCCACAATGGTTGACTACATCAACGAGCATCGGGACTGCCACATCATCACCATCGAGGACCCGATCGAGTATTACCATACGCCTAAGAAATCCATCATCAGCCAGCGAGAGGTTGGAAACGATGTGCCGTCGTTCGCTATCGGCGTCATCAAGGCCCTTCGCCAGGACCCCGACGTCATTCTGGTAGGCGAGATGCGCGACCTGGCGACGATATCGGCGGCGGTGACGGCGGCAGAAACAGGCCACCTGGTGTTCTCGACTCTGCACACCACAGGCTCAGCCAGAACCGTTGACCGAATCGTAGACGTCTTCCCCTTCGACCAGCAGGACCAGATCCGAACTCAGCTCAGCAGCAACCTGATATGCGTTCTGTCCCAACTTCTCCTCCCAAGGAGGGATGGAAACGGGCGAATAGCGGTCTTTGAGACGATGGTTGCAACACCCGCGATCCAACACCTGATCCGCGACAAGAAGACCTACTCGATCTTCTCCGCGATCCAGACCGGCCAGCAGCTAGGAATGAACACACTCGACCACTCGCTTTGGGATAGGTATCAAAGAGGCCTGATCGAGCGGGATGAGATGCTTCGGGCAGCGGAGAAGCCGGAGGAACTCCTCGAGAAGCTGGGCGAGCGCAAGCCGGAAGTCAAAACCTGACAAGCCCGGCGGGAGTCATGCACGGAATTTGTCCAGCGACAAACTGTCAACTACGAAAGTTTGCCGGAGCCCCCTTTTACACCGACCATCCATCTAAAAGTGTGCTGAGTCCGCTGGCTGTTGAGTTAAACAGCGCAGTGGATTGCAGGAAACCGGTAATTTTACCGGTTGACAAATGCCCTGGCCGGTAGTATCCTGTGTTCAAGGAGTTTAGCGCGTAGTGTGGCTCCCTAGTCATCCGAAGACTGTTGCAGATAATCAGCAATAGCCAGTGAGGGTTGACGCCTGA
>DATKXU010000070.1:0-3294 GCA_035528905.1 Armatimonadota bacterium
CAATGATTTCATTTATGGCGGATTCTTTCAGGGCGCGTCACTAATCCCGCTCCCCAAGAAGAACCTCTATTTGCTGGCTTTTGGTGTGGCCAAGGCCGGCGCCCCTCCGCCCATCAGCAACCACTGGTACGATGTCTACACAACACAACTCAAGATCGCGGGCGGAAAATTCTCGAGGTTCCTACCGAAGAACGCCACGATGAAAAAAACCGGGAGTTGGAGTTTTCCAACGATGCACCGGGACGGCAAGAAGTATTACATCACCGCGCTGCTCGGCAACGCTGGCAGCAGCCTGGCATTTGCGAAAATGAGCGCCAGGGGCGGGATTAAATCCGGGCCCATCGAGTTCCGCCGTCCGGAACCGGCCTGTGGCGCCTGCCCGCCATATTCAGCGTGGGCAGGGAGGGAATGCGGGATCGTGTGGGTTTATGGAGACCTGCTGTTCAACATTGCCATACCCTGACAAGCCGTCCTGGGCTCACCGTTCCCGAGTGAAAGGCGTTGCCAACCGCTCCTCCACCCAGGCGCGGTTCAGTATTATCCCATAGTTGCTGTGCTGCAGACTGTCGCCGCGATCGAACTCGAGCGCCTTGCGGTAGTGGTCGATTGCAGCCTCGCGCTTGCCCGCGAGGTCCTCGAGGTGCCCCATCCAGATGTATGCGGCGAACTTGTACAGGTCCGAGGCCTCAAGGGCTGGAACCCGTTCGAGGGAGTCCATCGCCTCCGCGTCGTGGCCGCCATCGTATAGCAGTAGGCCGAGCTTGAGCCACGTCCGCGCACTGGTGATCTCCGTGCCCCTTACCAGGCCGTAGACCTCGAGCGCCTTCTCTTCCTCTCCGCTCCAGCCCATAGCACCCACGATTGCATCGATCTCGGCCGCGGCCCGCGATGGGGGGTTGATCACCAACGGCAGCTTCTTCTCCGGGTCGATCACCAAGTCCGCCAGCGGGGAACCGCTCTCGAAGCGCAGGATGCTGCGCTCGAAGCAGCGCGAGGTCCGCTTCACCTGTTCCGAACCATCAGCGAATACCGCCTTGACCTCGACCGGCATCTTGATCGTCTCCAGCTCGCTTCGGATCACTACCGTTGAGACGAACCGGCCACCCTCGGCGGCGCACTCCCGCGACTCGACCTTGCACGACAGGAACTTGCATGAGCGCACCCACTGCTCGAAGAACCAACCCAGGTTCTCGCCGCTCTCCTCCTCGCAGACGCGGCTGAACTCCCGCCAGCCGAGCCGCCTCCCGCCGTAATCATGCAGGCAGCGACGATATACGCGCTCGAACGCCTCCCTCCCTAGCGCGGCATCGAGCGCGCTGATCACGCTGAAACCCTTGCCGTGGACGGTGACGTTGTTCCAATCGTACTCGATCTTGTCAGCCTGCGCCGGCGGGATGTCCATCGTTGTGTCGTTGCGCTCCATCACCCCGTCGATATACCTTTTCATCAGGCCCTCGTGCCGCGCCAAACTCAGACCACGGGCGTTTATATACTCCCTGTCGGCGAAGATCCCCATGCCGATCCACAGCCACCCCGGATTATCGGGATCGAGCACCCATTCGCCCCAGAACTGGTGGCCGATCTCGTGGGCGGTGATCCACTGCCAGTGCAGCAGGTCGCGCTTCTCGAAAGCGTCGAAGCCGTGGATGACGACGATGCCTGTCGCCACTGGGTAGCCGCCCATCGGCCTGCCCGGCACGCCGGGGACGAAGTAGAGGAAGCGGAAGGGGTAGAAGCCGAAGCGCTGCTTGTAGAAAGCGATGGCGTCGACTGCGGTCTCGAAGCAGACCTTCGCCGCGCGCTCTTCAGTCTCCCTGAAGAGCAAGGTGACCAGCACGCCCTCCACCTCGCGGCTGAGCGTCTTCATCCCCTTGCCGAGGTAAAAGCCGCAGGTGCGCCCGCCCTCGTTCTCGTAGTAGCCGCTCTCGGGATTCAGCCGTCCGCCAAGCGCCAGTGTCCAACCTTCCGGCACTTCCAGCTTCATCCTAAAGGAATCATGGAAGGGCAGGCCGTCCCACCAAAGGCGCGGATACCACCAACCGCTGGTGACAATCTCGGTCTCATCGGCTGCGGTTTTCCAACGTTCACTGAATTTGATTTTCAGTATGACCTTGCCGCCGGGCGCCACATGCTGGGGCAGGCGATAGAAGAGCGGCGAAGAGGTCGGCACTCCGTTCTCGGAGTTGAGCAGTGCAGGAGCCTCACCGTCGATCGAGATCTCCAGGCTGGAGTCATCGTCGATCGACCAACTCAGCGCCAGCACTCCGATCGGCCTGGCCGTATTGTTTGTGAAGACGATCTCCTCCGAGCCCTGCAGCAGCCCGCCGTCGATGTCGAAACGCGCATCGACTGTGTAGAGGCTCTTGGGCGGGTCCTTCGGCACCCAGTATTCGTCCTCCGCGTGAACGTGGACGACACATGTGAAAAACAGAATTGTCGTAAACACGACGGAAACGACAAGCCAAGTCTTTAAATCATGAGTGCACACATCATCCCCCTCGTTTTGATTACTCCAAACCACCTCGCGTTCCGCACACGAGTGCCTCTACAAGGTTAGACCCGGACGGGGGAGAAAGTGTTTACTGCATAACCGTGGCTTCGGCGGTACAGCGCAAGGGCAAATTGAACCTTTTATTTCTCCTCGCCCACATCGATGCTGCCGAATTTGATGCTGACTTTCACACCCTCAAGATTCAGCGTTGCGTCGCGCGGGGCGCCGTAGCCACGCGGATCGGTGTAGCGCAGCAACGTCAGCAGGCGCTCGCCCTGGAAGGAAAAGTGATACATCGCCGGCCTGCCGCCGGAGTTGACCAGCGTGTCCTCCTGCATCTCGAGGCCGGGCTCCGGCAGCCCGAGCGCCGTGTTCAGTGCGCCGGCCAGATCAGCGACCTCAATGCGCTTGAAGGAATCGGCGGTCACCTCTACGGGTGATGTCGTTCCGGCATGTGTGATCTCGCCTGCGCCGCTCTTCTCGACTTTGAATTGCCAGCTTTCCTGGCTGTCGCGATGCCGGTAGTTGATCTCAATCGAGTTGCCTCCGGTATGATCCACCGTCGCCGTACCGAGGAAAAAAGTCAGCTCGCCGCCGTTATTGATCTGCCCCTTGAATTCGACAACCGCATGATCGGCAACCACGAGGCAGACCAGCACGGAGATCAAACCGATAACGATGAAGTTATAGTCTACTGACATGCGGCCCCTCCCTGGTCTTGATATGCCGCCATGATAGCAGAACACGAGACCTTACGGCTTATGGTGTGAGGCTCCTGACGAGCCTTTTTCGCAGAGTGCAAG
>DATKXU010000071.1:0-2261 GCA_035528905.1 Armatimonadota bacterium
ATGCGCAGCTTAGGGCTGAGTTCCGTGCCTTCGAAGTTCCAGACTGCTATGCCTATCCTCGACATACCACTTACCAGTTCCACTCCGAAGCAGACCGAACCTCCATCAAAGAGAAAGGCAAGGCTGGTTGCCTTGCCTTTCTCACGCATCACGCATCACCCGTCACGCATTACTTCACGTACTTCGCCGGGTCTTTGTCGAACTTCGGCTTGCATCCGGCGCAGCAGAAGTAATACGTCTTGCCCTTGTAAACGCTCTTACCGGCGGCCTTGGTGACGTCCGGGATCTTGTTCCCCATCACCGGGCACACTGCAGACTTAGTGGTTGTCTTCTGCGCTGCCGCCTGACTGTAGGGGCAGCAACTCGCGCTCTGGCCGCCGTACATCGGGCAGGCGCCGGACATCACCGAATTATACCGGTTGGCGGCTGCATATATCCCTGCGGCGGAAAAACCTACGGCCAATACAACTATCAGAATCGCTAACCTTCTCGTCATTTTTCGTTCCTTTCTACTTAATTGAGATGGTTATCTTTCGCAACTCGTCCAGCTTCAAATCCCCTAGCACTACGAACGATATGCCGTCCTTCGAGGTGAATGCAAGCTGGTCGCGTAGAGGGCAACTGGCCATCCCGACGTCGCACTTGCCTTCCTTCATGCAGCCGGAGTTCGCCCTAGTCTCGAAGACCGAAATGCCCTCCAGCCCGTTGGTGTACCTGACGTACGCCGACTTATGCCCGCAGCCGCAGGGACACTCGTACAATCGGTAGCCGTCTATTCGATAGCCCTTGGGGACATAGCCGGGGGACTTCACCTGGAATCCGACGGCCTTGGAAAGCTCCGCGCGGCTCATAACCTTGCCGGGACCGGCCGGGCAGCTCGATGGACGAGCGAACATCGAATCGGGAACGGGCGTGTACCTGATCGAGTCAAGCCTTGTGGAGGATTGCACTTTCCCTGTCGCGTCGTAATCCTCTGACCTCAAGATGATGTAAGTCTTCGCATCCACCCACAGGCGCTTCTTCGCCTGTCCTGACTTCGATTTTACGAGCAGCACGGATGCCGATCTGCCCGCCGCCTTATCGCTCCCGACCCGCTCGACCACATAGTTGTCAAGGAAGAGTCCCAATCGCCCGCTCCCGCTGCAATCCATGCTCACAACTGCCTGGCATTGAGGATCACAGCGCCATGCCTGCTCGCCGTTCTCCACGACAGTCACTCCCTTGAGCGGAGACGAAAGGTACTCTATGCGATGCTTGTCAGGCGCATCGTGGAATACCTTGATCCGAACTGACAGAGGCTTGCCCTTGTACAGGAACGTGGTCGTTCCGACGGCGCTGTAGGACGATGAATCGGGGGCGTCCACGATGCGCCTGACCTCCTGCGGGCTGAGCATTTTCTGGTCCGCCCTGGAGAGAAGACCCCAGGTCAGCAGGCCGGCGACGACGATGAGCACAGGGAGAACAAGCCTTTTCATTGCCTGCCTCCCACTTGATCGCGATACGCGATTGCAGCCACCGAGTTCAGGGCAGCCTGATCCGCGAACAGCTCTTGGCTGGCGTAGGCGGCATGACCCTGCATGTATTCGTTGGCGGCGTATGTATTGCGGGTGTCATGCGCCCGGCTGAAGAACATCATAATGGCGAGAACGGCTGCGGCAAGTCCCACCGACCACCCTGCGACTCTGCGCCGAACGTTGTGTTTCCAGGCGCTCTCGGGCTGAGTAATGCGGTTATGCACGCCGTTCCACAAGCCCGCGGGCGGCTCCTTGGAATCAAGCCCGTCTACGAGAAGCATGACCTTGTTCAGCTTTTCGAATTCGGCCGCACACTCAGGGCACTGGGCCAGGTGCGCCTCGATCTCGGCTTTCTGCCGACGATTCACCAATCCAACCGAAAAATCCGATATAAGACTCTGAGCTTTACTGCATTCCATCGTCATCATCCCTTACGCCTTACGCATTACGCATCACGCGTTACGCATCACGCCACATAGTGCCCCAGCTTCCGCTTCAGCTCATCCCTCGCTCGCGCCAACCGCGATTTCACAGTCCCCTCGGGTATCCCCAGTTCCTGGGCGATGTCTTTCAGATCCATCCCTTCTATGTGATGCAGGACTACCACCGCCCTGTGCTCATCCGATAGAGTATCGAGCGCTCCCTGCACTGCGGCCTGCAAATCCTTCTTCTCGAGCGTCCGCTCGGGGTTCGTTGACCAATCCGCGACTTCCCTCTCTATCTCACCGCCGTCAACCGATATCGGCT
>DATKXU010000072.1:0-12041 GCA_035528905.1 Armatimonadota bacterium
TGCCTGATACTGGTGGTTGCGTTAGAATGGATCTGCATGCGTGTAGTCCTCTTTCTTTGGTTTGGTCACCAAAGAGACTACCGCATGCACCTCCTCTTTCTCAACTCACCGTTCATAATGTCATGAAACTCGACAGCTAGCAGCTAGCATCCGGAATCACGTATTACGCTTGCCACACAACTGCTTCCGGCCTCATCATACCACTTGATAGCGCTGTTGTCAAATGCCTCCCGCTGAATGATAAGAGGTCGCACGCGAACCGGCGGTCCATTCAGGGCGCCTGCGCTAACGTGGAAGCAAAGCCCCCTGAAGCGGGCTGGTCGGCGATAGGTCTGCATAGAGCCCGGTTTACCGGGCTTCCAGATGAAAATGTCAGCTCGGTCCTTTAGGGCCGGGTGCGAAGCTTTCTCAACCATGGACTTTCCAGTATAATAGATAGGTGCTTGCCTGACAATGCGCTGACAGGTGGACACACAGGCGCCCGGTTGCTAAGTGCCATTCGAATAGAGAAAGGTAGTTGGGAATGAGAATCTTGCTCCTGCATCCGCCTCTTGCCTATCGCGTACCAGCGGCTTGGCGAACGGAGAGCCTGGGCCTGGGCTATGTCGGAGCCGTGCTGCGCAATGACGGGCATGAGGTGGAGGCGCTGGATGCCCACCTTCAATGCTTTCGGGTGAAAAGGACGATTCGGGAGATACTGGCGCGCGATTTCGATTGTCTCGGCATTACGGCGGCTCAAGCTCATAAGGACACGCTGATCCCGATTGTCCGGGCGGTTCGCAAGCGCAGGAAGGACGCCGTCATCGTCGCGGGCGGCTACCTTCCCACTCTGGCTGCAGATCACCTGCTCAGATTCCTGCCGGAGCTCGATTTCGTCGTGAGAGGCGAGGGCGAGCCGGTGATTTCCGATCTTTGCGGCCGCATCGAGCGAGGCGAAGACTGGCACGACACTCCCGGCATCGGATACTTGAAGGACGGCCAGCCCGTCCTGAACCCCGTCCCGAAGCCGGTTCAGGACCTCGACACGCTGCCGTTCCCGATTCGCGACGCTCTCGGCCAGGCGGCGATGCCTGTATCGCCTGGGATTTCCACCAACCGCGGCTGCTATCACCGGTGCTCTTTCTGCTGCGTGCAGAGCTTCTTCGGCCTCTCCGGCAGCCGCGTTCCACGGTTGCGCAGCCCGGAGAATACCGTTGACGAGATCGAGTCCGTGATCGCCCGAACGAATGTGAAGACATTCAACTTCGTGGACGACAGCTTCCTGGGCCCGGGGCAGAAGCTCCGCGAACGGGTAATCCGGCTCGCCGAGGAGATAGAGGCTAGAAACCTGAAGATCACATTCACCATACAGTGCCGAGCGGATGAGGTTGATGAGGAAGTCCTGAGGCTTCTGAAGGAGGTCGGGCTGACCGACGTTTTCCTGGGCATCGAGTCCGGCGTGCAGCGTCAGCTCGACACGTATAACAAGCATGTCACCGTCGAGCAGAACAGACGAGGGATCGAGATAGTGCGGCGATCGGGCGTAAGGCTTCGTTCGGGCTTCATCATGTTCGATCCGTACGTCACGATACCTGAGCTGCTGCAAAACATTCAGTTTGCCCGCGAGACGGGAATCCTCGAAGAAGCGAAGAAGGTGCCTGTGGCGTTTGTGACCCCGTTACTCCTGCATCGAGGCGTGCCTTTGGTCGAGCAGCTTCGCGCGGACGGGCTATTGCGCGAGAAGGGCATTGACGTTGACTACGTATTCAAGGATCGGACGGTCGGGATAATCCTCAAGTTTCTCATCGTCTTGGGCGCGTGTTCTGAGTTTGTGAAGCGCATGTTTAGGCGCAGAGAGGGCGATTATCTGCGTCCTCGGATGGATGTTTAGCAACAACTACCGGCTGGGCTTGACTTGTGCCGGCCCTTCTGTTACCATTCGCTATTGATACGGCACGTTGCCATTGAGCCAGGAGTTGAGCGTGAGAACCATCGGCAATTTGGGATACGAAACTGCTCTTGGAGCTGATGTCTCATCGTTATTGCCCAAGGAATCCATAGAAAGCTTGCTTTCCGCCGCGCTGAGCCGTGGTGGTGATCTTGCGGAAGTCTTTGTCCAGCGTTCGCGCACCACGAGCATCCCGCTGGAAGAGCGAAAAATCCGCGCCGCCGAAGCCAGGATCGCCCAGGGAGTCGGGATACGCGTTATCTCCGGCGAGAAGACCGGGTATGCGTACTCGGACGACCTGGAGATGGACAGCCTGCTGGAGGCGGCGCGAGTCGCGGCCCACATTGCCGAGGGGCCGGGGACTGAGCACGCGATTCGGGTCACCGCCCGGCTTGCCCCCGATTACTACACTGTCCAGATAGACCCTGCAGACCAGTCCGCCGCCCTGAAGACCGCCCTCCTGAAGCGCGCGAATAAGGCGGCCTATGAGTACGACCCCCGCATCAAGCAGGCCGACGTCTATTACACCGACGAGCAGAAGGACATCATCGTAGCGAACTCGGACGGCCTCTGGATCGCCGACCGTCAGACTCTGCTGCGGATGATGGTGCGGTGCCTGGCGGCCCAGCGGCGCGTATCCCGCAGCGGCGTTTACGCAAGCGGCGGCCGGATCGGTATGGAGTACTTCGATCGGATTTCGCCGGAGGACATTGCACGCGAGGCCGCCCGGATAGCCGTCGTTCAGCTTGACGCCGTTCCCGCCCCTGCCGGGATGATGCCGCTTGTCATAGGAAATGGATGGGGCGGCGTCCTACTCCACGAGGCAGTCGGTCATGGCCTCGAAGCCGACGTCATCAGGAAGAACATGTCTATCTACACTGGCCGCGTGGGCCGAAAAGTAGCCTCGGAGCTTTGCACGCTCGTAGACGACGCGACGCTTCCGAACCAGCGCGGCTCGATCAATATTGACGACGAGGGCACCCCGGGCCAGAGGAAAGTGCTCATCGAAAGGGGTGTCCTGGCAGGATACATGACCGATCGGCTCAACGGCCGGCTGATGGGCCTTCCGCTTACCGGGAACGGCCGCCGCCAGGGCTATCACGACTACCCGATTCCCAGGATGACCTGCTTCTTCATGGAGGCAGGCGACTCCGACCCGGAGGAGATCATCCGCTCTGTGGATCATGGAGTGTATGCCGGCAACTTCGGCGGCGGCGAGGTTGATATATCGAGTGGCAATTTCACGTTCAGCATCACCGAAGGCTATCTGATTGAGAGAGGCAGGCTCAGCTATCCCATCAGGGAAGCCACGCTAGTCGGAAACGGCCCGGACATTCTGACGAAGGTGACAATGGTGGGTTCGGACCTGGCGTTGGATCCAGGCACGAGCACGTGCGGCAAGTCCGGCCAGTCAGTCCCGACTACCGTGGGCATGCCGACGGTGAAGGTGTCCGAGATGACTGTGGGGGGAACGGCAACCTAAAGCAATCCCTGCGGTAACGAATGCTATGAACTATCTAGAATTCGCACAAGATGTCGTGCGCTCTGCAGTGAACGCGGGGGCTCACCAGGCGGAGGTATACATCCAAACCGGCAGCGAGTTCCATGTGGACGTCCGCATGGGCGAGATCGAGACCCTGGCCCAGGCGTCGGCCAAGGGCCTGGGCCTGCGGGTTTTTGTGGACAAACGGATGGCGTTCGCAAGCACGACTGATTTCCACGGGCCGGTGGTTGCAGACCTTATGAGGACGACCGTAAACCTCGCAAAAGCCGCCAGCCGTGATCGTTACAACGGCTTGCCCGATGTTGGGCCGGGGCCTCTGCCTCACCTGAATCTGTACGATCCGGCGATCGTAGACTTGCCTGCTGAGCGGAAGATCGAGATGGCAAGGGAGGCGGAGAAGGCGGCATTCGACTGTGGCCCCAGGATCACGAACAGCTACGGGGCAGGCGTCGGCACTCATGTGGGCACGCAGATAATCGCCAACTCGAACGGCGTTCTGTACTCGTGCTCCGGCACCGACTGCACCGTATCATGCGCGCCGATGGCCGAGGGCGACGGCGAAAAGCAGTTCGGCCACCACTGGTCTGCCAAGCGCTTCTTCGGCGAGCTGGAGCCAGCGGCTGAGGTAGGCAGGCAGGCGGCAATCCGCGCCCTCCAGAAGCTCGGGGCCCGAAAAGTTGAAACACAGACCGTGCCGGTCGTGTTCGACTGGATGGTCGGCCCGCTACTTTGGGAGGCAGTGTTTCATGCGCTCGACGGGGATGGCGTTCACCGCGGGATGTCGTTTCTGAAGAACATGTTAGGCAAGCAGGTCGCCTCGCCCGTCGTGACGCTGGTAGACGACCCCTTGATGCCGGGCGGCCTGGGTTCCGTACCGTTTGATGGAGAGGGCGTACTGTGCGCCCGCAAAGTAGTTATCGAGAACGGAATCCTCAAGACGTACTTCTACGATGCACGCACGGCTAGGAAATACGGGCAGCAGCCCAGCGGAAATGCCAGACGCGGGTTCGCCAGCCTTCCATCCGTGTCGCCGACCAACTTGTATCTGAAGCCTACTAATACAGACCCCTCGGAAATCATCCGCGGGATCGCGAATGGCTTCTACGTAACTCAGACCATGGGCTATGGCGTGAGTACAGTCACCGGCGATTTTTCCGTGGGCGCTGTCGGTATGTGGATATGCAATGGCGAGCTTGCATTTCCGGTGCAGGAAGTGACGATCGCCGGCAACATGCTCGACATGATGAGAAGTATCGAACAAGTAGCCAACGACGCGAGGTTCATATCCTCTGTCGTCAGTCCTACCTTCAAGGTCGCAGAGATGACAGTTAGCGGGAAGTAGGGCCGGACCTTGGATAGGCGCAAACCGGAGAAGTACCTGTCAGGGGTGACCCTGAGGGCGATCATCATCGCTCTGATCATCATCCCAGTAAACAATTACTGGATCTTCGTCACAGAGGTCGTCCGATACGCAGGGCACCCCACGACTATCTCTCTTTTCTACAACGCGGTGTTCTTGCTCCTTCTGCTCGTCGGCCTCAACGCGCTGCTTCGGAAAGTCGCTCCCAGGTGGGTGTTCTCCCAAGGCGAGCTGCTCACGATCTACATAATGATAAACCTGGCATCGGCGCTGGCGGGGCACGATATGGTCCAGGTGCTCGTCCCGGGCATGGTGCATCCATTCAGATTCGCGAGCCCGGAGAACAAGTGGTCCACCCTATTTGTGGAAAGAATCCCGAAATGGCTCACCGTGCAAGACGAAGCTGCGATCAAAGGCTTCTACGAGGGGGCCAGCAGCTTATACACACGGGGGACGCTGCTCGCATGGGCAGTACCGGTATTGATGTGGGTGCTGTTCATCGTCACGCTGCTGTTCGTCATGCTGTGCTTGACGGTGCTCCTGAGAAAGCAGTGGACGGAGCGGGAGAAGCTGGCATATCCGCTCGTCCAACTGCCCGTGGAACTCTCGGGCGATCGAACGAGCTTCTTCCGCAACAGGTTGTTATGGGTAGGCATAGGGTTGGCAGTCGGCATTGATCTCCTCCAGGGCCTGCACGTGCTGTTCCCTTCCGTACCTGGGTTGAAAGTCAAGGAACTCAACCTGATGACTTACATCACAACCCCGCCGTGGAACGCTATGGGCTCGATCCCCATGTACTTCTACCCTTTTGCCATCGGGCTTGGGACGCTGCTGCCACTTGACCTCTCATTCTCCTCATGGTTTTTCTTCCTTTTCTGGAAGGCGGAGGTGGTGATCGCGGCAGCCAGGGGATGGAACGAAATACCCAGTTTCCCCTACGTCGGCCAGCAGTCGTTCGGCGCGTACATGGGCATCTGCTTCTTTGCAATCTTGGTCAGCAGAAAGCACATATTCGATGTGATCAGGCACTTATTCACCGACCGAGTACAGGTAGACGACGAGGGCGAGCCGCTGAGGTACCGCACTGCGGCTTTCGGCATGCTGCTTGGCACGCTTGTGCTGATGGTTTTCGTACGGGCGATGGGGATGTCGTGGTGGCTGATCGTTGCGTTCTTCGCCATCTACTTCGCCATGTCTATCGCCATCACTCGAATGAGGGCGGAACTGGGACCGCCGGCGCACGATCTCCACGGCGCGGGGCCGGACGCCATCCTGCCTGCGATCATCGGGCCTGCGAGGCTCGGCACGCCGAACCTGGTTGCGCTGTCGCTGATGTTCTGGTTCAACCGGGCCTATCGCTGCCATCCCATGCCATTCGAACTAGAGGGTTTCAAGATGGCGGAACGGGCGGCCATGAGCTACCGCAGGCTGTTCGGAGCTATCCTGATTGCAGTGGTTGCCGGCACCATCGCGAGCTTCTGGTCTGAACTACACATTTACTATCAGGTAGGCGCCACATCGAAGATGTCGCCGGTGGGAGTTCCTTACATATTCGGTATGGAACCGTACCGGCGGCTGGACTGGTGGTTGAAGAGTGCGCCGCCGCGCAGCGGGAACATCATATGGGCCATCGGGGTCGGGTTCGTCTTTACGATTCTGCTGAACTCCCTGCGGATGCGTTTCTCCTGGTTTCCATTCCACCCGGTCGGCTATGCCATATCGAGCAGTTGGTCCATGCATCAGCTCTGGCTGTGTATGTTCATCGCCTGGCTGATCAAGCTCTTGCTGCTTCGCTATGGGGGACTGAAGTTGTACCGGTCCACCGTGCCGCTTTTCCTCGGAGTCATCCTCGGCGAGTGCGTCATGGGCAGCCTGTGGACGATAATCGGCATAGCCTTGAACATACAGACATACGCCTTCTGGCCGTAGCCTAGAGGAGAGACCGCAGCCCGCAGCATCGGAGGACAGCCCTGCTGCACGCGGGCTTTGTGGCATCAGCGTGTGGATTCACCCCATGCAGAAGTTGGGAGTTGCACGTTGGGCGTTCGACGTTCTCCCCGTCTCCTTGTCTCCCAGTCTCCCAGTCTCCCAGTCGCCGTATCTCCCACGCCTTTCCGAGCCCCTGCGTAGCACGTGGCGCCGTCAGTAGCTGTCGGGATCGGGCTTCCTGTAGAAATCCCCTCAAGACACCGATAATGGTTTTGAGATCGGTTCGCGTCGAGGCGCTTCCCAAATAAGTATGTGAAATGCCTCGTACGCGTGTGGAATAACTCCACCAAGCGCGAAGTCGTTTGACGACCGTAGGTTCGAAAGGCTTGTGGCAGGCCCGTCATGCCTGTCTCTTGCCCAGACGACCGCCGGAAAAGATTGCTGACGCCGACCAGCGCAAATCCTAAGGAGGTGTACGAAAGTACATGAAGGCATTCAGAAAGATGCACAACAAGAAGGGTTTCACCTTGATCGAGATCATGATCGTGGTCTTGATCATCGGAATTCTCCTCGCAGTCGCGGTTCCGAGCTTCCTGAAGGCCAGAGAGACCTCTCGAGCGAAGAGCTGCATTTCTAACTTGAAGCAGATCGAATCGGCCAAGGAGCAGTGGGCGATGGACTTCCGGAAGACCGGGACCGACACGCCTGCTGGAACCGATCTGTGGGGGACTGGGAATTACATCAAGGCGGAGCCAATTTGTCCGTCTGGCGGCACGTACACGATAGGCAGCGTCGCCACTGATCCCATTTGCAGCATTGGCGTGAACACCGCGGATCCATCAGACGACCATGTGCTGTAAGTCCGCACCTTAAGAATTGTGGGCGCATCCGTGCGCCCACATGTCCATCCGTGGACTAGAAGGCCGTCCGGTGATCTCGCGCGCGGGAGTGCCGCGATGTGCTGGACGGCTCTTGTTGTAACTGAATCGCTTTGCTGAACCCTCGCACTAATAGCGCCGGGGCACGACGGGTTTCCGACAGGCGGATTACCCAACGGGCGCACATCAAATCAGGGACACGGTCCAAAATGGCAAGAATCATAAGGAAGAATCGCCGTTCATCAGGTTTCACATTGGTGGAAGTGCTCTTGGTAGTGTTCATGCTGGCGTTGACCGCGTTGATGTTCGCGGCCACCTTCCCTACATCGCAGATTTCTCGAATCAAAGCCACGCATATGTCCTATGCGCTGAGTCTCGCCCAGCAGAAAGTGGAAGAGATCAAATCCGCAGGCTATGGGAATATACAGATCACTCCGACGCCGGTGACCAGCTCCCTGGCCGATATTCCCAGCGGCACACAGACGGTCACCGTGACCCAGTACGAGGCGAATATCAAGAAGATTTCGGTAAGCATCGTGTGGTCTGGCTACCGCCAGGTAGGAGGCACGGTGGACCTGGTCACACTCATATCTGATCATGGTTAGGACGTTATGAAAACCGATCTGCTCAAAGGCCAAAAGGGCTTCACAATCATTGAGGCGGTCATATCCGCCGCGCTGCTTTGCATGGTGCTCGTGGGAACGCTTATCCTGCTGGTCAGCATGCTCAACATGTGGGCAAGGGGCGCCAGCGGCACCTCCGCGAACACGTATGCGGGCCTGGCCATGAGGAAGCTGGTGCTCGAGATAGAGGAAGGGACATCGGCCGAGGCGCTCGATATGGCAACCGATCCCGACACGGGGACTGTGTATGGCACGCAGCTGCAGGTGACCTTCCCGTACTACAGTACGAGCCTCGGCGCCTATGTAAGGACTCAGCCGGGGTCTACCGCGATCTACTACCTCTCCGGGACGACGGGAAGCGAGAGCACCGGCACTGACCTGTGGAGGTCCGTGGGCGGGACGAAAACCAAACTGGCAAAGAATGTGGAGAGTATCACCTTTGTCGTCACTAACGGCAGATTGGTGCGCATCAACTTGACCGGCAGGGACGTCGCGGGCGGCTGCATCAGCCCCAACTTCCTGCAGCAGAGCGTGAAACTTCGGAACAGTTAGCAAAGTATGGGGAACTGCAGATGACCTGGGCACGACATATGGGAAAGTCGGATAAAGGCAGCGCGCTGGTAACCGGACTCATCGTAATGCTGATGGTTGCGCTGCTCGGCTGCGCCTACGTTACTCTCTCTATGAACAACCTCCTCCGCGTGGGCAGGGATGAACGCAGGGCCACAGCCTTCTACCTTGCGGAGGCGGGTCTGGAGTATGTGATCGCTCAGATCCTAGCGCAGGCGGAGTCCACTGGCGTGATTTCCGCGCAGACCTTCGATACCACAGCCCAGCTCGGCGACCTCTGTTCCGGCGCGACCGGCCAGGTAGTGGTCCTCCCGGATACCGGCGCGAATACCCTCGCGACGGTCACTTCCAGCGCGACACATCGCGGGATCACAGAGACGGTCCGCGTGCGCTTGAAGATCAAGAGCGTCGGCGTCTGGAACAACGCCATATTCGCAGGCATAGGTCAGTCCGGTAGGGGCATCAATGGCAACGTGGACATCCGAGGATCCGTCCACATACTGGGCGAGGGCGATCCGTACTCAGACTTCAACACCAACGGGCAAAGAGACGAAGCAGAGGCGTACATAGACTCGAATGGCAACGGCAAGTACGACTCGGGCGAGCCTTTCACCGATACCGATGGCAGCGGCATCTGGAGCGACTCCGAACCCTACCAGGACAACAACCTGAACGGCATGTACGATCCGCCGCTGACCGCCACAGAGCTGGCGACGGACATAAGCGGCACCGCGTATGTAGGCAACAACTACAGCGGAATACCGGCGGACTTGGAAGCGAAAATACCGGCGCTGATTCCAGAGGAGTTCTCCGGTGAGTGGGTAAAGACGCTCGAAGCCGAGCTTCGTGTCAAGCATGGCAAAGTGAACATCTCCGGCTCGGCGACTGTAGGCAGCCCCAATGTAGCCGGCAATTCGGTAAAAGAAACACTTGACGGGGTCTACGTCAGCGACGGCTGGGGCGGCAACAAAGGGTCTTCCGGCGTCTACGCCGACAATGGCACTACCCAGGTCTATGACCTCGGTGACAGGGTCCCATTCCCGGGTCTGATGGATCCTTACACGGACCCGGCTACGGGCATTTCGTATGGCACTCATGAGGCTTACCTCGACAGTAATTCCCTGACTATCACTGAGAGCGACATCAAGAGCGGCGTCGCTTCCTTCAGCCACTCGGATGCGGCCGGGAATTCTATAGACTGGAATGACACCTCAAAGACGCTGACCATTCAAGGCATTGTCCGGATCAACGGAGACCTCGACTTGAGCGCCAAAGGCACGACCATATACTTCGCCGACAGCGGCACGCTGTTCTCCAAGGGGACGGTCAAAGTCCACGGAAGCGTTATGCCGAAGACCATGTTCCCGACTGCGGACGCGATGGGCTGCATAGCGAAATACGACATCGAGTTCGCGACAGGCGGCGGCGAAGCCCAGCTCAAGGCAGCCGGCGCCTGGTACGCGCAGAGAACCATAAAGAGCGCGAAGCAAAACCAGTTTGCCGGCACCTACGTCGCCAACTACTTCGAACTGGGGACGAACGTGCCGAACATTTACCAGGTTCCTGCGCTCGCACAGAACCTTCCTCCCGGGATGCCGGGTGGAGACAACATCACGGCCGTGTACATATTGAGCTGGGTGCACGTGCGCCCCGGCGTTTAGAATCTCCTTGTAGGACTGGCTAAATCCTGGTATATTAATAGTGAGAAGGCTCGAGCCCTTCCCCGCCATAGGCGGACGAAGGGTTTTTTCTTTGGCGGGGTGGACGGATGGTCTCGCGTGGTCTCCGTATAGCAGCAGTAGCGGCGGTTGCGATTCTCTCGCTTGCCATCGGGACGGCCGTAGCTCTCTTGAGCGGGGATACTATACACCCAGGCGTCCTTATAGGTGGAGTTGATCTGAGCGGCCTGAGTATCGAGCAGGCGGAGAGCCGGCTGCGTCTCCAAGCTGCTGAGGCAGCGCGGGCGCCACTGGCTCTGAGATACGGTGGAGAAACCTTCGATACAACTGTCGGCGAGCTGGGCGGCCGGATGGATGTCCGGTCATCCGCTCAGGCTGCTTGTCGCATAGGGAGAGAGGGAGACTTCTTCAGGCGCATAGGGGAAGTGATCTCAGCCCGACGGAGCGGGGTTGAGGTTCCCGTCGTTTACGCATTCAGTGAGGATGCGGCTGCAGCGCGCCTGCAAATGGTAGCCCGGAAGATCGAGCGGCCGCCGGCCGACGCCAGGCTGGCCGTGGAAGGCAGCTCAATCAGGGCGATTCGGGAGAAGCCGGGGATCAGGGTTGATCTCGAAGAGAGCCTGACACAGATTGCACGGGCGATCAATGCCGGCGCGAACGACGTGGACCTGGTTATCACGACGGCCACTCCCAAAGTCACGGTAGCTGACTTTGAGGGCATTGACGGCGTGATAGCTTCGTACTCGACGCCGTACAAGCCGTGGCAGCGCGACAGGACACACAATCTGAGAATTGCGTGCAGCGCTATCAGCGGCACGCTCGTAAAGCCGGGCGAGGTCTTCAGCTACAATAAGGTCGTCGGTCCCAGACTGAGGCGATACGGCTTCCGGGATGCGCCCATCTTCGTGCATGGTGAGGTGGAGCCCGGGACCGGCGGAGGAGTATGTCAGGTCTCGACAACCGTGTACAACACCGCCCTGCTCGCAAACATGGAGGTGCTGAAGCGTTCCCACCATTCACGGCCTGTGGTCTACGCGCCCGTCGGCCGGGACGCGACTGTGGCGTATCCGTATCCGGATCTGAAGTTTAGGAATACGAGCGAGGCGCCGATCTACATTCTTGCCTGGGTGGCGAAGAGGACCGTCGCCGTGAGCGTCCTCGGCAAGACGGTCGCAGGGCAGGAAATCGAGATTATCACGGTCGGCCACAAAGTGATCGGGTTTCCCGTCGTCGAGAAGGTTGAGGAAGGCATCGAACCCGGAGCAAGCATTGTCCGCAAAAGCGGGCGAGCGGGCCACAGCGTGTCCGTCTACCGTCTTGTCAAGTCCGGCGGTGAGATCGTGAAGCGGGAGCTCATCTCGAAGGACTACTACAGGCCCGAGAGCCGGGTCGTGGCCGTGCCGGCCGCGCCGATGTAAGGCGGCGTCACTCGTGCGTGTAGGTTTGTCAAACATGTGTTACACCACCTCCTGGTAATGACGGAGCATCTGGGATGCGGAGCGCCACCCATGGGCCATCAGCGGCTGGCGGTTGGATTCTCCAAGGTAGCGGTTGAACTGGTCTTTGATATA
>DATKXU010000073.1:0-62189 GCA_035528905.1 Armatimonadota bacterium
ACGAAAGTATGCCATTTGTCGTACACTAGGCATGCGGGATGAGGACACCTCCTTGGATGCTTTGTTTGATGATATAACTGATACCAAAGAGCGTCCCTCTCCCGCAACCCCAATGTGTAACACATGTATGGTAAGCGAAGATGATATATGTGACCAGGACTTGACAAAAGTTGGAGAAGTTGTTATAATACGGTCGAATGCCTGTGAAGATGGCGCCACCAAACATAGGTCATAATGAGCGCTTATTACTGGCAGCAAGCCTCTCTACTCTTCTCGACCGTGTAATATAAGCCTGCGCAGTCCAGAATCGCCCGCCAGCCGCCGAAAATATGGATAGCAGGAATCTTTCCCGGCGCGAATGACGCTAGGGGGGAACACGAGTTGCTTATCCAGGATCAGAGTCAGGTACAGCAGCAGAGGATAGACCCCAAGCTGATAATGGCGAACACTCTGCTCCAGATGTCGGGCATGGAGATCCAGCAAACGATCGAGCAGGAACTCGCGCAGAACCCTGCGCTGGAGCTGGAGGAAGAGCAGCCTTGCGCGAACTGCGAGCTGGCGCCCTTCATGTGCGAGCAATGCCCGCACAATACCCAAGTGCGGCCTGAGACCCCATCGCCCGACGAGATAAGCCTACACGATCTCCAGTACATCTTCGACAGCGCGCCTGACCCCGATGAGCAAGGCGACCCCTTCAGCCGCATCCAGGCCGAAGTCTCTCTGCAGGAGCACCTAAGGGAACAGCTCAGGAACACAGTGTCCGGCAAGCTGTGCGAGATAGCGGACTACTTGATCAACTACATCAACGAGAGCGGCTACCTGGAGTGCGATCTGCTGGAAGTAACGCTCGAATTAGACGCCTCCGACGAGGACCTTGCTGAGGCGGTCTCGATCATCCAGACCTTCGAGCCGCCCGGAGTCGGCGCCAGGGACCTGCGCGAGTGCATGGAGATCCAGCTGCGCTACCTGGCTGATGAGGGGCGAGGGAATCCAATAGCCGAGCGCATCCTGAGCGACTTCTGGGAGGAGATGAAGACCCGGCGCTTCAATCGCATTGCGCGCCGGCTCAAGGTCAAACCGGAACTGGTGCAGGAGGCGGTGGAGTTCATCCGCACCAAGCTGAGTCCATATCCCGCCGCCGGTTTCAGGTCGCCGTGGGACTACAGGACATCGGATAGTAAAACCGTTATACGCCCAGACGTGGTCATACACAGGCTCCCCACCGGCTATGAGGTGGAAATCGTCGGAAACGAGTTTCTCTCGCTCGCCGTTAATCCGTATTACCGCGAGCTCTATAATGATGTACGCAGCAATCGCGCGAAGCACCCCGAAAACGAAAAGAAGCACGTCCTCGAGTACGTCGAACGCGCCGATCTTTTCATCAAGAACCTCAACCAGCGCCGCAAGACGCTCAAGAGCATCGCGAAATGCATTGCGGAGTATCAGCAGGGCTACCTGGACACAGGCTCGAAGCTGTACCTCAGACCCTTCACCAGGGTGAAGGTAGCGGAGATGCTGGGCTTGCATGAGTCCACCGTGAGCCGTGCGACGGCGAACAAGTACGTCCAGCTCCCGAACCAGGAAGTGATGCCTTTCGAATTCTTCTTCCAGTCATCTCCCTCCATCGCGGACATGGTAGTGCAGATGATAGCAGGCGAAGACCCAACACATCCGCTGAGCGACCAGGACATCTCGAATATCCTCACACAGCAGGGCCACCGGGTTGCCCGCCGGACAGTCGTGAAGTACAGAGAATCCCAGAAGATCCTGTCTTCCCGCCAGCGCCGCCGCTGAGCCAAGAGCCGCCAGCCGTCAGCAGCCAGCCTGGATTATTCACGACACGCTCAATCATGCGACACTCCGTCATCCTGAATCCGCCGTAGCCTTGGCGAAGGCGGATGGATCCCTTCCGTCACGCATCGCGCATTGGAAATCCGAGCGCTTTTGTGCTAAAATGCTTCTGTGAGCACAGATCAAAGGCGACAGGATAGGCCTCGAGGAGAGAGTACCACATGAGGTTCAAAGAGGGAGAGCACGTAAGAATCATCGAGCGAGGCGTGACCTCGACCGACGTGAAGAATGGCACGTTCTACCCCTACTTCTGCGGGGTGGCAGGAGTAGTAGATCACGTTTACGACAGGGAAATCTGTGTCAAGGTTGACCCGGAAAGCCTGCCTGAGGACGTTCTGAAGAGACACCTGGACATCCAGCAATCCATAAAGCAGAAGTGGCTCAACGGTCTATCGGGCGAGGCGCGCAACAGGCTCACCGCAGACGAGAAGCGATTCGAGCTGGCATACACAATACTGGTTCAATCGTCCGACCTGGAGAAGGTGAAGCCCGGCGACGCCAGGCCGGCTGCGATCAAGACGATGCGCCCCCTGAGTCCAGCGAAGGCGGCGCCTGACCAGATCGAAAAGTCGGAGAAACCCATCAAAGCCCGAAAGGCGGAACCCGCTGCCGCGAAGGCCGCAGCAGTCAAGGAGATGCCGAAACCAGGGCGCGCAAAGCCCGTTGCAGGCAAAGCGGAGCCTCCCGAGGCGAAGGCCGCTCCCAAGTCCGCAGCGGTGCCGAAAGTCACAGAAGCCGCTCCGGCCAAGGAAGTCAGTGCGGAGAAGGAACCGGGCAAGCCTCCGACGATCGCCGATCTGGAAGCCGCCGAGCTCGAACACCTGAAACAGCGTGAGAAGGCACTGATGGAGAAGAAGTAGAGCTGGCTGTATGGAGACCAGATTTATCGGTCAGCAGAGCGAATACCTCTAAATTCGAGAGCGCCCGGACTGGCTTCAGACGGAGTCCCGATTGATCGGGACTTTGTTCCTTTCATTGCCCGTGAATTTATTCATTATCCCGTGCGGTTAAAACCACGGCAACCAACTACACGAAGTCGGCCTGCGCCGACTGATCTCTCACCAAAACAGCCGGGATCATTCACAATACGCGCAATCGTGCGACACTATGTCATCCTGAACGAAGTGAAGGATCTACCCTTAGAAACGATAGCAGATTCTTCGCTTCGCTCAGAATGACACGAATAATCCGGGGTTAGATGCGTTGGCCCTGGCGAAACCCAGATTCGTCAGTTCCTCCAACTGGTAGAATGGTATAATCTTGAATTGGAGGACGAGCCATGAAGGACTACCACATCAACATCTTCTATAGCGAAGCCGATGAGGGGTACATCGCGGACATTCCGGACTTGCCTGGATGCTCTGCGTTCGGCAGCACGCCTGCTGAGGCGCTCGCCGAGGTGCAGACCGCCAAGGCCGCCTGGCTTGAGGCCGCACGCGCCGAGGGCAAGCCCATCCCCAAGCCCCGATACCGCCCGGCGATATACCAGCTCGCCTCCTGAGCGGAGAGGCTGGAGGAAAAGACTCCCCGGCGGTGGAAAAGATTTCCACCGCCAACTGAACCCAACTGAACATAGAAGGGCTTGATAGGAGGCGATTTCCGAATCGCCCCCTCGATTTCGGCTCTGCATGCGTAGAGGTTCGGAAACCCCTACCCATCGGCTGCCAGTGGACGACTAATCCACCGCTATCTGGCTGCCGGAGGAGTCCTTGGTGATCTCGATGCGGGCGGGGAAGGCGTCTTTCAGCTCGTCAATGTGGGTGATGACGAGTATCTTCTCGAAGTCGTCACGGATGCTGTTTATCGCCTCGACCAGCTTCTCGCGGCCCTTGCCGTCCTGAGTCCCGAAGCCCTCGTCTATGATGAGCGTCTGAAGCCGGGCGCCCGCACGCCGCGCCAGCAGCTTCGATAGCGCAATCCTCAGCGCGAAGTTGACCCGAAACGCCTCGCCGCCGCTGTAAAGCTCGTAGCTACGCGTGCCCATGTCGTCGCTGACCTTTATGTCCAGCGTCTCGGCGGTCCCGCCGGTCTTCTTGTCCCGAACCGTCTCGATGCTCACCTGCATCGCGTTGTCGGTCATCCGGGCGAGCAGGCGATTCGCCTCCTCCTGGATCTCCGGGACCGCGTTCTCGATTATCAGGGCCTGGACGCCCTTCTTCCCGAAGGCGGCAACAAGCTCCGTATACGCGGCCTTGTCCTTCTTCGCGACTTCGAGGGCCTTGCGCTTCTCCGAAATCTCCTTTCGGAGCGACTTGCACCGTTCGACGGCCTGCTGTAGAGTCGCGATCCTGCCGGTGATCTCCCTGTCGGCCTCGCGCAGGCTTTGGAGCGAGGTCCCAAGAGTGGAAAGCTCGGACGTCACCGCCGGGAGATCGCTCACGGAGGCGTCCAAATCCCGCACGGCCTGCTCGCATTCGGCGATGGATTTCTCCCGGCCGGCGACAAGCTCCGCGATAGCCCTCACATTCGCCTCGTCTGCGGGAAGGCTCTCCTCGGCATGCCTCAGGCTCGCGGCAAGGCGCTCGAATTCCTCCAGACCGGCAAGCTCCTCCCTTGCCCGGCGGTGCTCGTCCGCGCTGTACTCCAGGGCGGCGGCACGCACCTCGACGTCCTTGACCTTCAAACGGATTTCACGGGCGAAGTCGTCCGAATCGAGCTTCTCGGTGATATTCGAAAGCCCGGCGGCGACATCCGGCAACTGCTTCCGGTACTCCTCGATCTGAAACAGAAGCTGCTCGGCCTGCGCGAGCCGCCTGCGGGTCTCCAGCCCGGCCTTGAGCCGCTCGTCAATGCCGGCGATCTCCTCCTGCGCCGCATCGCGCTTCCGCTTTGCCTCCAAGCCTGCCTGCTTCAACTGCTGAATCCCGCGCTCGGTATCGGCTATCCGGCGCCTGTAGTCCGCGATGATGCTCTCGTGCTTTTCCCGACCAAGCTCCGTCTGGCAGACGGGGCACTTCGCGCCGGGCTGGGAGATCAACTTCAGCTTCTCCTCCAGGTCCGGCTTCGCGGAGTTCACCAACGCGTCGTGCTGAGCCTTCAATGCGCCCAGTCGGTCCGAGTGCTCCGCCACTTTTCCTTGAAGCTCCCTGCGCCGTATCTCCAGCCCGTCCAGTTTCACAACCTGCGCGCGCAGGGATTCAGCATCCTTCTCGATGCGCGACGCGCTCGCGATCTTGCTCTCCAACTCCGAAAGCTCCTTCGCCAGCGACTGCCTGTCCAGGTCGAGCCTGTGCTTCTCGGCCAGAACCTGCTGATCCAGGCCCGCCTTCTCGTGCTCAAGGGCGCGAAGCTCGTGCAGCCGGTTGTCAAGCTGAGTGACCCGGTCGCGAGTCGCCCGAAGCTTCTCCTGGCCGACGACTATTCGGTCCTTGTCCTCAAAAATCTCTCTATTCCTGGCGACGCGCTGCTCCTGCTCGGACCTCTGCGCCAGCAGATTCTCGATCTCCGAGCGCTCCGCCACGGCGGACTGCTTCATCTCGCCGATTCGGCGGGAAGTGGCTTCGAGCTGGGCCTGGCGGGTCTGAAGCTCGCGCAGCTTTCCTTCCATCTGCGAGAGCTGGGCTTCCAGGGCGTCGCGCTCGGCCTGCGACGCAGCGAGCTGAGTCCGGTAGGCATCCTCATTGGCAAGCTGGGCCTCGATCTGCTCGATCTCCCGGCCAAGCTCCTGGACCCGCTGCTCGGCGTCGTTCCGGCGCTCTTTCGCCTTCTGCTCCAGGGCGTCGTAGCGGCTGAGGTCGAGGATGTCCGCAAGGATTTTCTTGCGATCAGCAACCGTCTGCTTCGTGAACTCATCCGCCCTGCCCTGCTGGATATAAGCGGAGTTGATGAAGGTCTTGTAGTCCATGCGGAGGATGCGCTCGATCACGCGACCGGTATCCCGTATCCCCTGCCCCGTGATTGGGCGGAATTGGCCCGACTCGTCGGCGATGTGGATTTCCCAGACGTTGGCTGAGCTTCGCTTCCCCCTGGCGCGAATCACTCGATAAAGGTCGCCGCCCAGCTCGAAGTCGAACACCACCCGCATCTCGTCGGCGCCCAGGCGGATAAGCTCGTCCGCGGAGGCCCTGGCCTCGCCCCAGAGCGCCCAGGTGATAGCGTCGAGCAGCGCGGACTTCCCGTGGCCGTTGTCGCCGCAAAGGCACGCAAGGCGTATGCCCGTGAAATCGAGCGGCATCACCTGCTCGCCGTAGCTCATGAAATTATTCAGTTCAAGACGAACGGGAATCATGTTTTTCTCAGCGGCCCTTCCGGCCGATGGCCGTCACAGAGGCACGGCCACTACAGGATTGATACGCGACTCGTGATCCCAAACACTGACGACTATTTCACCTGTTCCTCGGCCAGCAGGTCCTCGATCAGCGGGCGGGCATAGTCCATCAGCTCTGACTTCCGCTTCCGGTAGTCGTCCCTTGTATCGAAATACATCTCCAGGGCCTGCACCGGGTCCAGGGCCTCGTTCAGCAGGCGGCTGCGCACCGCCTGGGTGTCGCGAATCACATCCTTCGTAATCGAGACCACCAGGAAGGCCGGTGACAGCGCTTCCCTGATCTCCGCCTCACGGACAAGGGAAAGCCTCTCCTGAGAGATATGGTAGAGCAGCTTCACGACTGCATCTTCAACGTCGCTCTGCCTGATGGCGCCGAGGATTTTGGCTGTTGGGTCGTCGGCATCTGCATCTACTTCTATCTCGACGAAGCGCCGGGCCGGGATGTTGATGAACTCGTAGGACGCGGAGCCCTTCGCCAGCTCGAC
The DNA here is from genome assembly GCA_035528905.1 of Armatimonadota bacterium. GTDB lineage: Bacteria > Armatimonadota > UBA5829 > DTJY01 > DTJY01 > DATKXU01. The sequence continues at coordinate 6,604 of DATKXU010000073.1, forward strand.
GAGCACGAATCCCTTCTCTTCGTTCCGCTCGCTGAAATCAATCCGCTCGATGCCGCCGCAGTAAACCACCGGCGGTGTGCGTCTCTTGTTCAAATCCTGAAACTTGTGGATATGCCCCATCGCCACGTAGTCGAACGCGGGATTGGCGACCGAGCTGACCAGGACCTCCGGCTCGGCGACGTTCAGGTAGGCCGCCTGGGAGCTGACCTTCGCATTCTTGATCCAGAAGTGCCCCAGGAGCACGGAAGGAATCTCCGGCTCGAGGTGCCTGGCGACATAGTCAACGTAGTCGCAGTACTTCCGAACCATCAGGTCGGTGGTTTCCTGTATCGTCTTGTTGCGACATTCCTCCCTTGAGAGGACGTTGCTTCTGAGCAGGTAAGGCACGCCGGCGATCTGAACCGGGCCTGCGGCGGTCTCTATCCTGCGCACCTCCGGGCGGCTCAAGATGTGGATGTTCTCAACTCCGAGAGTGCGGTAGATTTCAATGGCATTCGCCCGGCCCTTCGCGTTCGGGAGGTCGTGGTTGCCGGCGATCATCACGACGGGAACGCCCGCATCAGTCAATCGGTGGATGCAGGAGGCGAATTCCCGCTGGTGAGTCTGGTTCGGGTCTCTCGACTTATAGGCATCACCGGCGAAGAGTGCGAGATGCACCCCGGCCTCCAGAGCCTTGTCAATGGCGAGGTTGAGCGAACGCCCAAAGTCGGCCAGCCGCGTGTTGAGGCCGGTTTCGGGGTCAACCTTGCCGTATGTCTCGATGCCGAAGTGGGCATCCGCGAAGTGCATGATCTTGATGGGTTTCACGGTGCGCCAGACCTCTGACGTGATGAGTGACGAGTGATGGATGATCGGTGGAGAGAACGGCCTTCTCACGCATCACGGGTCACTTGTGAAATTATAGCAGAAAGCAGGATGGGTTTCCACGAAGAAAAACCCACGCGTAAATGGTGCTTGCGCTAAGTTGGTGTGCGAGCACTAAGGCGTGTTTATGCCAGGCGCGATTTGGGAAAACTGCGCCTGAGGCAACTGCGGACAGAGGGAGGCGTTCAATTGGAGATCCTAGTCTTGTTTGACAGCAAGGGCGGGAACGCGTACGCGCTCGCAAAGGCAGTCGCGGAAGGCATCCGGGAAGTCGAGGGCATGCAGCCAAGGATACGGCGCCCGAAGGAAACGACGCCGATGGAAGTCATCCGCGCCGATAAGACTTGGTCGGAGTTCTACGACTTCAAGATCAGAGAAATCCCTGAGGCCACCTTGGATGACCTGGTAGAGACGGAAGGATTGGCGCTGGGCAGTCCCACGAGATACGGGAACATGACTCCCGCGATGGCGAACTTCATTGAGAGCGTAGGTCGGCTCTGGGCAACCGGCGCACTGATGGGCAAGGCTGCCGGCGTGTTCGCGAGCACGGGCACGATGCATGGAGGAAATGAGCTTACACTCATCACCATGATGGTCCCGCTTATCCACCTTGGGTACATAATCGTGCCTCTCAGCTATACGGATCCAGGTGTCATGCAAACGACCAGAGGTGGGACGCCCTATGGGCCGACTTCGGTAACCGGCCTACCTGATTATCAGGGCGCAACCGACATCGAATTGAGACTGTGCCGAGCCTTCGGGAAACGCCTTGCGGAGATCACGAAGAAGCTGAGGGCGTGACGGCTTTCGGTAGCCCGTGAAAGGCGGTGTAGGAATCATGGCTGTTCGCGAAGAGCGGCTCATCCATACGAAAGAAGAACTGCTGGAGATGTACCGGCAGATGCTCTTGATCCGCGCCTTCGAGGAGAAGGCCGCGGAGATGTATACCAAGGGCAAGATCGGCGGTTTCCTGCACCTCTACTCAGGGCAGGAGGCCGTCGCAGTGGGCTTCATCTCCGTGCTGCGCGAGGATGACTACGTGGTCGGCGCATACCGGGAGCACGGGCAGTGCATCGCAAAGGGCGCCGAGCCGAAGCACGTCATGGCGGAGCTGTACGGCAAGGCGACGGGCGTATCCAAGGGCAAGGGCGGCTCGATGCACATGTTCGACGTGAAGCGGGGCTTCCTCGGCGGTCACGGAATCGTCGGGGGCGGAATGCCGATCGCGATCGGCGTCGGCCTCGCCATCAAGTACAGAAAGACGGATCAGGTCTGCGTCTGCTTCTTCGGCGACGGTGCAGTAAACGAAGGGTCGTTCCACGAGGCGCTGAACATGGTGGCGCTGTGGAACCTGCCGGTCATATACGTCCTGGAAAACAACATGTACGCGATGGGCACGGCGGTTTATCGGGCGTCATCCATCCCGGATCTCATCAGGCGCGCCAGCTGCTACGACATCGAGCGCGAACAGGTTGACGGGATGGACTTGCTCGCGGTCAGGGAAGTTGCGGAGCGGGCGGTCCGGAAGGCCAGGGAAGACAGAGAGCCGAGATTCATCGAAGCGATCACTTACCGCTTCCGAGGGCATTCCATGGCGGACCCCGCAGCCTACCGCACCAAGGAGGAAGTCGAGGAGTGGCGGAAGCGCGATCCCATCCTGCGCATGGAAGGTTACCTGAAGGACAACCGCATGGTCACGGACGACGACATCAAGGCCATGCGCGCCGAGGTGGACGCAGAGATTCAGGAGGCCGTGGACTTCGCCGAATCCAGCACGTTCCCGCCGCCCGATGCCCTGTACGAGGATATCTATGCATAGTAGGAGCAAGAGTACCCAGTACTCCACCACTCCAATACTCCATTACTCCAACGTCTCCGAGGTCTTCCGATGCCACAAACGATAGCTTACAGAGAGGCACTGAACCAGGCGCTACGCGAGGAGATGCGCCGCGATGCGGATGTCTTCATCATTGGGGAGGAAGTAGCCGAGTATGGAGGGGCGTACAAGGTCACGGAGGGTCTGCTCCAAGAGTTCGGGCCGGAGCGCGTGATTGACACTCCGATATCCGAAGAGGCCATCGCGGGCACGGGAATCGGAGCGGCGATGGTGGGCCTTCGCCCGGTCGTGGAGCTGATGACGATCAACTTCTCTCTCCTGGCAATGGACCAGATCGTCAATCACGGCGCGAAGCTTCGCTACATGTCGGGAGGGCAGCTCCAGATTGCCATGGTGATACGCGCTCCACAGGGAGCGGGCCTCCAACTCGGAGCGCAGCATTCCCAGAACCTGGAATCGTTGTATGCGCACATCCCCGGCCTGAAGGTAGTGATACCGGCGACTCCCGTAGATGCGAAGGGACTGCTGAAAAGCTCGATCAGGGACAACAATCCGGTCATGTTCCTCGAGCATGAGATGCTCTATGCAAGCAAAGGGGAAGTCCCGGAGGAAGACTACGTGCTGCCGCTCGGCGTCGCGGACGTTAAGAGAACGGGCACGGACGTCAGCCTGATTTCGTACTCGCGGATGCTCCTCCTTTGCATGAAGGCGGCGGAGCAGCTCGCGGGCGAAGGAATAGATGCGGAGGTTGTGGATGTCCGCACCTTAAGGCCGCTGGACGCGGAAACGATTGTCAACTCCGTCAAGAAAACCCACAAGGCGATAATCGTCGAAGAGGACTGGCGATTCGCCGGAATGGGAGCCGAGATCGCAGCGAGGATAGTGGAGGGCGCCTTCGACTACTTGGATGCGCCGGTGATGCGGGTGGCCGCAGCGGAAGTGCCGATGCCCTATTCGAAGCCGCTGGAGCAGTTGGCGCTGCCGTCGGCGGACGAGATAGTCTCGGCGGCGAGGCAGGCCACCGGCAAGGGAGACAGACCGTAGGCCTCGGAACGGTGTATCTGCAGTGCACTCTTCGACTGACGAGTACGAGTAGGAACGGTCGCGGGAGCGAAGTGGAGGATGACGGATGCCAGAGATCACGATGCCGAAGATGAGCGATACTATGCAGGAAGGCAAGGTCATCAGGTGGCTTAAGCACGAGGGCGATCAGATCGCCCAGGGAGAGCCGATTGCCGAGATCGAGACGGACAAGGCGAACGTGGAGATGGAGGCATTCGAGCCAGGGGTCATGAAGCAAATCCTCGTTAAGGAAGGCGAGACCGCGCCGGTGGGCCAGCCGATTGCCGTGCTGGAGACGCTTGAGGCAGCCGCCGCGCCCAAAGCGCCTCCCGAGGAGGCGGAAGAGATGCCGCCGGTGACGGCTCCTCCTGCACCCGAAGCCGCCCCGATCGTCGAAGAGAAGCCACCCGTCCCGCCTGAGGCTCCTAAGGAAGAGAGAGTGAAGGCATCGCCTCTCGCACGCAGGATGGCGGAGGAAAAGGGCATTGACTTATCCGGGGTCCAGGGGACGGGACCGAATGGGCGCATCGTTGAATCGGACGTCGAGAACTACCTGAAGCAGATGCAGGCAGCGCCGGCTCCTCCACCGGTTATCGAGGCGCCGCCGAAGCCTCCCGCAATTGAGGTCCCAACAGAGGAGCGGGAGTTGAGCCGGATGCGCAAGACGATCGCCGAGCGCATGACCCGAAGCAAGCAGACCACCCCGCACTTCTATGTGACCTCCGAGATCGAGATGGACTGGGCATCCAGAGTGCGAGATGAGCTGAATACGGACGAAGCCCAGACTAGGGTCTCGTTCACTGATATGGTAATCAAGGCTTGCGCCCTGGCCCTGACCAAGTTCCCGGAGGTCAATGCATCCTACTCGGAGGGCAAGCTGCTGATTCGCAAGGAGATCAATGTCGGCTTCGCAGTGGCTTTGGAGGATGGGCTGATGGCTCCCGTGGTCCGCAATGCCGACAAGAAGTCGCTGCGCCGGATCGCCTCCGAGACGAAAGAACTCGCGCAGCGAGCACGTGAGAACAATCTGCGCACGACCGACTTTACAGGCGGCACGTTCACGATATCGAACCTGGGGATGTTCGACGTGGAGAGCTTTGCCGCCATCATTAACCCGCCTGAGAGTGCTACTCTGGCAGTCGGCACGATCCGTGAAAGCCCTGTAGTGGTGGATGGACAGGTGGCCGTTTCAAAGCGCATGAAAGCGACGATCTCGGCGGATCACCGTGTGCTCGACGGGGCGGTCGCCGCGGAGTTCCTAAACGAGGTCAAGCGGAGGCTCGAATCGCCGATAAGCCTGCTGTGATGCGTAAGCGGGAGGGCGTTTCAAGTTCCAAGTTTCAAGTTCCAAGTTTCAAGTTTCAAGTTACCAGTTGAAGAGGGTCTTGAAGTCGAGCTGGAAAACGAGGTCGTCGGTGATGCAGTCAGCCGGCCTGGGGCCGGACCAATCGGTGTACCTGCCGCTGAACGTGAGGAATTGATCGGGGCTCACGCGATAGCTGTACCTCAACCTGTACGTCCGGGCTGATGTCTCGCCGCCCGGCGTCATCACTCTGTCGAATCCGTAGGATGCCTCGAGCGCTCCCAGTGAGGAGACTTTCCCTGCCACCCCAAGGCTCAGGGTTCTTCTCGCCATGTCCTGGTACTCGTCATCCTGAACCCGCCATTCGCCGACAAGGCCAAGCCTATTCGTGAGGGCAGTGGTCAGCCTCAGACGCTCTCCAGCGACGGGCATAGGCTGGCTCAAAGTTGGAATGCCGCCGTTCGCATAATGGTATTCCAACTTAGTCGAGGAACCGATCCGCCAATCCGCATTGTAGGACCGAACCAACACCTGCGGGCCGGGGGCTGGATCCATGACCTTGTACGCGAGGTCGAAATGGAGCGGCTTCTTCGGATCCTGCGGGCTTGCGAGGCTGAACGATCTCGACATCGTTTTCTCGGCTACGTTTATGCCTGCCGCATAGTTTATCGGCGCCAAACCCGTCAGGTGCTCGTAGGCGAATTTGGCGCCCATGATCTCGGACTCGAGCCGGGCGCTCCCCGTGAGGACGTACGGCAGATCGTTGAGCTGCATCTCCGCGAAGGCGAATGTCCAATTGACCTTCTTGAAGACGCCGTAGTCCCTTTGCCCGCCGGGAGTCACGCTCAGCTCGCGGATTCTCGCGACGTAGTTCAGGTCTATCAGGCTCTCGCCGAATCTGCACGCGAGAGTCGTATTGCCGAAGACCTTCCCGCTGAGGCGGTAGTCCTGGAACGTCCGCTCGTCTACGTCTGTTTTCAGCACAGACCTTGTGCCCGTGAAATCCAGCTTTGGAGAGAGCTTGGATTGCAGCGAGAGGGTATGCCAATCGGCAGAGCCGCCGCCGGTCCGTTCCAGCTTCTTCCAATCGGCCGCGAACGACGTCCGCCGCGTCGGGTCCGTTCCCACGTTGAACCCCAGCGTCTCCGAGGTCGTTTCCACCGCGCCGCTTTCAATACTCTTGCTATCATACAAGGCGCCGAGCGACAGGAAGCCTATCTTGTGATCCAGCGTGAACTTCTGCCACACGTAGCCGTAGGAATAACCCGGGACTCCATACGCCAATTCGTAACGATATAAGTTCAACCTCGGCCCGCGCGAGGGATTGATAATTATGTTATTGATGAGCTGCCGTTGGAACGAGTCCTGCGCCGAATGCTTCGCGTCGTAAATGTAGCTGCTGATAGAGACCGACTTGCTCGCCTGATAGCCCAGGGACAGGTCGTAGCGCTTCATCCCCTGCTCGAGCGACATCAGGCTCCTGGTCGGATCGGCGAGGTCCATCGCACGGTCGAATTCGGGATCAATGTCCTGGAAGTTCCCCGTGAGACTGAGCTTCTTGCCAGCTACGGAGAGGCCGTATTTCACCAGGCCGGAGTCTCCTGCAGTCACGCGAGCAAATGATGTGGACAGGCGCGTGCCGGACTTCAGCGTGAAGTCGCCCGCCAGGTTCATCCGCCGCATTCCGTACTCTCTGCCGAAGTTCGACCGCTCGATGGGCGCGAGCGTGGTAACCCTGGTGAAACTTTCATCAATAGACTGAAGCATTCCCGTAAGCCTGTAGTTCTTGCCCTGCAGAGAAAGCGTCTGGCGGTCAATCCCGCCGGTCTCATCTCCCACGGTCAGGAATTGCACCGCAGCCGAGGCGCTGCCGAGCTGGAAGCTGCTGCGGATGTTCCGCCGCTCGATGCCGGGTTCGTTGACTATATGCTGGAGGTCGCCCGCCGCCACGTTGGCAGCCTGGGCGTTCGGGTCGAACTGCTGGTAGATGCTGAGGACTATCTTCGTCTGCTCTGCGGGGGTCAGGTCGCTCAGCCGGGCGAAGCCTTCGTCTATCTTGTTGTCGGCGGCCGAGAGCGTGAATCCCCTGCCGGCAAAGTTCAGGGCTCGGGAGGTAAACTTGCCGCTTTCATCCTCGACCTGGTCCTGAATCAACGCATTCCAGGCCGATTTGGGATCCATACCCCTGAGCGGAGCGAGGCTGAGCTGGATATTGGTGCGCTTGATGCCCTGCTCTCTATCCGCCTGGGCATCTCCGGAACCCCAGAGCCGCTCGAATCCCTCGCCGATCTCTTGGACATCGGCGCTGAAGTTCAGCCGCTTGCCGGCGAACCTGAGCGACCGCCTGTCAATGTCGCCGCTTATCCTACTCAAGCCGACGATTGACCCCTTGCCCAGATCGCAGCCGAGATCGAATCCGAAGCGATCGGGCCTGCCGAGCTGGTTGAGCGCCACATGCGGCGACATCTTCTGCTGCGCTGGCGCCGTAAGCCCGGTAAGCTCATTGCCCTGGTAGTCGAGCTTGAAATTCAGCCGGCCGAAACGGCAGGCCAGGCTCCGCAAGGGAGCGCCGTCCCCCGTCGGCTCCGCTTCGTTCGGCGAGAACCACAGAAGGCTCTTTGAAACCAGCGCCGAATCGCCTGGCTCGACGATTGCCGATCCACCGTTGGGCTCTTGCGTCCATCCGGATACCGTGGCGCATAGAAGCGTGAAGGCCAGCAGGCATCCGGTAAGTTTTGACTTTGCCTTCTTCATTCGATATCCCCTCGCTTTCGGCGCAATTCGCCGAAATGCGAGAATACCGGGCGTGAAGGGCTCAGTTTAGAACCAGATGCTTGCCAGCTCTACTGAGTATTTCCTACCTTCGATACCCGCTGTGCGGCCGAGATACTTTCCGTCACCACTCCTGGCGGCTATCTGCGCGCGCAGGCTCTCCAGGGCCTCGGCGTGCCGCTTGAGTCTAGCTTCCAGATCATCCCTGACGGCACTCGCAATCTTGATCCGCCTGGCCTCTGCAGCCGATTGCTCAGCAGTCGAATCGGCGTCTGCCGGCCCGACCGCGTTCGCAGCCAAAGTCGCTTCATCGGGGGAACCGGCATCCTTCGGCTCGGCCGCTTTCTCCGTTTCTGCGCCTGATTCGAGTTTAGCGGCCGCCGCGAGAACCCGCTTGTGCGGCTTCGGCAGCTTTGCCACTGTCTTTGCATGCCACCGATGCGCTCTTCTGGGGAAGCCGCTCACGTGCGTGGGCCGCGCAATCTCCGCTGGAGCGATCGTGTGAGGCGCAGATGGCGCAGGGATTACCTCTGCCACTTCGACCTGCGTGTCGGCTGGCTGGCTGGCCACGGGCCTCTCGGTCGGAGCGGGCGCGCTCTGCTTGGCGCCAGGATGTAAGAGCAGAACGCCGAGTATAACACACACGGCCGCGGCGCCTGCTGCGGTCCAACGAACGTACTGAGGCATTCGCCCAGCAGTACCCAAGGCGGCGTACACCCTCGCCCGAAGAGCGGGCCTCTTCACCGTTGCCGCCTTGATCTGCTCGAGCAGACAGGCAGGCGGCTCGATCTCGGCTGTGGACTTCAGCATCGCCGTTGTCCGGCGGAGGAGTTCGTACTCGCATGCGCACGACGCGCAGGCTGCCAGATGCCTTGCAATCGCGTCCGCATCGGCCGTCTCCACCTCGCCGTCCATGTACGCCGAAAGCAGCGACAGAACTCTTTGACAGCTCATTCCAGTACCCTCCTTGCGGAATTGAACTACCCTTATTCAAACAATTGCCCCGCAGAGAAGTTACAGGAATTTCCCTGTTGAGAATACGGGATTTCGCGGAGATGGGGAGATAGGGCCACTACTCGCCGATCTGCTGGCCGCTTATGAAGACTTTCCCGACATTGAGGTCACGATCCAGGACGACCAGGTCTGCAGCGAGGCCCACCTCGATTGAGCCGCGGCGACTTGCGACTCCGATGGATTTGGCCGGGGTCAAGGTTGCCATCTCGACCGCGCCGCGGAGACCGACGTGCTCCGCGGCGTTGCGAACCGCCTGATCGAGGGTTATCGTACTGCCGGCAAGAGTGCCGTCCGCCAAGCGCGCGGCACCCTGGCGGACGTAGACCGTCCGTCCTGCGAGATCGTACTCGCCATCCGGCAGGCCGGATGCCCTCATGGCATCGGAGACGAGCATTACTCGGCCGCTGCCCTTCGCTTTCACAAGCATCTTCGCCGCACCCGGATGGACATGCACATTATCCCAAATAAGCTCGGCGAACAGACGGTCTTCGGTGAGGATTGCGCCGACGATGCCGGGGTCCTGGTGGCGGAACCATTTCATGCCATTGTACGTATGTGTTGCGCTGCGGACGCCCATCTGGACCGCGTTCAGCATCTGCTCGTAGCTCGCTCCGGAGTGGCCGGCCGAAACCGTGATTCCTTTGGAGAGCAGGTATTCGATCAGCTCCGCGGCCCCGGGCAGCTCAGGCGCCAGGGTCACGACCTTAATGCATCCGAGGAAATCGCGAAGATTATCTTCGAATTCACCGACGCTCGGCATTCGCATGGATTCGGGCGGCTGCGCCCCTTTGTGCTCGACGTTCAGGAACGGGCCCTCGATGTGGGCGCCGAGTACCGCCGCTCCGGGCGTTCCCCGGTCCACTGCCTCTTTGACAGCGTGCATTGCCTGGACAATCTTGGGCCATGGCGAGGTCATAATGGCGGGAAGGAAGGAGGTTACGCCGTGACGCGCGAGATGCAGCGATATGACGCAGATCGCCTCGTAGGTCCCATCAACAGCGTCAAGTCCATCCCCTCCGTGGACGTGTATGTCAATAAACCCGGGGACGACCAGCCCGTCTGAGACATCAACGAAGCCCGCCTCCCTGGGCGGGGTGACATTCCGATGTATCTTTGCTATGCAGCCTGCTTCGATCTCCAGCAGGACGTCTTCGAGCTCCTCTTGCGGGGTCATCACCCGCCCGCAGAACATGCGCAAACCCGCTGCCATATCAGAAATCACCTCAAGACTTGCATTACCAGTCCGCAGACCCCTTAGTCATACTGGTACTCTTACTCTCCCACGCGTCTTCGAGTATAGGTAAGAGCAGGAGTATTGGGGATTACCAGAGCCACGGGTTTGTCTCCCGCTCGTGGCCGATCGTCGTCTCCGGCCCATGACCCGGATAAACCACAGTGTCGTCGGGAAGAGCAAACAGTCTGCTCCGAATTGATTCAATGAGCTGGTCGTGCGATCCTCCCGGTAGGTCCGTCCGGCCGATGCCACCCGCGAACAGGGTATCTCCTGAGAACAAGACGCCATCCACCATGAGGCAGATGCCGCCGGGTGTGTGTCCTGGAGTGTGCACCACGCGGAATACCAACTGTCCGATGGCAATCTCGCCGCCGTCCTTGAGCAGGCGGTCGGCTGGGGAGACGGCTGGATTGGCATGCCCGGCCCACGCCGACAGATTTGCCTCAGGATCGGTTAGACACGGCGCATCGAACTCGTGGATCATGATCGGACAGCCGAAATACCCGCGTAGCGCATCGTTCGCGGCTGTGTGGTCAGCATGGGCGTGGGTGTCTACGATCGCCCGCACCGTGAAACCCTCCGAAAGAGCGGCGTCGGCAATAGCGTCGGGATCACCACCGGGGTCTATGATCAGGGCTTCGAGCGAGGCTTGATCGGCCGCCAAGTAGCAGTTGGCGTCAAGAGGACCTACGACAAAACGGCGGAGATACAGCGGCCCGGGCATCACCAGGCACCCCCGAGCATGAAGCGTCTTGCTCGGTGGACGAAGTCGGCTTCGTAGTCGTCAATGTCGGCCGCTTCCATATACTGCTGCTCAGCGCGAGTCTCATAGCCGAGCCAGTAGTACATGTCGGCGAGCAGACATCGGTAGGCAAGCTTCCTTGGGCTGAGCCGAGCCGCCTCGCGATACATCTCGGATGCGCGTTCGAGCCGGCCGATCCTGGCATAAAGCATCCCCAGCCGCGCAGCGTAGTAGTCATCGTCGGGACAGAGCGCAACTGCCCGCTCCATCTCGGCGACCGCATCCTCGTCGCGACGGACACCGGCATACAAGGCTGCCAGCTCGAAGTGGTAGAAGCCGTCCTTCGGACGCAGCGACACAGCTTCCTCCAACTGCTGGATGGCGTCTGTCACGCAGTCGGTCTGACTGTATGCGAAACCGAGTTTGTAGCGGTAGAATGCGTTGGACGGAGCGATCTCGACCGCCCTGGCATATTGAGCCGCAGCCGCGTGCCATTTGCCGTAGCGAACGTAGATTTCGCCCAAGCCGAAGTATGGTTCCGGGCGGTTTGGATTCGACTTGATCGCTCGCTGATACTGCTGAACAGCCTTGACAGACAGCTCGGCGTATGCGTACGCATCGCCCAGGTCCGTTCGGTGCGACGGATCGCTGTCCATGCGCGCGGCCTTCTTGTAGCGTGTGATGGCCTGATGGACGCGCCCATTCGATATATACACCTCGGCCAACTGCTTATTGCCGTCGGCAGTGATCGGCTCCGGCTGCCGCTGCTCATCCTCGGTCATGGGGATCGGCTGGCTATTCAGTTTTTGTAACGGAAATCCAGGAAACACGAGTACAGCCACCTTCGACTTTCTACCTATGCGGGCTCTTCGGTATCCAGGACGAGAGTCACCGGACCGTCGTTTTCGATGCTCACTAACATTTTAGCACAAAACTCGCCGGTTTGTACCTCAACACCGCGCTCTTTCAGCAAATCTACGTACCGCCGATACAGCTCATCCGCCTTGTCGGGCGGCGCGGCATCCGTGAAGCTCGGCCTCCGTCCCTTTCGGGCATCGCCGTACAGCGTGAACTGGGATACCACCAGCGCCTGGCCGCGGACATCCAGCAGGGACAAATTCATCTTACCCCCGGCATCCTCGAAAATCCTCAGGTTAGCGGTCTTGTCCGCGAGCCAAGCCGCCTCGCGCTCCGTGTCGTTTATGGCGACGCCTAAGAGCACGACAAGGCCACGCCCGATCCGCCGCGGCGGACCAGCCGGCTCCCCTTCAACGCTCACCGAGGCCGATCTAACTCTCTGGATGACGGCACGCATGCAATGCCTCAAGGCGTGATGGGTGATTTCAGATGCCGGATAGACCAGGCCGGCATCCAGCCACCCCAATCTGCAATTTGTAATTGACTTAGGCTCCCCCACCCGACAAGCTGGTTCGGCGGACCTCCAGGATGTCACTCAGCCGGCCAATTCGGACCATGAGACTATTGAGGTGGTCGAGGCTGTCCACTTCCACTGCCAGATCGAATGAGGCGGTCTTGTTCGGGTAGGATTTGATTTTCGCCGAGAAGATATTGGTCTTGGTCTCGCTGAACACAGCGGCTATGTCGTTAAGGAGGCCCACGCGGTCGAGCGCGTCAATCCTTATGCCGGTCTGGAATCTCTCGCCATCGGACTGCCGCCACTCCACCTCCACGAGGCGGCCCGGCTCCTTCTCCACATAGGCCACTACGTTCGGACAGCCTTTTCGGTGCAGGGTCATCCCTCGGCCTCTGGTCACGTAGCCGATGACTTCATCGCCGGGGATCGGGGTGCAGCACCGCGAGCGCCGGACAGCCACGTCGTCCACGCCACCCACGACGATGCCCAGCCTCGCTTCCCCCGCATGCTTCTTCGTGCTAACCGCAAGAGACTCGGAGGGCGGCCGGACAGCCATCAGCTTGTGAACGACGGTCAACCCATGGGTCGAACCATATCCAACCGCCGCAAACAGATCGTCCCCGGTCTGTACGTTCAACGCCTCCAGGATCTTCTCGATGTGCTCAGGCTTAAGCAGCTCGGCAGGATCGAGGCCCTGGCGCCCGATCTCCTTTTCCAGCATCTCGCGGCCCTTCGCCACGCTTTCCGTGCGGCGCAGCTTGCGGAAATGCGCCTTGATACGATTGCGGGCGGTGGATGTCTTCACGAAGTTCAGCCAGTCAAGGCTGGGAGCGGTCCCTTTTCGGGTTATGATCTCGACTATATCTCCATTCTTGAACTGGTGGTTCAGCGGGACTATGCGCCCATTGACCTTTGCCCCAACGCAGAGGAAGCCCAGCTCGCTGTGGATCCTATATGCGAAATCCACCGGCGTCGAACCCGCCGGCAGGTCTATGACGTCGCCCTTCGGGGTGAAGACAAACACCTGATCCGTGAAAAGGTCTTCAGTGACAGACCTCAGGAACTCGATGTCGTCCTTCGAATCCGCCTGCCAATCGAAAAGCTGCTGGCGGAGCCATCCCAGCTTGCGCTCATACTGCTCGTCGGCGGACTTGCCTTCCTTGTACTGCCAGTGAGCCGCCACGCCAAACTCCGCCGTCTTGTGCATATCCCACGTTCGTATCTGAATCTCGAGCGGCTCGCCGCCCGGCCCGATGACCTTCGTATGGAGCGACTGGTACATGTTCGACTTAGGCTTCGCTATGTGGTCATCGAATCGCTCCGGTATCGGCATCCACTGGTCGTGGACGACGCCGAGGGCGTGGTAGCAATCCGCGACGGTGCCAACGATTATTCTGATGGCCGTCAGGTCGTAGATCTCGTCGAAGTTCAGCTCCTGCCTGAGCATCTTCTGGTAGATGCCGAAGAGGTGCTTCGGGCGGCCTTGAATCTCGGCCTTTATTCCCTCTTTCCTGAACCTGTTTGCGATGACCTCTGTGGCTTTGTTCAGCTCGGATTCACGCTCGCGCCTGGTTTTCGAAACGCGTTCCACTATATGCTCGTACTCGCGCGGATGAAGATGCTTGAATGCCAGATCCTCTAGCTGCCACTTGACCTGCCATATTCCCAGGCGATGCGCGAGAGGCGCGTATATCTGCAGAGTCTCGGCGGCCACCTTCAACTGCCGCTCGGGAGGCAGCGCCCAGAGCGTGCGCATATTGTGCAGGCGGTCGGCCAACTTGATGACCATGACGCGGAAGTCCTTTGCCATGGCAAGGAATATCTTGCGAAGGTTATCCGCGCTGCGGCCGTGCTCCGGGTGGCGTCTCTTGCGGCCTTCCTGCTCCGAATCAGGGCCGCGGGGTTCGAAGTCCACCAGCTTCAACTTCGTCACGCCGTCCACCAGCTCGGATATCTCTTTGCCGAACGTCCTTGTCAACTGGTCGAGTGATACGTGACCATCTTCGATGACATCGTGCAGCAGAGCGGCGGCGACGCTACTTGCATTCATTTCCAGACTGGTGAGGATATCTGCGGTTTCGAGCGGATGATTGATATATGGCTCGCCGGAGAGGCGTTTCTGACCCTCATGGACTTCAGCGGCAAGGTCGTATGCCTGCCGAATCAGCCCTGTATCTGCAGTGGGGCTGTATGTCTTGACTTTCTCGATGACGCTGTCAATCGTCATCGGCTGCATCTCCTTGTAAAACACCTAAACTGCCTTCCCTGGCGACTATTCCTTGGTTGCGATGCCCATTCGGGGCGAGTGGAGAATGGGAGGTAACGTCGAATTCGCCGCGGTGAAAACCTGAAACCTGGAACTTGGAACCTGAAACTTGAGACCCTTCCCTTACTCCTCACCCATCATCCGATGCACGCGCATCGCACAGCACTGCCTGCACCGTCTCCCGGCCCGCGAACTGGTTTACTCGAATATTATAGCATACGTCGAACGGAGTTCCAACCCGGAAGGCCGGTTCGCTGTCGCCCCAGCCGAACGCGACACATTCGACCGGCTGGCCGGAGCTCGTGCCCAGCTTCAGCTTCAGGTGATCGCCATTCGCCCCCATTCGAGCCTTTTGGACGAGCAGGGCGCCCCTACTCACAAAGACCGGCACACGATTGCAGTTGCCACAGGGCTCCAGAAGCTGCAGCTCGTATGCAAGGTCGCGCGTGAGGGCGTCCAGCTCAAGCTCGGCATCAATCTCCAACTGGGGCACGAGATCGGTCTCAGCGAGGATTCCCTCTGCGATGCGATTGATCTCTGCATCGAACTGCGGGAGCTTGTCGGCAGCGATGGAGAGACCTGCCGCGCGGGCATGGCCTCCGCATCGCTCCAAAAGGTGCCGGCACTGCATCAAGGCTCCGAGCAGGTCGAATGCTGCGATGCTTCTGGCCGAGCCGGTTCCCGCTTCTCCCGTCTCGTCCAGCGCCACCAGGATAGTCGGCCTGTTGTAGCGGTCCGTGATCTTGTTCGCCACGATGCCCACCACGCCCGGGTGCCAGCCCTTGGAGGACAGCACCAGGACCTTGGCCTTCTCATCCATTCGCTGGCTGGCTATCTGATCGAGTGCTTCCTTGGTTATCCTCTCCTGCTCCGCCTGCCTCTCCTTGTTCTGAGCGTCGAGGGTCTCGGCCAGCCTTGCCGCCTCCTGGTCGTCAGTGGTGAGGAGGAGCTCGAGCGCGATGGAAGCGTCGTCCACGCGGCCGGCGGCATTCAGCCGAGGCGCGATGGCAAACGCCACCAAGTGGCTGGTGACCGGACGGCCGGAGAGGCCCGAAATCTTGAGGAGCGCCTGCAGGCCCTTCTTGCCCGATCTCAGAAGCTCCTCCATGCCGAACTTCACGAGCGTCCGGTTTTCATCCAGCAGGGGCGCCACATCCGCCACCGTACCTATGGCGGCAAGGTCGCAGAACCTCCTGCGGAATGCGGCAGTGTCGTACCCACACTCACGAACCAGAGCCTCGGAGAATTTGAACGCGACGCCAACCCCGGCCAGGTCTTTGAACGGATAAGGACAGCCCGGCTTGCGAGGGTTTATCAATGCGAAAGCGGGCGCTGGATCGGACCCGATCTCGTGGTGATCTGTGACAATGACATCAATTCCCAGGCTGCTCGCGCAGCCGATTGCGTCCACCGCCGATGTCCCGCAGTCCGTCGTGATTATCAACCGGACGCCGCGCTCCTTCGCCGCCTCGACACCGGGACGCCCAATATCGTAGCCTTCCCGCTGCCGGTGCGGCATGTACCAACTGACATCCGCCCCCAGGAGCCGCAGAACCCTGACCACGAGCGCCGTGCTTGTGACACCATCCACGTCGTAGTCCCCGTGGACCATGATCCTCTCGCCGCGCTCCAATGCCTGCCTGGTCCGCATTACCGCACGATTCATGTCACCCATCAAGCTGGGATCGTACAGATCGTCCAGATCAGGGCTGAGGAAGCGCTGCGCCTGCGGAATGCTCGCAATCCCGCGCGTTAGGATAAGGCGGCAGAGAGTAGGCGACACAGGAAGCGCCCGGATCAGCTCCTCCTCGAGAGCAGCATCCCGGCTCGGCATCCGCCAGACCCTTGGCTTCAGAGCAACTTCGGAATCCATGGTTAAGACCCGAGATGGAGTATTGGAGCAATGGAGTGATGGGAACCCAATACTCCGGTACTCCATCACCCCGTTTGCAGAAGAGCCTGCGCAGCGCAGCCGCAGGCTCTCATCTCCTCCGTGATTCAGATACCAGTCGCCGCATGGAATCTAGAACCGCCGCTTGCGCCTCTTGGCTTTGGCTTTGCCTCCGACTGGCTTTGGAGCCACACTGCCCTCGGCCTCACCCTCGATGCCAGATCCGCTGTCCGGGCCTACGTCGCCTGCAGCTAGCGGCTTGAGATCGCGTACCTGAGCAGCGCGTGAAGCGGCAGGCTCTACTCGGAAGCCGCTCGGCTGCTTCTCCACCAACCCCTGCCACAGAACCAGCAACTGGCTCGCATTGAAGATGGACGAATAGGTCCCGGTGACAACGCCGATCAGCAGCGCGACAACAAAATGCCTGATATTCTCTGCGCCGAAAACGAGCAGGGCGACCAACGTCAGGATGACGGTCAAGGACGTATTGATTGACCTAGCGAACGACTGGAGTATGCTCCTATTCGCCACGCCGGCGAAGGTTTCTCCCTTGGCCCTATGCCTCAAGTTCTCGCGAATCCTATCGAAGATCACGATGGTATCGTGCGTTGAGAAGCCTATGATGGTCAGCACTGCGGTGA
This sequence comes from Armatimonadota bacterium, assembly GCA_035528905.1. Classification (GTDB taxonomy): domain Bacteria; phylum Armatimonadota; class UBA5829; order DTJY01; family DTJY01; genus DATKXU01. The sequence continues at coordinate 23,605 of DATKXU010000073.1, forward strand.
CAAACAGGCTGTCTATCTCCCAGTTAAGGAAATATCCAAGCATGGCGAAGACACCGATGATAAGGCAAACATCGTGCAGGGTAGCTAGGACAGCGCATACGCCGAACCTGAAGCCGTATGCCAACCCGCCGATCGCAAATCGCACAGAGAGGTACAGCACGATCCCCAGGGCCGCAAAAAGCACCGCCTTGATCGCGTTCATGGTCAGCTCTCGGCTGACCGTCGGGCCAACGCGTTCCGACGCCTGAATCGTGCCGCCCAAACTCTTCATGGAAGCCTGGACGCCCGCGAACTTCTCTTCTGAGATGTCCTTCGTCCGGATGAAAACAGTATTCGTATTATCAGCCGATCTCTGTATCAGGCTCCCGGGGAACCCCCCATTGGCGAGAACTCCATCAATCGCCGCAGTCTGCACCGGCTGTTTGAACTCAACCTGCATAAGGCTCCCGCCGGTGAAGTCAATGCCCGCCTTAAGCCCGTGTGCCCCAAGCCAGTAATATAGCCCTGGGATCAGGACTATCGCGCTCAGGGCGAACCAGACTTTCATGCGGCCGACTATATCCACCTGCCTGTCCGATCGGCCTGTGACCCACTGCCGGCCCAGCCCGAACAGCGCGGCACTCTCCCCGAATCGAGTGTTCACGATGAGATGCAGGATATTCCTAGTCACCGTAATGGCGGTGAACATGCTGATGAGGACGCCCATCCCCAGCACGAGTGCGAAGCCGCGGATCGGGCCCGTGCCGAGCCACCGCAGGATCACACAGGTGATCAGCGTGCACATGTTGGAATCGAAGATCGAGGTGAATGCGCGAGAGAAACCCGCATCTATCGAGGCCCTGAGGGTCTTCCCGCTACGCAGCTCTTCCTTCAAGCGTTCGAAAATTAGAATATTGGCATCAACCGCCATGCCGATAGACAGTATGTACGCGGCGATGCCGGGCAGCGTCATGGTCACGCCGAAGAGCTTGAAACCCGCGAGCGTCAGGAGAGCGTAGATGCCCAGGGCCACATCCGCCACCAGCCCTGGGAGCAGGTAGTACAGGATCATGAAGACGACGATGGCGGCCAGCCCCCATACGCCGGCCCTTACGCTCTGCGTCACCGAGGCCATGCCTAGAGTCGCCTCGACGGACTGAATCTGCACCACCTTCAGTGGAACGGGAAGCGCGCCCGCGTTTATGAAGTCGGCCAGTCTCTGCGCCTCTCTAGGCTGGAACCTGCCAGTTATGATCGCTCTGCCATCCAGGATCGGCTCGCTGATTGACGGGGCGCTCAGAATCTCGTTGTCAAGTATGATCGCCAGAATCTCCTTGACATTCCGCCTTGTGAAGTCTGCGAACTTCTTCTTACCTTCCCGAGTGAATTCCAGGGCCACAGCCGGGAAGTTCCGGTCGTCCTTCGTTACGCTGGACACAGGATTGAGATCATTGCCCGTCAGGATGAGTCTGGACTCCGCGATCACCTTTGCCGAGTCAACCGGGTTACCCTCAGCATCCATAAAGGTGAAAACGTCTTTGCCGCCCTCGGCGCCGCTTTCCATCGTGTACCTGGCGGCGGCAGGACGATAACCTCTACTCCCAGCTGAGTGCACATTATAGAGATGCCGGAACTCCATCCGAGCCGTGGACTTGAGCTGCTTGATGGCCTCATCTTTGTTCTTGATGTCCGGGAGCTCTATGACTACCTGGTCCTTGCCTTTGGGCTGGATAAGCGGCTCGGACACGCCCATGATGTCCACACGGCTTCGCATGATCCGGATTATGCTGCCGAGATGTTCATAGGGCGACCATTCCTGGCCTTCGGGCAGCTTTTCAGTCTCCGCCTGGAGAACGACTCTGACACCGCCCGCCAGGTCCAAGCCGCGCTTCAGGTGCCACGGCTTCCCGTTCCAGGAATTTGTGGATACGACGAAGGTTGAGAATGCCAGCAGGACCAGAACTAGGCCGATGACCCATCTATGTCTCAATGTGTACAATCCTCCCAAAGAAGCCTGCGACGGCCCTGAAACCGGCCGCGCAACACGGTAATTATACGGGACACACTAAGGGTTGTCAAACATTGGCGAGGGCCCAACCGCCGATGCACGACGCGAGATACTAGATACTGGATGCTCGATGCTGGATGCTGGATGTTGGGATTTCCTCCAGTATACGGCATCCAGATTCAGGCATCACGGCCCTTACAGGTCAATATCGTTTATCACAAGCTTGAACTTGCAGCCCAGGCAGTCCGCAGCGCGGCGGCACATCACCATGCGCAGCAGGAAGATCTCGAAGTAATCCATGACGCTCGCCGACTCAACGTTAACCGTGAGTTCGAGGCTTATGACCTTGCTCTCGGGGTCCACGCGCAGGTACGACTTCTGCACGGCATGGTTAACCCGGTCATGAATATCGAACATCATCGGGTTCGGGTTCTGCACACGCGAATAGTGCACATCGGACTTATCACCAATAATCACAGCCGCACTGATGGAGTTGATCGGAAAGCCGCTCTCCTCCTCGTGATTGCCGATCGCCCCCATGACAATCGCAACCTCCTCGGGGTTCATCCCCATCGAAGTGAGGACGTTGTGTGCCAGCATTGCGCCTGTTTCGCAGTGGTTGGCGCGGTTGATAACGTTCCCTATGTCATGGAGGTAGCCGGCAATCGCCGCCAATTCGGACTCGCGGCTGCTCAGGCCCAACTCACGCGGTATGCCGCGCGCCATACCGGCCACTATGCCTGCATGGCGAAAGCCGTGCTCTGTGTAGCCGATCGCGGCCATCTGCTCGTTTGCCTTTTCTATATACGTCTTCACTCGCGGGTCACGTCTCACATCCCGCAGCGTAACTTCACTCATCTTCCAGTCTCCCAGTAACGGGCCGCCGCGCATCGCTGCCGACTGAGTACCTCGACAGAAACTCCCGCCTGAATACTTTGACCGTATCCGATGCGATCGCAGCCCTGATGCCTTTGATGATGCGCTGGTAGAAATGCAGGTTGTGATAGGTCGCCAGGCGCGCCGCCAGGATTTCCTCAGCCTTGTACAAATGGCGTATGTAAGCCCTGGTATAGTTTCGGCACACCCAGCAATCACACTCAGGGTCTAACGGCGAAGAATCCTCTGCAAACCTGGCGTTCTTGATGTTTATCCTCCCGTATGTTGTGTACATAGACCCGTTTCTGCCAAGGCGAGTCGGCAGTACGCAGTCGAACATATCCATTCCGAGCATAATGAACTCGATAATGTCCACCGGCGTGCCTACGCCCATCAGATAGCGAGGCTTCTCCTCGGGAAGCAGAGGTCCCGTCCACTCGACGACCTCCCGCATCAGCGCCTTCGGTTCGCCGACGGAAACCCCTCCGATGGCATTACCCGGCAGATCGAGGGAAGCGATGAACTGCGCGCTCCACTCGCGCAGATCCCGGTACGTGCCGCCCTGCACGATCCCGAAAAGCACCTGGCCTTCCGCCGCGGAAGCCTTGCATCGAACCGCCCACTCGTGAGTGCGCCGCGCAGCGTCCTTCGCATACTCGTAGGTGCATGGATACGATGGGCACTCGTCGAAAGCCATGGCGATGTCTGAGCCGACAGCGCCTTGAATTTCCATCACCCGCTCGGGGGTGAATACGTGCTGCGAGCCATCAATGTACGATCTGAACACCACGCCATCCTCGCCGACGCGCCGCAAATCACGCAGGCTGAACACCTGAAAGCCGCCGCTGTCGGTGACAATGGCCCTATCCCAGTTCATGAATCGGTGCAGGCCGCCTGCTCTCGCGATCAGCTCGTGGCCGGGGCGCAGATACAGATGGTAGGCGTTCGCGAGGATTACTTGGAAGTCCAGTTCGCGGAGCTCCTCCTGGCTCATCGCCTTCACAGTGGCCTGGGTTCCGACCGGTATGAAGACTGGGGTCTCCACGACCCCATGTGGAGTGTAGAGCCTGCCTACTCTCGCTGCCGTCTCGGTGCTCTTTCCCAAAACCTCGAACCGGTATCCCCGGAGTTCGTCTTCCATCAGTCCTACTAGTATAGGTGATGGCCGAAGCTGCGTCAACGTCGGAGGCGCGAGGTCCGTCCGCAGGCGCCAGTCGGCCCCGCGCTAAAGCACGGGGCTGCCGAGCAGAAAAAAAGCCCCGTGAACGGGGCTCTATCTCCGGCCACAGGACAGCCGGCCCGGTCCTTGGGGGCCGGGGTTCACCTGGGTCGGCTCATTCATGCGCGGTCCCGGCCGCGGAGCTCCGAGAGGATTCGGACGGCTTCGGGGTTTTCCGGCGTCAGACGAAGGACACGATCCAACTCCTCGACCGCAAGGTCCGCCATGCCGGCCTTGTGGTATGTCGCCGCCAGGTTCACCCGGGCCGCGACGAAGTTCAGGTTTATCACCAGGGCCTTCCTGAATTGGGCAATAGCCTCCTGAAGCATATCCTGATGCATGTAGCATAGGCCGAGATAATGCCTGAGGTCGGCATAGTGAGGGCAGATAGGCATCGCCTCCAGAAACGCGCTCGCGGCTTCGGAGTATTTCTCCTCGCCCATCAGCTTCAGGCCCTTCTCCAGCAGATAGCCGATGCGGTCAACATCGGTCTCGGCGATTTCCCCCAACAGTCGGATGGCCTGATCTGTGTCGCCGGCGCTATGCATCGCGAGCACACGCTTGCACCTATCATCATTGTACGCCGGCTGGAGGAACACAGCATCGGCAATGCTCGCCAGCCCATCCTCATTCCCGGTGAGCAGCCGCGTCATGCCGAGGTACATCAACGCCCTCGCGAACTCAGGGTTGATAGCCAGTGCTTCCCGAAACTGCTCTTCCGCGCTGTCGTACCTTCCCTCTTTGTAATAGACGACGCCGAGGTAACAGTGCAGGTCCGCATATTGGGGATGAATCATCAGCGCGTATCTCAGTTCTTCCTCAGCGCGGCGGTACATACTTCTGCGAAGGTGAGCAAGGCCGAGGTTCGCATATGCCTCGCACATATGGAAGGATGCTAACTTCCGCTCGGGGGCATAATCGTGAGATGCCGATCCGAGCACCTGCTCGAACTCGGCAATTGCTTCGGCATAGAGACCGCGGTCGTAGAGCACTATGCCACGGTTGTAATGCTCGTTCTTGCTTACGTGCCCCATCTCCTGCAAGTGAATAGCACCTCCGTCGGTTGGCAGTTCTCGCGCCGGACAGCGTGCCGCTTCGCTCCAGCGGCTCGCTAGCTAAATTATCGGCTGTGGTTCAACAGAACGAAAGGGCAAGGGGGATTACGTCTGCCGAGCGTAGTTCGCAGCTCTGCCGATGCAATAGTAATCGAAGCCGAGACGGCGCATTCTCTGCGGATCATACATGTTTCGACCATCGAAGATCACCGCGCGCTCCATAGCCTCTTTGATCTTCTCAAAGTTCAAGAACCTGAACTCGTTCCATTCCGTGACCACGAGCAGCGCCGAGGCGCCTTCCGCCGCCTCATAGGGGTTCTCGCAGTATGTGATCTGTGGGAAGATTCTCCTGCAGTTGTCCATGGCGATAGGATCGTAAGCCTGAACGATGGCTCGCTCGTCAAGAAGCCGGCTTATCACGTCGATGGACTTTGCGTCTCGCATGTCATCGGTGTTCGGCTTAAAAGCCAGACCGAGGACGGCGATCTTCCGACCCTCAAGGCCATCCAACACGGCCTTGAGCCGGTTGACAAACCTTGCTGGCTGTGCGTTGTTTATCTCAAGGGCGGACTCGAACAGCCGGCCATCGCAGTCCAGCTTGGAGCAGGTGTGGATGAGCGCCTTGAGGTCTTTGGCAAAACACGAGCCGCCGAAGCCCAGGCCCGCTTGGAGGAAGTGCTCGCCGATCCGCCTGTCGTATCCCATCCCCTTAGCAACCTGGAGCACGTCGCCTCCAGTGTGCTCGCAGAGCGTCGCCATAGCGTTGATGAAGGATATCTTCGTCGAGAGGAATGCGTTCGACGCATACTTGATAATCTCGGCGCTGGTAATATCCGTGATCAGCATGGGCCGCTCGAGAGGCGCGTACAATTCCAGCAGCTTCATCGCTACAGTTTGAGATGGCGCGCCGATTATTATCCTGTCCGGATAGAGCGTGTCGTTGATAGCCGAACCCTCTCTGAGGAATTCAGGATTCGACACGACATCGAAGTCAACATCATGCTGCTTGTTCGACTCTATGATCTCGCGGAGCAGGTTGCCGGTGCCGATGGGCACGGTGCTCTTGTTGACGACGACCTTGTATCTGTCAAGATGCTGCGCAATTCCGCGCGCAACATCTATTACATGCGACAAGTCCGATTCGCCGTTCGGGCCGGGCGGTGTGCCGACTGCTATGAAGATGATTTCGCTGCTCCGAACCGCAGAGGCGAGGTCGGTCGTAAATGCTATCCGGTCGTCACTGACATTCCGATGCACCATTTCCTCAAGGCCCGGCTCGAATATCGGCATCCTGCCAGCATTCAGCACGCTTACCTTCTCGGCATCGGTATCCACACAGATGACCTCGTTGCCGAGGTCTGCAAATACCGCACCGGTGACGAGCCCTACATAACCTGTTCCTATCACACTGATATTCATCTGCCCACAGACCCCCTCCCAAGTAGCAACCGGCGATGCCACCAGCCGTTCACTGCACGCAACCATAACACGCCATCCTTTCCATGTCAACACTATTTAGATGCACCAGAGCAACATACCGCCCCGATGTGAGGGTGGAACACCGGTATGTTACCCAAAACGGCGTGTCTCCATCAGGATTATCCGCGCTAATGCGTATATAAACAACGGGGCGGCCCATCAAAAGATGTCCGCCCCGCCAAACTTCTTAAACTCCGGACTGAGGTCTATCCGCCATTCGCAAGTTCAAACTTGTAGCCGACCCCCCAGATGGTCGTGATGCGACATGGCGCGTGTTCGCCTTCGATCTTCCGCCTCAACCGTTTCACGTGCTGATCAACGGTGCGTTCGTCACCGAAGAACTCGTCGTAATCCCAGACCTGCTTCAGCAACTGCTCTCTGGTGAAGACCCGGTCCTTGCTCTTGGCAAGATGCCAAAGGAGATCGAACTCCTTCGGCGTCAGTTCTATTCGCTTGTCGTCAACCCTCACCTCGCGAGACAGCAGGTTCAGATAAAAGCCCGGCATATTAAGCACCTGCTGGTCGTCCGGCGATTGGCTGGAAGTCGCCCGCCTGAGCACCGCCTTCACCCTCGCTATGAGTTCCCGGAGGCTGAAGGGCTTTGTCACATAGTCATCGGCCCCTATTTCGAGGCCCAAAACGCGATCAAACTCGTCGGCCTTAGCCGTTAACATGAGGATAGGGATATTCGCAAATCGCCTGACCTCCCGGCAAACCTCCAGCCCGTCCACTTCAGGAAGCATCAGGTCGAGGACTATGAGCGAAGGTCTGCACTCCCTGGACATGGAGATCGCATCCCTGCCATTGTAAGCGCACAGCGGATCGAAGCCCGCAGTTTCGAGCTGTAGCCGTATCAGCTCGCACGTGTTCTCGTCATCATCGACGACCAAGACTCTTTGCTTTGCCACCAGTATCGCCCTTTCGCGCGTGAACGTTCCTAGCTCGTCCGGGGCCTAGACCTCCCGAAGCAAGAACCACATGAGAAGCGAGTACCATAAATGAAGGCGCGACTGTCGTGTGTCCAGCCACACGAATACAATATTGCTCTGGACTGCTAACACGGGAGTGGCCGCTTGAGTCAATCCTCGACCTGCGGCCATCCTGGCCTTCCGCCCGTGGCCTCCAAGCCATGAAAGGCGGCTGTCGTTCGCCGCGGCAGGAAGTGGGATTCAGCCGATCCGTCGCTGGCGGACCCTGTGCTCGCCGTTTCCGAACTGCTCGTGAAAGGGACTGCGAACACGCGCCAGTCTGCTTTGATTATATGCAAGTTTCACGGCTTTGTCAATAGCCCTACAAAAAGTTTAATGCGGGCTTGCTGGCGGACAATTCAGCGCGCTCACCCTGCATGTTTCGACGACAACTCGGCAATCGCTGCCATCACACGGCGGCCAATCTCCTCCAGGGCCTGACGCGACTCACCTGCCTCGTAAAGGTCGGGGAACGTGAGCGGCTCCCCATAGATTATCTTGATCGGATGGAAATGCAGACGCTTGGAATGGGGCGGAAGCACCTTGTCCGTGCCGATCATCAAGGCTGGGGTGACAGGCGCCCGAGATTTCAAGGCCACCAGCCCGATCCCAAGCTCTGGATCCTGGAGCTTGCCGTCCGGGCTGCGAGTCCCCTCGGGGAAAATGCATACGACCCTGCCTTCGCCAAGCAGCTCAATCGCACGCCTGAGCGCCTTTCTATCCGCAGTGCCCCGCCGCACAGGGAAGGCGCCAACCATCCGCATCCAAGTCCTGAGAACCGGTGCGCGGAAGAGCTCCCCCTTAGCCATGAAGTGGAGCTGGCGGCTCATGGGGCAGGCGACCGCAGGCGGATCAACATAGCTTATGTGGTTCGGCGCAAGGATCACTCCGCCCGTCTCGGGAGTATTCTCCACTCCGACGGCCGTCACCCCGCCCAGTATCCGAAATATGAGTCTGAAGATGGCACGGCTTACGTAGTACATGGACGCTTCCAAGAAAAGGGATCCAGGGATCCAGGGCTCCAGGGATCGAGGGATCCAGGGTGCCCCTCCTACTCTTGCTCCTACTCGTACTCCTGGTGGGTGATGCGTATTGCGTAATGCGTGGCTCTGGACGCTCGACGTTTGAGGTTATACGCCTTTTTCGGCGCAAAGTCTGAGGACTCGCTCGACGACCTGCTCAATGGATAGGCCGTCCGTGTCAATCGCAACGGCGTCGGGGGCCTTCACCAGTGGGCTGTCGGTCCGCGTGCTGTCGCGCCGGTCTCTTTCCTCGATATCACGCTTTAGGACTTCAAGAGCGACGCTCGCTCCGCTGGCCCGGATTTCCTCAAACCGGCGTCTCGCGCGCTCCTCCGCAGAGGCCGTCAGGAAGACCTTGACCTCAGCATCGGGGAGGACGATGGAGCCTATGTCGCGGCCTTCCATGACGACTCCTCCATCGCCGGCGAGGCGCCGCTGCTGGGCCACGAGATGCCTTCGCACGCCCGAGATAGCAGACACCGGCGACGACAGCCTCGTAACTTCCGGGCCTCGGATCTCCTCCGACACATCCACGCCATCTACAAGGATTCGAGACCCGTCTCCCTGGGCGAAATCAATATCCGTCGCGCCAGCCATCTCGATGATAGCAGCCTTATCCGAGAGAGAGATGCCGATCTCGAGCGACTTCCATGCGACCGCCCGGTACATGGCGCCGGTGTCTACGTACTTGTAACCCAGCCGCCGCGCCACTTCTCGCGCCACCGTCGTCTTCCCAGCCCCGGCCGGGCCGTCTATTGCAACGGAGAGCTTCTTTTGCATCGCAGCCATTGTCTGACGGTTTCCTCGAAACAACCTGCCATCATGCCTTCTTGTCGCCTTGGTCTTGGGGGAAGAGCAAGTCTCTTGTTTCTTTCGCGCTGCCGAACCATTTCTCGAAGGCTTCGGCATCCTTCGATTCGACGATCTTCAGCCCTTTGTCGAGCAGCCGCTGGAAGCGCTCGGCGGCTTCCGTGATTTCCCCGGCGTTGGCGAGGCATATGTCACGCCACAGCGCGGGCGAGCTGCTCGCAACCCTGGTCAAATCGCGGAAACCGCCGGCAATGAGGTCCAGGACTTGAGGATCGCGGAGGGAGTGCTCTCTGGCCAGCGACACAAGGGCCGCCGCGATGAGATGTGGGAGATGGCTGATTACCGCTACGCAGCGATCGTGGACTTCCGGATCCATCACGACAACGCGCGACCCTATAGCTTCGACCAGGCCGCGGACCGCCGCCAATGCCTCGGGATTCGTGCGTTCGGTCGGAGTCAGGACGTAGGCCGCATTGACAAAGAGGTCGGGGCCAGCCGCCTCCACGCCTGCAGCCTCGGAGCCGGCCATCGGGTGCGCTCCGACAAAGTGAATCCGGTCCCTGACAAGCTCATCCGCTCCCAGGCAGATCTCAGCCTTCGTGCTGCCCGCATCGGTAATAATGCAACCTTGCTTCGCAGCCGGAGCAATACGCCGAATGAAGTCCAGCTCCAGGCCGACAGGCGTCGACACATAGACCAGGTCGGCATCCCGCACGCCGGATTCCAATTCAGTGGACCAGGAATCAATCGCCTGGAGCTCCACGGCACGCCGAAGGCGCTGGGGATTGCGGCCGATACCAATGACACGTCCAGCCAGGTTTCGCTTCTTCAGCGCCATCCCGAAGGAGCCGCCGATCAGGCCGACCCCGATTATCGCAATGCAATCAACCTGCCGCGGGTTCACTCGTTATGCTCCAGCTTGGAGTTCTGCCGACTGCCAGGATTATCGGCACCAATTCCCTCATGAGCTTATCAAACGTGTCTGGCTTGAGGGACTGGGGGCCATCCTTCAAGGCACGTTGGGGCTCCGGATGGACCTCGATCATCAGGCCGTCCGCACCCGCCGCGACAGCCGCCTTCGAAACAGGCGCGACTAGCTGCCATCGCCCGGTCCCGTGGCTTGGATCGGCAACTATCGGGAGGTGGCTCAACCCGGAAACTGCGGGTATCGCGTTGACGTCGAATGTATTCCGCGTGAACGTCTCAAAAGTGCGGATGCCCCGCTCGCAGAGAATAATGTCATAATTGCCCCGGGAGGCGATGTACTCCGCCGCCTGAAGCCATTCCTCGATGGTGGCAGACATCCCGCGCTTCAACATAACCGGCTTGCGGGCCGCGCCGATCTCCTTCAGGAGCGCAAAGTTGGTCATGTTCCTCGTTCCGACCTGGAGGATATCCGCGTACCTCATCACCAGCTCGATGTCACGCACATCCATAATCTCCGTGATAATCGGCATACCGGTCTCGGCCCGTGCCGCATCGAGGATTCTCAGACCATCCTCGCCCAACCCGTGGAAGCTGTACGGAGATGTGCTGGGCTTGAACGCCCCTCCACGAAGAATCCGCGCGCCAGACCGGCGGCACGCCCTGGCGGTCTCCAGAACCTGGGTTTCGTCTTCAACACAGCATGGGCCGGCCATTACGACGACCTGATCTCCGCCGATCTCCACATCCTGGATTCTGATGACCGTCTTGTCGGGGTGGAACTCCCGGCCCACGATCTTGTAGGGCTTCAGAATCGGGACGACCCGCTCCACGAACGGCCAGGACTCGATCTGCTGGGCGATCAGAAGCTTATCTTCCTCGGGGGCGCCTATGGCCCCGATGATGGTCTTCTCAACGCCGCGCGAAAGATGGACGCCGTACCCGCGCTCCTTCAGATTGCTTATTATCTTTTCGATGTCCTGCTCAGTTGCCTGGGACGAAAGAACGATTATCACGTCAATACCTCACGCAGCGTCTGGACGAACCTGCGGTTATCAGCCTCGGTCCCGATCGTCACGCGGAAGAAGGTCGGCAAGCCGAAGATATCCCCCGTGCGCACGATGACGCCCCTCTTCAGAAGCTCGGTGAACACCGGACGGCAGTCTCTCTTGATGTCCAGGAAAACGAAGTTGGCCTCCGTCGGCACGTAGGGCAATCCCATAGCCTCAAACTCGCGGTATAGGAAGCGCTTCCCCTCGGAGTTGACGCGCCTGCTCCGCTCGACCTGTCCGGGATCCTGAAGGCTGGCCAGCGCGCCTGCCTGTGCAACGCTGTTCACGTTGAACGGCTCGCGAACTTGATTCAGGCACTGGATGATCTCAGAACGTGCGATGCCGTACCCGACCCGAAGGCCCGCCAAGCCGTAGATCTTGGAGAACGTCCGCAGTACGATGACGTTAGCGCCCTCCCTGATGTAACTGAGCATCTCGGGGAAGTCGGGACTCTCCACGTACTCGTAGTACGCCTCGTCGAAGACGGCAATGACACGCTCCGGCAGCCCGGCCATGAACCGCTCGATGTCCCGCTGGGTTACAGCAGTACCCGTAGGGTTGTTCGGGTTTGCCACGAATATCAGCCGGGTGCGATCGGTGATCCTGTCGGCCATCGCCTCCAGGTCGTGCGTGAAATCCCTCAGCGGAACCATGATGCAGTCGCAGTCGTTCAGAACCGCGGCGGCCTCGTAGCGCACGAATGACGGATCCGCCTGTATGACCTCGTCACCTTCCGAGAGAAAGGTGACACCGATGTAATGAATCAGCTCGTCCGAGCCGTTGCCGACTATAAGCTCATTCTCCCTAACTCCCCAGTGAGCCGCCAACGCCTTCTTAAGGTAGAAGCAGCTTCCTTCCGGGTAGAGCGCGACCTTGTTCAGGGCCTCCCTCATGGCTGCAAGAGCCTTGGGCGACGGGCCGAGTGGATTCTCGTTCGACGCCATCTTCACGATGTCCTTGACGCCGAACTCGCGCTCCACCTCCTCGATCGGCTTGCCGGGCGAGTAAGGCTTCAGCCTGCGAATATTCTCCTTCACCAGATCGTTCATGATTATGATCGCGCTCCTCTGGGCTTTGCTGAGTTTAGCATATTTCGCGAGGCTTTGGCAACTGAACCGGGGAGTACGGCGAAGGGAGAACGAGAGAGCCTCGAAAGCTCAATGTTGAAGTATGGAATGCAAGAATTACAAATGGGATTGTTCGAGAAGGCCCTGACGCTTCCCGCCTGCGGACGGGATCAGGCAGTAGGCGGGAAAAGCATCAGGCTGGAATCGGCGGCTGCTGGGTCGCCCCTATGTACTTGTACGGATTCCCGGTGTTGTCGCTGCCGGAGACAGTCGTATTCCCAAACGCTGTGTAAGTGTATGTCGCAGAGATCGTGTCATTGCCGTCAAGCGTCACCACGTTCCACACAGAGCCGAGATGATCGCGTGCCACGTAGTAGCTGTTATTACTCCTCCCCCTAGGAGATCAGGCCATTCGCCCCATATGTGTACTCTGCTACGACATTCCCGCTCGAGCCAAGCTCCGTTTCGAACTTCTCTGAATACTGCTTCATCAGTTCATGTATTGCGCAACTTTTCAGCGTATCTCTGAGTTCCGCATTGCTAACAGTAAAAACAAGGCATTTATCAATCCACCTGTAAACATGATCCAAAACATCAGCCCCCATCTCGGTGTAAACCCAGATGCCAAAGTAATCGACACCCCCCAAACCGTCATACCTGCAATTTGAAAAATGAATCTACGCCGACTAGGATGCTGAAGTCTCGCCAATGCCAGAAAGTAGCCCGCAATGACACCCCCCACGACACCTATAGCAATGCGTAGCCACACCGTTGGCATAACCACGCCCAAACCGATTGCTAAACCGAAAGAAATCGAACCTATTAAGGCGTTCCGTATACCTAGTCTCAAGCGGATACCCCCCTGTCAGGCTGCCCGGGCTATAAGCGCACCATGCTCATTTACACTTTGGCTTAGGCTTAGGCTCAGGCTTAGGCTCAGGCTTTGGCGGCTTAGGCTTATCATCCCCGTAGTAGTCGTCGCAAACTGCCTCGCAGAGAACCAGATCAACATTACATACCGCTCCAAATATTGCCACACATATGAGAACAGCAGTACCACCAGATAAACCCGTACATGCTACCAGTCCAAGCGCACACAACCCACCTATAAGTGCAGCGCAGACGGTACGACAAGTCCAGTATTCCCAAGACTTCAGGCCAAATGGGTCAACACCATTGGTTGGGTTCTGGCCGCAATATTCATACCAATTCACCCCATCCTTGATCGGATCGAGAGTGATGAACCTGCCGACGGACGGGTTATAGTACCTCGCCCCGAGGAGCATGAGCCCGCTGCTGGAGTCAGATAGTACTGAGAAAACGCTACCTGGTGGACCGACCCATGACAACTGCGCCCACCACTACGGCGATCAGTCGAATAGGATACTGCAAGCCCACCCACAGGTACATCGGCGACCGTAGCTCCGCGCAGATGATAAGGTAGTACGCCGTGACTCCAATAGCTCCCAGAACTGCTCCCCGACGCGGAACCAGCCATCCAAGAACTACTCCGATTCCTAGACTTGCGATAGCGTTAAGAGTCTCCAGTGGACTTGCGAGATAGGGGTGGATTCCCAACAACTCACAGGATAGGGCATCCAGAACCCCGAAAAACCCAACCACCATCAGAACCAGCACATACGGCCTACCCTTGTGAATAGCCTTTCTTACCAGCCGACCTTCTTGGCTACCTGTGCTTGAATCCATGTTCATCTTAGTTAGCCTAGTTTGCGCTCCTACCAGTAACTAGAAGCTGATTTCGAATTTGTATTCCTTCTTATTTCGTTGACACTTATCCTGCCCCTCACTGCAGGCTTCAATACAATCGTCATGCTTATTGTCACTCCAGCAGTGCTCATTAGATTCCTCATGACACCACTCCTGACAACTATGAAGACAGCCTCTACACCAATGGAACCGATAAATAGCCCGAATAAAAAACCACTTACTCGGCGGCGGTTTTTCATTCGTGCATATCCATTTCTCCATCCCTTCCGGGTCCACAGATCCGAGCGGTTGGTTCTTAACGTACAAGTACCAATTGAGGCTATCCCTGATCGGGTCGAGAGTGGTGAACCTCCCGACGTTCCGGTTATAGTACCTCGCCCCGAGGAGCACGAGCCCGCTGCTGGGGTCGGCGTAGTATCCAAGCGCTCCCACGTACTTGTACGGGTTGCCGGTGTTGTCGCTGCCGGAGACAGTCGTATTCCCAAACGCTGTATACGTGTATGTCGCAGAGACCGTGTCATTGCCGTCAAGCGTCACCACATTCCAAACGGAGCCGAGATGATCGCATGCGACATAGTAGCTCGTGTCGCCTCGCCTCTGGGATATCAAGCCCGCCGGCCCGTAGGTATACTCTACCAGGCGGTTTCCATCAGAGTCAAGCTATTATCCAGCACCGGCGGCTGACGGCTGGTGCAGGTCATCCGCTACGCGTGGATTTCGTATATGCCAGGTTCGCGCTCTTCCTGGGCGACGAACAAAGCTATGCTTCGCTTGACAATCTCTTGCACAAACAGGATTCGATGGGACGGCGGGCCATCCGGGGCCAATTCCATGGCACAGGCGAGCGCAACTCCGGCAAGCTCGGCGCGATCACTCCGAAGCAAGACGTAGGCGTTCTCCTCCAGTCGGCGCTTGTACTTAGCCCTGAGCTCCGGATTGAACAGCTCGTCCGCAGCCTCCCTCAGGACACGCTCCAGGCGCTCCTCTTTCGCGGCGTCGGACAGAACCAGCGGACTCTCCCCGGCCTCTATCACTCGAAGCGCGAAGGGCTTTATCTCCTCCAGTGGCAAGAACCAACCTTCGAACTTACGGGTTTCAAATAGCTCAGCCACCCTCCCTGGAAGAGACGGGTCTGATCGGACGGCTTCGGCATCAATCTCTTCGTAGATGAGCGGGCGTTCATACTCCGGCCCCGGCATATGGAAAAGCTCGCGGCATAGGTGATACTTGAACGGCAGAGGAGTTCCCCGCGCCTGGTTGATCGCCTCGAACTGACGGACCCGGAAAAGGACGTATTCGGCGGGCGCATCAATGAGGACCATGCCGGCTTCCCGCATTTCCTCAAGATGCTGGGCGAGTTCGCGCCTTCTAATCGGGGCGATACCTGTCTCCTTGATCCCATCTACGTCGTTTGCTATTATCTGGACGAATTCGGGCCCCGACAGCGGAGCGGAGACGTACAGAGCGAAGAACTGGCCCCCTTTAGAATCCACGGGGGTCATCATTGCCGCCAGGATGCGTCGTCCGCCTATGAGACCAACTTCGGCAGGCGCGGGTGGAGCAACTTCCTCGGCGGCTACGCCCTGCGATCTCAGCCGATGGAGCGCGCGGCGCGCAGCCTTCACAACCGCTTTGGGCGCGTCAGGCCGGTCAATGTTCCGCAGCAGCGCGGCAGCCGACTCGGAACGAATGAATCCCAGCGCCTCGGCAGCCGCCGCGGCATACTCGGGCTCCTCAAGCAGAGGTTCCAGCAGCGGTAGAGCCGAGGTCTGCCACTTCCGCGCCGCCTCAGTAAGGACAGGCCCGGCATCCTGTGGGGGCAGTGCCTTGATCGCCTTTACGACATCGGGGACCGCGGTTTGCTCCTCCGGCGGGAGAGCCATAAGTTCGTGGATCCGATTGCGCAGGGATTCGATCTCAGGCCGGGCCGACTGCGTCTCTCTGCGCTCTACGCCGGGCATTCTGGATCGCTTGCCCTTCCTCACCTGGTTCCTCCACCTGTAACGCTGTCTATCTTCTCCTGAGCCGAGAAGCCGACTTGCGTGCCGGGAGCGATTTCCAGGGCCTTTCGCCACCAATGAACGGCGGCATCGGTATTCCCCTGCCGGTAGGCTTGGTTGCCGCGCCCATCGTATATGTCAGCGGCGTACTGCCGGGCAATCGAGGCTGCTTCGCTGCCGCCGCCGACTTGAACCGCCTTCTCCCATGCGGCGAGCGCTTGATCATCCTGATGCATCTTCTTCAACGAACTGCCGAGGAACAGGTACGCATCCGCATAGGTATCATCGGACACCAATGCCTGCTTGTAGTACGTGATTGCCTGGACTGGGTTTCCTGTCCGGTCGGACTGGATCCCAAGCTCCGTATACGATACCGCTATGTTGCGCCTTACGACCTTGCTTATCGCGGGGTCTGCGCTCAATCTGAGGACTTTGTCGAACTCCTCGATCGCGGCTTGGTAGCTCTCCGATTTGAAGTGCCGCTCGCCGGCTTCTATGTGCGTCCTTACCTCTTGCTCGCGCGCGGCGCGCTGCCAGCCCTGGTATCCGGCGCTCAGTAACCAGACCAACGCGATGACAAGACCGCAGACGGATATGACTGCGAGCATCACCTTGAGAAAGTACTTCGCCTCCGCCGAAAGAATGGGCTTCGACGGCAGACGAGGCAGCGGAATGTCGCCCGGCCTCATGTGCGCGAATGGGTCAGGACTGGGCGGCTTGGGTGGCTGCGGATAGGTCGGAGCCGGCCCGTAGAACGGCCCTGGAATGCTGACGGTGGCTCCGGCCGCATCGGGCTGAGGCATGGCTTGCAAATCACGATAGCTGCCAGGGTCGAGATCGGCAGCCACCTCCGCGGCGGAACTGTAGCGGAGGTTCGGGTCCTTGGCGAGGCACCGCCTCAGCACCCTCTCAAAGTGCGGCGGCAACGTGGGCGGAAATGTTACGTCCTGGTTCATTATGTTGTACGTGATAGTGACGACTGTATCGCCCGTAAAGGGCTTGCGGCCGGTGAGCATCTCGTACAGCACGATGCCCAGTGAGAAAATATCCGTTCGAGGATCGAGAGGCTTGCCTGCCACCTGCTCCGGGGACATGTAGCTCGGCGTGCCGAAGACCTGCCCATTCGCAGTTATGGAGGGCTCCTCCATGATCCGGGCTATGCCGAAGTCGGTGATCTTGATTCGGCCCGAGGGAAGGGTCTGGATGTTGTCGGGCTTGATGTCTCTGTGGATCACACCCTTCGAGTGGGCATAAACGAGGGCGTCGCAGGCCTGCTTGGCGATCTCCATGACCCGGTCAATCGGCAGACTACCTTCCATGTCCAGCACATCCCGAAGGGTTTGCCCTTCGAGAAGCTCCATGGCGATGAAATGCCGTCCGCGGTCCTCGCCCACTTCGTAGATCGTGACTATGTTCGGATGTGAGAGCAAACCGGCTGCTCGAGCCTCCCGATAGAACCGCTCAACTCGCTCCCGTTTCTGCGCGCCGGAAAGGTTGGGCGGCAAAAGAAGCTCCTTCAGCGCCACGTGGCGGTTGATACTGGGGTCCACCGCCTCGTAGACAACGTCGTTGCTTCTCGCGATTTCGCGTACGATCTGATATCTGCCTAGTGTGTTCGCGGACACAGTACATTACCATACCGTCGTGAGATGATGCATGATTGCGCTGACGGCTATCCCCGCCCCAGGAGCCCTTTGAGCCGGCGGCCGACTTTTCGAATGTCTCTTATCGCAACCACCATAACCGTGATGTTATCCCCACCGCCCAGCTCATTCGCACGATCAACCAACTTCATGGTCGCCACGGACGGGCTCCACACGCCGGCCAGCTCCAGGATTTCGGCGTCAGACACGTATCCCGACAGGCCGTCGGAGCATAGAACCAGCACATCGCCCTTCTGAACCTTCTCCTGGTAAATGTCAATTTCCACATCCGCCGCTGCACCGAGCGAGCGCGTGATGACGTTTCGGAAAGGCGAATTCCGCGCCTCCTCCTCCGTCAGCGCGCCGCGTCTGACTTGCTCCGCGATCCATGAATGGTCCTCGCTCACCCGGCGCAGCGCGCCGTCGCGGACGAGGTAGAGGCGGCTGTCGCCCACGTGCCCAACGTACATGTCGACATCTCTGAGCACGACCGCGGTGCAAGTGGTACCCATGCCGGACCGTTCCGGAACAGCCTGGGCGGTGTCGTAAATGTATGAGTTCGCCGCGCCCATTGCGGCCTTCAGGCTTTCCACAACGTCGTCGTTCGGATCGGCGTAATATGTCCTAAGTATCGTCTTAAGGGCCAGCTCGCTCGCGATCTGGCCGGACGTATGACCTCCCATACCGTCCGCGACGGCATAGAAACAGCCCTTCACAGCCAGCAGCTCCGGCTCTTCGGGCTCGAAGAACTCGAACTTGTCCTCGTTATTCTCCCGAATCAGGCCGAGGTCGGTGAGAGCGCCGATCTGCGTGTCAACGAGGTACTTCGGCGTGAGCCCTTTCTTCTTCGCCCATGCCTCGGCCAACTCACCTGTGTCCAGCTTGGCGGTTATCTCGGTTTGCTGTTCCATTTCATGTCGCCCCCGATGGATGCAGTTAGTCTGCTGCGGCGGACTCATCGCCAGCCTGAGGCTCAGATGCCTCAACCGGCGCTTCCAGCCTGAAGGTTGACTGCCCTATGGCGATCTCGTCGCCGAGATTGACTGCCACTCGCTCATTCGGCGCGATCTTAGTGCCATTCAGAACGGTGCCATTCGTGCTGCCGACATCCACAAGCCAGAGGCCGCTGTCGTCGGCGATCAGCTCAGCGTGCGAGCTGGAGACGTAGGGATCATCGCCCAACACGATGCTGTTCCCTGCCCCGCGGCCGATTGTGTTCGGTCCCGGCACCACCGCGAAGTCCCTGCCCGGGTCGGTCGTAGATACGAGACGAGCGACCGGAGAGACCTCGGGCGCCGCCTGTTCTATCGCCTCCACCTCAGCAGCCGGAGCCTCCGCCGGGGCTTCTTCCTCGGCGGCCTCAATCGCCTCGCCCTCGACAGCAGGCAGCTTCACAGAGAAGATGGCGGATCCGAACTTCAATTCGGTGCCGTCGGCAAGCTCCATCCTCTCGCCCTGCTGGATTTGCTTACCGGCGACGAATGTCCCATTCGCGCTTCCCAGGTCCTCGATCCAGCACTTGCCTGAATCGAGAACAAGGAGCGCGTGCCTGCGCGAGACGGTCGAATCGCCGAGCAGCACATCGGTGCTCTCCCTGCCGACCGAATTCTCGCCCGGGTGGAGAAGATACTCGCGCTGCCCGGCTGGGTCCACGAGCCGGGCCTGCTCGCCTTCCTCGACCGCCGGCACAGCCTCGCCGGGCGTAGATGAGAGCAGGAAGCCGCACTCCCCGCAGTACTTCTCGCCGGGCGAGTTCTCCGTGTTGCAGACCGGGCAGACGATTGCCGCACCAAGCAGCGTGGCTTCCGTGTCTGCGACGGGAGCGGCCACGGTTTTCTCCACACCCGATTGTGTCTCATTCATTTCGTCCATGTCTACCAATCCTTCCGAGTTGAGAGTTGAGTGTTTAGGGTTGAGTGGATTCGACTTTCCTCGTCATGCATCCATCCGCCGACAGCGCCGATCGTTTCAGGCCCGACAGCATGCGACACATATCAGACACATCGGACCGGGTCCCGGCAAGCTGATCGTCTGTCACCAGTCGTTGCCCGTATGCTACGTGCAGCATGGTTACGATTTCGTTGAGAGACCCGTAGGCGATCTCAAAGAACCTGGCGCGGTCCCTCCCAGAGGAACGCGATGCACCCTCAGCTATATTCGCAGCTACCGATACCGCAGCACGCCGAAGTTGCATTGTAAGTCCGAATAGCTCCTCACGCGGGAACCCCTTTGTGATCGTGTAGAAAAGGCTGGCGAACTCCACGGCCTTCCTCCAAACTTCGAGCCTTTCGAACCCGAATCCCACGCTCTGATCGTCACTCAACTCTCAACCCTCAACACTAAACACTCAACACTAAACACTCAACACTAAACAGACTCATTTCTTCTTCCCCTGGTCCAGCGTGTGTATCGTCTGGCTAAGGGTCTTTTCGGCGTCCACGCCGCCCTGCTTGATGCTCTCGATAGCGCGCTGGACGTCCGCAGCCTCTTCCAGGCGGCCCTGGTTCTGCAGCAGGCTCATCGTCTTTTGAAGCTCGATGGTCGCCGCCATCGCGGAAATCTGCTGGGTCTTCATGCCCATGACCGTCTTTTCGAGGCTTCTCGACGCCTGAGCGATCTCCAGCTCCTGCTTGACGATGGGATTGACTCCCGAGGCGACGAGCGCCTTATCCGGCGTGAACTCGAATTCCACATCTGCATCAAGCGTCTCGGCCCGGCCGCTGACCGCGTCGTCATAGGAAAGCTCAGCCTTCGCGACGCGGTAGATGCCGGCGGGTCGCGGAGCGAACTCCATCTCGCAGAGAACCGACATCGCGGTTCCCCGCTCCAGATCAACGAGGCCGACTTCCGCTTGCCGGGGGCTTGGCATGGCAAACTGGCGGCCGTATATCTGGCGGAGCTGCACCCAACGCGGGAGGCTCAGCCTGAGCCGCATGTTCCGGGCTACGATCGTCATCAGGCTCTCAAGCTCTCGTCGGAAGACCTCCGGGATTAGCTCCGGCCTGGAAATGTAGTAGTAGTTTCCCCCGCTTTGGCGGGCGATCCCGGCCATGAGCTCTTCGTTGTACTCCGGCCCGAAGCCCAGGGCGGTTACGGTGATTCCCCTGCTCTTTTGCTCGGCGACCTGGCCGACGATGGACGCGAAATCCTTTATGCCTGCGGTCGGCTCGCCGTCGGTCAGCAGAAGCACCCGGTTCAGGCAGCCCTCCGACATGATAGAAGCCACCTGCTGGCAGCCGACCATGATGCCGTCGTAGAGATTCGTCGTGTTGCCGACCTCCACGCGGTTGATGTGCTCTCTCAGGAGCGTCTTGTTGACAACGCGGCGCGCTGGGACAAGGACATCCACCTGCTCCTCGAAGGTCACGACCGAGAGGATATCGTTCGGCTCCAGGAGGTCAACTACGTATCCGCACGCCCGCTTCACATAGTCCAGGGGCTCTCCCTCCATAGAGCCGCTCCGATCAATGACGAGCGCCAGGTTGAGCGGAAGCCTGCGCCCCATCACATTGGGAGGCGATTTCAACTGAATAAGCACGTGCTCGCGCGAGGGCTCGGTGGATACCGCATACCGGTTGCCCGCAATGCACTCCATCTCCAGCGCCTTGTACGCGCCGACAGTGGCTGTCTTGCCCGCATCGGTCATAGCCTGGGTGCGCGTGTCCGGGCCGCCTTCACCCGGCGGGATGATTCGTGTCTGTTCCATATGTGCCTCCTGGGGCGTGATGAGTGATGAGCAAAGTCTAATCCTCTCAACACTCAACACTCCTATTTCTCGCCAATGACCAGGGTCATCTGCTCCGTGGCGACTTCGGCCAGGGCAGCTTCTTCCCCAATAGACTCGAAATGCTCCTTCATGCGGCTAAGCCCTTCCGCAAGCTCCTGATCCGACAGGAAGGTCAGCGAAGAGATGTTCCTCCGCCGCATTTTGTCGAGATATTCCTCTGTAGACGAGACCAGTTCCTGAGTCACCTTCTCGTGCGAGGCCCGTCCGAAGCCCGCACGAAGCATACCCTGTTCTATGACACCGATTTCCGGCAAACGGTTTCTGTCTATCTCCCATGCCCTCGGGAAAAACCGGTACACCGGCATGGTATGGATGTCGTCGTGCCCAGACGTCCGAATCAGGCACACCCCGCCGGGCCTGAGAATACCGCAGCACTCCCGCAGGACGCGGCGCATGTCATCCACATGGTGCAGGAGCAGGGACATGAAAACACACTGAAAAGCCCCTGACCCGAACGCCAAGTCCCGCGCGTCGCATCTCACCCACCAGACCGCTCCCGCTCCCGGCTTCGAGGCCGCCTCCGCGAGCATCTCGGCGGAGATATCCGCACCCGTCACACGCGCACGGGCAACCTCTGCTATGGGAATCGTGAATCTTCCCGTGCCGCACCCCAGATCGAGGCAGAGCGAGCCGGGCGTGAGCCTTCCTCTATCCCGAACCAGGGCGGCCCACTGCTCGATCGCGCCGGCCGGAAGCCGCCTCGCTGCGTCGAACGACCGAGCGATGGCGGAGTAGTCCGCTCTCGGCCCTGATTCCGTCATTGCTCGAACCTGAATGCAGAGCTTCCGAACTGCACTACATCCCCCGGTGCAAGCGGCTGCCGTGTGATGCGCACGCCGTTCACCATGGTTCCGTTCGAGCTGCCCTCATCATAAACGACGAACGTCCCGCCTTCGTTCTCCACCCGCGCGTGTTTTCTCGACACAGTGCTATCCGTCACGAGCAGGATGTCCCGCCCCGCCTCTCTGCCGATAGCCGTGGCTCCTGACGGCCGCAGAGGAAACCATTGGCCGGCGTACTGCCCGCTCATCGCTATGAGCCTCGGCCCGGATCCAACGGGCGGCGAAACAGGAGCTCCAGGCGCCGGCCCAGGCCAGGATGGAGCGGCGCTAGGCTGTCCGGCCACGGTGCACGCGCAGGCGCCCGTATTCGGGTCCTTCCTGCCTCCGCAGAACGGGCAAATGCCGTCGGCGGTCGGGATCTGAACGGGCGGCTTCGGCGCCGTATCAACAGGCTTCGGAATCGCCGACGCCGTGGCTTTCTCGCGGAACTCCAGCCGCATCGAGCCGATCTCAATCAGGTCGCCGTCCTTCAGGATTTCATCCGCGACCTTCCGGCCGTTCACCTTGGTCCCCAGCGGGCTGCCTGCATCGCGGAGCACATAGCGGCCGTTCTGTATCTCCATCACAGCGTGAAGCGGCGATATATCCCTGTCGCCGAACAGCCCGATATCGGAAAGTTCATCTCTGCCGACGGTCGTTCGCGCCTTTGAGATAACGTACTCCTTGCCCTCGTTTCTGCCCGAGACAACGCGAATCCACGCTTGCTTCAGCAGAGTTTCGACAAGGCCGATGAAGAAGCCGATAGATGCGCCGGTAACGGTCATGCTGATCCCGCGGCTGACTATGCTGGGGTTCTTCGTGCCCGGCGGAAGAACGTACGGAACGATCTCGAACAGAGTACCTCCGAGCAGTCCACCGATGAAGCCGCCTACAGCCCCATGGCGCGCAGCTTTCCCGGACTTTGACGGCAGTCCCTGCACCAGACCGAGGAAAAGACCTATGAGCGCCCAGCCTATGGCGCGGATCAGAACGTCCCAGATGAAGAGGAGCGGCCCCAGCGGCGCAAAGGGCAGGGCTGTCCTCGGGTCTTTGTACAGGCTTCCGAAGAACATCTGCCCGAAGAACAGGCCGAGCAACCCTCCAGCCAGCCCGACTGCGGCTCCCCAGGCTGCGTCCCTCTGGACGACCTTCGCGCTGCCGCTGCTTGCCCCATTCACCAATCCAATCGCAAGGCCGACGAAAATCCCGAAGACCGCGCCGACGAACGCCTGCTCCCTGAACAATTCGCCAAAGGTCGCGGCCGCACTGTCCGCGGGCAGGCTGTAGACGCCGCTGAAGTCTATCACGACCCACGCCAGCATCGCGGAGAACGTCCCCGCCAGGAAGCTCAGAATGACTTTGGTGTTAAGAGACACGGCGCTCCAACTCCATCAAAGGAGGCAGGCGTTTCGTGACGGGTGACGAGTGATACGTGACTACTCGGATTCTCACTCGTCACTCATCACGTCTCACACCTCGAATCTCAATCTGGTACCGCCTATCTGTATCTCGTCGCCGGGCTGCAGGACCTTCTCGGCGACCTTGACCCCATTCACAAACGTGCCATTTGACGAGCCTTCGTCATGGACTGTGAACTGGCCGCCGTCGCTCGTTATGCGGGCATGCCGCCTCGACACAGTACTGTCCTGCGGGAATGCGACAGTATTCGATTCCTCGCGCCCGATGGTCACTGGGGCGCTTTCGAGCTGATAG
The DNA here is from genome assembly GCA_035528905.1 of Armatimonadota bacterium. Taxonomy (GTDB): domain Bacteria; phylum Armatimonadota; class UBA5829; order DTJY01; family DTJY01; genus DATKXU01. Next base: position 47,756 of record DATKXU010000073.1, read on the forward strand.
ATGCTGCCCGCATAGACTCCCTGGGTCGCGATCAGCCTAGGGCCGGAACTCACGGCAGGCGCGCCGACCGCTGCGCCTACCGAACACGCGCATGCGCCAGTAGCCGGGTCCTTCTTACCCCCGCAGAACGGGCAGATAGTCGGATCAACCTGCTGAGCCGGCGCCGGCTGCGATGGAGCAGCCGCCTGCGGCTCCTCTGGAACTTCAATACCGAACCGCTTCAATATCTGGCGGAAGCCTGCGCCGCGGCTGCGCATCAGGGCACTAGCAGCATAGAGGATGAGGACAAGCAGCGCCAGCCCGACAAGCGCCATCGGGAAGTTTATGCCCCTGCCAGGCGCTCGCTCTCCAGTCTCGCCGGACGGCTTGGCCGCGGGTCCAGCTTCCTCCTTGGCCGCCGGCTGTACCGTATCAATCTCACCAACCACCGGTATCTCTACCCTGGGTACGGCTTCCTTCCCGTCCAGAGGAATCTCGATGTCCTGGCTGGCGCTCTTCCCGTCGCCATACAGTACCGTGACCTTCGCTGTCCCTGACGGCACGTCCGAAAACTGAAGCACACCCTTGGCTGACGGATCAAGTATCTGCGTCTGAACGCCTTTCTCAGCATCCTCAAGCTTGACAACCCCGGCGGCAGCGGGCAAACCGCTCGAAGCAGCGGTTACGAAGACCTCTACCTTGCGCACCCGGTCAAAGTCCGAAGATTTCAGATCGAACTTGAATGTCTCGCCTGGCTTGCCTTCGACCAGCACGACAGCTTCATTGCCGGTCTTGGCATCAAGGACGAAGAGCTTGCACTTCGGCACGGCGTCCTTCACCAAGGGAAGGTCGGCAGTTGTCTTCTTGTCCTTGAAGCTGCGCGGCGTCGTGGTCACCTGCTTGCCGGCGACATCGGCATAGCTGAACCAGTAGTAGTAATCGCCCGCCGCAGGAACGGCTATGGCAGCGGTCGGCGCCGCGAAAGCGGCGGATGCCGATGCCAGGAAAACGGCGGTGACTATGATGGCAAATATGGTTCTCACAGATCGCACCCCCAAGTCATTTCGGATTTCGGATTTCGGATTTAACCTAACCCCCAAGTCCCCTTCCCGAAACAGGAAGGGGGAAAGCTGACACCCCCGTCTCCACATAGGAAAGCGGTCAGGGTTGAGGTTTGGCGGTTCGCCGGTCGTACAACTCCTTCAGGGCTGCGGGAAGGGCACGGAGCACGTCGCCAGCTATCATGCCGGCCTCTCCGATCGTCGAGGCGGCGATGTCCCCGGCCATGCCGTGCACGAACACGCCGCAGACTGCCGCATCGAGCAGGCTCACCCCTTGCGCAAGCAGGCCGCCCATCGCGCCCGCAAGGACGTCGCCGGTTCCGCCGGACGCCATCCCCGCATTCCCCGTGGGATTGATGAATACGCGGCCGGAAGGATCCGCGATCAGCGTGCGCGCCCCTTTCAACACAGTCACACAATGAAAACGAGATGCAGCCTTTCGCGCCGCATCCACTCTATTTGACTGAACCTCCTGGGCCGTAGTTCCGAGCAGCCTCGCCATCTCGCCCGGATGGGGAGTAATCACGATTTCGCCGTGGTCGCCCTCAAGAGTGCTTGCATCCCCGGCGAGGCAGTTCAGGCCGTCCGCATCCACGATCATCGGCTTTCGCACAGACTTGACGAAACGGTGCACGAACTCGCAGGTTTCCGAATGAGTTCCCATGCCGCAGCCAAGCACCACCGCAGTAGCCTTTTCGCAGAGACTCAAGGCGGCCTCGACCGCTTTCGCGCCGATCACCCGGCTCTCGGTCTCCGGCAGGCCGTGCGTCATGACCTCAGTGAGCTTTGCCGCCATCAAATCCTGCAAGCCCGCGGCAACGGCAAGCGTTGACAATCCGGCGCCTGAACGGAGCGCGGACTCGGCAGCCATGGCAGCCGCGCCGGTCAGCCCGGGTGAGCCCGCGATCACGACCACGGAGCCGAATGTCCCCTTATGCGCATCCGGCGGACGTTCCGGGAGGCGGTCGGCCACCCATTCCTCACTCGGAAGCTCGACAGCGACCTCGTCATACAGTTGATCGGGTATGCCGATGTCCGCGACGACGAGCTCGCCGACACAGGACGCCCCAGGATATGTGAGCAGTCCGATCTTCGGCAGCGCGAAAGTCACCGTGCGCTCTGCGTTGACGCAGACTCCCAGGATTCGGCCCGTATCCGCATCCAGTCCTGACGGCACATCCACCGCCACCACTGGGCGGCCGGAAGCGTTTATCGCTTGAATGACATCGGCAGTGAGGCCGCGCACCTCTCCATGCAGGCCGGTGCCGAAAATCGCGTCCACGATGGCGTCGCTGTGAGTAAGGGGCACTTCAATCTCCGAGGCGGATTGGACCGATTTCACCGTGAAACCCGTCTCGAGGAGCATGTCGAGGTTGATCTTCGCCTCTCCCTTGACTTCTGCGGGGTCGCCTAACAGGAAAACCGACGCCTCCGCGCCGGCATCCCGAAGGTGACGGGCAGCCACGAATCCGTCGCCGCCGTTGTTCCCGGTGCCGGCCACGACCGCTATACGCTTCCCGCGCACGGAACGGAGCATGTGGCGGATTGCCTCGGACACGTGCCGGCCTGCATTCTCCATCAGGACGATGCTCGGCACGCCGAACTCCCGTTCAGCCCGGCGGTCGAAATCGCGCATCTGTTCGGCTGTCGCAGCTTTCCTCGCATGAGGCGGGACTGCGCCATAAGCCTTTGACAAGCTAACCACCCTCAGGCCAATTATACACTAACGCCTCGCGCCGTTCAATCCAGGAGAGCGCCGGCGAAAGCTCGAGCGATGAAATAGGGCAACCCAACGCTCGGCTACTGCGATCCTTCGTCAGACACAGCAACCGCGTATGCAACCGCGTAAGACCGGCAGTGAGCTATGCTCACCATGACCCTTCGCCCGGCCGCCAATGCCTCGGCCGTGTTCAGCAGCCGGACGACAGGCTTCCCCTGCTTATCAGGAAGTATCTCTACATCCGACCAGGACAGGCTGGCCCCAAGGGACTTGGCCGCGGCTTCCTTGGCGGCAAACCTGCCGGCAAACCGCTGGGCCGGGTTGCTTCCTGATAGGCAGTATTCCCGTTCGGCCGCCGTGAACACACGCGCGGCAAACCCCTTTGTCCGCTCCAGAGCACGCTTGACTCTGCTTACTTCAGTTATATCGGCGCCAATACCAGTAATCATTAGCACACACCTTCCATACTATGAAGTACGGCCCGGAGGGGCAGATTCCTCCGCAAGTCTGCGGCGTGAACGGTAATGGTTTTGCGCGACGCATGGTGCGCCAGTAAGGCCAGGGGCCATCTTGGCCTTGCCAGAGAGTGCAGAGTGATTTTCGATGATTGTGGGTATACGGTCATCAGACTCATCCGAGGAGGCGAGCGGCGTGGCGGAGACGTGGCGAGTCTCGAAGCTCGATGTGGACATCAGATATCAAGACAACATTCCGATAATCGAAGGCCGCGGCGAATGTGACCTGATCACCAGCCGCAAGCTCCGGAAAGCCGTAGAGACTCTGATCAACGCAGGACACTGCACGATAGCATTCGACCTCCGGAACATAACCTACATTGACAGCTCGGGATTCAGGGTGCTCTTGGAGGCAAAGAAAAAAGTCGCACAAAGGTCGGGCGACATTGCCCTGGTGAGCATGACTGCACCGGTCCACCGCGTTTTCAACCTTTTGCGCCTCGGCGAGTTGATCATCCGGGCAGACACGGTCGAAGAGGCCGTGGAGAAGCTGAAATCCATCGAATGCGTGTAGTACGCTTCCCAAGAGGCACCGGCTCTCCGTCTATGCTCTGCAATTAGTTTTCTCTCATCACACACAACGTTACAAATCTCATAGGTCTGTCAGGTTGTTTTAGTCTGTCTTGACAAGTTTGCCATAGCTTACTATAATATATTGCCTGGGCGGAGTTCGGAGATCTTTCCTTAGGAAGAAAGGAGGGCAGTTGTGAACAGCGACACTGGTGTAAGGGACTACGTCGGCATTCGTAAGGGCCTTGGGGGACACTCCCTTGGGGAGCTCGAAGCGCAGATTATGGATATCATATGGGACCTTGAGCCGCCCGTAACTGCCGCCAGGGTGTTCAAGATCATGTACCCGCGAAGGGAGCTGTCTTATTCTACTATCATGCTAACCATGTCCAAGCTCGCGAAAAAAGGGATTCTGCGCCAAGAGCAGTCGGGATCGAGAAGAACGGATGCATTCTATTACACGCCCGTGGTGTCGAGAGAGCAGGTCGGCCGCAACCTGATGGAGGAGATCGCGCGGCAAGTGTTCCACAAGCCGCTGGCACAGGCGCTGCTCGACATGGCGAAGTAGGCATTCTCGGCACAAGTGTTGTTTCACTCAAGGGGATGGGGCGCGATGCTCCATCCCCTTGTTTCTTGATAATAGGAGGAAAGAGCGCCAAAGGCCACTCGGTTGGTTTCGCTCGCATCACGCTCGACAAGGTGACGCCGGGTTATGGTATAATGCGGCGGTGCTGCACGGAGCACTTGAGCGGTGGAGTAATGGGGGAGGCGTAAGGCATCTGGGTTTCGGGTTCCAAGTTTCAGGTTCCAAGTTGAGAGTTCGAAGTTGGATGTTGTCCCTTTCTCCCATTCCCCCATTCTCCCACTCTTCACTGCGTCCTTTGACTGAAGGCGAGGGATTCGCATTGGATACCTACGACACCATAATCGTCGGCGGCGGGCCTGCCGGCCTGTCGGCGGGCATATACGCCATGCGCTCGCGGCTCAAGACGATCCTCATCGAGAGGTTCATGCCTGGCGGACAGATGGTGGTCGCCGACTTCATCGAGAACTACCCGGGATTCCCGGCCGGAATCAGGGGACCTGAGCTGAGCGCCGCCATGGAACAGCAGGCCAGGAGCCTCGGCCTCGAAATCCTCTCAACGGACTGCGTTTCAGTGGATTTGGTCGGGCGCGAGAAGGTCGTGCGCACCGCCGACGGGGAACTTCTGGCGCCGACGGTGATCCTGGCGGTCGGGGCAACTCCCCGAAGGCTGGGGGTACCGGGTGAGGATCGGCTGATCGGAAAGGGCATCTCGTACTGCGCCACATGCGATGGAGCATTCTTCCGCGACAAGGACATTGCAGTCGTCGGCGGCGGGAACACGGCGATTCAAGATGCGGTCTTCCTCACGCGTTTTGCGAGCAAGGTGACAATCGTCCATCGGAGGGACGCGCTTCGAGCGGCGAGAATCCTGCAGGAACGGGCGCTCAAGAACCCCAAGATTGAAATCGCGTGGAACTCGGTAGTCACGAGCGTCGAGGGCGACAACAAGGTCGAGGGCCTCCAGCTCGAGGATGTCAGGAACGGCTCGCGCCGCGTGCTCCCCGTCGAGGGCATGTTCGTGCTGATAGGTACGCACCCGAACACGGAGCTCCTGCGGGGGCAAGTCACCCTGGACCCGGCGGGCTACGTGATAACGGATGAGGACATGCACACGAACGTGCCGGGCGTCCTCGCAGCGGGCGACTGCCGGCGGAAGAGCCTCCGCCAGATGGTGACAGCCGCCGCCGACGGCGCAATCGCAGCCGTCTCAGCCGAGAGATACATCGAATCCCTGGCGGATAGGGAGATGTGATGTAAGGCTGCCCCTGCGAATGAATTCGCGGGCCGGGAAAAGCGCGAAGTCCTCGAAGGCAGACTGTGGTTTCGACCGCGCGGGTGCCAATCTCCCGAAGGAGCATTGATGAGCATCAAGTCCTACATCCTGGATGTCTACACGATGAGCGTGGAAGAGAAGATCTCCGCAATCAGCCTCCAGGGCATCGTCAACCGCGATGCGCCAAACGTTTTCTACAGGTCGAGGTTCTGGAACTGGCCTGAGGCCGATGAAAAATGGATCGAATGGTTTCGGGAAGCCAAGGGCGTCGAGTTCACGCAGTTGGATAACCTCCCCCAGTTGATCGAGCGGTTCCGAGATCGCATCAAGGGCTGCGTCGTCTGGGATCCCAGGCTCGACCAGACCAAGTGGATCGCGGCGACGACGGCCGGAACCCACGATTTGCTGCCCATCGCGCCGGAATGTATCGGGCGATACGGCGACTTGCCCATAGTAGAGGACCTGCGGGGCCGCTGGAACAAGGAAATGGAGGCTGCAAGATGGGCTGCGGACAATCTGATCGAGAAAACCAACAGGAGAATCGCCTATAGCGTGGAGGTCTGCTGGTCGGGATGCACGGTGGACAGCATTGATTACGTTGTCCGCGAGAGGGGCTTCATCTACTCGCTGCGACACGGCAAGCGGCGCGAAGGGGAGGGTGACTGGCAGGAAGAGCAATGCCTCGCCCGTCAAGTGCACAGCAGGATCGGTCCGAACGCGCCGATATTCGGCTGGGGCGAGCCGGAAGAGGACTACTGCCGGTTGATCTCTCACCACAACAACTTCATCATGTGCTCCGAAGCGCCGAACTTGAGCTACTTCGCCCGGATCCCATGTTATCGAACCGACTGGACACAAGAGGCCCGCAGGGATCCATCAAGCTTCGTCCTGGAAGACAAGCACTACATCGCATTCAACACGTCCGAGGGCGATTCGCCCAAGATGCACGCAGCGCTCCAGGGCGGAGCGTGGTTCGACCAGAACCGCGGCAATGCGCCGATCAACTGGGGCGCGAACCCGATCTGCTTGAAATTTTTCCCGGCTCTGCTCGAATACTACTGGGACACGGCGACGGAGAAAGACTATTTCATGGGAGGAGCATCCGGAGCGGGCTACGTGTACCCGAACATGATGCCGAATCCGCAGGCATACTTCGAGCAGGTGAGGGAGTACTTCGCCAAGGCGGACATGCACGATACGGAAGCCTGGCTGCACTTCAGCGGCCCCGTTTATGACAAGTACGCAGAGGTTTCCGGGATGGAGTCGTTCGCCATGCCGTGCGGGCCGTACGGCGTCACGGCGGTTAACGGCGGCTCGGCGGTTGTCTTCATGCGCGGAAATTCCAAGTTGAACTATTTCAACGCCCGCGGGACTGCGGAAGACCTTGCCAACGCAATCAAGGAGCACTGCGAGAAGCGGCCGAAGCCATCATTCAGCACGACGCACCTGGTGCCGGACGCTGACAATCCGGCCGCGCAGGGAGGATACAGCCCATCGGACTTCGTGAAGGTGCAGGAGCTGCTCGGGCCGGAGTATAGGGTGGTTACCATGCAGGAATTGGCGGCGCTTGCCAAGCGCGCGCTCAAAGAGGGCAAGCTGCTGGACGCGCTCGATCCCGGGTACAGCGAGTGGGATGAGGTGCACAAGAGGAAGTAATCATCAGCACAAGTTGACGCTGGAAAGGCCGGGATTATCCCCGGCCTTTTTGTGTCTCTGCGCTCAGGTCACCGAATGTTTACAAACATTTCATTGAGTTATCGTTTACATAGCAACCAATCGCTTGTTACAATTGCCTGCCGGTTTTCTACAGCAGGCATGCAGCGACGCACAGTCACAGGGGAGGAGGGGACCCGTGGCAGTTCGCACCAAGGCCCGAGTAGCTAGCGGTTTCACACTGATCGAACTCCTGGTTGTCATTGGCATCATCGGCATTCTCGCCAGCATGCTGTTCCCCGTTTTCGCGTCCGCGCGCAAGGCATCACACAAGGTCGTGTGTCAGTCGAACCTGAGGCAGATCTATGCGGCGTTTCAGTTGTACGTGTGCGACTGGGATGACAGGCTTCCCTGCCCCGGCGGACTCACGGGCGACCTCACCTACTGGGCACAGGAAAATGGAGGCGGGATTGACAGGTATTTGAAATGCCAGGATCTGGGCCGGAAGAGCGTATACTGCTGCCCGTCCTACGCGGGAGAATTCCGAAGTAACTGGTCGCCGCGCACCTATGGAATGAACTCTTTCCTCAGAGAGCCGCCGGACGTGGCGTATCCATATTCCTGTGCATACCTGACAGGGATTGGGCAGAGCAGGATAAAGGCGCCATCGAGCACCATCCTGTTGTATGAGGGCATGTCGGCAAACGGCACGAACCCTCTCGGGGAGGGATACGTCTATCGGTGCGGGAACTGGACATGCGTCAGAGGATATTACCCCAGCCGCCAAGTGCACTGGCAGGATGCTCACAAGCCCTGGCACGGAACCTCTAACAACTATCTGATGTGCGACGGACACATAGTGACAATGCCTCCGGAGAAGTATGGAAGTTTTCCCGGACCGACGAGCCCCGCGAATAACCTCTGGTACGCCGAACGCCTGCGCTAAGCCCCGGCCTTCCCGCTTAAGGCTTTCGTTCCAGTAGGTTTCCTACACTCACATCCAGGATTATCTCCTCTGCCGCAACCGGTGGCGTTGTGCGGGCAAGAATAGCGCTCGCGCCCGGAACGCTATTCCTTGGGCGGCACGATGTTCACGCTGTCCGTACCCCGGATGCTCTGCCCATCATAAGTAGAGCCGACCAGGCTAGCTTCAGAGCTCTCTCTGGTGAGGTTCAGCGACTGGGTCCGGAAGTGGAACAGCATATCCGTATCCCCGTCGCAATCTATATCCTCCACACGCCACCGCACAGGTGCAGCTTCGGCGAACAGCACTGTAGACGGGTCAAGGGTCATAGCGTCAAACTCCGGCGTAGTCAGCACAGCCACCGGCACAACGCCCTTACTCGTCAAATTGATGCTGTTTACATCGTCACCGGGCTTGATGTCAATGCTGACCACTTGTTCAGTCGCAGCGGGAGCGGCCGCCCAGTCAATGAGCTGGCTCAGGTAGGCATCGGAGCCGGGCCGCAGCGACGAGGGATGGCTATTGCCCGTCTCGAAAACTACCCGTCCATTGCCGTAGGTCGCGGCGGCTATGGCAACGAGATTCGGATCGGAGGCTCCAACAGCTAGGATACTATATGCAGGAGCTACATCAACCAGCAGGACTTTATCCATGTTCCCAGAAAGGTCACTGGCGGCAAGCCCGGCAGTGATCGGATGCGTCAGTCCGGCCGGCGTGATTTGGACATTCAGATCGTCATACGAGCGGCTGTTGACACTGATGCCCAATCCCGGCGGCAGGATGGCCACAGGCCCTTCGACATTGGCCTGCTCCACGATCAACCCGCCCCCACCAGCAACATAGCTCTCGATCACGGAAGCTCGACCCGCCAGCGAAGCAGCAGATCCCGTAAGCACATACAGGACATCCACACCGGCCAAACATTCAGGCGTGATCATGGACGGGTTAGTCCATAGTATCGTGGAATAGCCAAGCGAGGAAACTCTCCCAGCAACTCCGAGTCCGACGTACTCGTATATGCTGAACACCCCGACTGTAGCGGCGTTGACCTCCGTCACCATCAACGCCAACATCCCTAATGCAAGCAAGCACGCTATTAGGAACGATACTCTTCTCATCCCTTCATGCCCCCTTCGAGTACTTTTCAGCTTTGACCCACGGTTAAGGTGCCCTCAGGTACTACCTCAAGCAGCCATTTGCAGGCACCGAATGAGATCCGCTTCTACCTATGTTATTCCGTGGGGCAAAGGAAAACGTCCATAGTAGGGCGTGTGGACGAGCAGTTGTAGCAGAAAAATAGCATATTTACTAGCCGATAAGGGGCGAGGCGGGGCCTACACCAGGCCGGCGGCGATGTGATCAATCACGTCCTGAAGCTTCTGCCTGACCGAGCGCGCGATGTCTCGAAGGTCGGCGCTGTCGGCGATAGCGAGATGCGCGATGGGGTCAATCGCCTCCACGATGGTCCCGCCGGTCTCTTCGTAAACCACCAAGTTGAACGGCAGCAGCAGGCCGATGTCGCGGTCCAATTCCAGCGCCTCGCGGGCAGATTCGGGATTGAACACACCGAGGATTGTATAATGAGGAGACTCGAGGCCGAGCCTTTCGCGGAGCAGTTGCCGAAGATCCACCTCGGCGATCAAGTCGAAGCCTTCTTTGGCGAGCGCGCGCTTGGTTGCGTCCAGTGCATCGCCGTAGGGCTTTTCGAGCCAAACCTTGACGCCGTAGGCGCACTCCCGCAGGACGGCGGCCGCGTGATGCTCGGCGGGCTTTTCCTCGGAAGGTGCGCGCACGCTAGGCCCTTCGCCGATTTCCACGATTTCGCCCGACTCTTCGCTCATTCCAGAAATGCCCTTGTCGTACGAAACAGACTGCAGGCACGTAACGCGTATTGCGTAGCGGCTGCGCCGGTGTCATCCGGGCTACCGATGGTGAGATACCCCGCGCGTTGCGGTTGAAAACTCGAACCGGGATCGGGAGTGGGTTAGCGGGTCCTACCTAGGACCAGCAGCAATCCGATGACAGCACCGAGGGCCGTGCTGACGTACAGATTGCACGTGATCTTTCACCCGGAGCCGATTGATCTTGAGACAAGGCCCAGCAGGTATCCCACTGCCGCGCCTACGACTATTCCGATGGCGATTTTCATTGTCCTCCTCCGGTCAAGACGGGATTCCAATCAGTCAGGTAAGTCGCCGCGACGCTGAACGCCGGGTAAGGTAATGACAATGGTATGGGAGTATGGGGGTACGGGAGTATGGGAGTATGGGAGAACGCCCAACTTCCAACATCCGGCATCCGGTATCGAGCATCAAGCATCCAGCATCGCTCAACACTTCTCACTCATCACTCCTCACGATTCACGAGTACGAGTAAGAGTCCCCTGGATCCCTAGAATTGCCGTATTGCGAGCGTGACTTTGCCCAGGATCTGGACGCTCTGCGTGAGAATTGGGGAGTATTCGGGATTTTCGGGCTCAAGTCGGATGTGGTCGTCTTCCCTGAAGAACCTTTTCACGGTCGCTTCGTCGTCAAGCAGCGCTACTATGATGTCGCCATCGGTCGCTGTAGTCTGTTGGCGGGCGACTATGATGTCGCCGTGGAAGATGCCTGCCTCGCACATGCTGTCGCCGCGAACCTTTAAGGCGAAGAAGCCCTCACCCTGAGCCATGTCCGCCGGGATTGGCAGGAAGCCCTCGACGTTCTCGGCTGCGAGGAGCGGCTGCCCGGCTGCGACCCGACCTACCAGAGGCACACCGGTGAATCGCGTCTGGCTGGGCGAGTATTCGCCCGGAACTTCGATGGACCGATGGCCGTACCTAGCCCTGGTGATGAAGCCTTTCTTTTCCAACGTAAGGAGGTGCTTATAGACGGTGCAGGTGGATCGGACGCCGAGCGCACGGCCGATTTCGCGCACCGTGGGCGACTGGCCGTTCCTTGCCAGATGGCGGCGAATGATGTCCAGAACCTGCTGCTGTCTGCGCGACAATCGCTTCACGCCCGCTGCCTCCTTCCCGGCCGCTAGTGCGCCGCTGAATTATAGCAGAAGCCGCAGTGCAGATGCAAGCCCACAGACAGCCTCCTAGCGGTAGCCCTCGATCTCCCGCTCCATCGAGAGGCCGCCTTTCTTCTCGTCAATCCGAATGTCCGTGACTACGCGGTCTGCGCCCCGGTTGAGGGCGGCCTGATGCGCGCGCTTGATGGCATCGAGAACCTGATCCAGCTCGCCTTCCACGGTAGTCGCCACCGCACCGACCTCGTGCTTCAATCCGGCCTTCTCGATCTCCTGGAGAGCGGAATCTACGAAGGGCCTCATGTCTCCCTCGGCCATCGGCGTCACGCTGAACTCGGCAAGTACTGATGGCACTGTGCGTCACCCCCTGTCTGCTAAATCTGCAAAGTAGTCCCAAGGCCTATCGCCAATGAGATTACCCAAAAACGGCGTTCGCGAAAACGACGCGAGGGCCGCCGGCCCTTGCAATAAACGCCCGCAATCCCCTATACTCTGCAGTGAGTAGGGACTAACGACGTGCAAGGAGGATCGAAACGCATTGAAGACCTATAAGATAGCGGTGATCCCCGGCGATGGCACCGGGCCGGAGGTCATTCGCGAGGGATTGAAGGTGCTCGAGGCGGCGGCCTCGGCCGGCGGCCTCAAGTATGAGACACAGGTATACGATTTCGGGGGCGACAGGTATCTCCGCACGGGCGAAGTGCTGCCCGAATCGGCAATCGAGGAGATGAAGAAACACAACTCCATCTACCTCGGCGCAATCGGCCACCCGGACGTGAAGCCGGGAATCCTCGAGAAGGGAATCCTGCTCGCGCTGAGATTCGGCCTCGACCAATACATCAACCTCCGGCCGGTGAAGCTCTATCCCGGCGTCGAGACCCCGCTGAAGGACAAGGGGCCTGAGGATATAGACTACGTAGTGGTGCGCGAGAACACCGAGGGCCTGTATGCGGGAGCAGGCGGCGTCCTGAAGAAAGGCACGCCGGACGAGGTCGCGGTCCAGGAGTCAATCAACACCCGCAAGGGTGTGGAGCGGTGCATCCGGTATGCATTCGAGTACTGCCGGAAGCGCAACAGGGACAAGAAGCTCACACTCTGCGGCAAGACGAACGTCCTCACATACGCATTCGACCTCTGGGAGCGGGCATTCTACGAAGTGGCGAAGGAGTACCCCGACATCACGACGGACTACGCGCACGTGGACGCGACTACCATGTGGATGGTCAAGAACCCGGAGTGGTTCGACGTGATCGTGACGGACAACATGTTCGGCGACATCATCACCGACCTGGGCGCGATGACGCAGGGCGGCATGGGAATCGCGGCCGGGGGAAACATCAATCCCCAGGGCGTCTCGATGTTCGAGCCTATCGGCGGCTCTGCGCCCAAGTACACCGGCAAGAACGTGATCAATCCGCTGGCGGCGATCTGTGCGCTTCAGATGCTGCTCGAAACGCTTGGGGAGGAAAAGGCCGCAAGCCTGGTTGACCGCGCGGTTGCGAAGGTGACCGGCGAGAAGCTGAAGAGCATGGCCGCCGGGAGGATGGGCTACTCGACCTCCGAAGTCGGCGACATGGTCGCCCGGTTCGTGGTGGAGATGGCGTAGATTCGTTCAACCACGGAGGCATCCTTCGATACCCCGCCTCCGGCGGGATACTCAGGACAGGCGGAGGACACGCAGGCCCTGGGGAGCAACCGTCAGGCGACTGATTTCCTATCTTCAATACTTGTGTACTTACTGCACATTCGCAACCGGGGAGACACTCTCCTCCCGCGGCGCTGGGGCAGCTTCCTTCACCCGATCGGGAATCCCGAAGAGCGCACCGGGAATGAATGCGAGGGCAAACGGGACGAGAAAGAGCCTGGCCTCAGCGGTGATAGAGAAGAACCAGTGGGCCACAAACGAAACAGGCACGACCGCCCAGAAGTAGCTCTTAAGGGAAACAGGCCACCGGCGTATGGAATACAGGGCCATGATCGGCAGAATACCTAGGGCACTGGTGACTTGCAGCCATGTAACCGGTCGGCTGACGTTGTACATGAACACGTCCAGGCCGAGTGCATGCCCGTAGGGAGTGAGTTGCAGCTGGGGTGCGTATATGTGCCTGAGACCGAGAAACACGGTCAGGAACACCACATACGAAGCGACAGTGATGGGGATAATCTTGCTGCGCAACTCGTGCCTGCTCTCGCTGTATAAACCATACACGAGCAACATTCCGGGTATGAAGACACTTGTCTCCCGGTTCAGGGTTGCCAGAAACATGGTCGGTATGATCCACCAGTACTTGCCAGACATTATCAGGACTGCCGCCAGCAGATAGAAGATCACATCAGAGTATGTATTGAAGGACAGGTCGCTATCGTACAGGCAATGCATCATTCCCCATGCAAGCAGGGATAGGCCGATGAGGGTGACATACGTGCTCAGGCCGAGCTTCCTGTAGTACACGGCGGCAAGAAGGAATATCAGTGTATTCTGCGCGACCCGGAACAAGATAAATGCAGTCTCAATGGGGTAAGGCAGTCCTAGCTTCGTCACAGCGAGTCTGGTCCAATGGACTAGATATTCTGAGAAGATTCGATACTGCCAGGGGGCCCCGCCCCTGCCCTCGATGATATTCGCGAGACGCGGCAGTTGCACCGTGGATAGATAGATACGGTGCAGTGCCGATACCTGGATGTACACTGTAACCAGGCTGAACAGAACGGCACAACACAGGATGACGTACGGGGCGGCTTTGCAGCTATCCTTCTTGGCGGCTATGCGGCTGAGCACGGCAAAGCGACCTCCGGGCCTGGGTGCCCAAGATGTAACGGCCTAGCGTAGCGACGCTCTTGTCCGGCATGTTAGCCTGCGTGATGCCGATTGACCAGTAGCGTGAGAGCCGGCATGGCCACATATGCCACGGGCGCTCGCGAACTTGAGTACGTCCCGGCCTGCAGTGCGGACCCGGAAACTGCGTCACGAAACATTATCTGTTCTGGCGTGCAGTTTGTCAAGCGCCCAATTCAGAACAGGTCTTCGCTTACCATACATGTGTTACACATTGGGGTTGCGGGAGAGGGACGCTCTTTGGTATCAGTTATATCATCAAACAAAGCATCCAAGGAGGTGTCCTCATCCCGCATGCCTAGTGTACGACAAATGGCATACTTTC
>DATKXU010000074.1:0-23478 GCA_035528905.1 Armatimonadota bacterium
ACGAAAGTATGCCATTTGTCGTACACTAGGCATGCGGGATGAGGACACCTCCTTGGATGCTTTGTTTGATGATATAACTGATACCAAAGAGCGTCCCTCTCCCGCAACCCCAATGTGTAACACATGTATGGTAAGCGAAGAGCGACGTGCGCCCTGCGCTTTGACGGGGCCGCAAGCCGGTGCTATAATCGGTTGATCGCCCTCCCCATGTGCACCGAACGCGGTTTCCGGGGAATACTCTAATAGTTCGAGTCCGCCTTGGCCAACTCGTGCTACGCAGCGAAGCTGCTTCGCAGAGTAGTAGGCTATGGCGGATCATGGAGGGCTGAGATGGAAACCTTGAAGATCGGACTCATCGGGGCCGGTGACGTCGCTCGTTCCGCGCACATGCCTTCGTTCGCCGAGAACGCGAAGGTCGAAGTTGTCGCGGTCGCCGATCCGGACATCGCGTCTGCGCGGTCGTTGGCGGAGAAGTACGGAATCGCGAAGGCAGTCGAGGACTACCGCGAAATACTCGACGACCCATCGGTCGGGGCGGTGGATATCTGCACGCCCCATTACCTGCACTACCAGATGACGATGGATGCGCTCAACGAGGGCAAGCACGTCATCTGCGAGAAGCCGATTGCCATGAACCTGGGGGAGGCGGACCGCATGATCCAGGCGGCGCACGAGCTGGGCCTCTGGCTGCTCGTCACGCTGAACCAGCGGTTCCTGCCGATCCACAGGAAGGTCAAGGAGTTTCTGAACGATGGCCGGCTGGGAAAGCCGTTCCTCATGAACGCGTACATCACCGGCGACGTGATGCTGCAGATGAACGACGCGCACCATTGGATCGGCACATGGGACCGGGCCGGAGGCGGAGCATTCTTCGACACGGGAACACACATCGTTGACCTGGCGCACTACTGGTTCGGCGAGCCGAAGTCGGTTACGGCGACCTTGAAGCGGCTCTTAGCCAGCCCGGAGAATAAAGCCGATGATAACGCGGTCGTGACCCTCGAATACGGTGACAACCTCGTCGCAAACCTGGTAGTCTCCTACACGGTGCAGAATGAGGCGTGGAGCGAGAAGAAGTTCATCTACGGCACCGGCGGGACAATCTCGATTATCAGCGAGGCCGCCGTCCCGATGTTCTTTGTGCAGGACAGACAACCGCAGATATTGGAGGTCGAGCACAAGGCGGACTGGTGGCCCTGGTCGCACGATCGGACGCTCAGGCACTTTGTGGACTGCATCCTCGATGGCGCACAGCCGATTGTTACGGAGGAAGACGCCCGGGCGGCGCTGAAGACTATCCTGGCCGCGTACCGATCCGCACGCGAGGGCCGCCGTGTTGAGATAGACCGATAATTCGGGAACACAGAACAAAACGGAAGGCACAGAAGAGAAGAAGGTACTTTCGGAGCACATTCCGCCTTATCCCTTGGTTTCTTCGTGTTCTCTTCTTCCCTTCTGTGCTTCTGTGTTCCGCATTGAGGAGGAGAAATGGAAAACCTGCCGAGAATCGCAGAAGAGATCCGCGCTGAGCTGAATGCAAAGAATGCCGCGCGGGACAAGGCGCTGGTAACCTCGCGGGAGGCGATCCGCTTCTCCGCGAACGCGATCCGCGCCATCCACCGGGGCGAGTTCGACGACGCGGCCGAGCTGCTGAAAGAGGCCCGAATTCGGGTGCTGGAGACCGCCAATGAGCTTAAGGGCAACCTCGATATCTACTACGCCGGGTACGTGCTGGATGCGCAAAAGGAGTACACAGAGGCGGAGATGGTGAATGCGACTATCCGGGACCTTCCGATTCCCAGCCACCAGGAGCTCGGCGTGGAGGCCGCGCCGTATCTGAACGGCCTCGCCGAAGCGGTGAGCGAGTGCCGGCGCGACGTGCTCGACCTCATGCGCGTCGGAAGGATAGAGCGCGCCGAGGAGATCATGAAGGCGATGGACGATGCGTACTACATGCTGGTGACTTTCGACTACCCGGACGGGATCACCGGCGGCCTTCGCCGCACGGTAGATCAGACGCGTGCGGTGCTCGAGCGCACCCGCGGCGATCTGACCGTCACCATCCGCCAGCGCGAGCTCGAACAGGCGCTCAACAAGGCGGTTGAGGTCTTCGAGCAGGAGCACTGACCCCCGCGTATCAACCTTTACTCGAGAGGCGGCTAATCGCATGAAACCGGGCAGAGGAGCTCGTGCGGCCGTGATGTTGTGCGCCGTCGCTCTGCTCCTCCAGGGCTGCACCGCGCGGAAGGCTCAGCTTACGGCTGAAGAACAGCGCGCGTGGGACAACTTCATCGCCAAACAGCTCGACCAAGGGATGGTGCAGCCGACCTCGCAGGACGCAGACGCAGTCGCGGCAATCGGGGACAAGATCGTCCCGTACATGGAGGAAAACCTCGGGAAAGCATATCGAGGCGCCGGTGGAAAAGGGGACTACTGGCTCGTGATCGTCCTAGCGCGAATCGGCACGCCGCGCGCAGCGGACGCAATTGAGAAGGTGTTGAAGCACGACTACGACGGCAAGACGCAGCTCGACCGGGAGATCGCGGCAAGCGCCCTGGTATGGCTCGGCGCGAAGGACGCGGCTCCGGCACTCAAAGACGCCATAGCGGACCAGGAGCAGCTCATCCGGGAGCGAAGCAAGGGCGATCCCACGAAGGCCGCCCGCTTCGGCTGGGATGAAGCGCTCGCGAACCTGAAGGCCAGCCTGCAGCAGCTCGAGCAGGGCATCGGCGCCCGCAGCACCAAAAACTTCCCATTTAGCTAGCCCGGATTACCCGTGTCATTCTGAGTCCGCAGGATGAAGAATCTGCTCTGCGCTCCCTCAATCATTCATCTGCCACACGATGTCGGCTGGCGCTTCCTCCGGCGCAGCAAGGCCGCCGTCGTCCTTCAAGTTTTCGCCTATGCTGTAGAGCAGGAACCCTTTGCCCTGCCGCTTGTATACGAAGTCTTTGCCGCTGAAAGGGTCCTGTGGCAGCTTCCATCCGAGCCTCGATCTCAAGTCTCCGAGCGCCTGCGGGTATGAACGGATGGCTTGGACATCTCCCTGAATACCCGCTGGTAGATGACGGCGGCATTCTCCAAATCGGGAATCTTCGGGCCTGCCAGATCAGCAGCGCATACCGGCTGGCCCTCCGCTTTGATGGCAGCGATCTTGCTGTTCACCAAACAGCCCAGGATGTTTGGCAGGAAGATGAGGGCTAGAACTACAATGACCACGCAGGCCAGGATGCCAATACCTAGTACCCTGAGGAGCTTCACAACAAGTCTCCCTTTGCGGACTGGGAAAAGGCGCTCACTTCATCATAGTTGACGAGTTGGGCTTGGGAGAGTGCCACTGATGCCGGAGACCCCGGCGGCGGTCAGAGCCCTCACCCGCCTGATGGCGGCGGTTCCGGTTCTTCCGACTGGGACGGGGACGTCGAGCGCGGGTCCCAATTCATATTTCTTACCCGCCAGGCGTGGTCTGCCTGAGCGTGCCCGTCAGCAAAGCCAACCACATGCTCACCAAGATGCCTCGGCGGGGAGGGAAGGATATCCGGACCGCCCGCCTGATCCTTTCCAGGAGCCGACTCGAAGATCATGACGGTCGAGGAGATCAGCTTGACATCGGACTTGGGGAACCCGCTGAGCTGGGCGTTCATCGCATACGCCGGCTTCCCACTCTTCTCTGCCGGGCAGATGAGGACATTCGGGTTCTTTACATACGACTGGAGAGTATCGTTCCAATTCTCCGCCGTTGGATATTTGCCGCCGTAGTCGGTGGCGTACTGCTGCATTGCCATGCACAGTTGCTTAACGTTGGTCATGCAGAGCGCCTTCTGCGCGTTCCCCCTTGCCATGAAGAAGACAGGAACTAGTATGGCGGCGACAATCGGCATGAGGAAGAATTCTATTCCGCCGATGACGGTTCCCGCGATAGCCACGCCCATTCCACGCAGCTTTTGTGGTGTGCGCCCGATCTGGACCATGGCGATGATGCCCAGGACGAGCCCGACCAGAGCCGTCACCCACGTAACCAGTCCCAGGATTGCCAGCACGAGCGAGGCGATTGCGAGGCCGCTTGTCCTTGGCGCCGGATGTTCAGGCGCGGGCGCTTCCGGTGCTGTGGCCTCCCGGCCCTCGGATGGACTCTGCTTCTCTTCATCCATTGTGAACCTTCCCTTAGATTGCGCTGATAAGGCGGCCGTTTACCGAGGGCATTATAGACCAGATTCGACCAGACGTAAAGATGTCAAGCGTGAATGCGGGACGGGCCTCATTGTGCCAGCGCGCTGCAGAGCCGTTCAGCGGCGGGGGCCGAGGAACGACCAGAAGTTGCGGCCGAGGAGGTCGGCTACGTCGCGGCGAATCTCGTCCTCCGAAATCTTCCAGCCGGTCGCTGCCAGGTCCGCGTACTTCTCCGCCAGCACCTCGCCGATGATCTGGCGCGAGTGCGCCCATTTGTAGACCAACTGATCGAGCACCCGCGCGTCCGAGTGCTGTGGGATCACGCTCCCCCCAAGCAGCTCGAACCGCATCCGCGTCATCTCCTCGACCACGCTGGGGATATTGAGAAACCACCAGCACCCGAAGACCATGAGGTTCCGGAACTTCCGCGCGGCCACACACAGCTCGTGCTGGTTCTCCCTGGAGAGCATGGTTACGAGAAACTTATTATGCGGGTAATTCGCGCACAGGAACTCCACCACCTCGATGCTCCCTTTGCCCACCGAATCCCCAGCCAGCCGGAGCTGAGGATTCACCAGCTTCTTGACGCCGATCATCAGCGCGAACGGCGCTCTCTCATCATGCGAAACCGGCAGTACGCAGTTCTCAATCAGGCGCCAGCGCGCAGAGTCCTCCGGAAATGCGAACGACGGCGGCAGTGAAGCGGCCATGTACAGCGCATCCATCCGCTCGATCCATTCACGCAGGAACCGCCGGACTTCGGCATATGTCCGTCCGCTGAAATCCTCGTGAACCCGGTATCCCCATTCCTTCAGCCTGAGACATGCCGCTTCCCACGAGTTCAGCAGGGCGTCTATCCGCAGGGCGGCATGGAACCGTGGGTCGCGCTCCCGGCCGCTGAGCCACACCGGCCGCTCCAGATCGTCGAATGGGTCGTTTGTCATCACCACGGATTCGACATTTGCCAGCTCGAAGACGCGATCAATGTAGCCCCCGACGTTCTGCTGCCGGAAGAAGGCCCGATAGTCCCCCAGATTGCGGGACGAGACATCCAGCCCGAGCTCCTGCAGAACCGTGAGAACGCCGCGGCACGCCTCACTATAAGGTGAATGCCGGATGAAGAGCATCTGCCAGACCAGATCCGCCTGCGCACGCTTAGACAAGGTCCAGAACTTGTCATAGGGTATGTCAATCCAGCGCATCGTCTCTGCGACCAGGTAATGGTAGGTCAGAAGCTCGTCAATCCCCCACAGCAAGAGCGGGCCGAAGCCCTCCGAGTATATGTGAGTATGTATATCGGTAACTTTGGTATCGGCCATCGCCCGCAACACCATTTCGCGGATGGCCGGCTTTGGTGAGCTAGCTGCATTCATCATTTCCTGACTCCCCCACTTGGACTTGACCACAACAGGTTTTCGCCGAGGTCCGCCTGTTCTCCTCTAACATGGGCTACTCCACTGAGAGCTTCAACGTCTTGATCTCCCACTTCCCGAATGGGATGCTGATCCATCCGTTGGTAACGGGAATGGGAAGCCTGTTCAGCGGCCTCTCCATGAGATCGGCCTCGCAGACCGACTTCACGCCCATGCCGAAGCGAATCCTGGCAGCGCCGCGCTTGCCCTGAGACTCATAGAAGCGAAGGATGAGGTCACCCGAATCCTCTGCTCTCTTCAAGGCGGTGACCACCAGGTTCGACGGCTCGACCCGGATGAAGGAATGCTCCTTGGGCAGCCGTCCTGCATGCTTTGTCGCCAAGACTGCAACGAGCGGGTTGTTCAGCTCGTATCCACGCCTCACGGTGTCCGCCTTCCGCCAGTCGCCGGTGTGCGGGTAGAGCGAATAGACGATCTCGTGCCTGCCCTGGTCGGGCTTCGGGTCCGGATCGTATGAGCACCTGAGGAGGCTCAGACGCATTGTGGTGCCGCTCACGTCGTGCCCGTACTTGCAATCGTTCAGCAGGCCGACTCCGTAGTCTCCCGCAGAGAGATCAATCCACTTCTGAGCCGGCACTTCGTTCCCATTCGCCGGCCGCTCGATGCTGCCGAACGGAATCTCGAACGTAGCCTTCCCGTCGGTAACGTTCACAGGGAATGCAACTTTGAGCATCGGGAAATCGGTTTCCTTATCGCCCTGCTCGTACCAGTCGGCGGTGAGCTTGAAATCAATCCTGGGCACGCCTGCGTATAGCGTTATGTCCTGCGAGAAGGTGGACTTATTGTACTCGTGCTTCACTCTGATCGTGCTCGCGCAGGGGCCGTCGGCGACCTTCTCGACGGAGGAGGCGGACAAGAGCTCCTCGACTCTCCCGTTCCAGCCCAGCTTCCAGGCGGACATCCAGTGGGGCGACTCGAAAAGGAGCTGGAGGACGTCTGCCTTCTGCCCGTGCGCCAGCACTTCTCTCCGCGCTCGCTTATCGTAGATGCCGGCGACAGTGCCCGAGGCCGGGTCAACTCGCACGATGAAGAACTCGTTCTCGATTGTGTCTGCTGCCTGGGCGCTGTGGCTCGGGCTCGCAGGCTTGCGGCTGAGATAGAAGACCTTGTATCCCAAAGGCGGGACGTCCTTCGCCGTGAATATGACCTGGTCACCGATCACATCAGCGGGCATCTCGCGGCCGCGGGCGTCGACAGCCCTGATTGCCTTGCCTTGAAGGCCGTCTGGTAGGTCAGCGACCACAATACTTGCCGGGACGCCTATCCGCACAACGTCCGTGCGCTTCCAGGACAGCGGGTTGAATACGACGACCGGCATGCCGTCGCCATTCGTGTCTACATTCTCGGCGATCGTGCTCATCGAGCCCGAAAGCGCATCCTCGCCGATGCCGTATGCCTTGTCGAAAAGCTCTCTCGAATAGTCATATGACCCATGAATCGCCGAGCCGTCGAAGATGTCATGGAACTGATTGAAGCAAGTATTCCGCCACGCCTGAACAAAGCCCGTATGCGGGTAAGTGAAGCCGTACCGCCCGGCCAGCGCCGAGAACATCTCCGCAGCCGGAAGCAGGTTCTCCGAGACGCGGTTCATCTTCTTGATATCGGCGTGGGTCGTGTAGCATCCCTCGAATATGAAGTTCAGCTCGTCGCGGATTACCGGGAAGTCCTTCTTCTGGGCCAGCAGGCTCTTGAAGAAGCCTTCCGCAGTGTCGAACTTCACCGTCGGATAGTCCAGCCGCTTCTGAAGCTCAAGCGCCTTTCGGATGTGCTCGCGGGTTGGGCCGCCGCCGTGATCGCCCACGCCGTAGACGACCATGCCATCCCTTACCCCGTAGTGCTCCGCTTGGTCGAGCGCCGAATTCATGATGTTCCGGCCAATCACTTCGCCATACGAGCCCCGATGGCACGCCAGCACCCTGGAGCCGTCCGGCGCCTCCCACCAGAATGTCTGCTCTCCCTTGCCGCATCGCGTGAAGAAGTAGTACTTCAGGCCGCTTTTCGCCAGGATTTGCGGCACAGTCCACGCGTGGCCGAAGGTATCCGGCTCCCAGCACACAACGGGCTCCACGTTGAATTTCTCCTTGAAATACCTGTTCGCGTAGAGGACTTGGCGGACGATCGCCTCACCCGAGACCATGTTCATATCGCCCTCTGTCCATGTACCTGCTGTGATTTCCCATTGGCCGGATTTCACGGCCTCCTGGATCTTGGCGAACAGCTCCGGATACTGCTCCTCGATCGGCAGGTAGGCCGACGCCTGACTCTGGGAAAAGCGGAATTCGGGGTACTCCGCCATGATCTTCAGCATCGTGGAGAATGTATTCTTGCAGACGTCCACGGTCTCAGGCCAGAGCCAGAGCCAGTTCATGTCAATATGCGCGTGGCCGACCAGATGGAGCGTGTACGCCTTCAATAGCCTATCAAGCGGCTTCAGCCGCTCGCGGAATGCGGAGAAAGATTTGGTGAACGTGTCGGTATCACCCCGGTGCAGCGCGGCTATGTCCAGCGACTCGACCGCCGCGGCTAGAGACTTACGCGCCCATTGCTGCCTCCCCTTGTCGCTCTCCACATCCACTACCAGCTTGTACAGCTCCAGTTCCTTGATCGCTTTCCCCGCTTCGTCGGGCATCCCCGCAATGGCGGCGACTTCCAACCTCGAGAAGAGGAGTTTGCCCGCCCCGCCGGTGTTGATGCCATTCAAGGCGATTGTGAATTTCTCGCCCGGCCTGGCGCTCTCCGTGAGAACGACCCGGCAGTCGCCCCAGTTGAACTTCTGCTTCAGCTCGCCGTTGACATAGCACTCGCCGGCGTCATCAACGCCTGCGCAGAAGCTGATCTGCTTGCCAGCGACCGGCACACCCGCGATGCGCTCGGGCATGGTAATCGCCTTCCTCAGCCATGCAACCGGTTGCTGTCCCCAGATGAGCTCAGGACTGGCCGTGCGCCAGGCGGAGTCATCGAAATCAGGGCTCTCGGCTCCAGGCACGTCAGACGGCTCGTATTTCCAGTCCCTGACCGCGTAGCCCTCAGAGATTCCCCTTAGTACGGCCAGGGCGTCGTCCACACAGGTTTGAGCCTTGGCACCGACCTGGGAAGCGAGTAAGAGCAATAGAACAAGGCCGGTCACAACTCTACTGAACACAACACTACCTCCGTTGTTTATTGCTGCTGCCGGCCGCGAACGGCTTCGGCAAATATATTGTTAGGCGACCAGGGATGGTATCCCTTCGTGGAAGGCGGTTGAATGGGGACTGTATCGCAGAATTCGCTGAGCACCAGTGGGCAGAGCGAGACGGCCTGCCGTGGGGACTTGTCATAGACGTCGTAGTCGGCGGGGCTCAGCGGCTGGATGTCTGCTGCAGCCACTGAGCCGGTTTCATTCCTTCTCGCACAGGAATATTTCCCTCGTTGAGGGATACTCCAATTGGTACTTCGATACCTGATCGTCAGAGATGCCGGATGTGGAAATAGTTGTTACTCTGAAACCGACATCCCCAAGCCGATGTGTAATATCGAGGCCGTATAGGCGAACGTGATCTTCTTGTCTGAAATGCTTGAGCCTTTCCCTAGGAGCCTTTATCTCCGGGTTTTCACACGTGTTATCCCCATAAACCGGAACCATGATGACGGCGCAACCTCCTGGGCGAAGAACCCGAAATAACTCAGACATTGCCTTTCTATCATTTTCGATGTGCTCCAAAACATGCGAGCACCAGATTGCCGTAAAATCGTTATCTGCCAACCCAAGGTTGCAGATGTCCATATGCAGCATTGCGCTGGGTGCACACAAGTCAGCACTTACGTACTCCTTCGAAATGGAGCGTAGCCACGGTTCGAGGCATTTCTCCGGAGCGAAATGAAGGAGTTTTTCACACCTAGCTGAGAATCTTCCTATTAATGCGAGGAATGCAAACCGATGTCGTTCGGAGGATCCACAGCTTGGGCAGATGTGTGATGGTGCAGGTTTAACTGGGTTCTTACGAATCATGAATCTGTGACCTGTCCATCCACAGATTGGACAAGCCTTTGAGGAACCAAAGGAAAGGTAAAAACGGCTCACAGATCCCATTACTCTTCGCAACAAGAAATTCATGCGTCGTTTCATGTGTTGATCTCCAGCTAACACTGCAACAAAGCGACAGAGCGAGCCAGCGTCTGCTATCGCCGCCCGAAGATGCGGCGGTACCACGGCTTTCGCGCGATGATCTCCTCCTGGGACGGCATCGCCGGCATGAGCATCTTCACCTCTTCCTGCAAGAACTCCACCTTGCCCTGGAGGAAGCCCACCTGTCCCGAACGCTGCTCCAACTGGTAGTGGAGCTCCTGGTTCTCCTTCCTGAGTTCCTGAATCTGCTCGCGCAGCGTGTCTATGACATACTTGACAGCGCCGGATTCTCCCATGTCAGCGTCGCTGACCTGGGGCGCATCTATTTCACGCCTGGCGCCGCCCGTATCCCCTATCAAGTGGGTATCGGCTATGATCTCACGCGCCGATTCACGCGAGAAACCCTTATGCGCCAGCCGCTCCTTGTAGGCGAGTGTTTCTTCTCGGTTGAACATCAGTTTTATGTGCCCGTCCACGCGGACCGGCTTCGCCGTCAAGCGCCTTTGTTTGACATACCGCCGTACCTGGCGGTCGCTCTTCTCCAGTATCCTCGCCACTTCGCCAATCGGCACGTCATAGACGGCGTTGTCCATCGCTCTGTCCACCTTGTCCATGTCATAACGGCCCGATGCGGCCATCACATATGCGACATCAAATCCAGTATTCGCATAAGATCGTCATCGTCGTAGAATTCGATCTCGATCTTGCCTTTGCCGCCATCCAGTCTGGTGATAGCCACCTTGGTGCCGAGGTAGCGCCGGAGCTTGTCCTCGACATCGGCCAGATTCGGATCCATGCGTCCACGACGCCTGGTTGCACGTGAAACATGCGGCGTCATGGACGTCCCAGAAGCCCTGGGTGTCCTAGACAGCCGCTCGGCCGCTCGAACACTCAGCCCGTGCATGACGACCTTCTTCCAGACCAGGAGCTGTTCGTCCTGATCGGGGATTGACAACAACGCACGGGCATGGCCCTCCGTGATCTCGCCCGTGTCCAGGCTTTCGAGTATTGGCAGGGGCAGGTTGAGCAGCCGGAGGGTATTCGCCACCGTGGACCTATCCTTGCCCACGCGCTGGGCGACCTGCTCCTGGGTGAGCCCGAATTCGTCCATCAGCCGCCGGTAAGCCTGCGCGCACTCCAGCGGCTTGATGTCCTCGCGCTGGAGATTCTCGACCAATGCAAGCTCCAAGGACTGCCTGTCGTTCAGGACGCGCGCAACGGCGGGGATGCTTTGGAGGCCGGCGTGCACCGCCGCCCGGAACCTGCGCTCCCCTGCCACAAGCTCGAATGCTCCGTCGCCCGAAGGCCTCACGATCACCGGCTCGATCACGCCGTGCTCCCGTATAGAGTCCGCAAGCTCATCGAGCTTCTGCTCGTCAAGGGACCTCCGAGGCTGGCGGGGATTCAAACGTATGCTGCTTACGTCTATGACAGACAGAACCTCCACAGGTTGTGGGGCGCGATCTGTGCTGCGATTGCGTCTGAATATGCCCATGTGCTGCGCTCCGATTTGTCTATGACGCCCAGGCCATGCTCGACAGTAGGTTCAACACCCCGCGGCTGGAATCCTCCTGGTATGAGTGGTAGGAATGTGAGCAAAGGTACGGAAAAGGCGCGAAAAGAAAAGGCCGCCATATCCGGCGGCCTTTCTATCAAGCACCATCTATCAGCCAGCAGCTAACGCAGCCCATCTGCCTTCATCCGGCGCATCATCATGTCGGCGATCTCTTCGCCGGTGACCTCGTATTCGCCTCTCTCGATGCGCTCCTTGAGCTGCATCACGATATCGTCCCGGGCATCCGGCACCTTCTTCACCATCTCTACGACCCTCGCAACCTCGGCTGCGTCCGGCCGTGGAGTCTCAGGCAGCGAGTCCGGGGTGATCTGGACGAACTCAAGATCGGCTTTCCGGCGTTTGGCCGGCTCGCTCTTCTCCATGGTGAGCAGCTTGGTAACTTCCAGCGCTGAAATCTGCATGTCAGCTCCCCCTCCGCTCCGAGGCCGCCGGTAACAAAAAAGGCAAGCTCTCGAAGCTCGGACGGCAGCCAGGCTGTCATCCCCGGATTCCGAAGCCTCCGGGATTAGACCCTTGGCTTTGCGTCCCCTTCTTTCGAAGAGTTTGCCTTTTCGCCTACTTAAGTTTTGTCTATTATAATTATCGGCCGCCGCGCTGATTTCTTGAGGGCCGATGAGCAGTGTTTTTCGTCACGCCGTTCTGCCAACGCCAATATAGCAGAACTGGGCCCTCCTGTCAACGGCGCAGCTTGTGATAAAATCAGTGACCTATCCACAAAGTCCGTGTTTCGAGGAGGAATCCCAAGTGGAAGAGCAGTTGCGCATGGTGCGCCAGAGCCTCGATGACCTGCCGGAGCTGGAAATTCCGGACGACTGGCGAGTTTCTGCAATCAAAACCTATCTCCGCCTGGGATTCGAGCCACACCATCCTGACGATTCCCACCACGAACGATAGCGCATTGTACTTGGCCGAGCCATCTCGTGCAGCATGCCTTGACACCCCATGCCTCGCGTATCTACAATGAACCAGCGTCTAGCGATCAGAGGCACAGGGCTCGGAGAGAGCAGGCCGGACGTGCCCTTATTGCAATTGGCAACTCTAGCTAAACTCGAAAGGACAGGGAAGGGATGGATTTCAAGAAGTTTCAGCAGCCCGACAGCATACTCAGGCCGGCGCCGTTCTGGGCGATCAACGACCGGCTCGATCCCCAGGAGGTCGCGCGCCAAATGGCGGACATGATCGAAGTCGGTCTATCCGGCGGGTTCTTCCACTCGCGCCACGGCTTGATAACCGACTACCTGAGCGACGAGTGGTTCGCGGCCATGGACGCCGCCCTGGAAGTCGCAAAGGAGAAGGACGGCTACGTCTGGCTCTATGACGAAGACCTCTGGCCCAGTGGAAACGCCGGCGGCCAGGTCGCCGGTATGAAGGATGAGTACCGCGCGACGACGCTCCAGGCGGAGTTCGTCCCTGCGGGCGAAGAGCCGCTCCCGGACGACGGGGATGAGCCGAAAGCTGCATACGCATTGATCGGACGGCAGGGCGCGAGCGTCGAGAAGATCGAGCGCATTGGCTTCGAGGAGGCGCGAAGCCGAAAGGATGCCGAGCGCATCCTCTTTCGCAGGCGTTATTCCGAGAAGACCCCCTGGTGGGGCGGCGAATCCTACGCCAACCTGCTTCACCCGGAGGCGATGCGCGAGTTCATCCGCCTGACCCATGAGACTTACAAGAAGAAGCTGGGCGGCGAATTCGGAAAACGAGTCCCCGGCATCTTCACCGATGAGCCTCAAATCTCCCAGGGGCCAAGCGCCCTTCCGTGGTGGGATGGCATCCCCGACGTCTACGCCAAGTGGTATGGGCGCGATTTCTGGGCCGATCTGCCGTACCTCTTCTTCGAAGGGCCTGAGGCGCGCAAGATCAGGCTGATCGTCCACCGCACTTTCCTGCGCCAGTTCTGCGAGGCGTACAGCGAGCCGCTGTTCAAGTGGTGCGAGAAGAACGGCCTCGAGCACACCGGCCACTACAACGCGGAGGAGAACTTCGAGGGGCAGATTCGCTGCCACTGCGGCGGAATCATGGCGCATTACCGCTACCAGCAGGCGCCCGGCATAGACCACCTTTGCCGCCAGACCGAAAGCATGCTGCTCGTTGTAAAGCAGGTCAGCTCGGCGGCGAGGCAGCTTGGCCGAAACAGAGTCCTGACGGAGATATTCGGCGTCTCCAGGCACACGAATACGTTCGAGGACTTCAAATGGCTCGGCGACTACGACCTGGTGCTCGGCGCGACTTTCTTCTGCCCGCACCTGACCCTGTACTCCGCGAAAGGCCGCCGAAAGCGTGATTACCCGCCGAACTGGAACTACCAGCAGACCTACTGGAAGGAGCTTCGCCCGCTGAATGATTACTTCACGCGGGTGGGCTATGCCTTGACCAGCGGGAAGGCGAAGCCGGATGTGCTCTTCCTGCACTCGATAGAGAGCGGCACAGCCGGTCACAGGTTCGGCTTCCATCCGCCGGGTGGAGTTGGCAAGACAGTATACCAGTTCAGCGCCTCGGGCCGGAAGCGAACGATGCCGGTGGACTTGCCCGCGGAAGATCTTGGCAAGGCCCATCATTACGACCAGATGCTCCGCCGGGCGCTGGACGCCGCTCTGAACGCGGGATACGACTGCGACCTCGGCGATGAGGGATACATCGAGGACATGGGCTCCGTCGAGGGCGGCCTCTTCCGCATAGGCGAGATGACGTATCCGGTAGTGGTCGTCCCGCCCTCGGACACCTGGCGGCCGAGGACGTTCGAGCTGCTGAAGAAGTTCGTCGCGAGCGGCGGCAAGCTCATCCTCGTCGGGCGTCTGCCGAAGGAGCTGGACTGCCGAGATGCAGCGGAGCAGTGGAGGAGTCTTGCTTCCATGCCGGGCGTGCAGACCGTTCCCACTTCCCAAAGGCAGATTCAGGACGCTCTGGACAAAGTCGTGCCGCGGACGTATGCCATTCGAGGCGCGGATGGACATGCCGTGCCGAAGCTGTACGTCCACCATCGCGCGGACGGCGACCAGCAGATGTTCTTCGTCGTGAACTCCGACCGCGATCGCTCCCATGATTACGTCTTCACGGTGTTTGGCAGGCCCGATGTCCCGGTCGCCGTATGGAATCCTCTCGACGCAACGCGCGCCAAGCCGGAGACGCAGCGGGCAGGGAAGGATTTGCGCTTCTCGTTCTCTCTCCCGCCTGCCGGATCGCTCTTGATCGTCACGGGTGCGGATTCCGGAGCCCCGGCTCTTCCCAAGCCTGTCAGCCTGCGACACGTAGAGATCATTCCGCTCACCGACTCCTGGCAATTCGCCCGCTCCGAGGAGAACATCCTGGTCATGGACCGGATCGCGGCCTCGCTCGACGGCGGCAAGACCTGGTGGGACGAGGACCTGGAGTTCCGCGTCCGGCGCAGGCTGGCCTCGCACTTCGGCACGGAGGACGCCTTGATGTGGCAGCCCTGGGTTGCGATTCGGAAGGGCGTCTTCACCGGCAAGGGCGGCCCCGTCGTCCTGCGCTACAAGTTCGGGAGCGCGATCGAGCGTCCGAGGAGCGCGCACCTTGTCATAGAAGACATAGACAAAGGCCGTGTCATAGTCAATGGCCATGTCATAGACGCGTCGAATGCCGGGTGGCAGTGGGACCACAGCTTCGGCAAGGTGGAGATCACGGATCTCGTGCAAAAGGGCGTCAATACGGTGGACTTCAGCTTCGACTACAGCTTTCTGAGCGAGGTCGAGCAGGCATACATAGTCGGCGACTTCGGCGTCCGCCTGGCGAATCCTTACGAAGGGGAAATTATGGACGAGCGAACCGAGCTGCGGACCGGCTCCTGGCTCGACCAGGGATACCCGTTCTACTCCGGCGCGATGATCTATCGGACGGCGCTCAGCGTCCCGGCGGACGGAAAGCGCACTTTCCTGCGGCTCGTCAATCCATCGGGGATACTGTACAAGGCCCGCGTGAACGGCCGGAACGCCGGAAAGATACTCTGGCGGCCGTTCGAGCTCGATCTGACGCCGTTCCTGGGATCCGGAGACAACGACCTGGAGATCGAGGTCATCGCCAGCCGCCAGAACACCTTCGGGCCGCTCCACGAGGTCGAGGGCGATGACTTCCTCTGGTGCGGGCCGAACGCCTTCGAGGACGACAATGTCATCAGGGAGGAACTCAGCCTCTTCGACTACGGACTCCTCGGCGGCGCAGAGCTGGTCAGGGTGTAGGGGAGGGAGCGAACGCTGAACGTCGAACGTGGGATTGTTGATGTCTGATGCTGAGGGATGCGCGACAGCGGACCCCCGGTTTGCGGTCTGCAGTCTGCTTTAGATCGCAGGGTAAAAAACTAACCGTGGGTTTGAGCAGAAATCTTATGGCGAGCGAAGGCTACTCATCTTTCAAGAGACCGTTCTTCTTTAGAAGCAAGACATAATCTTCTTCGCCCATGGGACAAAAAAGAAGGTCGCGGACCTCTGCTATACGGTTGAGACCCAGCGCCTTACACATCATGCGAAACAGCCCGTCGTCGTACTCCCGATAGCCAGTGCCTCTGCTCACCACAGTTCTGAACCTAGTTCGCTTGCCATTGTGAACGAACCAGTAGTAGTCATGGTCCCGGTCCGTCTCGTCGCGCACGAAACCCTTTTCTTCCAACGCACGAATCATGTTCCTACGGGGGATCGGATGACTCATTTCCGAATCCCGAATAACCTGCGATATTTCCCAGCTAGCTCCCTCGCACCTGGGTCCAGGTCTTCGTCTGGAGCCAAAGCATAGTGCTTGAAATCTGCCATCAAGAAAGCCAGGAAATCTTTTACCGCTTCGGCCTGCGTCCTTCCGCAACCGAACACGCCGAACTCCTCGTGTTCAATCTCGTAGTAGCCATCACTATAGCCCACCCTAACTCGTAGTGGCATGGCTAAGGAGCGTCCGTCTATTCGCACCTCCAAGAGAGCTGCGTCACTTGTCGTCCGCGGAACATAGACGGGAGCTCCACCAAGGCCTCGGCATTCCTCCCAGTCCCAGTAAGCTTGGTCCGCCAGTATGAAAACAGGATATGCAGGGCTCGTTGCGGACGACATCTCAGACCTTTGTCCAGGTAGTTGCTCTTGGTCGGCTGCCACTGGGCACATCAAACAGTCTCCCCTTTCATGAACCTCATGTAAGCCTCGGAGGCAAGCGCTGCAAACAGATCCTCGGTGCAGGTATGTACTGCGTCGAAGTGCTCACCAAGTCGGGCCGCTGACACATTATCAACTACGCCGCAGTCCAGGTCCAGAACTAGGCCCTCTGGTTGCCCCGCGCTCTCGCGCACATGGTGCAGCACGATCACAATCTGTGCATCTCCACGGCGAGTAGCGAATTGCAGATGTATGTCCTCCATGGTTGAAACATCTATGAGAGCCGGAAGCTCAAAGCTAATGTTCAGATAGCGAGCCAGCGGGATCGGCTCACCCGGCGTGCGCAAGAGTAATATCCGATTCCTGTAGCGCGCTCCGACCCTGGTTAGGTCTTTGATCTGAAAAGCACCACAGAAGCTTTCTGCAAGAGGCAAGGCCCATGACCGAAAATCAGCATAATCCTTATAATCTCGCACATGGGCGGCAAATGTGTTGATGCTTACGCCGATCCACCTGGACCCGTCTTTGTTCTTAAACTCCCAAGGCTGGAGTGCTGGAGCCACACCTGGCTGGGCGTTTGGCACCCATACCTCAGGAAGATCTCTCCTGATTCCCTCGTAGTAACGATCCAGCGAGGCTAGAACAACCGGCTCTCCGGGGAATCGGAGTTCGAAAACTGCTTCGATCAGTGGTGCATTTTCCAAGTGCTCGAGTGGCATGGAAAGTCTCTCCGCATATAGCAAAGTAGGACACGGGCGCACAGCCCGCTAGACATTCCGGATTCGATTCGTCTGGCGGTGATGCAAACGCATCACATAGTATTATACCATCGGATGGCCTAGTCCTGCTACATTTCAAAAAGGGGATGGGTGGCGATTTCCGAATCGCCACCCCAGGGTTTAGGTAGGCATTCGGAAATCCCTACCTATCAAGCGTTTTTGAACAATCCCAAGTTCGACGTTGGACGCGCCTAGCGGGGAAGCTCCTTGACGATGCAGCCGACGTCTCTGGGGCCGAGTTCCAGCTCCAGGTACGCTGTCCCGTTGCTGATCCGCGGGTTGAGGTCGCGCCCGTTCCAGACATCGCGGTACTTCGCGCCGGGCGTATGACGAACCGCGAGAAGCTCTCCGCGAACGGTTGAGTAATTCGCGTTGAAGAGCGTCCAGAGGACTCGCTTCTGCGCGGGAAACTGGTTTGCGAAGACCAGGGAATTGCCCGTTGGGACGAGCGGCACCGGTGAAAGCGACGTGAAGCAGTCGGCGTATTCCGTCATCACCGCGTGCATCTTGCGAATGAAGTCCAAGGCCTCGGGCGCGAACCAGTCCGCCGGGCCTTCAAGCCAGATGCCCTCGCCGTTGAAAAATATCTGCCGCACGGATGTCAGCCGGTCGCCGAGCGCCTTGTCGCACAGGATGATCTCGAAGGTCTTGAAGTCCGGCAGGGCGAAGCGGGTCAGGTTGATGTGCGACGGCGACGCGGCATCGGATGTGAACGTGATGTTGTAGGTGAAGCTGCCGTCCTGGTGCTGGGTGCCCACGTCGCAGGGCGTCTCCTCCGTGTAGAGCGCGACATCCGGCCCGATGGCATCGCGGATCTTTCGGAGCAGTTCGATCTGCCCGCGAAGCGGCGGCTCAGGCACGCCGTGCCCATGATTCGCGGCGTAGCAGAGGTGGTCCGGGCCCGCGAAGCCCATCTCGTCGCAGTAATACCCCATAGCCCCAGTTTCCCGTTTGACACTGCCATACAGTGCGGACAGGTAATCCTGCCATGCGGTCACTGCGGAGCACACATTCATCGCCGGAGGGAAGAACGGCAGCGGCTTCCCCTGAGCATCGAGAATCTCCCATTCCTTGCCGTGTGCCTGGCCGATGCGGGATTTCGGATCAACCAGGTATCCCTCCATATACAACCCAACGGGCATGCCCGCCGACTGAGTCTGCTGGACGGCCTGCCGGAACGCGTCCTTGCCGCCTATCTCGTCCCAGGCGTCGTAGTCTCCCAGAGCGCCTCCCTTCTCCTTCAGACCCCAGTCGAACAGATGCAGGTAGTCCACTCCGCCGAATGTCTTCGCATCCTGCGCGATTCCCTCGGCGAATGTCAGAGTCCTGGTTTCCTTATTGAAGTAGCGCCCGTCGGTGAAGAACATGCGGAGGAACTGCTGGCGGAAGTTGAAGACGCGGCGAAACCACTCCTTGCGCGGGGCGTCCGGCTTGTACCAACCCTTCACCCAGTCCTTGTAAGCGCCGAACGCCGTGTGCCAGTCGCCGTCGTGGAATCCGATGACAGTCGCAACCGACGTGAAACGGCTGGACGGGGTGACTTCCTGCTCCATGTATTCCATCCCGAGGGAGACTCCGTCGGGCGACTTGTTAATCAGGAAGTAGCGGTATGTAGCCGCCAGGTCGCGCGTCAGCATGTAGACGCCGCCGTCCGGGCCGTATACATCCATGAATTGGAGCGGCATCGCGCCGGAATAAGGCACCCGGAGGCTGATCGGAATATTGTTGACCACGGCACCCCTGCACGGAAAGCAGTAGGAGAGGTCCGCGCCGTCGAGATGCTTCACGTCCGGCAGCGTGGGGAAGACGACCTGCACGCGCCTCCCCGACGACTCGAGCTCGAGGCCGAGGTCAATGGAGCCAGGCCGCCAGGGGGAAATACGCAACCGCCCGCGGATACCAAGCCCTTCGCGATCCGACAGCTCAATCAGGGCGCAGCGGCCTGAGTCGTCGCCGAGCTTCCCGACGAAATCCGTTGATTGAAGCTCCCGATCCCCGACTCGCACTCGCCATAGACTGCCCTTGGAGTAGATACGAGGGCCTGGCCCCAGGGAGCGGATTTCCATAGAGATCCCCGGCTTGAGGCGCAGCGTGAATCGGGTCCGCCCGTCGGACAGCTCGACCTTATCGCCGTCACCTGAAACGCTCGTGGACCAATTCCGCAGACCCTCGCGCTTCACCGGCGCATAGGGTTTCGCTCCTGCGACCTCAGAGGGCCGGTCCGCCACGGCGGAGAGGTTTGTGCCGATGCCTAACGTCACGGCTATGAGGTTGACCTTCACACCGGCAATGTTGTCGCGTATGAGCAGCTCCTTCAGGCGGCCGGGAGAGACCGGGATCGCGTAAACTCCCAATCCCGGCGACAGGCCGGCTTTGCCGGCTACACTCGCAGGAACCCACACATCCGGCCGCCCCTGCGCGTGTGAAACCCGAACCGTGAACTGATGCGGCTCCGTCACCGTGCGGAACTTGCCCCATTTGGAGGTCGCGGCGACGAGCAGGAATATCTCCGAGGCTTCCACGTCGGGAAGGGGCGCTCGGATTTCGGAGGGCTTGTCGGCGTCGCTGGCCGCCACGTCCGATACGCCAGCCTCAATATGAAATGGCACGCCCGAGACGGCAACCTCCCGCTCCTGGAACCATTGCCTTAGGTTCATCTCGTCGAGAACGACTTGATGGCCGGAGTTGCAGATGGGAGCGATGCTGACCGGCACGAACTCGCCCCTTTTCGCTTCGCCGATCGCGAGCAAATCCTCCACCGCCAGCTTAGGCTTCTCTGCGAGGAACTCGAGCCTGGACAGCTCAATCTCGGCCTTGGCGCCCGACGCCTGGAGCTGAACGGCTACCCATTTCGCTGTGAAGGGCTTAGCGCGGGCGACTATCGTATGCCACGCGCCGTCGGAGATCAGGTCGCCCGGCTCAACGATGTTCTGCTCCTCTGAGGCATCGCCGCCCAGGTAGACGAAGTAGTCCGGCGGCGGCGCGGCGTCCACGGCGCGGTATCGCATCGCCACCCAGGGAGTCTTTGAGAGGTCCACGGGCTGGGGCAGCTGAGCGGACCATTTCATCCCCATGCCTGCCTGGCTGACCCGGAAGCGGAGGCCCTGCCTGGTCCTCGTCACCTTGCTCGATGCGGCCGGGTTCGCGAGCCACGCGGGCTGATCCTTCCAGGACAGCTCAGTTCCGATGTTCGGCCTCTCGTCTGCCGATGCCAGCATGGAACAGGCAACGAACATGGCCGCCAAGATAGCCGCATGGCAGCCTATCATACAGTCTCCTCCATGGACGTGCTTCACGGGATAGTTCAAAGCATGCGCGACCAATTCCTCCGCGCCGGGCTGAGAGTCTCCGCGGGCCAGGCCGTCCTGAATCCACAGCGGCGGATTGGCAGAGGGCTAAGCTGGAATGAGTCAGAACAAGCTATCGAACCAGGCGCACCCAGCCGAAGTCAATCGGGCGCTTGGGCTCCCCAACGCCCTTGCCCCACATCGAGGCCAGCCAGTCGTCTCCGTACCAGCCTTCGACAACGACGGCCAGGCCGACGCTCGTCCCATCTCTTGGCTGCGCGGGCTTTATCTCCTCCCAAGGGATTGCCATCTCGTAGGTCGTCTCGTTCCCCGAGTGGGCCGCTTTGAAGGGAATCGTCAGCAGACCTCCATACCACCCTTGCGGGGTGCGAATCCTGTACAGAAACGACTCCCCATCCCGCAGCTTCGCTACCAGTTCCTGATCGTTGTAGGAATAGACGCTGCCGGGGACGGCGTCATGCGCCGCGTCAATCCCGACTCTGACGTTCCCTGACCTGGTCGTTTTGGTTGCTGCGCAGGCAAGATAGAGGAACTTCGAGTCCCAGGCGGTCGCAAATCGCGCGGGCGGTGCCTCGCCCGGTATCGGAATCCACTCCGCGCCGCTCCAATCGCTGAGGTCGCCATCAATCTGGAAAGGAGTCGCGGCTAAGCGGGCCGGCGCCTCCACCGCGAGCTGGAATTCGTACTCGCCGGATGCCCTGCCATCCCTCACGACGTATGCCTTGCACGGATACACACCGGGCTTCGCGTCCGCAGGGGCCTTGACCTCCAGCTTCCACCTGGATTCGCCAGGCCGGAGCGTCCCGGCGCCGGTATCGGCGCACGTCCATCCAGCAGGCAGCTCGAGCTTCGGAGACGCCGAGATCGGCTTGGAGGCCAGATTGAGCACTATCATCTCCACCTTCGCAAGAGATGAACCGCGCGCGCCTGCCTTCAATATCGCACGGGTGAGCTGCACCGGCTCCACTACCTCGATGTATCGGGTGAAGGCCGCGCCGTCCGCCCTTTGCGCCGTCAGCGGATGCGGCCTCGGAGATGCCGAGCCAGCGGGCGCGCGGAAGATGAAGCTGCCGTCGTTCTTGCCCGGCCTGACCGTCCAGCCATTCGGAACCGCCCATTCGACCTTCCCGATGGAAGAGGCCGCCGACGGGTCGAGACTCAACTCAAAGTCCGTCTCGGGGAAGACGACATGCGGCCCGCGCAGCGTCAGCTCCCTCGACAGGGAATCGCGCCGCCAAAGCTGGACCTGCCTGAAGCTCTCGTATTTGGGCTTCGGCTTGGGTTCGCTGGTCGTGAGCCCCATACCCGCGTCAGGATTCGATGCCGGCGGGAGCCAGCCGCCCCAATCATTCAGCGTGTGCAGAAGAACATGGGTGACATAAGGATACTGAGCAGCCAGGGAGACTCCATCCATGGGGAGCTTTTCGGCGCCGGGGCCGATGCCGTAGGTCGTGGAATTGGTCTTTCGCGACTCCGGATTCCATGTGTACTCATTGATCCACAGGCCGCAGTCCAGGTCGCCGTACCGGACGCACAAGGCGCGCAGAGCTTCGGTCCAGGGAATGTCCATCCCTGCTTCGTCGGAATATGGATGGTAGCTGATGGCCTCGAAGGCATCCTTCCCGACAGTGGCGTAAATCGCCTCCATGAAGCCTGTGTTGAATACGCTGAGCGAGCCCGCGGCGAGCACTGCATCGGGATTGCCCCGTTTCAGCCCGTCGTGAACGGCCTTGAGGGTGCGTGCATAATGCACCGGATCGCCGCCGGGTCTGTGCCAGATGATGCGCCCACTCTTGTCACGCAGAAGCACCGTGCCTGCCATGCCGTCCGGCTCGTTCCACCATTCGTAGCAGCGAACCTTTCCCTTGTAGCGGCGGGCCAACGCCTCCGCCCAGTTGGAGAGGTCTTTGAGGCACTCGTCCTTCGGGAGATCAAGGTAGACGAAGGGGATTTCCAGTTCCCTCGCCTGCTCCTCGTCGTCCGGGCGGGTAATTCGCGCCCAGGCCGGCGAGCCGATGATGGTGAACTCGAAATCCACGCCGCGGTCGTACCAGAAGTTGATCAGGTTGTCGCTCAGGGTCCAGTCGTATGTGCCGCGGACCTTCTCGACGTCCCGCCAGTTTACGCCCACGCGCGTCATGTTCATGTCAAGGTCACCCAGATAGGCGAGCAGTTTGCTCCCGAATCCGGCGTAGTCGCCGAAATCGGTGCCGTCTTCGCCGATGACGATCTTCATCGCCTGTTTCTGCGCCGGGAACGTGACCGGTCCGCCGTCGGCAGCCCGCGCAGCATTGGCGAAGAGAAGAAGCCCGAGGATGACCGCCGCCCTCGCGTAACGTCTCGTCAACAATTGTTCCTCCTGCTTTCGGGACATATCGAAGTGCGTCTCCCGGCTAGGAAAGCGAATCGGCCCGCGGGCGACAACTGCCCCCTACTACTTATGACAACGCCGGGACCGGAAAGTTCTGAGTAATAGCAGAGCCGGGAGAGCGTCCGACCCGCACACTATATCGTTTGACGACGCTTCAATAATAAACGATTCACGGGATCGAGGAAAAGTTCAATACTGAGGATGACAAACCGCCGCCTGCGGGTGTAGAATCTATGCCGTGCGCGCTATGCGGACGAGGTCCTCGCGGCCCGAACTGCCGGGCCGCGAAAGAGTGGGATATGGGAGTAACGTCAAGCAACGCCCAACTTGGAACTCTTGCTCGTTACACATTACGAGCGGCCGATCACTACATCAGAATGGAGGAATCGTGGATTTGACGAAACGCATGCTTCTTGTATTGGCTATCGCCCTGATATCGCTGAGCCGGGTGTGCCTCGGAGCAGATGGCGAGCCCGTCGAGCTGAAGGTCATGACGTACAACATCGGGGGGGCCTCGCCGATCCCGCTCGGACTGCCTGAGATCGCCAAGATCGCTGAGCAGATCAAGGCGGAGAATGTTGACATCGTGGGTCTACAGGAAGTGGATCTGTGGACGAACTGGGAGAAATGGCGCAGCGGCCTGGACATG
>DATKXU010000075.1:0-30718 GCA_035528905.1 Armatimonadota bacterium
AAACGGTTTTTGCCGCCTGCGTAAGTGTCGAACGAATCGTGCCGCAGGTCCAGGGCAGGATTCGCCTGCGCCTCGCCTGACCGCACACGATAGCGTATTCTAACACAATTGCGGCGCGCCTTCAAGGTTGGGGACGGTGGCACATCGGCGCTTGGAGGTTGACAGGTCATGTGAGGCCGCACGGGGCAGGAAAAGGGTGAGGGAATTGTTCCGAATCGCTGCGGCTAATTGGTCAAAATTTCAGCGATGATGTAATTGGCACGAATCTTGCAGGTAATTATGCCTGGAACGTAACATCCTTTTTCTCCTTCCTTCCATTGGCCCGCCGAAGCCTTCGGCGGGCCGTTCTTTTGCATTCGGGACAGCGGAGAATTACGACAGTTGGTTGGCAGTTGCGGGGAATCGTTATGAAATGCTCTCGCAGAGCGACTGGGGTGCGCTCACTGGCACAAATCTTGCACCATAAGATGTCCGAGCAGTAGTTTTTTCTCCTTCCTTACTCCATGCCTGCCGTTCAGCAACGGCAGGCTCTTTTTTTGACCGCCCTTTGCACTCTGCAGCGATCAACAGCTCTGTAGAAGGATTTCTCCGCGGAGGCTGAGCGCGATCCGGTCCGCCGCGACTAGTTGGACATCTTGATGCAGACGGTTCCGCCAACGGCTTTCAGGGCGATCGTCGCCTTCCCATCGCCCAGTTGAAGTGTCATGTGGTCCAAGGCCAATACCTCCGCCGCAACGCCGGTGAGGTTCTCGATCTTTCCCGAAAGAGCTGACACGTCCAGCTTCGCAGATGCGTCTTTGGGCAGCAACACAGTCAAGTCGCCGCCTGTCACTTCCGCCTCAAGACTGCCTCCTTGGACCTGAGAGAGCGTTATCGAAACCTTAGCGCCGACCGCCTTCACGGAGTGCGTGCCGGAGACTAGCGGGAAGGATTCGAGCGTCGTGGGTGCACCGGTAGCGATAACGCTCAGCCTGGCGACCCTGTTTCCCGGCCCGGATGCCGCCTTGAGCGCGAGTGAGCCCTCGGTGATTTCGAGCACGATGGGCATTGCCCCCGAGAGGATAATCTCGTTCACGATAACTCTGGGTGTAAGCTCGAGGAACAGAAGCTCACCCGCCCTTATGAGCCTTCCGGCGTCACCGGCCAGGGGCGCAAGCCTGATTTCCGCAGTCTTCTGATCGAGTATTTGAGCTTTGATCGCGGAGCCGGTAGCCCTGAGATACAGCTTCTCCGAAGGCGGCACGGATATGGGCTGGCCGACCGGTATCTTTGACGCGCTCTGGATGGCACGCATCGCCCATGGGAAGCTGGCAGACTGCGGCTGTGCGATCTTCGAAGGATCAATCCGGCCGCTAATGCGCACCATCGTCATCTCACGATCCTTCCCCTCGGGGCGATCAACGTACATGATGAACAGGCCCAACTTGTCGTTCAGGAGAACCGCCAACATTCTATCGTTGTCGAATGACTGGACGACAGGCTTCCAATATTGCTTCGCGATGGAAGGCTCGTAGAACTTGAAGATGTCCCGAGGGTTCCTGGCCGCATCAACGGCATAGGCGAGAAGATTGACCTGCTTTATCTCCAACAGGCCAAGCCGTGTACCGAACTCCTTTACGAGGTCGTCCAGGTACACGCTCGCCGGCAGGTTGATCTCCCCAACCAGCCT
The DNA here is from genome assembly GCA_035528905.1 of Armatimonadota bacterium. Lineage (GTDB taxonomy): Bacteria > Armatimonadota > UBA5829 > DTJY01 > DTJY01 > DATKXU01. The sequence continues at coordinate 1,670 of DATKXU010000075.1, forward strand.
AGACCCAGGGAATTCGGGCAATCCCATCTCTTTGAGTAGGCCCGTTTGGGGTGGATCAGCGCCGGCGATGACGGCGGCGAGCAGCATTCCGACCAACGCTGCAATAGCGACAAACAGCCTCGCCCTCATGGTGTACTCCCTCCGTCAGAGTCTAGGGTATCATCAGCGGGCGCGGGAAACTCCGATACGATAAGGTCCACGGTCTTCTGCAAGGTTCCTCTCACCCGCTCGATCATCTCATTCATTGCGAGCTCCGCCTCGCCCAGATTCTCGGTTAGCTGAGCTGCGACCGCACCTTGCGCAACTTCGGCCTCTGTGATCTCCGTGGCGACCACCTTCTGGGGTTCGGCCATCCCGGCAGGACGCCGGGAAGCCAATCCTTCGGGGCGATCGCTATGCAAGGATGAATGAGTCCGCGGGTAACTCTGCTTGGCATAGTGTTTCTGCGCGGATTGCGCAGCAGCGCGAACCGTCTCGGAGGATGACGCTCCCGACGCAGCCGCTTTCTCCTGCTCCGCACGGGGCGTCTGCGCAACAGTTGACTTCTCGGTTGCAGCCGGTGACTTCACAACCTTGGTGGGCACAGGCGGCATGGCAACCGGGCGCACCAGAAGACCGTGCAGCAGAAATCCGACCATCACCAATGCCGTTGCAGCGCCGGCGGCCGCCGTGCCCAAAAGCCAACGAGCGGCCAACGGCTTCGCAGCCGGCTTCTCCTGCCGAAGCTGCAGCCTGCGCGCGAAACTATCCGGCAGCCGCTCTGAAGGTTCTTCGTCGGCCCAGACCGACATAGTGTCTCGCAACGCTGAGAACCGCGCTTTCTCCTCGGCACATCCAGAGCAGGCCGACAGATGGCGCTCCAGCACAATCTGCTGGCGCCGAGATAGCTCTCCATCGAGCGACGCCGAAACGAGAATCCTAGCCTTCTTGCACCTCATACTCGATTCCCTTTACATCAACCTCAAACCGTTCCGTCCTCCGCGGCCAAATCCTTCAACTTGTCCCTCAGCCGCTGCCTTGCACGGAAGATCAGAACCTTCACGCTGCCGATAGGGCTGCCCAGGACCTCCGCGATCTCCCTGTACTCCAGGCCGTGGTACTCCCGAAGTACGATGGCCACCCGCTCCTTTTCCGGCAGAGACTCGATTGCGGATTCCAGCGCCGCCCTTACCTCCATGCGGATGAGATAGTCTTCTACCGGCGAGTCATCGGCGGCAGTCAGATCCGTGAGGTCGCCGGAATGGTTTTGCTCCAGATCAGGCAGAGGCGTCTCCGGACGCCTCGCCGTGTGACGCAGATAATCGCGGCATTGGTTTCCGGCGACGGAATAGAGCCAGGTGGTGAACTTCGCATCTGAGCCGCGGAAGCTCCTTCCGAAGCGGCACAGCTTCAGGAAGGTTTCCTGGACCAAGTCCTCCGCGGTCTCACGGCGCCCTACCATGCGGTAGAAGAAATTGAACAGTGGCTTCTGGAACCTTGCGAACAGCTCCTCCATCGCGCCGGAGTCGCCTGCTTGGAACCTGGCCATCAGTTCCTCGTTTGTCTCCCCTGCCCGATCTGCCGCCGTTTGCACCATTTGTGTATACGCCCGCGAGCACGAAAAGTTAACAAAGCGGCTTCGCGGTGCGAGCTGCCCATGCGCTCGCCTCTGGTATAGTTTACGGCATCGGGGCTGAGAAGTCCAGCACAAGGCACGTGGGCGATTCTGGATGGTGGATACTGGATGGTGGATACTGGATACTGGATGCTGGATGCTGGATGCTCGTCCCGCCCTATGCTGCCTGCGGCACAGCCCGCTCTTCCGCCAGGATAGAGAGGAAGGCTTCCGCGAGGGCAGGATCGAATTGGGTACCCGCGCAGCGGCGGAGTTCAGCCCTGGCGTCTTCCTCCGTCCGAGATGGGCAGTGCGGGCGCTCGGTCATCATAGCGTGATACGAATCTACCACCGCGATCACGCGCGCGATAAGCGGGATATCCTCGCCCTTCAGACCGCTCGGATAGCCGTGTCCATCCCACCACTCGTGATGGTAGAGAATGCCGGGCAGCATGGATTGAAACTCAGCGGACCGCTGGATGATCGCATAGCCGATCGCAGGATGGCTCCTTATGATGTCCAGCTCCTCTTCAGTGAGGGGCTCTCGCTTGTTGAGAATCGCATCCGAGATGCCGAGCTTGCCTATGTCGTGCAGCAGGCTGGCAATCCGCACGTCGTTCTGTTCCTTCTCCGACCAACCAAGTTTTTGGGTCAGAGCAAGCGCGTGTACCAGAACAGCTTTGGAGAACCCTGGGTATCTCCGCCCCTTGGCGTCCACGGCAGCGGCCATCGCCTCTATAGTACTCATATCCGTTGCCTGGAGGAGCAGATACAGTTTGTAGGGATCGGCATTCTTATCCGTCCGGCTGTCATTGTTGAACGCAGTGGCTCGGTTTCTGCCTATGGACTTCGACTGGTACATTGCGAGATCGGCAGCCACTATCAGGCCCTCTCTCTCGCTGCTGTTGATGGGATATTGTGCAACGCCGAGACTGACGGTAACGGGTATGGTTTCACCATCCTGCCCGGTAAAGCGATGCTTTTCGACAGCGGCGCGGAGGTGCTCGGCGCAGACCATCGCGTTCCGAGCTTCGGTCTCCGGAAGTATCAGCGCAAATTCTTCTCCGCCATAGCGAGCGACGATGTCAATATCCCTCCTGACTTCACTCAGCAGAACCTCGCCTATCTCAGCGAGCACCATGTCACCCACAGGGTGGCCGTGCGCGTCGTTCAACGTTTTGAAGTGATCAATATCCAGCATGATCATGGACAGGGGACGCCCATATCGCTCCGCCCGCCTGAGTTCCGAGCGCAGCCGCTCATGGAAATAGCGGTGATTGAACAGGCTGGTCAAGCTGTCGGTGTTCGCCCGCTCGATCAGCTTGTCCCGACTCTCCTTCACCGCCACAACCATCCTGTTGAACTCCTCCGCAAGATCGCGTATCTCGCCGCCGAAGGAAACCGGGACGCTGATGTCAAGGTCGCCTGTCTCGACGGACTTAGTGGCGGCAATCAGCCGCTTCAAGGGATATGAGAAAGCTCGGCCCAGACAAGCCGATAGGAGAAGGCCAACCAGCGACGCGAGGGCAAAAGCGCATATGAGCCTTGCCGCCATCTCCTTGATAGCGGCGTCTATCGAGCGCGAGCCGAACCTGATGGTGACTGTGCCGCGCTCGTCCGGCCCGACCATGGCCCGGATCCGTATCCTCTTGAACTCCTGCTCCCCCGGCAGGCTGAGCAACCGCAGGAAGGCCCGCTGCCCGGACGCCTTTACATCAATGATGCGCCGGGACTTGTTCGGCGCGGATTCGCGCGTCTTCGCGAAAAGCACGCGTCCATTCGCGTCGGAAACGATGACTTGGGATATGTCGGGGTCCGCCGCCATGAACCTGGCGGCTACTTTCTTGTAGAGTTCCTGGTCCTGCTCCGCAGCGAGAAGCGTATACGTCTGGGAAAGCGCCTTCGATAAGCTCTGATACTTATCAATTTTCGCCTCAATCAGCCCAGCTCGCTGCGCAGTCATCTGTACACGGCATACAGCCAGGAGCAATACAAAGAGCAAAGCGGAGATGAGGAAGCAAAGTCTGGATTCAAGGCTGCTGCGTCTTGTCATATATGTAAAACTCTCCTAGGTTCGATTCGGGCGGACGCGCGAAGGGCAGTGCCCGCAGAAAAATCCAATCGGTGTAATTATCGGCAGATCAGCGCGTTTCCACAAGATGCGCGACCTGCCTTACAACGGTCACCAGCAATGCCCGCCTTGCTTCCGTCCCCTCGGATGGGTATAATTGTGCCCGTTGGAGCTGGCACGTTCAAAGAGAATCTGTTGGTGGAGGACTCGAAATGAAAGAACCGATCCGCACTGAAAGGGCGCCGGCAGCGATCGGGCCTTACTCGCAGGCGGTAAAGGCCGGCGGATTTCTCTTCATCTCAGGGCAAATCCCGCTCGATCCCGCTGCGGGTGAGGTCGTGCAGGGCGAAGCGGCAGTCCAGGCAGACCGCGCGCTGCGGAACATACGCGGCATCCTGGATGACTCAGGCGCGACTCTCGAGGATGTGGTAAAGACGACGGTATTCCTCACGGATATGAACGATTTCGCCGCCGTGAACGAGGTCTACGGCCGGTATTTCGCCACAGAGCCGCCGGCCCGGACGACGATACAGGTCTCGCGCCTGCCGAAAGACGTGCGAGTCGAGATCGAGGCGATCGCCCGGCTCGAAGACTAGCGCCAGGGAGGATCTGAGCATGTCCAAGTCGCAAATCGCCGCACAGTTGTACACGCTGCGAGACTTCACCAAGACTCCGGCGGACATCGCCGGGACGATGAAGCGGGTCCGGGAGATCGGCTACGAGGCCGTCCAGCTATCCGCGCTCGGGCCGATCGAGCCGGCCGAGCTGAAAGGGATCACCGACGGCGAGGGCCTGACCATCTGCGCGACGCACACCAGCTTCGAGCGAATGCGGGATGATCCGGAGGGCGTCATCGAGGAGCACCGCGTCTACGGGTGCAGACATGTGGCAATCGGCGCGATGCCGGGCGACTACCGCAGCGCCGAGGGCTTCCACAAGCTCGCCAGGGAAGCATCCCAGGTCGCGAAGAAGCTCGCGGCGGGCGGCCTGACGTTCAGCTACCACAACCACAGCTTCGAGTTCGAGAGATTCGGCGACAAGGTCGGCCTGGAAATCCTGCGCACCGAGAGCGATCCCAGGCACTTCAACCTCGAGATTGACACCTACTGGGTTCAGCACGGCGGCGGCGACCCGGCGGACTGGATTCGGAAGTGCAAGGGCCGCATCCCCCTGCTCCATCTCAAGGACATGGCCCTCAAGGATGGGCGGCAGATCATGGCCGAGGTCGGCGAGGGCAACCTCAACTGGCCCGCGATCCTGCAGGCGGCCGAGGAATCCGGCGTCGAATGGTATCTCGTAGAGCAGGACACCTGCCGGCGCGACCCGTTCGAGAGCCTGGCGATGAGTCTGCGCAATCTGAGGGCGATGGGGATACGGTAGCAGCCGGCGGCCGGCCCATTTCCAGCCCATTTATCGCGTAGGGGCGAGGTCACCTCGCCCCTACCATCATGTATCAAACCGATTCCATTGTAGGGGCAGGTCTGAGACCTGCCCCTACCGACATCGGCCGCCGGACGCATGAAAAAAGCGGCCCGCCTGAGGCGGACCGCTTTTTGAGCGATCTACACTGATGGAAGCTTACCTGCGCCGGCGGAGCGCCAAACCGCCGAGGCCGACAAGCCCGGTGAGCAGAGCCACCATGCTGCTCGGCTCTGGGATGGCCTCGTCAGGCAGACTCATGGTCACGCTGTCTACCATGGCCCACAAAGCATTGACAGCATAGCCCTCAGTTCCGTCGATGTTCGGGTCGCTGGTGCCTTTGGTGTTCAGCTCTACCTCCTGGAACGCGATCCTCAACTCGACCCATCCGGTGTGAGTGGTGACGGTTCCGGAGACAGACGCGGCGGTCCAGGCGCCAACCGAGTTGCCAAACCAGGTGGTGTTACGAACTTTATTAGCGTTCGACTCCTCGTCATCGCCGTACCAGTCCACATGCCAGAAGGTCGGGACTGACGTCGGGTCGCCCAGGATCTCGAGATGGACGGAGCCGGCCGCTTTGTTATCGCCTGCGGTATTGGCGCCATCGGCCGCCACTTGAACAGCAGCCGACATGTCGTATGTGCCCGGTTTCACATAGACGTACTGGGTGAGCCAGCTACCGCCGTCCCACTTTACGTTCAGGCCGATATGGGTTTCGCCGCCGATGCCTCTATAGCCGGTACGCGTCCAACCGACGGATTTGTCGCCGGCGTACACATCGGGTAAGACGCTGGAGTCAAGGTCGAGCCCGGTGTTTCGGAAGAGCGGATCGGTCGTGCTGTTGTAACCCTCGATGACGTCCAGCTTCCGCGCCGCCCCGGCGTCCACTACCTGAGCCCACGGCTGCTCCGATCCAAGCCATGTCTGATTCGGATGGGTAGTGGTGTCTACCAGAGGCGTCGCCTGCGGCAGGGAGGTAATCGCTTGTCTCCCATCTCTGAGGTACCAGCCGGTGAGGCCACTCTCGAAGCCGCCGTTGACCAACGGGTCCCATACTGCCAAGGCCGGCGCAGCGATAGCCAGCATCACGACCGATACTAACAGTATCTTTTTCACTTTCCTTTTTCCCCTTTCGTTCGCTTTGGTATTGCCCGCGGTCTCCTACGAGCCGCGGGGCATTCCGTGTCCACGATCCACAAGTCTCACTCGCGCCAGGCCCGAGTTGTGGCGCAAATAGGGCCGACCGAGTGTGACAAGCTCGCCGTGGAACTTGCGGTACGGAGGCGCGAATCTTTGACAGTCCTGCCCGGTGTGCACGGGTGGAGTAACGGATATGCTTCCGTTTTCGAACTTTGTACGTCTATATCATAGCGCCATCCTTGGTGCCTGTCAAGCCCCTAGCCGAAAAACTGGTAATAATACTAGTGTCCTGTAATAATACTAGAATCCTGCCGCACCGTTCACGGGGTGTCCGAGAGCAGCCCGCGTAGTGGCCGCGGCTGTGTCCCGGCCATCCCCGCCGGAGGCGGGGCCAGGTCACCGGCACCGGCGTGCCGATGGCCGCCACGGAGGGACGGCCGCTACTACAACCTGGGCTGCGTCAGGCACACGAAAAAAGCGGATGGGCAGGAAGCCCATCCGCTGTGTTACGCGATCATACTGACCGAAGTCTATCTGCGCCGGCGGAGCGCCAAACCGCCGAGGCCGACAAGCCCGGTGAGCAGAGCCACTATGCTGCTCGGCTCTGGGATAGCCTCGTCAGGCACAAGCAGGCTCATGTCGTCTACCATCAACCAGTAGGCGTCGACAGCATATTCACCGTCCGTGATGTTCCGGTCGCCGCTGCCTTTGCTGTTGGCCTCTACCTCCTGGTACGAGAGCCTGACCTCGACCCATCCGGTGTGAGTGGTGACGCTTCCGGAGGCAGTGCTCGCGATCCAGGCGGGGGTAAGGTTCTGAAGCCACGAGCTGTCACGAATTCGACCAGGAACACCGCCGAAGCCGTCCCCCTCATCATCGCCGTACCAGTCCACATGCCAGTAGTCGGCATCGCCCGGGTCGCCAAAGATCTCGAGATGGGCGGTGGCAGCCCCTTTGACGGTGGCGCTGTCGGCGCCATCGCCACGAAGCATAGCGGAGGCCGTTAAGTTCCACGTGCCTGGTTTCAACTGGACGTACTGGCTGATATAGCTACGCCCGTCCCACATCGTAGTACTTGAGGTATGGGTCTCGCCGCCGATGCCCATATAGCCGCCACGGGCCCAACCAGCGGCTTTGGTCCCACCGTACGGGGCCGGTGTGGTGACGTCGTCCCCGCGGTCACGGAAGAGCGGATCGGTCGTGCTGTTGTAGCCCTCGATGATGTCCAGCTTCGTGGTGGTGGAGTCCACTACCTGCGCCCAGGGCTGCTCCGATCCAAGCCATGTCTGATTCGGATGCTCAGCCAATGGCAGCAGAGGCGTCGCCTGCGGCAGGGAGGTAATCGCTTGTCTCCCATCTCTCAGCCACCAGCCGGTGAGGCCGTTCTCGAAGTCGCGGTTCACCAGCACCTCGGTTGCTGCGAAGGCCGGCGCAACCATAGCCAGCATCAACGCCGATACTAACAGTATCTTTTTCACTTTCCTTTTTCCCCTTTCGTTCGCTTTGGTATTGCCCGCGGCTTCTTACGAGCCGCGGGGCCTTCCGTATCCACGATCCACAAGTCTCACTCGCGCCAGGCCCGAGTTGTGGCGCAAATAAGGCCGACCGAGTGTGACAAGCTCGCCGTGGAACTTGCAGTACGGAGGCGCGAATCTTTGACAGTCCTGCCCGGTGTGCACGGGTGGAGTAACGGATATGCTTCCGTTTTCACGCTTTTACAGCCTCATCATAGCGCCATTCCGGCCGCCTGTCAAGACCTTAGCCGAAAAACTGGTAATAATACTAGTATCCCGCCGCAGAGGTCAGGATGGCGCATGTCATCGCCCCAGGAAAAGGGATGCGAGATACTGGATGCTGGATGCTGGATACTGGATGCTGGATGCTGGATATTGGAGCTGACTGCTAACCGCCGGCTGCTCACCGCTCCTCCTCCACGCTGACGTCATCCACGTAGAGGTAATTCGCCTCGAGCGCCCACCATTGCAGGATGTGTATCCCGATGACGGCGGTATCCTTCTCCGCCGTGAAATGAAGGCTCATTTGCTTCCACTGGTTTTCCATGCCGAACCATTGGGTGGCCAATGCTTCGTCGGATTTCTCGACCGATTCCAGGAGGCCCTCGTCCTTCGTGTCAATCTCCAGCCTGAGACGGCTGTCACGCCCCCAGGCGCTTCCCCGGTCGCCGGTGAGGGCCCATGCCTTCAGGATGTACCCGTGCCCCGGCTCGACCTCGATCCTCTGGTAGATGATGTCGTGCTTCCAATCCCCGCGGGGCATAAAGGGATTGGGGTCTTCCGCCGCCAGATGGCGCCAGCCGTACATCAGCCTGCCTGAGTGCGGCCTATAGCCGTCCGCGCCGGCAGTCGCATCGCCGAACGGGCCGTTCCCTATCGGATACTCCTTCTTCGCCTCCTTATGCTTCTCCGGGTTGGCCGACGAGCATCTGCTCCAGCCCTTCAGGCCCTTTTCAAAGCTGGCGTTCACGACCGGGACGCTCCCAGGCGCCGGCTCGACTACAGGCGTCATCGGCTCGGGTCTATCGAAGGACGGCTTGTCCTCGTTCGCCGCGGCGAACAGTGTCATAAAGGTTTCCTCGTGTCCGTAGGTTCTGGCGGCGTACTCTTTGCGGGTGAATGACGTGACCCGGAAGTAGTAGGTGGTTCCCGGCTTCAGGTCGGTCAAAACGACCGAATGGTCGGTTGAGAGGTCCTCGTTGGCGACGGCGCTCCGGGCGATTGACGGATCCTCGCCGTAGTACACTATCCCGTCGGCCTTTGTGCCGGTCTCCCAACTGATCTTCGCGCTGTTCGAGGTGACACTGCCGACCTCTATATTGTAAGGATAGGTTACGCCGCCGGGCTCGACCTCGCCTATGATCTCAAAAAACTGGTCAAAACCGGCGACTTCCTCGCCGTCGCGGTATGCCTTGCCGTCGGGGTAAACATCCGCCGACAGATAGGAGTACAACGGCTTCCCGTCTATGAGCCTGTACTCCAGATAGTACTTGCCGCCGGGTTTCAGGGCCACTTCGTCCGGCAGGAAGTAGGCGGCGGAGCCCCAATTGCTCACCATTCGGACGGTCTTGCTCCCTAGAATCTTGCCGCCCGGCCCGCCTTCGCGGATCGCGTAGACGAGGTCCTTGACGCCGCCGCTGAAACCGCAGTTCACATGAGCGGAGAGAACATTTCTCACGTTCTTGGCAACGAAGGTCTGGCCGGCGACCTTGCACCAGCCCGACCCCGGCCCTTTTTCTATGTAGTGCTGGTCAATCCTTGCGGCGGCAAAGCGAACAGGCCCCGGCTTGATCTCGAAGATCATGATGCCGAGGTCGCTCTCAGGATGCGGAACACCGTCGAAATAGGCGATTCCTCGCGCATACGGGTCCGGGCTTCTCGGCATGCCTATCGCCCACGGAACGCCGTCGGCGCTCGCAAGCTCCAGGTAGTAGACCTTGCCTGGAGTCGTCGGGAACTTCTCCGGATCCGCGGTGACGGTCGTCATCCATTCGCGCTTCTCCGGGGTGGTTGTCTCGCCGACGAGCTTGCCCTGAGGCCCGTCCTCGCGCAGGGCAAGCGTCAGCCTCGTCTGGCTCTGTGCAATCCAGATGACTACACAGTCGAGCGCGTTTCCGATGGCCGTATACGTCTGTCCGAACCTCAGGCAGCGCGGCGTCCACATCTCGCGCTCAGGATTGTAGAATGGATCCTCGGCGTATCTCAGCTTGGTGGTCTCACCGTCGCGGATCTGTACATAGGGCGCCAGCCTGTGCCAGCAGCTCACCATGTATTCGCCGGGTTCGAGCGAGAACTCGAATTCGCCGTTTCCGCCCGTGATCGTCCAGCCTTCGACTCCGCTCTCCCGCGAGCACGCCGCGACCTCGCGCTCCCAGCCTCCCGCGTTGCCGGCCAATTTGCCCTTTGCCTGCGCCGGGCAGATAGTCGCAATCGCCAGTACTCCGCATATCAGTATCTTGATCTTCAACTTCTCACTCCTCCGCTATCTGCTCCAGATGGGCCCCGTCGGCATAAAGGTTGCAGACGTCCCGGTTCTGAAGTTGATCAAGCTCGAACCCGACGGTTATGACATCGGCCTGAGCTGTGAATTCGACGCTTCCCCTGCGCCACTCGCCTTCGGTTGCATACCACTGAGAGCTCGTAATCGACCCACCCGCGAAATCGGGCTTCCCTGCCGGGTTCGCCACGAGGCGGACCCTCTGGTCGCAGGATCTGCCGCCGACGTGGTCGGTATACACCGAACCTGAGAAGCAGTAACGTCTGCCCTTCGCCACCTTGGCGGTCTGGTAGACGACGGTGCGCCAGCCCTCGCCGGCGCCTTTGTTCGTCCAGCCGAACATCTTCGCGCCCCAGGCGGGAATGATCCCGCCGTCGCATTCGACCGCCCTGCCGCAATCCCTGGTCAGCGTCCAGCCCTTCAGGCCGTTCTCGAATGAGGGATTGGCCAGAGGGACTGCGGTCACTGATTTCGGATGCCTGAAGAGCCGCGTCTGCTCGGATTCGCTCAGCTCGCCGGAGATCCAAGCTGCGAGGTCATACTTCCGATCCAACACGGCGTCGTTGTACGCCCCGCCCTTGGCGTAGGCATCCGGCTCTTCGTAAGCATGGAATCTGCCGCCCTCGTAGCTCTCGATATGCAGGTAATAGGTCTTGCCCGGCGTGACGTTGACCTCTTCCGGCAGCCAGGCCACGGCCGTATCCGCTCCGATGCTGGTTCCCTTGCTGGGCCCTATCTGCCTGCCGCCGGGTCCGTTCTCGTGTATGCTGAAGCGCACGTAAGCCGCATACGGCGTCGCACGGCTCACGAACGCCGAAGCGAATAGGATGTTCTTTCCGCGTGCGACGAAGGTTTGGCCTACCGCGCGAACCAATCTGGCCCTTCGGCCCGGCGACACCGCATAGCTGGTGCCTAGATTGTCCTTCTCCTCGCAGATGGTAAAACCGAGGTCGCTCAGCGGCCTGGGCTCGCTGCCGAAATACGCCTTGCCGAGCGGATAGACGTCCCCCCGCCCTGCGACTCCGGGAATCCAGGGCTCGCCTCTCTCCGCACTCATCTTGAACGTGTACGCTTTACCCGGCACAGTGGGCAATTCCCCGCCGGACCAGAATACCGCCGCCTCCCGCTCGTCACCGAACCGAACCGTCGTTCTGCTCGGGCCGATCGGCGTCCCGGAGATGCCGTCTCCGTCGAGCATCTGCGCCTTCACGGTCCGCCATGGGCCGAAGGCCTTCAACTTCAGGCTGGTCACCCCCAGCCCGGAAGCGGTGAAGCTTTGGTAGAAGACAGGGCGCTCCTGAAGCCATGAATCGCCTTCCACCTCGATAGATCGCGCGAGGCCGAAGTGGACCTCCGCCTCGCCGTCTTCGGGCACGGCGACCCATGCCACCTGGGGCCTGGAGTCGTTCCTAACCCCGACGCATACCGCGTAACGACCAGGCGGGAGATCGCTCATGGCGAACACGCCGTCGTTGTCCGTCGAGGCGGTCTGCGCCAGGCTGCGTCCTGCGGCGTATGCACGCACTACGATTTCCGCAAGCGTCTTCCTCGTCCCGCTGTCCCGCACGGAGCCGACGATCTTGCCGCACCATGCCGGGGCTGCGAGGGTGAGCAGTAGAAGCATAAGAATTGGAAGTTTGGGAAAGCGCATGTGACCTCCAAACATTGAAATCAGCAGGCGTCACGCCTGCATCAATCCATTTCACGACTCATTACTGTTCGTCTCGGAGCAAGTGACATCCTCCCTGATCGGTCGGCTGGACGCGCACCTGCGGGCTGCATCCGAATAGCTGGAGTGTAATAGTTCACAATGATTGATGGTAAGCTCGGCTTTCCAACCTCACCCCCGTCCTTCGGACACCCCCTCTCCGAATCGGAGAGGGGGACCGGGGGAGAGGTTAACGGCCCGCGAGTCTACTATCAACAATCGTGAACTCTTTCGCTGGAGTTTATGCCTTGCAATCACGTTCCAATTTTGCTAGACTCATGCCGTATGCGGACTGTTGACGAACGATGGGCGGCGAAGAAGCCGCCGATTGAGCCAGCGAAAGCTTTCGTGCTGGGATTCGCGGCCGTCATCGCTATCGGCACGATGCTGCTGTGTCTCCCGATTGCGAGAGAAGACGGCGCCATCCACCCCCTGGATTCGCTGTTCACGGCTTCGTCCGCCGTATGCGTGACCGGGCTGGTGGTTGTGGATATCGCCAAAACCTACACCACGTTTGGCGAGATCGTCACCATGATCCTCATACAGATCGGCGGCCTGGGCTACATGACCGCGGCAACCGCCATTGCGCTCCTGATCGGAAGGCAGGTAGGCATCCGGGAGAGAGTGCTTCTTCGGGAGGCCCACGGCCAGCTCTCCCTCCGAGGCATGGTGTGGCTCACCCGGCGCACCTTATGGTTCACATTGATACTCGAATCGCTGGGAGCCGCGATTCTGGCATTACGTTTCTCAACACTGCCGCAGTTTTCCCCAGGTATGAGTATCTACTACGGAATCTACCATGCCATATCCGCTTTCTGCAACTCAGGATTTGACCTCATGGGGAAGCCGTTCGGCGCATTTGCCAGCCTGACGCGGTTCTCCGCAGACGCAGTCGTCAGCCTGACAATGACCGGTCTCATCATCGCCGGCGGATTGGGATTCGCGGTTGTAGCTGAACTATCCTCATTCAAGCAGCGCCTTCGACTGTCCTTGCACAGCAAGCTCGTGCTGGTCACCACCGCCGGGCTGATAATCCTCGGAACACTTTTGATACTGGCTCTGGAGTGGGACAATCCCATGACGCTCGCAAAGATGGGCACGGGAGAGAAGGTACTGGTCTCATATTTCCAGTCGGTCACACCCAGGACCGCCGGCTTCTCCACGGTGAATATCGGCGCGATGAAGTCCGTTACCGTCTCCACAATCGGCACGCTGATGTTTATTGGAGCATCCCCCGGCGGCACCGGCGGCGGCATAAAGACCACCACATTCATCTTGATAGTTCTGGCCATCTGGAGTATAGTGAAGGGGAAGCGAGACACGGAGGTTTTCGGCCGGCGGATCTTGACAACGGATGTGCTCCGGGCTTTGGCGATAGCCGTCCTTGCTGCGCTATTGGTGGTAACAGCAACCATAGCGCTTACGCTGACCGAACTTGGCACCGTCAAGGCCGTCGGAATACACGAAGAGCCGTTCATCGCAATAGGGTTTGAGGTTATCTCAGCTTTTGGCACTGTAGGGCTGTCCACGGGCATAACGCCGCTGCTAAGCCCGTTTGGCCGGTTGGTCATAATCTTAGTAATGTTCGTCGGGCGGGTCGGCCCGGTGACTGCGATTGCTGCGCTCACGTCTCGGGAGCGCCCGCTCAAAGGAAGGTTAGCTGAGGAACATGTTACTATTGGGTAACGATTCAAGACTGGCAAAGCCGAGAAAGAGCTTCCTCGTCGTCGGAATGGGGTATTTCGGGGCGGAGATCGCCGCCCGCCTGGCCGCACTCGGCCAAGAGGTCGTGGGGATAGACCCGGACGGGTCTATCGTCCAGCACATGGCTGACAAGTTGACGCAGGCCATCGAGATGGATGGGACAGACCATGATCTGCTGGCGACGCTGGGCGTATCGAACTTCGACATCTGCATAGTAGGCCGCGGCTCGGATCTGGAAGACAGCGTCAGCATTACGATGAGTCTGAAAGAGCTAGGCTCCAAGTACCTTATTGCAAAGGCGCAGAGCGATCGCCAGGCCAGGATACTCCAGCGCTTGGGAGTGGACCTGATCGTCTTCCCCGAGCTGGATATGGCGCGTCACGTTGCAGAACTGCTCGTGCATACAGGCGTCGTCGGTGAGATGGACCTCGGCGACGGACACATCGTCGAAGCAGTGAAGGCGCCCCCGAGATTCGTGGGGCAGCCTTTCAGCAAGGTCCAATCCATGCTGCCCAAGGACTGCGAGGTGCTTGCGCTGCACAGCAGCGACGGCATCGAGAAATCCCCGCTCCCGACCAGGCCGATTGCCGAGGGTGATGTTCTCCTCGTCTGGGCCCACCGATCGAGTCCCAGGGTTCTTGAGAAGTAGGATACGCTTGGGACTCCTTCGAGCTGGACCTCGCTAATCCGCGCCAGCGGGATGGGGTACATCGCCGTGTCCGCACCTGGGGTCGCGGATGAGTTACTCCACAGACAGCAGGCTTCCGGCGATGAACCTCGGACCGTCCCCGACGTTGAAGTAATAGGCCACCAGGACATTGCCATCGGGAAGGACGGCTGCCCAGGGGTAGCCGATGTCGCTGTTTCCGCCGTCGTCGCGTATGACGATCTCCAGAGCTTCCACGATATCCGTGCACTCCGGGTTAAGGAGCTTCGCGCGGATGCCGAACGGCGCCTGCCGGCAGCCGTAGACGAGGAAGACGCGCCCATCCTTGAGACGCACGGCCTGGAATGGATGCCCGACGAATCCTCCATCCTGCCACCGCCCGAAGCTCCTGCCGCCGTCGGTCGAGCGCGCATATGCCGCTTTGCCGCCCAAGCCCTCGGTGCGCATGAAAGCCACAAGATCGCCGTTCTTCGTCTCAATCAGCGAGGCTTCGTTGAAGGAGACTTCCTCATCGGAGGCGATGGGACAGACGTACTGCCAGGTTTCCCCGCGGTCGGAGGATGTCAGAAGGTGCACTGAGGTGCGCAGCTCCTTCAGACGGTCATGCCGCGCGACCGCCCAGTAGAGCCTGCCGTCCTTGCGCTGGAGGATGGCGCCGCGGTTATAGGCGGGTAGAGGATTTCCGAGCGCATCGAGCGACTTGTTACCCGGCACGCTTACGGGAACGAACGGGCCGCGCCACGATTTGCCGCCGTCGTCCGAGCGCATGATGTACCCGCCGAGGAATGCGAACGGAGGATACGCGAAGCACTCCTTAATCCTCTCCGCTCCCTCCGGCGGCAGCAGCGCCCAGGCGTAGCTGGTGCAGACGATCGAGCCATCCTTTAGCTGCACCATGCATGGATCCTGCGAGCCGCCGAGCGGATGGGCATAGATCAGTTCCGGTTCCTTAGTCCACGTCTTGCCGCCGTCCATCGAACGCACGAGCACGAGATGGCTGTTCGGGTCCGTGTGGCTGTCACGAGGCGCTCCCCAGAGCAGGCGGCGGTTCGGAGCGCGCCTGAAGGCGCAGAGGATCTCGCCATTCTTCCGCACGACGACCGATGGGAAGGCGCAGTAGAACTTGTCCTCCTGGTAGATCGCGAAGTCCCTGATCTTCCTCGCCCCGCGGGCCTCTGCCTCATCGTTGGATTGGGCCGCAATACTTCCCACAACGAAGATCATCAGTGAGCCCCACATCGCCAGTCTACACATGGCAAGACAGTTCCACCCCACGACCCATAATTCCTACAAGCTGGAGGAAACCCAGGGAGCGGAGTGATGGAACCCGATGCTCCATCACTCCATCGCTTTACTGCATAATCCACGTTTCACAAGGCGATTTACCGAGCAGGGGGCGGCGGGGTCGCGAGCTTCTCCTCCCAGTTCACGCGGCCGGTCATCTGCATCATCACCGCGAGTGTCACGATGGCGCCCACGGTGATGGTGAGCCCGGTATATCCTTCGAAGAAGAACGCATACGTGAAGAGCACCAGGAAGACGAATTGCCACACCCCTGCATGGAGAACGGCAAGTCTCCATCCGGTTACGAGGCGCAGATAGGTGATTACCAGGATCAGCGAAACCGCCGAAGAGACGAGGAACGCGTAGAACGGCGTGACGTGGTCCACCATGTAGGAGAACAGCAGATGGAACGAGAAGAAAGCCGCCGCCAGGAACAAGTAGTGCATCGGATGGAGGCGGATATCCTTAACGGCGCCGAGTATGAGCAGCACAGCGAAGAAGAAGAGCAGCGACACCGGCGCGAAGTAGCTCAGACGCGCAGCGAACGGGCCTGGATTGAGCTTTTGCGGCATGTTTACCCCGATATTGAATCCGGATACCAGGTTTGCGTATCTCCATTTCAGATCCCAGCCATCGTCCGTCTCCCGCTTATCCGTAGGCGAGACGCAGCCGGTAGGGAAATCAATGTCATGGCAGTTGGTGCGCACGTTGGCTTCGAAGTCCTTCACATTGGAAACGCTCGCGTCCTGGCTGAACCGATAGCTCCATGTATCCATCCCTTGCGATCCGTAGGACATATGAACCTTCGCCTGCTGACCCGGCTCCAACGTGATTCTCGATTGAACTCCCTGCGACAGGTCACCCGCAGGCTCTACGCGCTTGTCGGCAACGAGCAAGCTGACATCATCGTAGATGGCTTGCTGCGCAGGGAAGGCGAACTTGACGAAGAACCTGCGTTTGTCGGGGAACTCATTCTTGAAGCTGTAATCTCCGGCAAACCGGACCTTATACGTGCTATACCAGAGCAGGCCCTTTCGGCGAGGCTGCAGCACCAGACCAGCGCTTACGCGGTTCCTGATGGGAACGACGGCGTCCGATACCTGGACTTCCTGGACGACTTTCTTGCCTTTTTCGTTGAGCTTTGAGACCTTTTCGACGTGAGTAGTCCAGATCTTGGGGGCAGACTGAGTCTGCGGCTGGCCCCACAGCTCCTGGACGCTGGCGCGGTCTCCGCCGCCCGTCTCATCATAGCTTCCTGCCGCCAAGCGGGAGTAGGTTTGCGAGCTTCTGCCTTGGTTCACCGCGCCGAGGATCACCCACGCGATGCTGGTGGCTGCGTAGATCAAGATCACGGCTGCTAGTCTCTTTGCGTTCATTCGGCACCTCCATCGGTTATCGAGCAGCGGCTGCTGCCAAGTACGCTCGCTCCCAAATCGCTGTCCTGCCCAGGCCGGTGCATGACAAGCGCACATCCAGTTCGTATACGAAGACAGTTGGGAAAATGTTCCAGGCTGCTTCCAGCATCCGTGTTTTCTCCACAGGCGAGGCAATTGTCGCCCTGCAGATTATAGCACGAATCATTGGCGACAACGCAGGAGGAATAATTGGATGAGCTAGCGAATACAGCGGGCAGGGAGGTTGGGATTCGGCCGGTACGACCGATCCAGCTCACTTCATAACGAGTTTGGAGGTATGACACTTGAGTACAAAAGCTGGTGGTTCATCAAGGGCATCTGCGAGCAGCAGCCCGGCATCGCTGTTCGTAGCGAGTTGCTTAGCTCTGGTTGTAAGCGCAATGGCGTTCGGGATTCGCGGCGACATCCTGGGTGATCTCGCCAAGCAGTTCCACACAGACCCGAAGGCCATCGGATGGGCTATCACCGGAGCATTCTGGGGCTTTACAATCTCGATCGCTATCGGCGGCATTCTGTGCGACTGGGTTGGGATGAAGGGCCTTCTCGTGCTGGCCTTCATCGCCCACATGCTCGGCATCACCTTCACGATCTGGTCGCCGACGCTGGGCGTGCTGGCTTTCGCGACCCTAATGATCGGTCTGGGCAACGGCTTTGTGGAGGGTGCGGTCAACCCGCTGGTTGCGACCCTTTACCCTGACAAAAAGACCGTGAAGCTTAATCTGCTTCATGCCTGGTGGCCCGGCGGAATCGTCATAGGTGCTGTGCTGGCCTACATATTGACCCGATTGGGTCAAAGCTGGCAGGTGAAGCAGGCGTTGTGCTATGTTCCCGTTCTGGTTTACGGTTTCATGTTCATCGGGTTGAAGCTGCCGTCCACTGAGCGGGTGCAGTCCGGAGTCTCCACAGGTCGGATGTATAGAGCGATTTTCTCGATGTTCCTTGTCTGGTTCTTCTGCATGCTGCTGACAGCATCAACGGAACTCGGCACGAACCAGTGGATCGGTGAAATGATGAAGGGCGTGGGTATTCAGTCTGGAATCCTGATCTTGGCATGGATCAGCGGCCTGATGCTCATTGGCCGGCTCTTCGCAGGCCCTGTCATCCACAAGCTCTCGCCGACCGGCTTGCTGGTGAGCTCGGCGGCAATATCCGCTATCGGACTACTAGCGCTCAGCCAGGCAACTACCGTGACGATGGCTTACGTGACTTCCGCAGTCTTCGCAGTCGGTATTTGCTACTTCTGGCCGACGATGCTCGGTGTAACTTCCGAGCGTTTCCCCGAGGGCGGCGCACTACTGATGGGTCTCATGGGTGCGGCAGGGATGGCATCGGCCGGCTTTGCCCAGCCCACAATGGCCGCACTCGTACAGAATTTCGGGACGGACGGCGCATTGATGCGCGCAGCCATTCTGCCGGCTATCCTCGTCGTGATCTTCGGTGCGTTCTACCTGAGTGACAGGGCGAGGGGCGGCTACAAGGCTGTGAAGCTCGCTGAGGCGACGGCCGGCGCTCCGAAAAAGTCTGCGGAGGCTGTGGAAGCCTCGGAAAAAGAGAAGGCATAGAGCCGCAGACTCGCAAGTGAGAATATAGAGTAGACCGGGGGCTGCAGTTCCGCTTGCATTGGATCTGCAGCCCCCGTAGTTTTGGCTGATTTCCGCCCGCTGCCTCTTTATCCTCAGTCCAACCGCACGCTGCGCGAACCTGAAACCTTGGGATTGTTCAAAAACGTTGATTTCGCTCTGGATCCCGCGGATTGTATGGGAGGGCGAAGCTCCTGCTGAGCCGGTTCTACGGGAGGGCGAATGCCCTTTTTAAACAATCCCACCTGGAACTTGAAACCTGCCTAGCCTATCCGGCCGATGATGAAGGCGGAGAGGAAACCGGCGACGGTCGCCAGCGCAACGAGCGGCCCTGCATCGTGATAGGCTTCCGGAATCATGGTATCCGCGAGCATCGCCATGATGCCGCCGCCGGCCACCGCAAGCGCCACTGCAATACCGGCAGGAGGCAGACCCCGGAAGAGGGCGTATCCCGCCAGGGAGCTGAACCCGGTCAATACGAATACCAGCGTCCAGAGGCCGAGGGTGCGGCCGGCGCGCATCCCCGCGACCTTCGAGCCGGATGCGCCCGCCAGCGCCTCAGGGAAGTTGCTGATGAAAATCGCGGCCAGCAGCACCACGCTGACCTTGCCGCCCGCCAGGAGGCTCGCGCCGATCACCATCGTCTCCGGTATGTTGTCCAATATGGTGCCGACCAGGATGGCTGTTGGGTTTCCCATGGTCTCGGTGTGCGAGCATTTGCGGTCTCCGCCGCCCCACAATGCTACGGCGTAGTTGGCCGCCAGGAACGCGCATGCGCCGGCCAGGAAGCCGACGGAGACGGGAACGAAGCCGCCTCTGCGGTAGGATTCCTCGATCAGATCGTAAGCGAGCGCCGATATCAGGGTTCCTGCGCCGAAGCCCATTATGGCGCCCACAGTCCTGTGGGAGAGACGCGCGTAGTAGCCCACGAACGCTCCGACGAGCGATGCCGAACCGACTACCAGTCCCCAGAACAGCGCGGCAGGCAATCAGCCCCTCCGAATACGAATCCTTGCTTGAGGATTCGACGAAGCGGGTCTGGAACCCTCCGCCGATGCCGTCCGAAGCCAGCTCGCGCCGTCACGGATCGGCCGGACGCTGGGCCGCCTTACAGGACTACGTCCGGGGCGAAGACGATGTCACCGTTCTCATCCGATATCTTTTCCAAGGAAGTGGCCTTGCCGCCGTCGTCCTTCATATCCGGGCCGATGCTGTACAGCAAGTACCTCGCGTCCTTCCTCGAGTAGACAAACGACTTCCCGTCTGTGAAGGGATCCGTCGGCACTTTTCGAATGTACGGGCCTACAAGCTGATGGAGCTTCTCAGGATACGTCTCATGCTCCAGCCGGTATGCCTCCAGCGCGGCCACGAGCATCAGACCTTTGTCGAGTGCCTTGTTAAGAGCGTTCGCCCCGAAGAAACGCGAAAGATCTGGAGTAAAAGCATAGCAGATCGGGACGGCCTTCAGACCGACTTTGCCTATATCGCGCCTCATCAGTTCCGGGTACGAGAGATCGCAGCTATCCAGGATCGCCGCCCAAATGCGGTTGTGATTATGCACGATTCTGATCTTCATCCCCGGCAGCGATTTGCGTAAGAATATTACCGGGTCCGCGCAGCATTCGGTCAGGATCTGCACGTATTCGTCCCAGTCCGCCCGTAGAATTTCCTCCAAGCCACCTCTGGACCAAGAGTATTCTCCCTCCATTACTCGCCTGAGAGACGGCCTCTCAGAACAGATCCTGTCCAGTTCCGCGGCGACCATGCGGTGCTCTGCAGCGGAAAGCTTCCCGCTCCCCAGCGCACGGTGAAGCTTCGCATATCCGATGCGGCTGATACGTCCGCCGATGAGAGGACTGTCTCGACCGATATCGTCACCCATCTCCACTATGCTCAGCAGTTCACCCAGGCTGTCCTTGGTGTTGCCCTGGTCGAGTTTTCGCATTGCATCGAACGCTGCCATCCGCGCCAAACGGTACAGGATGATGTGCTCGCAGAATGGTTCCGACAACGAGGGCCTCTTGTAGGCGAACTGGAAGTCCTTCCCTGAGCAAGCGGCGCCTTTTCTCAGCTCGATAATAGCAGGTTGGATGTGAGCGAGCGCTCTGGCAAGCTGCTCATGCGTAGGCGGCATTGTCGAATAGTAAGAGTATTCACTTCCCCATAGTTGCCCGAAGATCCTCAGATCCTCGTCAGGTAACAATCGCACCGCCACTTCATAATGCCTGTATGGGTTCTTGGAGCTTTCGTATCGGGACATGCTCCACTCGGATGCTGGGATGAGGTGGCGTTTCATGTACTTGCGTTCAAGATAGTTGGAGGCAGTGAGTAGCGCGTTAAGCACGAGAAGCGTAAGGATGGCCGGTTTACACGTTCTTCTTGCCACACGCCCGGAGAGCCTCACGAACCTCGAGCCAACCCGTCGAGCCGCGAGAAAGCATCGAGAGAAGGTCGGAAATAGCTCGTTCACCTGCTTGCCCTCCGGTGGCTCAGGAATCTGGAAGCGCTTCAGCGGTGATAGCGTCCACTTTTCTTGACATGCAAGCTGGCTGGTAAGTTCCGTCCACTCGCGAACAGACCGCGGCCACCAGATTCGGCCACAGCCGCTCATTTTGAGAGCCTGAGAATAGCCTGAGGATCTCGGTAGTGATTTTTGCACCGCGCCGTTTGTAGCCAGAAAAGGGCGACACATGCTATAATTGGGCTGGCGAACCACAACCGGAGGAAGCGCGTCAATGGCGAAGGCCACAGCCGAGGACAGGCTTACCATTTCGGATGATCGGACGTTCAGCGACGAGATCGGTCGCCTCAGCGGGCAGAACATCACGGCCTGCTACCAGTGCGGCGAGTGCACCGGCGGATGCCCCGTCGCATACGCCGCAGACCTGATGCCGAATCAGGTGATGCGCCTGATCCAGCTCGGCCAGGACGAGTCTGTCTTGAAATCATCCATGATCTGGCTGTGCGTCGGCTGTGAGACGTGCACTACCCGCTGTCCCAGAGGCATCGAGCTGGCAGCGGTTATGGATGCTCTACGTGAGACATCGGTTCGACTAGGGATTGCTGCCGGTGAACCGGCGATTAGAAAATTCCACGAGACGTTCCTGAACTCCGTGGAGCGCGGGGGTCGAGTGCATGAAGTCAGCATGCTCGCGGAGTACAAGCTTCGCAGTCTGAACCTCTTCTCCGATTTGTTCCTCGGCGCTAAGATGTTCCTGAAAGGCAAGCTTGCCCTGATCCCCAAATTTATCAAGAATAGAAGAGAGATCAAGCGAATATTCGGCGAAGCAAGGCGGAAGTGATACGTGATACGTGATGCGTGAGGGAAACTAGGGGTCACGTATCACGTATCACGTATCACGTTCAAACCGGAGCGATCAGGTATGAAATACGCATACTACCCGGGGTGCTCGCTGCACTCCACCGCAAAAGAATACGACCTCTCAACGCGCGCAGTCTGCCGGGAGCTCGGCATCGAGCTGGAGGAGATCCCCGACTGGAGCTGCTGCGGCGCGTCTTCGGCCCACAGCCTGAGCCGGGAGTTGAGCATCGCCCTGCCGCTCCGGGACCTCGCGAAGGCGGAGGAGATGGGCCTGGATGTCGTAACGCCGTGCGCCGCCTGCTTCAACAGGCTGAAGTCGGTGGTCGCCCTCGCGAAGAACGACCCGGAACGCTTACAATCCATCGTCGGGAAGTTCGGCATCTCCTACAAGGGCTCAGTCAATGTCCTATCGCTGCTAGAGGCGATCAGCCAGCTTGGAGAAGAGGCCGTCAAGTCGCACGTGAGGCGCGAGCTGTCGGGGCTGAAGGTGGCAAGCTACTACGGATGCCTGCTGGTCAGGCCGCCCGACGTGTCGCAGTTCGACGACCCTGAGAATCCGAAGTCCATGGATAACGTGATGGCTGCCTTAGGCGCAGAGCCGGTCGAGTGGCCTTACAAGCACGAATGCTGCGGCGCAGGCCTCTCGCTGTCGAAGCCCGAAGTTGCCGTGAAGCTGGTACACGACATTCTGGCGATGGCAAAGCGCGCGGGTGCAAATTGCGTCGCGACCGCCTGCCCGCTCTGCCAGGGGAATCTGGATATGCGGCAGTCGCAGGTCGAGAGCAGGTATGGCGAGCGGATCGGGCTGCCGATCTTCTATTTCACGCAGTTGATGGGAATGGCGTTCGGCCTGCCGAACAGCTCCCTCGGATTCAATAAGCTCATGGTCAACCCCAACCGGGTTCTCGCCGCGGTTGGCTCGAAATGAAAGACATTTTATAAGGAAGCCAGGAAACCAAGAGGGCTTTCTGCGGAAATTTAATTAAGGCGAAACGACGCAGGAGCATGGTCTTTGATGTTGGAGTTCACTTCGCTTTCCAGACATAAGCCTGGCACCATGTACGCCCTTTTAGAGAGGAGCTACGCCGAGCTTCTTTCCGCTGACCCGGAGCACTGGGAGCCGTCCAGGAAAGAATGGCAGGAGTTCGATCAGGAAGCATTCGCACGCATCGATACTATTGGGGCTTGTGTGTTTGTTACAATGTCTGATGGAGAAGCGATTGGCTTTGGATCGTTTGATCCCAGCCAAGCTCCTGAACTTGGCATCGTTGGTCATAACTGCATAGTGCCGGAGTTTCGCGGACGAGGCTTCGGGAGGCAACAGATCGAGGAGATATTGAAGCGGCTTCGGGAACGTGGGATAAGCAAAGCACTTGTTCAAACTGGCGATCACCCGTTCTTCACTGCCGCACAGCAAATGTACATGGCCTGCGGGTTTGTTGAAGTGCAAAGGCTTTCAGGTGGACCTGATCCAAGATACTGTCTTATCGAATACACAAAAGACTTGTAGGCTTTGATGATTACTGACAGTCTAACGACTGTCGACTGACAACTGAGGACTGAATTATGGCGCGAGTTGGAGTTTTTGTCTGCTGGTGCGGATCGAATATAGCAAAAACCGTGGATGTCGAGAAGGTGACGGAGGCGGCTGCGAAGCTTCCCTACGTCGTCTACTCGACCCATTACAAGTATGTGTGCTCCGAGCCGGGGCAGAACCTCATCAAGCAGGCCATCGAAGAGCACAAGCTGGACCGCGTGGTGGTCGCATCGTGCTCCCCGCGGCTTCACGAGCCCACTTTCCAGCGGTGCATCAGCGAGGCGGGGCTGAACCCGTACATGCTGGAGATGGCGAACATCCGCGAGCACTGCTCCTGGGTCCATGACGACAAGGAAGCGGCCACCCAGAAAGCGATTGACCTCACGGCGATGGCGGTGGCAAAGGCCGCCCGCGATGAACCCCTCTTCCAACAGGAAATCCCGATCACGAAGCGCGCGCTTGTCATCGGCGGCGGCGTAGCCGGGATTCAGGCGGCGCTGGACATCGCGGACGCCGGATACCCCGTCACCCTCGTGGAGCGGACCCCGAGTATCGGCGGGCGAATGGCGCAGTACGACAAGACATTCCCCACACTGGACTGCGCGGCGTGCATCCTGACCCCGAAGATGGTTGACTGCGCTTCCCATCCGAACATCCAGATCATGACTTACTCGGAGGTGGAGAGCGTCTCCGGCTTTGTGGGCAATTTCGACGTGACAATCCGGAGGCGCGCGCGCAGCGTAGACATGGCAAAGTGCACCGGCTGCGGCGTGTGCTACGAGAAATGCCCTGTGAAGCTGCCGTCGGAGTTCGAGTCCGGAATGGGCCAGAGGCACGCGATCTACGTGCCATTCCCGCAGGCCGTGCCGAATGTCCCAGTCATAGACCGCGAGGCATGCCGGTGGTTCAAGGAAGGGAAGTGCAAGGTCTGCGAGAAGCTCTGCACCGCCGGCGCGATAGTATATGACCAGGAGGACGAACTTATCAACGAGAAGTTCGGCGCCATCGTGGTGGCAACCGGCTTCCAGACGTGGGATCCCGCCGAGTACGGCAACCTTGGATATGGAAGGTACCCGGACGTCATCACGAGCCTGGAGTTCGAGCGTTTGATCAATGCATCCGGCCCGACCGAGGGGAAGCTCGTGCGCCCATCCGACCATCAGCCGCCGAAGAAGGTCGTCTTCATCTCCTGCATCGGCTCGAGGGACGACGAGCACGGCTATCCATATTGCTCGAAGGTCTGCTGCATGTACAACGCGAAGCACGCCCTGCTCCTTAGGGAGAAGTTCCACGATGCGCAGGCATACGTTTTCTACACGGACATCCGGGCGAACGGCAAGGGATACGAGGAATTCGTCCGGCGCGCGATCGAGAAGTACGGCGCAATATACATCAGGGGCCGCGTCTCGCGGGTGTTCGAGATGGACGGGAAGCTGATCGTTCGCGGAGTGGACACGCTTATCGGGAAGCCCATCGAGATCGAGGCCGACATGGTGGTGCTGGCGTCCGCGATGGAGGCCCAGCCGGATGCGAAGGAGCTGGCTCGGAAGCTCGGCATCTCGACCGACGAGTACAACTGGTTCAGCGAGGCCCACCCGAAGCTCCGGCCGGTGGAAGTCCTGACCGCCGGCATCTTCCTGGCGGGCGCGTGTCAGTATCCGAAGGACATCCCGGACTCGGTGGCGCAGGCATCCGGCGCGGCGTCGAAGGTAACCGGGCTGTTCTCCAAGCCGAACCTGCTCTCGGAGCCGATGATCGCCGAGGTGGACGAGGACACGTGCGTGGGCTGCCTGCTCTGCAAGGAAGTCTGCCCGTACACGGCGATCGAGGCCAAGACGATTTACGATAACAACGGCAACCCGATCAAGACCGTGGCATCCGTCAACGAAGGACTCTGCCATGGGTGCGGGACCTGCGTCGCGGCCTGCCGGTCGTCGTCAATGCAGCTCAAGGGCTTCAAGGACGACCAGCTCCTCGCCGAGGTGGATGCCCTGGCGTTTGCGGAGTAGCTGTTAGCGATTAACTTTCGGAGAATGAGGAGGAAGGTGACAGTCGTGAGAATTGTTCTCGTAGGTCGTCGCAAGGACAAACGAGTTGTACGATGGCCGAGCGTTGTGTACCTCACCCTCGCCCTGTCGTTGGTTGTAGGCGGGGGTTCCGGGCTGGTCTACTTCGCACTTTCCGGTAGTTTCAGCAGCGAGGCTGTTCTCCTGGGGATCTTTGGGAGCGTAATCGTTGTCGGGACCGGTCTGTACAGAGGTCTGACAACTCCAATAGATTCGCTCACCAACCTGGAGCAACAGGCCTGACGGGACTTCAAGGACGACCAGCTCCTCGCCGAGGTGGGTGCGCTGGCGTATAAGGAGTAGCTTTAGCTAGGGAGGTAGTTGAGTGATTCCGAGGAAGTACTACCTACCAATCATCCTAGTGATAACCATAGGGTTTGTACTGACAGCTATGCGTCCGCAGCATCCGTATCTGATAGCGTTGTGGATGCTCTGTTATGTAGTGCCCTTGGTAGCTGCATCGGCATTTTGCGGATACGTGTGTGGCCGCCGTGTCCCACCTAAGGGCAAAGGTAGCGAAAAGGGGATGGCTGTTGTAGGCTACCTCTTTGCGCTTCTCGTGTGCGGGGCACTTGTGTGGCAGCTCTCGAACTGGCGTAATGGCTTTTGGGAGTTGTTTATAGTTGTCACATGCAGCCTATGGCTTACCATGTATATAGCTGGGACATTGGCAAGATTGACTAGTTAGTGCTTTCATGCTTTGGAAGCAAAACGGAGTGGCAACGCCGTAGCAAACCACTGGTAGTTTGGTAAGGCCCTTCCCTCCAGAGGAGGGGAAGCCTAGCGCGAGGACGAGACAAGTGTCGGAAGAACAGCTTATAACTGAAGATATTCAGACTGAAGATAGGCCCACAGAGTGGGAGCCCCGCCTCATCGGCTTCCTGTGCAACTGGTGCTCTTATGCGGGCGCGGACCTCGCGGGGTCGAGCAGGCTGAAGTACCCGCCGAACCTGCGGGTCGTTCGCGTGCCGTGCTCGGGGCGCATCACTCCGCAGTTCGTCATGAAGGCGTTCGAGCGCGGCTTCGACGGCGTCCTGGTGGCCGGATGCCATCCCGGCGACTGCCATTACTCAAAAGGGAACTACTACACCCGGCGGCGGATGATGCTGTTCAAGCGGCTGCTCGAATTCATGGGGATCGAGCCGGAGCGCTTCCGCTTCGACTGGGTTTCGGCCGCCGAAGGGAACAAGTTCGCCGAGGTCGTCGAGGAATTGACCGAAGCGGTGAAGAAAGTCGGGCCGTTTAAGGGAGTTGTGAAGGGATAACGTAGGGGCAACCGCCCGTGGTTGCCCTTTTCGTGGGCAGGCACAGGGACCTGCCCCTACATACATGGCAGAGACTAACAACATGGAACAGGAACTTCGAGCAAAAGCAAGAGAGCTCCTGGAGAGCGGGCAGGTCAAGCTGGTGATCGGCTATGAGGCCGGGAGCGTGCCGTTCAAGTGCGCGCCGCTGTTCGCTGAGACGCCTGAGGAGGCTGACCGGCTGATCTGGAATCCCACGTGCGTGAACAACCTGGCGGTCTACCTTCCCGAAGCCGTCAAGCGCGGAAAGGTTGCCGTCGTCCTCAAGCCGTGTGATGTCGGTTCGGTGGTCGAGCTAATCAAGGAGCACCAGATCAAGCGGGATGACGTGATCGCAATAGTCGTCGGCTGCCCCGGCGTGCTGGGCCTGGACAGCCTGAGCGAGATGGACTTGGGCGACATCCGCTCGATTGAGTGGCGAGGCGACGGCATCGCGGTAACCACCGGCTCCGGGGAGGTCGTGATTCCCCGCGAGAAGGCATTCGCGGGCAAGTGCCTGTCCTGCGAGATCGGCGAGCCCGCGCTCGCGGACATCAAGATTGGCGAATCGCCGGCGCGCGAGCCGGTGACGGACGCATACATCTCCCTCGAAGAGTATGAGAAGATGTCGCCGGCGGAGAGGCGCGCATTCTGGGCGAAGCAGTTCGAGCGGTGCATCCGCTGCTACGCGTGCCGCGCGGTATGCCCGGCCTGCTACTGCAGCGAGTGCTTCGTGGACAAAGCCGCCCAACTGTGGGTTTCGAAGAGCACAGACCCCACGGCGAACTGGTTCTTCCACATGGCGCGGGCGATGCACCTCGCCGGGCGGTGCATCGGCTGCGGCGAGTGCGAGCGCGTGTGCCCCGTGCGCATTCAGCTCTCACTCCTCGGAAAGAAGGTTCATGTGGATGTGGAGGATATGTTCGACTACGAGCCCGGAACCGATCCGGAGGCATTGCCGGTACTCGGCAGCTTCGAGGCGAAAGACCCGGATCCGTGCCCGGAGTGAGGTTGGACACTAGCTATCTCAATCGTGCGTGAACAAGGATAGAATCGGTGGAACCCAAGATTATAGCAAAAGAAGACGTTTCTACTTGGCTTGCATCTCTGGCAAGCAAGTACGAGATCATCGCGCCGGTGACTGAGGACGGCGTGACGCGCTTCAAAGTCATTGACGATCCGTCGTCCATCAATCTCGAATCGCCTGCTCCCGCTAATACCAGCCTCCGCGAGCACTTCACGCCGGAGACGGAGATGCTCTTCGAGTACGAGCTTTCCGGCCAGGCGGCGGAAGTGACGGCGCCGGAAGCGGAGGTCAAGGACCGCCTCATCTTCGGCGCGCGTGCGTGCGACGCGGCGGCCCTGAGATACGTTGACGCCGTGTACTCGAACGTCGAGCCGGTGGATACGCTCTACTTCAACCGTCGCGAGCACACCGTCATTGTCGGGCTGTTCTGCAACAATCCATCCTGGAGCTGCTTCTGCACGGAGGTCGGCGATTTTCTCACGAACCCGGTAGGGATGGACGCATACTTCACCGATATCGGCGACAAGCTCTACGCCGAGGCGCTGACCCCGAAGGGCGAGGAGCTCCTGAGCGCACCTGAGTTCAAGCCCGCGTCGGAGGCCGATGCGCAGGCGGTCCAGGAAGTCCGCAAGAAGGCGCTGAGCAGTCTGCCTAAGCCGACCGACCATGCCGCCGCTTCCGGGTCGTATGACTGGGATCACCCGATCTGGGCCAAGCTCGCTGAGAAGTGCCTGGGCTGCGGAGTCTGCGCGTTCCTCTGCCCGACGTGCCACTGCTTCGACATCCAGGAATGTCCCAAGGGCGTTCGCGGCAGCAGGTTCCGGTGCTGGGACACCTGCCAGTTCGAGAAGTTCACGCTGATGGGCGCGGGACACAATCCCCGGCCATCGAAGAAGGAGCGAACGCGGCAGAGAGTTTTCCATAAATTCAAGTACTCGCCGGAGCGCTATGGGATCCTTGGATGCGTCGGCTGCGGCCGGTGCATCGCCGCCTGTCCGGTCAATATAGACATACGGCAGGTAGTTGATAAGCTTGAAACAGAGAAGCCATAAACCTCGTTCTCGTACTCTTACTCGTACTCTGACCTTGCCTCGAAATAGTGGGCACCGGATAATAGGAGATGAGGTGACCCAAAGATGGCGAGGCAGTATTCAGAGAGTTTCAAGGCAGAGGCTGTGAAATTGGCGCTTGCGGGCAAGACGAGCAAAGCACGGATCGCAA
>DATKXU010000076.1:0-8152 GCA_035528905.1 Armatimonadota bacterium
CAAGACCAGGACCAGCGGCGCTCAAATCCGGGCGCTCAAGGGCAGCAGCATCGGACGCTACACTATCCGCCAGCGGTACTGGTTCGAGTTCCGCAAGGAGAATCTCACCGGCCGGACGGCGGATAGAGCCAAGCTCGGCGCGTCGCCAAAGGTCCTCATCCGCAAGACGGGCAGCCGGCTCACGGCCACTTACGACGCGTCCGGCGTCTACCCGGAGCAGTCGCTCTACTTCCTGTTCCGCAACCGCACCGACCTCGATTTCAGGTTCATCCTGGGCGTGCTGAACTCCCGGCTGATGAGCCTGTATTACCACGCGGAGTGCCTCGCCAACAGGCACTCCTTCGCCCAGGCGAAGAAGGCAGACCTCGACCGCATCCCGCTGCCGCCGCTCGATCTTTCCCGCCCCGAAGATAGAGCCCGACACGACCGCATGGTGGAGCTGGTGGAGGAGATGCTTCGCCTTCACAGGCGTATTCCCCTCGCGAATAACGCATTTGAGAGTGACGAGCTCCGGCGGAAGGTAGGATCAACAGAGAGGCTGATTGACCGGCTGGTCTACGAGCTGTACGGGCTGGATGCGCAGGAGGTCGAGTACCTTGAGACCCTTGCGGACGATGAGTCATCCGGCGGCCGCAGCCTCTACGGCCTGTCGGGGCAGTCTGAATCTGCTGGCTGAAGCCAAGCGGATCACTAATGCATGCGGACTCCTTGCTGCTCTCCTTTAGGTGGCAGGGCTGACCTATCGGATTGGTGGTCCACCGCGAGATGCAGGAATTCGCGGCTGACGGAGCCAAAGTAGCGGGAGGAGAGCATTTCCACGATGAGCATCCTCCGCAGTCCTGTCATCATACCATTGATACTCGTTGGCGTCCTGGGCGTCGCGCTGCTCACGGGGCGGAACCGAGGCGGCGCAGTGGACGGCCGGGTCGAGGTCGTGTACGCGCATCCGCCATGTCCGCCGTTCCTTCTGGAGATCTACGAGCGCATCTTCAACGACTTCCGGCACACGCACCCGAACATAAAGCTCACAGTTCAGAAGGTCACCAGCGACTACGAGCAGAAAATGCTCGTCCGCCAGGCCGGGCGAGTCGCTCCCGACGTAGTCTTCATGTATCCCACGGCGCTCGCCTCCTATGCCGCGCGTGGAGCATTCATAGACCTGACCCCCCTAGTCGCTGCCGACCCGGACGTGGCGCTCTCCGATTACTACAAGCCGATGATTGACGCCTTCACGTACAAGGGCAAGGTCTACGGCCTCCCGAAGGACGCTTCCGCGCCGGTGATCTTCTACAATAAGGACATGTTCGACCGCGAGGGAGTCGAATACCCGAATCCGTCCTGGACCTGGGATGACTTTCTGGAGGCCGCGAAGAAGCTCGCGAAGACGAACGCAAAGGGGAGGCGGATTCAGTTCGGCACAGCGGGCATTGACTGGCCGGAGCTGATATGGCAGAACGGCGGCGAGCTGTTCACGCCGGACATGAAGCATTGTCTCCTGGACAGCCCTGAGGCGATTGAGGCGATCCAGTGGAAGGCCGACCTCACCTACAAGCATCACGTCGCCCCAACGCCCATCGAGTTCGAGGATCGCGGGCCGGTGGACCTCTTCGAGACCGGCAAGATCGGCATGTTCGAGAGCATCTATCCCATAGTCGCCGAGTTTAGGGCGAAATGCGATTTCGCGTGGGACATCGCCCTGCTGCCAAAGGGAAAATGCGACCGGCCGGCGCCGTGCCTGGGCAGCGCGTTTGCTATCACAGCCCAGTGCAAGCACCAGAAGGAAGCTTTCGAGTTCATAAAGTACATGACAGGCATGGAGGGCATGCTCCGGCTCGCGCCGGTGGAGCTCGCGTCGTACAAGGCGGTGGCGAAGAGGCCGGAATTCCTCGACCCGACTACCCTTCCGAGGAACAAGCAGGCGGCGGCGGCGGTAATGCAATACGCCCGTCCGCTCCCTCAATCGCCTAGGTGGATGGAGATCATCACGGTCGTCGGGAACGAGCTTGATCCCGTCTGGCGAGGCAAGAAGACAGCGGCGGACGCCTGCCGGAAACTCGTCCCGAAGGTGGACAAGCTCCTGGCGGAGGAGTGACAGAACTCTGAGCGAGGAGTATTGGAGTGGTGGAGTACTCGAGCGATGGGTTCCCGATACTCCGTTACTCCATTGCTCCATCACTCCGCCTTGGCTTTGGATGTGAGGAACAATCACGCAAGAGACGGCGCTTGGGAAAGTTGGCCTGGAAGAACGCCAGTAGGACAGCCTCCTCTCCCCTTTGCGGGAGAGGAGTTGGAGGTGAGGGGGATGGGACGGCCATCGGTTAATCGGGCCAGGCGGCTGCGACGGGCCCCGACAACCGCTGAGAAGATCCTTTGGCGGCACCTGCGCAATGAACGGCTCAACGAACGTAAGTGGCGGAGGCAGCAACCGATTGATCAATACATAGTTGACTTCTTCTGCCCGGAACTGCGTCTGGTTGTCGAGCTCGATGGAGGGATACATGCTTTTCAGGAACGACGTGACGAGGCTCGTCAGGCATACCTGGAAGCACAGGGCCTTAAGATCGTGCGATTTACTAATGAGGACGTTTTGGGGAATCTAGAAGGCGTGCTGACTACCCTTTGGCACCTAACTTGCCAGGATGATGCGGAGATTACCGCAAACACGGGAGATAACCCCCTCACCCTCGCCCTCTGCTACTCTGCGAAGTCGCTACGTAGCACGAGTCCCGCAAGGGGAGAGGGGAAGAATCCGAGAGCGAAAGGCTCGCGTAGGTGACTCTGATGCACAAGCGGCGTTTGGGAAAGTTGGCGCGGGGAGAAGCCATTGATTGCTACATGTTCATCTCGCCGTGGGTTATCGGCTTCCTGATCTTCACTCTCGGGCCGATGCTCTTCTCCATCGGCCTGAGCTTCTGCAGGTGGGACATCTTCAGGCCGGCGGATTTCGTCGGGCTGGAGAACTACCGGAAGCTCACAGCCGACCCGCTGTTCGTGAAATCCCTGGCGAACACCCTCTTCTATGCCGCGTTTGCGGTCCCTATTGGGATCGCCGGCGCGCTCGGCCTCTCGATGCTGCTCAATCAGAAGATACGGGGAATCTCGATCTACCGCACCATCTACTATCTGCCCGCGATCCTGAGCGGCGTGGCGGTTGCGCTCCTCTGGCGATGGATACTCAACCCGGACTATGGAGTTCTGAACGCCATTCTCGCAGACGTCTTCGGGATAGCGCATCCTCCTCAATGGCTCATGGACGAGAGTTGGTCGAAGCCGTCGCTAATCCTGATGAGCCTGTGGGGGGTCGGCGGCGGCATGGTCATCTTCCTGGCCGGGCTTCAGGGCATTCCCGAGCAGCTCTACGAGGCCGCCCAGATTGACGGCGCGAACGTCCTCCAGCGGTTCCGGCACATCACACTCCCGATGCTCAGCCCCGTGATCTTCTTCAATCTGATAATGGGCGTCATCGCGAGCTTCCAGGTCTTCACGCAGGTGTACATAATGACCGGCGGCGGCCCGGCGAACTCCACCCTCTTCTACGTGCTTTACCTGTTCAATAACGGCTTCCGATTCTTCAAGATGGGATACGCCTCGGCGCTCGCATGGGTGCTGTTCGTCATCATCATGGGCGTGACGCTGATCCAGTTCAAACTCGCGCGGCGATGGGTCTACTACGAGGGGGTGAAGTGACGTGGCAAAGCGACGCCGACAAGGCATAACGGCGGGGATCACGCACATCGCACTGCTCGCCGGGTCGTGCGTCATGCTCATCCCCTTCTTCTGGATGGTATCCACCTCGCTCAAGGTGCCGAAGCAAGTCCTCGTCCAGCCGATCAGATGGATTCCCGATCCGGTCGTCTGGGCCAACTATGCAAAGGCGCTGACTGTCCTTCCCTTCGCGCTGTACCTGAGGAACACGGTGATCATCACCACGCTGGTCATGGTCGGGACGATTCTATCCAGCGCCGCGTGCGCCTACGGGTTCGCGCGCCTGAGAGCGCCCGGCCGCGATGCCCTCTTCATCCTGCTTCTCTCAACGATGATGCTGCCCGGGATCGTGACCATGATCCCGACATTCCTGCTGTTCCGCTGGCTGGGGTGGGTAGACACCTTCAAGCCGCTCACCGCGCCCGCATTCTTCGGCGGCGCGTTCTTCATCTTCCTGCTGCGGCAGTTCTTCCTCACGATACCAGCAGAGCTGGAGGACGCCGCGCGGATAGACGGCGCAACGTCGCTGGACATCTTTGCGCGCATCATGCTCCCGCTGGCAAAGCCCGCGCTGGCAACGGTGGCGATCTTCGCCTTCATGGGCGCATGGAACGACTTTATGGGACCGCTGATCTACCTGAACTCCGAGGAGAAGTTCACGCTCTCGCTCGGATTGGACTCGTTCCGCGGCTTGTACGGGACCGACTGGCACTACATGATGGCGGCCTCGCTCGTCGTCATGAGCCCGATCATCGTCATCTTCTTCATCGGCCAGCGGTATTTCGTGAAGGGCATTGTGACCACCGGCATCAAAGAGTGAGGAACACACGCGTTTTCCTCAGGCGCCGTCTGTAGGCGGCACCGCGGGAAGCGTCAGGGCCAGCTCCGCCGCCAGCGGTTTCGTCGAGCGGTTGTACTCGTCGAGCGTGCCTGCGACGCAGGGATCCTGGATGAGCAGGCGCTCCTTCACGGTGCGCAGCGCCCTGCGGGACGCTTCGGGGATTCGCTCGTTCTGCGGGAGGTAGACCTCCCTGTACTTCTTCAGCACCCCCGGGTCGCGGTCGAACACGCCGTCGTTGATTATGTCCACTGGACGCTTGTCCTTGTCGGGGAGCTTGTTGTAAAAGGCCTGGTAAGCTCTGATCGCGTTGCGCCCGAGGACGAGGTCCCACACGGAGATGTATATCGCCCGATCCGCCTCGACTACTCTTGCCGGTCGCCTCGCCAGCTTGCCCAGCTCGTAGAGTGCGGTGAACTTCGGATTCTTCAGGTCGCTCAGGTACCAGTTGCAGAGAAAGAGCGTGTTGACCCCCTGTTCCCAGGTCTCGATGCCCTGGTTCAATATTCGCTCGTTCGTCAGCATTTGCAGGTAAGGGCCGTCTATCTCGTTTGCCACGTCAACCCTGCCCTGGGACACTCCGCGGAGGTAATCGCACGTGAACCTGTGCGGATAGATCGGCGAGTCTGCAACAAAGAGCCGGTCGCATACGTCGAAGAACCTCGCACAGTTTGCCGTGCGGCGCGAGCGAGCACGGTCCCATATACAGCCTGTCTGCATGCCGAACTTCGCCTTGGGATCTCCTTTCTTGAGCGCGTTGCTCATAATGCAGAAGAAGCGCCTCAGACAGTGCTCGAAATAGAGCTCCTGCGCCGTGGGATGGGCTTTCACGAGGTCAATCTCATTCCAGGACTTGTACTCAGTGCCCCATTTCCGGTTCAGTGCGTGGATTGACCCGTACTCCTTCTTCGCCCAAGAGACGAACCCCGTCTTAGCGGCAGGCGAGTAATCAATCTGCTTCAAGTACTCGCTCTCCACGGATGGGGTGAACGCCGCGGTGAAGCACACAATCCTGCCGCTCCCGAACCTCTCGCGGCAGTGGCACCCGACGGCCTCGTAGAAATGGGCCATGCGCCGAAGGACCTCGCGGTTTGCGATGGACGGGGTGCCGATCTTCTGAGGCTCCAGGATGAACGGCTCGCCGGATACACCGCACGCCAGATGCTCCTCCTGCACCCAGTACGGCTTAAACTCCAAGGCAAGGGTCGCATTCACGCGCACGAAGACTACTAAGCCCTTCGTCAAGGCAGCCTCGACGACGCGATCCAACTGCGAGAAGTCGTAGGACCCGTCCTCCCGGACGGTGTTCCAGTGAATGTCGGTGGAAAGGCCGTTGAACCCGCGGCCCTTCATCACATCTATTAGCTCGCGAGTGAGCGCAGGGTCCTTAGCTTCGGCCATGTTGGACCATACCGTGTGTACGTAGTATCGCCCGGCCGCGCCGGCCGTCGTCGGAAGGAGTAGGAGTATCGAAAGTGTAAGAGCTAGTTTCTTCATGCCTCTTCGTTACCCGGCGCGGCCCATATATCCTGCCTGACACCGATGCGGCGCCCGCGTGCAGCGGCCCCAGGTGGATTTTGCGTCGGAACTGGGTACACTCTTAGTAGCGGCCCCAGGGCTAGCTCGTACAGCAACCGACGCACATCGAGGAATTCGCCATTGGACCGAGGTAATAGATCAAGTAAACGCCAGACCGGCCTCATACCCGAGGAGGACCTCCAGAACGTCCTTCGCTCGCTCGTTATCGAATGCCCGCTGAGCACCTGGATCGCGGATAGGAACGGCACCCTCGTGTTCGAGAACGCCGCGAACAGAAAGCTCTTCGGAGTCGAGCGCGACGAGGAAGTGGCGGGCAAGTACAATATTCTAGAGGATGAGCAGATCGCCCGGCAAGGCTTCGCGCCGCAGGTCAGAAGCGTGTTCCAGGATGGCGGACACACCCGGTTCACCATAGAGTATGACCTCCCCCAGGTAAAGCGCGTAACTTCCGCGCAGCCGACACGTAAGGTGCTCCGCACGTATCTATTTGCCATCAAGGATGAGGCAGGCCGAGTCCAGTATGTGGTGGTACAGCATGAGGACTACACCGACACGTGGCGGGCGGAGAAATCGCTGGCCGCATCGGAGGCCCGATACCGGGCCATAGTGCAGGATCAGACCGAGCTCATCTGCCGTTTTCTGCCTGACACGACGCTTACCTTCGTCAACGATGCCTATTGCCGCTATTTCGGCAGGACATACGAGGAGCTGATCGGGTACAGCTTCTTGCAGCTCATCCCCGAAGCAGACCGCGAAGGGGTGAAGGATTACCTCGCCTCCCTCAGTCGAGAGCACCCGGTTGGGATGTACGAGCACCCCGTCTTAGCGCCGGGCGCTGAGACTCGCTGGCAGCAGTGGAGCGACCGGGCGATATTCGACGAAACGGGCCGATTAGTCGAGTTCCAATCGGTAGGGCGCGACATCACCGACCGCAGGCAAATGGAGGAAGAGCTGCGGTATCACATAGAGTTCCAGAAGCTCATCACCAACATATCAACACATTTCATCAATCTCCCATTGGATGAAATTGATAATGGGATCAAGCAGGCCCTTTGCCAGATAGGAGAATTCGCGGGAGTTGACCGCAGCTACCTCCTTGTGTTCTCGGATGACTTAACGACAATCGAAAGCGGTCAGGCGTGGGCGGCGGAGGGCCTGGAAGTGGCGCCTAGCTCTATGGTAGGGCTGTCCCTTCAGGCTTTCCCTTGGATCATGGAGAGATTTAAACGATTTGAGGTAATTCATGTTCCCCGGTTGGCCGACCTCCCGCCCGAGGCGCGTCCCGAGCAAGAGCTTATACAGCCGTTTGCGATGCAATCGTTCATTGCCGTCCCCATGGCTTATCAAGGATCTCTCGTTGGAATTCTTGGCTTCGGTTCGGTGCGGACAGAGAAGACATGGTCGGAAGAAACTATCATGCTGCTCAAAATAGTTGGAGAGATCTTCGCAATTGCTCTAGAGCGCAAGGGGGTGGAGGAAGAGCTGCGCAGGTCGGAGGAGAATCTGCGTACTATTTTTGACTATATGCCGGCGGCTACCTTCGCATACGACCGGGACGCAGTGATTGTACAGGCCAATCCTGCATGTGAGCGTTTCTTCGGCTTCCCTGCAGAACGCATGGTAGGCAGGTCCATGTTCGAGACATTTGCCAGGCCGGAGGATCGCGCGAGGAGAGAGGAAGTCATCGCGCGGGTATTCTCAGGGGAAGTAGCAGAAGGAATAGAGTGGCAAGACGTGCGCGCCGACGGCACGGCGATCTACGTTCTGACGAATTCCGCTCCGGTGTACGATGCCTCAGGACGGGTAACGATGGGCCTCAGCTTGGGCATTGACATCACAGAGCGCAAGCTTGCCGAGCAGAGGAGGCGCGAACTCGAGGAACATAAGCGGGAGTTCTACCGCCGCACGATTATGGCGGCCACCGAAGGCAAGCTGGTGATAACCGAACGAGATGAGATACACAAGCTCATGGGCCCTTCCACAGGATCGTGGAACATCGTCAGCGCAGAGGACTTGGGTTCGATCAGGCACGCTGTGGCCCCAGCCGCCCGGTCAATAGGGATGGACGAG